>NZ_QMED01000021.1 GCF_003286125.1 Algibacillus agarilyticus
TTGCGTAATAACATGATGCCGATCGCTTAATAACATCGATGGCGATCACAATTTCTCACGATTGTAGACCTGATAAAAATCTAACTGACGTGATCGGCTTCCGTCAATTTATTTCTTCTTTTTCTCATTGATTCTCCTTTTAATTCGATCTTGATCGCACTGTGAACAAGTCTATCTAAGATCGCATCAGCGTGTGTCGATTCTCCAATCATTTCATACCAACTGGTGACGGGAAGCTGACTGGTGATCATGGTCGATTTGAAGTCATATCTTGCATCGATAATCTCAAGTAAATCGCTACGTTGTTGGGCATTGAGTGGCTCAAGTCCCCAATCATCTAAGATCAGCAAGTCGCAGCTTTTGAGTTTGTTGATTAACTTTCGATAGCTACCATCTGCTTGCGCCATAAACAGCTTTTCCAGTAGTTCTTTTAAGCGGAAGTAGTAAACGCTATGTTCTTGCTGGCAATAATGATGACCCAGCGCGCAACTAAGGTATGTTTTGCCACAACCCGTTGCCCCCGTGATCAATAAGTTATGCTGTTGAGTTAACCATTCACCTTGTGCAAGGCTACGGATCTTATCTTGGCTTAACCCTCGCTCTGCTTGGTATTCTAGTTCTTGTAAGTTAGCTTTAATTCTAAATTTGGCTTGCCTGGTGAGGCGTTCAATACGCCGCTGCTCCCGTCCCGTAATTTCATAGTCCAGTAGCAAGCTTAATCGCTCTTCGAAGCTTTGTTCCATATAGAGATTAGACTGCTCTTTTTGTTGTAATAAGGCGGCTTTAACACCGCTAAGTTTTAATGTCGTTAACTGGTTTGATAATGTATTCATGTGAATATTCCTTAATGATAGTAGTCTTGACCGCGGATGTTTTGATGCTCAATGTCATTAAGCAAGTCTCTTTGTTCATTCGGTAGTGGCTGTTGTTCTAACCCTTTACTGAGCATATTGCTGATGGCCTTAAGGTGCGTCACTTTTGTCTGCAATGCTCTGGCACAAGCTGCATTCAGTCGTTCTGGTGAATATTGTTTGGCTAGGTTTAATAAGCCAAGGCAGCGACGGTAACTTTGCTCAGGGTGTTTACGCGATTGTAGGTAGAGTCTAACCAAGGACTCGGTATGTTTGCCGATTTGCGCCGCCCACCGTTCAAGTCGTTGTGGCGACCATTGTTGATGCTGACGATGCGCTTCGGGCATATGTTGTTCATTGGTGCTATGCCGGCCTACACCATAAGCTCTTGGGTGAATAGCCACCAGCTTATCTTGGTGGTAAATCTTCACTTGTTGGTCACCTATATGTGCTTCAAGCTTTTGTTTGACCAAGGAATACGGCACTGAGTAATAATGCTGTTCAACTTCTACATGGTAATCGATATGAACGCGTACCTTTTTAACGAAGGTATATTGATATGTGCTCTGTGGTAGCGGTTTTAAGGCGGGTTTATCAATGGCGGCAAACTGACTGGTTCGACTGCCAGGGTGCTTTTTCATTTTCCTGTTATTCATATCGTCAAGCAATTCTGCGATACGCTGGTTAAGTTGTTTCAAGCTGAAGAAGGTTTCATGGCGAAGGCGAGCCATGATCCAACGTTCAACAATTTGCACGCCTACTTCCGCTTTCGCTTTATCTTTGGGTTTATAAGGCCGAGCAGGAATAACCGTCGTATCATAATGCTCTGCTAATTGTTGATAAGTGGGGTTTAAATCTGGCTCATAGCGACAAGCTTTCGTTACGCCGCTTTTAAGGTTGTCCGGTATCACCAGTTCCGGCACGCCGCCGAGAAACTCGAAGCAGCGAACATGGCTCATTATCCAATCTTCTAACCCTTGTGATAGCGTGGCTTCAGCGTAGGTGTAATTCGACGCCCCCATGACCGCTACAAAGACTTGAGCCGTACGGTATTCACCTGTTTTGGGATTAACAATCGGTAGGGTTGGCCCGCAATAATCAACAAACAATTTTTCACCCGCTTTGTGGTGTTGGCGCATAGAAAGCCTTTGCGTTTTAAGCCAAGCTTTATATTGCCTGCAATAGTGATTGTAACTGTAATGCCCCTCTGGGTGTTGCTCTGCGTACTCTTGCCACAGCAGCAAAAGGGTCATGGTTTTACAGCTTAACGCTTGTTTGACCGTAGACCATTCGGGTAGCGAAAATTGTTTAGGTTTTGCCTTGGTATTGAAAAAGGCGTGCTTTAACGAGACATCATCCCATTTATCTTCTAAAGGCCATTGACTCAACCCTAGCTGAGCAGCTCGGTTCGCATAAGTCGAAACAGAAGATGGAGATATGGACAAGCTTTTGGCTATTTGACGATGCGTTAAGTTTGAACCGTATTTTAGTCGAAGTATTTCTTTAAGTTTTCTCATAGATATAGGTGCCGTTGGCATAGTTATCCCCATCGCAATTAAAACGATAAGAATAACGATTAAACACACCTACAATGCGTGAGAAATTTGATTAGGTAGCAAATAACATCAAGTCGATCACTCAATAACATTTTTGTTAAAAGTGATCGGCATCGATGTTATTGCATGATCGCGATGGATGTTATTAGCTGATCGGCATCAATGTTATTAGGTGATCGCGATGCATGAAAATATGCACGCTTTGCTTTTTGTTCGAGCTCTTGGTGTGTGCCGCTCCATTCTTTGCTGGCATTGGACGGAATTTTACAGCCATCAATGGCAAACATGTTGTGACCAATTAGATTTTCTTGTTCACAAATCATTAAGACTTGGGTAAACAACGGCTCGATATTGTCACTCATATTCGCGACAAAGCTGGCAATGGAAGTAAAGTGCGGTTGTGCATCACCCGATAATGCCATGAAGGTGATATTGGTTTGACAGGCTTGTGCAATTCGACGACTGGAGATATAACCACGAGAATAAGCAAACAAGATAATTTTGAGCATGATGGCTGGTGAATAGGCTGTCGCCCCACCTTTGTCATTTTTATAACGGGCATTAAACGAGGATAAGTCGAGGTTGTTATCAATAATATGGCTTAAGGCATATTCGAATGTACCCGGAACAATTTGCGCAGAGAAATCAACAGCGATAAATTGGTTTTGGTGTGAGTAGTCTGGCTTGTAGTTGGCCATGATTATAAGGTGTTGGCGAATAATAGTTATTAGATCACATGGGATCTTGCAACTCAATGTTTCTTTTCAACAATTTACAGATTAAACTGTTTTTATTTATTAAAGCTGAGATTGTTGTTTTTCTACAGTCTCGTTATATTTCATTTGAGGTTACTTAATATGAATAAATTAAGTGTTATTTTATCAATATTTTTAATAGCTAGTTGTGCATCTACTTATCAATCATCTGATGACTTAAATGCAGCAATTGTAGAAGTACTGACTCCTAAATCTAATTTAAAATTGTTTGCTGGTAGCTCAACGCAAAATACTAGAATAGGTGAAATTGATTCCAGTGGATGCTTATCTAATTTAGCAAAAGTTGAAATGGAATCATTTAGAAATGATGGTAAGTTGGCATTACCATCAGGTAAAGAGATCGGAATTTTAGTTTCAGCAACCCAAGATACAAAAGTTTGTGCAGTTAGCGCTGCTGTCACTCTTAAACCAAACGCTCAATACAAGGTGGTTTTTGATATGGGCTACAGAGGCTGCTCCTTCAATTTATTGAAACTTGATGGTAATAAAACTTCGAAAGTTGAATTTACCAAGCTTCGTCAAGGTGCTTTTTCTCACTGTAAAAGTTAAATATAACAAATAAGGATATGTGTCGCGCAGCCGACACATCATTCAAGTGTTGAAAAAGTCATGCGCGCAGTAGCCATTGGGTGGGATGGTTGCAGGTTCCCTCTTTATATAGTAAAAATCCCTGTGCTGTTTATCTGTAGTCATGTCTTGCATGGTTGTTAGTAATAGAAGTGCAGGAAATCGTGGAGAGGCTAAAACGACGTGCCAAGACAAAAAAGGTTGCAGTTAATGAATGTAGATAATGAAATAGTTTTAACACTCAGTACTTTTGAAAATACAGACCTGTCAGCAGTTGAGTCAATTCAACTGCAATTATTGGGTGATGGTGAATATAAAGTGATTCGAATTCCTGCAAAGCTATTTGGTTTCACTTACGGAGATATTATCAAAGACTATGGAACCCATTTTGAGATAAAGAAAAGAAGTGGCTTTATCGGTTGTAGAATCTACGGTTATAAAAATATCCAAGAATCTCGAATGCGAGAAATAAATAACTCAGTTAGAAATGAAGATGGCGTTTATGAAGAATTCGTAAATAGTAAAAAACAGTTTCTTTATTTAGTTGCATTTCCCGCAAGCCTAGGCTGGAATAAAATCCAACAATTTTGCGATGAAACCTTTGATGGGTTTTCTTGGGAGTATACAAATGTTTATGATCAAAACGGTGATTTTCTGGAGTGGTGGAAAGGAAAACGAGTATACTTAAAGTTAAGCCCTTCAAGGACCGTCATCGATGTGTAGTCGATTCGCTTATGTAATATCCAATTAAATCAAAGGCTTAAATGCGCCTGTCCTGCATGGTCTTACACGATTATTTGTACCACAAAGAATAGATATTTAAAAGGAAAGTATAAAACATACACCGTAGGTCGCCTCGAACGAAGTGAGGCGCGACATCAGAAAGTGAAGTGATAAACCAACCATAAAATGGTGGGATTCGCTCCGCTCATGCCACCCTACAAAAGTGTATTTTTATACACCTTACCGCGTTCGGTCACAACATAACCAAATCAACCGTTTAAACTTTTTCTTAGATAGCCTGTTCTCGATAGCTTTTAAAAGCTTAAATCAACCGATTAAAAAATAGCGAAGTAAAGACTGACCCTGCAGTTCGACATTGTCGTTCTGTCCGTTTTAAACCAAACACGCATTTTCAGGACTGTATTTATGTACAATTCCCGTTCTTTGCTCCCTGATTAAAGAAAATGCGCAAGATGTGCATTTTTACCTTTGATAAATTTTTATCTGCAAATAAACAATATAAATAGCAATGTGTTAGCGTATTTGTTAAAAATACAGAAAGTATAAAAGTGCGCGCGGATTTGGTAGAAAAATGCGCAAATCGCGCACGATTAAGCGTTAGGTGTTATGCACTATGACTGAGTTCTTACATAAATTTGCATGCTTTGATTGTCATGTAGCATTTAAGCGTCAAGCAATTGAAAATACATCGTCTGGCTCGGCTCATCAGTCTGATTCAGAAATTGTTCATATGTGTCCAAATTGCGGTCATCGCATGGTATTTATGGGTCGCAATTTTGCTACGCCACCGAAGTCAGACTCTTCAGCTTGGGCGGCAGCAAAGAGCCTATGGGAGGCTGGTTTTCGTTTTGTAGGTAGTGGTTATCACAGTGATCCTGCGTTACCTAAAAGTAAATCTGATGTTCCCATCTTCATTGAGCAAAACCCTAAACACAAGCAAAGGGTTGGCACTAAGCAGCAGTGGAAAAACTATGCATAACGAGGCTATAGTGCCGCGTCCGTTCCGGGCTGGACAAACTTTTCGGCGCTTGATTTTGTGGCGGAAAAGACGACCCAAAACAGTAACAGCCCTTCAAGGACAGTCATCGATGTGTAGTCGACTCTATTTTTAACATCTAATTAAATCAGAGGTTTACATGTTTCTGTCCAGCATGATCATTACTATTTACAGGCATTATGTTTGCGAGCTAGCATCTACTAACTCGCACATTTTGGGTTTCTTGCGGGACAGGCACTAATAAATCTATGGTTTTATTTTAATCCTTCAGTTAGGGTGTTAACGATGCCTGTCCCACGCGATTATTCCTTACCGCGTTCGGTAACAACATAACCAAATCAACCGTTTAAACTTTTTCTTAGATAGCCTGTCCTCGATAGCTTTTACCAAGCATAAAACTAGTTTAGTAAGAAAGAAATATGTAATTTATTCAATGGTTTACCCCGAGATTCGGGAAAAAACAAGCAATAGAGTTTGATTTAATCGGAGTGACCATGTATGCCCCTGATAATCTTCTTTAGTTCCAATATTCCTGTGTCTTATTGCTATATAAATACAACATATACAATAACGGAGATACACTCAATATAGTAATAAAGAGCACTCCAAATAAGCTAATATCCTTAGTTGCTAACGCTAATGAAAAGTATATGCAGTAAAGGACTACTAAAAAGTAAAAAATACTCCTCCAAGTTGAAGCATCAAAAAATGCTTTTTTACTAACGTATCCGTAAAACATGGTCGCCAGCAATAAGTTAAATATTATCTTTACGATCATCGAGACTTGAAAGTCTACGCTATAAAATATCGTTTCATAAATAACAAAGGAAAAATATAGTACTCCATACAACGTCAGGACTTTATCTTTTATACTTGGGATATTACCCATCATTGTCTTCCTTACGCTTTTCAATGTTATTCTTTTCAGCTGCAGTTGCCATTATACCTGATACTGCGCCAGCTATATAGCTAGCAGCCTTGACTTTTAAATTTGCTAACTTTTTACCATAATCAGTGGCAACATCCTCAACAACCAATCCAACAGACGTTCCAACAACAATACCAGATACAGCTGGAGAAACGGTCTGATCATCACTAGCATCGTTAGCCTGTAAAGTTGTGCCTGTTATAGCACTAGCAACACCCAGTAACCCTGGGATTTTACCTCCAAGCTCACTTAAAGCTTCCCCTAGTGTTGGTGTGTTATATTCTTGAATATTATTAGCTCCTGACTCTTCAGCCATGATCCCATCGACGGTTTGACGTACAGCCTTTCCTTTCGTCATCAAGGCTTCGGTATTATAATCTCTTCGACAAAAGAAACATTCGGATGACCTTCCATCAGGATCAACAAACTTATATGGATTATTATTCGCATAAGCATAACGATTAAAATTATGAACATTCGAATACCCAACAGGATCATTACTCAAAAACCTACCAATCACTGGATCATAGTATCGTGCCTGCATATACACTAAACCACTATCATCTTTCACATGGCCGGTATAACCAAGAGAATCGGCTTTAGCAGCGGGGGAATCTAATGGCAAACCATAGGGTAAGCTTTGATCTGTCCAAATTAAAGCACTGTTAGTTTGCTCTGGTTGCAAAACTTGGTTAAACGCATTGGTATTTGGATCGGCAGCGCTACCTTTACTCTCTACACGCGCTATCAGTGTACCACCTGCACGAATATAGTCAGTGTGCGTTTGATCTGTTTTATTATATTGAGTAACGAGTCCGGCCCCCAAGGTGTAGACCGAATAAGTTGTTTTACCATTGACTATTTTTTTTACTCTTTTTTTGTGGCCATCGTAGATAAAAGTACCTGAATGACCTTGGCTATTAATAGTCGTAGGTTGATTGAGGTAATCATAATTAAAAGCGTGTTTGTTATTATTTGTTACATTGCCTCTGTCATCATATTGATATACAGCAACACTACCGTTTACACTTGTACCGCTAACTCTATTTTTTTCTCCATTAATCCCGGAAAAATAAACTTCTGTATTAAATGGATTGCCACTAATACTGCGCTTTCTTAAATTACCGATAGGATCATAGGTATAATTTAATTCGCCTCCCCAAGACTGACTTGTTGCAGTGTCTAATCGGTTAAGTCCATCAAATGTATTTGTAATATTGCGGCTGTTATCTAATAGATTATCAATATGTGTGGTGTTTTTTCTGGCGTCATAAGTGTATTTCAAACTCATAGGTGAATCTTGCTCATTACTTAATAATGCTTGTCTAAATTCAGGTAACCCCCTATCATTTTGTGTTTGAAGAAACTCAATCCCGTTGCCATATTTAAAACTATTTATATCGCCATTAGCGTGATATAAAATATCTTGAGCATATAAAGTATTTTGTGAGCTAAGCTCAGCTTTAGATGGTTGGCCAGAAGTATTAGGAGAAAAATTAACCGTATCTCCTGAAGGGTATGTCATTGCGGTTAATCGACCATATGAATTAATATCATATTCTGTTTTAAAGTTGAGACCATCAATCGTTAAGGTCTCTTCATATCGCGTATTCCGATCATCATATTTGTAATTCCAAGATGCTATACCTCTTTGTAGTTTTTTTTAATTACCGTTGTAATCGTAGTCTCTATCAATGTTGGGGGTTTGTGAGTAGCCACTTTTAGCACTTGGGAAAATAGTTTTATCTAATTGGCCCATTTTAGTGTAAGTCATTTTAATAGATTGGTCTGGCCGATCTATTGCTAACTCAATACAATTAGTGTCTGATTGTCCTTCTTGATAAAAGTTAATTCTATCTAGTTCATCATAATCAAAAAGTTTTACACCGGTCTCAGGAATATATTGTCTACACAGTTTATCTCTACTGTTATAAGTAAAAGACTGTGTTTTACTTAATAATTCATTATTGTGCATACCTGATTGTGTTATTGCGCGTCGCAAACTAAATTGGTCATAACTCATGTGGGTTGTTACATTTTCAGGACTGTATACACTGGTTAGGTAACCATCATTGCTATTGCCAAATCCACTTTTCTTTGTGAGGGTTATGAATGTATCCGTGTTTTCGTCGGATGATAGAGTTGACTTAACGGTATTGCCTGATTCAAAAGTAAAATCAGTCTTGGTATTTGGATAAACGGTTTCTTTTATTTGAAGTGTTCGACCTAGCGCGTCATAAGTTGTTGATACACCGGCGGTTTCATCTTGATCAAATGAAGGGTTAGACTGAAATGTAGGCCGATTATTATGGTCATATTGGATTGATTTAAATACACTATTATTTTGAATTAATATAGGGCGTAAAAAATTGTCGTAAGTGGTTACTTTATTCCCCGTTGGCAACCCGGTGATAGTTTCTAAGACACCAAACTTGTTTTTGATATAAGTCACGCTGATTGGGGCTGCTGGCGCTGGCTTATTTATACTTTCGAGCCACCCAACGTCATCATAATCATAAGTTGTAATATTGCCGAGAGCGTTCTGTTGGCTTGTTAACCAACCGTTGTCATCGTATTCTGCATATACAAATTGTTCATCTGGCCGTTTTATCGTTTTAGCTTTGCCTTGTTTATAATTAGAATACTCGGTGGTTTGGCCTTTTGAGTTTTCAAAAGTTTTAAGTAAATTTTCATCAGTACCACTTAAATGGTAATGATATTTTCCCCAGATTGAGCCAAACCGTTTGTATTCTTTTAACCTTCCGTTGTCATCATATATCCAATTATCGTACTCTTTTCCATTAACTATTATTTTTTCGGGTAAATTGAGTATCCACTGTTTTTTTATGTGTTTATAGTTAATTTCTTCAACGATTTTGCCTTTACCATTTGTCCAAGTACCGTATAAAGCGCTATCATCATTTACATCACTAAACCTTGTAATTTTAGTCGGTTGACCATAACTGAAATCGCTAGAAAAAATGTCTTTATTATATTCATACTCCGTGTTGTATGTATCTGAAGTGTCATCGATATGATTGTGCATAATCATTGTTTTTGTTTTTAAATATGGCCTGTAAACCGCGGTGCCTTGTACTAACCAAGCCGCCCCGATATAGTCAGATGGTTGATAAATGTTATTAGTTGTGCTTAACGGATTATTGTTATTAAAGTCAGTTATATTTTGGAATATTTCTTTCTTTTCAACATTTCCATACGAGCTGCTATATTTTGCTCTATTTATCCAGTAACGGATTATTGTGCCATCAGGATTTGTAACTTTGTGCCATTTTAGTTTACCCGTTGTTATTTCTGTGCCAGTAATATACCCATCGTCAGGGACTGTTTCTGATCTCTCGGTTTGGTAATCATATAACCAGTGGTAACTAGCACCACTAGGCAGTTGTAAGCTTTTTCTAACCAATTTATAAGATAAAGTACCTTGTTTGCGCATACGATTAGCTGAATGATATTCAACATTGCAGTTTTTTAACCAAGTACCTAATGTTACTTTAACCCCTGAGTATAGTTGCCTAATCGGCTTGAATGTAAAATGACCAATTGTACCGTTAGGATGAGTAATTGTGGCAGTCCAAGTTTCCTCTTTACAGAACCATTCGTTAGCAATATCAGTATGTAATATATCTGCATTGGGGCTTGCCGCAGAATCTTGATCCGCCGATTGTGACCATATGGTGTTATCCGGTAATTTGAGTGACTTTTTGTCGCTTTCCCATATACGGTCATTAACGGTTATAGTACGCTTGTCATTTATTGCTTCACTTACTGTTATTTCTCTATTGTCACTGCTATATATTCTTTCAACTGTACCCTCACTGTCGTAATCATATTTAACCCAATTACCATATACATCTTCAATTTTTGATGCCTTCATATGAGCCATTTTATATTCATAATCATCGATAGAACGCCACCCCACCGAATCACCACTATATTGGCCTGTGTATGTTTCGTCGTAATCAGATAATTTTTTTTCTTGCAATGATAATTCTATATCTTGATAAAATAGTTTATCGAATGTATAGATATGCCCATTATTTGTAATTACTTTGAAGCCTTCACCTTGGTTGTTGCCAATTTCAGGAATACAACTAATGTGCCAATTGTTTGAAGTTGTATACATTGCCGCTGTGCTATTTGGATCTTGTAATAATTCATTTGTTTTATTACTAAATAGCACTGCTTGATTTTGACCACCTGGCGTTTGCATTGTTAATGGCCCGCTATGGGTTTTAGGCTCAATCATCATATAAGGGAAGCCAAACAGTGGATAAAATGAAGCGTCAGTATTGGTTGCACCTGGGCTCCACGTCACCCCGTTAGCTTTTGCTTTAACATATATTGGTGTGTATTGTGGTGTTCCGCTACAACGGTCTACGCCCCATAGTTCACCATGTTCAATTCTTGGGTCAATAAATCCATTGTGGTTATTTACTTCAGAGGCGCTTAATCCAAATCTACCAAATACTTTTGTCGATATACTTGGGGAATCAAATTCCCATCCATTTCTACCTTTTAGTATTTGCCCTAATGAAACGGGTAGGTTGGAATTACCTGGGATAGACGCTATTTGTCTATAAAAGCTGATATCCCCTGTGGTAATGTCAAAGCGATCACCAAGTAAACCTGTATTTAAACTTTTTAAACCTAATACTTTTTGTTCCGTTACATCGAGCAGCATATCTCTTACTTGTGTATTTTCTCGAATTTCATCAATATTCGCTTGTACGTAATTTGAAAGTATTAATGGTAAGATTATTAAAGCGGATCGTATGAACGACAGCATTGAAATTATTTTCATTTTTTTCCTATAACTCTTAATAATTTGTTAAGTAATTAAAAATATTAATTAGCCTTAATGTGTTTCAGCTACTGGCGTACCGAGTATATCCGTATGTATGTAGGTCACTTTTCTTACACTTGGTGTTGGTGGTATATATACAGCGCCTTCAACAACCTCTATTTGACTTGATTCAATTGTTGATCCACAGAAGCCCATAATGCAGTTACGAACATTTACTTTATAAATGCCTTTTTCACTTGGGGTATAACTTAGATCAATAGACGATGCTTGCATTGAATATACGTGTTGAGTGTCGACAACATTCCAAGAGCCTAAGTCTTCTTTTAAAATTTTTATTGTATATGCACTGTTTGCTGCGTTTAAAATATCGCCACTGATTTTGAAGCTGTTATTAATTGAAATGCGAGTTGAGTTAACCTGAAAATTTTCGGGAGGGATTGGGTTTACGATATTTACATAGGCATAACTAGTAGCATTACAATCAATAATATATGAGATCGAAGTTATTACGCAGCCCACTAGTTTATAATTATGATTAATATCTGTTTCAGCATTTAAAGTTACGAAACCATTCTGGTTTACCCAGCTATTTATTTGTTTATATTGACCATAAATGTAGTCGTATTTGTGTAACTCTACATATGCATACACGTTATTTACAGAAGGTGTATATGACCAACTTAATTGATAAGAATTTCCCACGCCAACAAAATATGGTGCACTGCTATATAAAGTATTGGCACTAATATTGAAAGCATATAAAAGTATCAAAAAACATTTAATCTTACTTAACATTACTATCCTAAATTAATCTATGTATATTGATTTTTGTTAACAGTTATCATGTAACGGTTTTCTTTATTGTCAACTTTATTTATAAGGGGGTTTTATTAGGGAATAAAGGTATTGTTTATCGTTGGCTGTCTATCACTCTTGTTTGTGAACTTTCGTATGTTCCGCAGCATGTTGCAGATCTTGAAAAAAGTTTCTATTTAGCGACTTCTGACGAACTTAAACAACAATGGCAAACATGGTTAAATGCGTGGCGCACCTTGGTTAATGCTGATAGCAATTCGGTAAAAATCAGTGAACAAATGAAACAAGTTAATCCAAAGTATACTTGCCGAGAATGGCGAGAATCGTAAAGGACACGCATTAATAAAAGACTCATCACCTTGGCTTATTAGGCATTAAAATTTAGAAAGGCGGCTCCCGATAATCGGAATGAAAATTTAGCAAACAAAATAACAAAACGGTGCGGTTCGCAAGCTCACTGCACCCTACCAACAAATCAGCTACACATTCACTGTTCATGCGTAATAATAAACAATATAAATTTTTCGTTTTGTGATTTACCTGGCAAATTAGTTTGCAGGCTATAAAGCCCGGCGCCTGAGGTAATGAGGCGCGTTTTCATATTAGGCCCACCAAACTCAATATGGGTTATTTGGGGTGTGATGTACATTTTATTGAGCCATCATCGAGGACATGTTTGCCCCAACTGTTAGCGCGAGTGCCACGAACGGCGAGTAACGTAAGTGGGCGGTTAACCGATGTGCAAGAATGGATTAGGAAAAATTGTTAAATCACACTTTTTTGCGCTTAAACCAATGAAAACCCGAATTAACAGCCTATACATTGTTTTGGTGGTGAGCGTGAATTACACAATTAATACTCTTGATCAAATTAAACCGATTCTTGTCGGGTTTAGAAAATCTAATGGGCTTTCTCAAAAAGCGCTGGCTGAAAAACTTGGCATCAGCCAACAAAGCTATCAAACGCTCGAAAGTGCACCACAAAAGGTGACAATAGAACGCTTGTTTAAGGTGCTTTCTATTTTGGGCGTAAAGTTACAATTTGTAGAAAAAAATAAATCGCTGGAAAATAGCCTACCTAATAATGAGCTCTCGCAGGATGAATGGTGATGGCCAAACGTTAACTTCGGGGTTGGGTCTTTACTTTTTTTCTTTTGTTAAAGGCCCTATCTTTAATTTACTCTGTTGAATGAGAACGAATTAACATAGCTCGACCACTTCGCATTGAATTGGCTGGTGCGTTTTATCTATTTAGAGCCTAGTGATTTTTTATTTATCCATTAGGCGATGTGTAAACGCGACAATTAAAAAATTAGCACAACATAACCCCAAAAAAACCAAAAAACCAAAAAACCAAAAAACCAAAAAACCAAAAAACCAAAAAACCAAAAAACCAAAAAACCAAAAAACCGTTGCGAGTTGCAAGCTCACCGCTCCCTACGCGTGAATGTGTGATTTGAGTTTAATCGAAAAAACAAGTTGCTGTTTTTGGTCATTATCGATTTTAGGTGATGTAAGCAGGGGAGGTTAATTTGAGGTTGGCGTTAAGTTTACACAAGGTTGCAAGATTTTATTATTTTGTTTCATAACCTAAATTTTTGCTCTTCTGGCTTAAAAAATCGCGACTTATTGAGCCCAATAAATTAGCATGGTATTGTTTTTATATTAATGTTTTTACGTTATTTACATTTGGTTTTTCGGTATTTAAATTAACCATGAATTAAGTTTACGACCTCTCTATAAAGTATATAAGTTTTAATAAAAGGAATATTAAATGCGCAAGGTTCATTTTGTTGGCGGTGAAAAAGGCGGGGTTGGTAAATCGATGACTTCTCGCGTTTTTGCTCAATATTGTATTGATAATGACCAACCTTTTTTAGGTTTTGATTGTGACTCGTCACACGGTACTTTTTCACGTTTTTATAACGAATTTGCGTCGCCGGTTATTTTAGGTGAAGAAGATAGCTTAGATAAAATGCTAACGTCGGTTGATGAAAACCCCAAACACGATTTAATCATTGATTTAGCGGCTCAAGCGGCGCAACCACTAGAGAAATGGATCGACGAAACCGATGTTTTAGGTCTATTTGAAGAGCTTGAGTATCAAGTTTATATGTGGCATGTAATGGACGATGGTGCTGATTCTGTTCATTTGTTAGACAAGTTGTTAACACGCTACGAAGCAAGTGCCGTGAAATTTGTGATTGTGCAAAATTTTGGTCGGGGTACTAACTTTAGTCAGTTACAAAAATCTCAAGCGTATGCCAAAGCGGTTGCTCGTGGCGCTATTATTTTGGAACTGCCTAAGTTACAAACTAAATTGACGCAAAAAATTGATTTTGAAAACACCAGCTTTTGGGCGGTCGCCAATAATAAAAGCATTATGAATATCGCAGAACGCCAACGCATGAAAGTTTGGCTTCGTAATGTATATAAACAGTTTGATTTGATTTAATTCAATTAAAAACCCCAATGTGTGCTGCAAGGATGCGGCGCAGGGTGTAAAAAAATCGCGATTATTGCTCAGCTTCTTTGATCTGTTTTTCAATTTTTGCTTTTTACTGATTTTAACTAACCTACCTTTAAAATATTCACAAATTCTGCATCTGAATACGACTTAAGTATATAATAAATACAGAACGCGATATTTGATGTTTTATTGGCAGCGACAGACCTTGTCATGCTTAATTATTCACGCTCACTACTCGCCTTATTTTAATCAGGAGTACAACCGTTAATTGATACGGTTATACCTGCGCCTATAGGAACACCATGAATAATATTTGTATATATCATAAAAGCTGTGCAGACGGCTTTGGTGCTGCTTTGTCAGTTAAAGTTTATTTAGACAAGCTGCAACAAGAATGTGAATTTTTACCTGCATTTCATGGTGATGAAGCACCGGATGTAACCGGAAAAAACGTGTATATAGTTGATTTTGCTTATCCTCGTGACGTGCTTATTCGGATGAGTGAGCAAGCTGAATCTATTATTGTGCTTGATCATCATAAAACCGCCGAAGCCGATTTAGTTGGTTTGCCTTTCTGTGAATTTGATATGAGTAAATCGGGTGCCATGATGGCATGGGAAAAATTTGGCAATGCAGATGAAGTCCCTGATTTGATCCGCTATATCCAAGATCGTGATTTATGGACATGGGCATTGCCCATGAGTAAAGCGTATTCAGCTGCATTACAACTTAAATCGATGGACTTTGAAATTTGGGAGCCTTTGCTCGACAACGCTAAAACGGCCGAATTGTGTGCAGAAGGTGAAGTGATTGAAGCTTATCAGCAAGCCAAAGTTAAACGTGCTTTAAAACAAGATATTGAAATGGTAACGATTGCCGGTCATCAAGTGCCTTGCATTAATACAACTCATTTGATCAGTGAAATTGGTAACGAGCTCGCCAAAGGTCATCCGTTTGCGGCTATGTTTTTTGATACAGCGGATAAGCGGGTTTATTCGTTACGCTCGGCTGAAGATGGTATTGATGTGGCGCTTATTGCAAAGCAGTTTGGCGGTGGTGGGCATTTTCACGCGGCGGGTTTTTCGGTGGCTAAACCGGCTCATCACTTTAACCCTAGTAACGATTAGAAATTAAATTTTTGATGTAAAGATTTATTTGTTCGTCATTAATTTCAACTCAGTTTAATTAGATGTATACCGCTGATCGCCTTTGGTTAGCTGTTTGTTTTTTTCTCTCTATGATTTGATTGGAAACGATTTTTACACGACGCTTATTTTGATGTTTTGAGTGTGATTAATTTAGTTGGTGAAAACAAACTCTTACCGGTCTCTTTATTTAAACTGAGTTTATTTTTTTGTTTTAATGTATTGAGTGCTTGGTTAATCGACTGGCAAAGTTCAATGCCTTTTTTTGTGTTAGCACAAACATAAAAGCTTTCAAGCACAGCGACTGGCTTATTCAAATCATATTTAATTTGATGATTCAAATCCATTTTTTTTACGGCTAACACGGTGCCGGGAAAACCACCGATCACACCTGAAATTCGTTTATTTAATAATAAGTTGATATTCACCATATCGTTTTCATGATAAACCAGTTTTAGCTGAGTATTTGATTTGATTTTTTCTCCGTAAGAAAATCCGCGCACAGCGCCTAAAATGTAGTGCTCAAAATCGGATATATGCGATAGCTGAGAATTTTTTAAGGTAAATAAAATAATGCGTTTATAAAAGATAGGATCAGAGACAATATACTGATCTTTATTGCCGGGTAATTGTTCCCATAATTCAGGAAAATAGGCATCTAAAGCCCCTGTTTTAATTCCGTTTTTAGCACGGTTTAAAGAAGAAATATTGAGGGTATGTTTTTTATTTATTTCTGAAAATATGGCATCATTTAATTGATTAAATAAACCGCTTCCATCATTTTTAATTAAGCCCGGCGTTAAATAACTGCCTATTTTGACCGTACCGTCAGCCTGGTTTGCTAACGAAGTCGGAACGAAAATTAACTGCCAACTCAATAACATCCCTAAAAATGACAAATGACTTTTGCTCATTGAGTATTTACACAAATAGATAATTCCTCATTTAGTGTTTTGATTAGCAGTCTGACAACTCTAACATTGTCATCCTTAAGGGGTATTCATTAATCATTATAGTTGCTGATTAATCGAAGCGCTAAGCGGTGTGAGCGCATTATTATCAATGATTTTTTATACTATTAATAGCAAGCGTTTGAAACTCACTTTCTATATCAATTCGGGTTTAATTACCTTAAACTTCGCGGCTTCATTTTTCTTGTCTATGTTTTTGCTTATTATGCCTGCCATTTTTACGTCTACTTCTGCTTTTCAATTTATTCTTCTGAGTATATTAACGGGGTTAATTGGTGCCTTTATCTATCCGTTATTGAGTTATTTTTTAGTGGAGCAACTTAAGGTAGAACCAATCTATATTGGGGTTTATATGGTGTTGGTTACGTTATCAGGCTTAGCCATTAGTCAATATTTAGGCCGATTAGCTGATCAAGGTTACAGTGCCCGAAAAATGTATATTTTAGCGAATAGCGGCATCATTTTAGCTTTGTTGGTTTATATGAACACCAATTTATTTGCGGTGGTACTTTTAGCGGGTGTTTTTTTTATGGCGTTTGGTAATGCGAGTGTGCCTCAAATGTTGACCTTAAGCCGGCAATGGACACAAGATAAGCCGGTTGATATTACACAATTTAATGCGCGAATAAGAGCCGGTATTTCGTTTGCTTGGATGATAGGGCCACCACTGGGGTTTACCCTCGTGGCATACATTGGGTTTACTGCAACGTTTAGTATGGCTGTTTTAGTTGCCTGTATCGGCATTATGTTTGTGGCTTTGTGTATTCCTGAACAACCCGCTGCGAATAAACCGATAACAAACGAGCCACCCACTAAAGCCCCATTATCATTTTGGTTTCTTGCTTTAGCCATTGTGATGGGGTCGATGGGTAATAATATGTACACTTCCGCTTTACCTTTATATACGATTAATGAACTTGCTTTGCCGCGTTATACACCTGGTGTGTTGATGGGGCTGGTTGCTGGGCTTGAAATACCGATTATGTTGTGGTCTAGCCGGTTGTGCCAACGATTTAGCAAAACACATATTATGTTAGCCGCGTTTTGTTTTGGCTGTGTGTTTTATATCGGTGTTTTTAATGCAACAACGTTTGCGGTTTTGTTAGCTTTACAAGTTGTAAATGCCTTATTTTACGGGTTATTTGCAGGGGTTGGTTTAACACTTATGCAAGAGCAATTACCTGCTCGTATTGGTTTTACATCGGCGGTGTATTCAAATGGTTTTAAAATTGGGGTAATGGTTGGGGCAAGCTGTATGGGCGTTATTGCTCAATATTTTAGTTTTAGATATGCATTATTAGGCGCGGCGGCCGCTTCGGCTTTAGGCGCGGTATTTTTAGGCTTATTTTTAAATCATAACGCTTGCTCTCAATGTAAATTATCGCAAGATGCACTTTGAAGTGGTGAAGGGTATAATCACGATTAATGAGCAAAACCAATATAGACAATGAGATGAGTGAATTACTAAACAACGATGTGTTTTTGGTTAAAGAGCATGTTGGGCTTTTTAAAGCTGCTAACAATTTTGATATTTATGATCCCACAAGTGGTGAGATCATCATGGAATGCCGTGAGCCCACTTTAGGTTTTATCACGAAGCTACTGCGTTTTACCGACTTTAAAAAAATGACGCCTTTTGATATACAAATTCGTACGCCAGACGGCGATCGAATTGTGCGTATCAAACGTGATATTTCAATTTTCTTATCAAAAATTGAAGTGCGGGATCATGAAAACAAACTCATCGGCGGATTTAAACAAAAATTGTTCTCGATTGGTGGCAAGTTCGATGTATTAGATCCAAACGATAACGTGGTATGTGAATTAGCAGGGCAATGGACCGGTTGGAATTTTTCGTTTAAACAAGGCGAAACAGAACTCGCAAATGTGTCTAAAGAATGGGCCGGAATAGGGCGAGAGCTGTTTACCAGTGCTGATAATTATGTTTTAACTATATCAAATGCCGTACCGCAAAATGATGATACCCGTAAATTAATTTTGGCTGCGGTTATGTGCATTGATATGGTTTTAAAAGAATAATTGTTATTTTTTATTTAAGTTATAGGTTGAGTTAACGTTTTTGGAGTTTCAATGTTAAATGCTTTTCGGTTAGTGAGTCTGTTAGAAGGTTTGTCTTATCTGCTTATTTTAAGTGTTACGTTAGGGTTGATCAGTCGAGATTTTGTGAGTGTGTTAGGTATAGGGCATGGTGTCTTATTTATGGTTTATTTAGCGCTATCGTTAATGGTTTCGGGTAAAAAATCATGGCCTATTATGGGATGGCTAGCGTTGTTTGTTGCTTCTTTGATCCCGTTTGCCTTTATTTTGGTTGAAATTTATTTGAGAAAATTAGACCGTAAAAGTGCAATGACAGCTCAACCTGCTGGTACCGCGTAAATTTAAATTTTTTAATCAAAACCATGCAAGCTAATGATTTAGCTATGCATGGTTTTTAGCACCGCTTTATTTAAATATTTTCTCGGTGCCTGCTTTTCTTAACTCATTAAACAGCTTTATATCCCACGGTCGCATCGCGATCATTAAGCTCGTGCCAAATTTATGGGTTAAATCTTCTTTGCTATCAGATTGGTGTAAATCATCAAAAAAACAGCCTAGCTTTTTTATTTGTCGTTGCATTTCATCATTTGATTGTTTGGTTAACATGCCCGAATTAAATAATTTTATTTCGCCTGGCGATGTAAAGTGACAATTGAAGAATGCGTGTTCGATATGTTTTTCAAAAAATTGTTGTATCGGTCCATTAGGTAACCATGTGAAATTACGGCTTATTTTTAGTCTAACTCGCTCACCGGGTAAATATTCGATCACATTCATGCGATCTAACTGGGCGAGCAGTTGTGTCATTTTAACGCTGTCGATTTGGTAATGACTTAATATTTGATTAACCGACCATTTATTAATGAGTAAATGAGCGGTTAATAAAAGGGGGATATCAGCCACTAATTTTTCTTCATGTTCAATACTGAGTTTGTCGGTAGATAATTGCGTTGCTTGCATTATTTCGACTAAATCAGAAAAATCTAGATTGATCAGCGAGCAAATATTTTGTAATCGTGACAGCGAAAAATCATAGGTTGAAAATAAACGTTTGATGCTGCCTTCGCTCAGCGACAAATGCGCTGCGATGTCTTTGTAAGCCACACCTTGTTTTTTTAATTCACTTTTAAGCACTTCTATTAACAACTTATCTTGATTCATTTTGGCGTTGGGTAATGTATTTTGTTACTTAATGTAGCTTAATTTATGACTTAAGTGAAATGAGTATCATAAATCACTCGGTTTTGTCATCTTAAAACACGACACATTAACGGAGAAAAATGATGAATCAAGCTTGGGTACATAAATTAAAAAATAGATTAAAAGAAGGCGACATTTTGTTTATTTCTATCCCTAATTTTTTATATAAAGCGATAGAAAAAGGTACTCAGTCACCTACTTCACATGTAGGGATCGCCATTAAAGTTGATAACCAATGGATGGTGGCCGAGAGCAAAGTGCCATTTAGTTGCATTTCAACATTAGCCGATTTTGTGGCGCGTTCAGACAATAACTGGTTGTCGGTTAAACGTTATAAAGGCGATTTAAATGCGCAACAAATACAGAAAATCAAACAAACCTGTCATCAACACTTGGGGCGTCTGTATAACTTTGGGTTTATTTTTGATTCAAACCAACAGTTTTGCTCAAAATTTGTTTATCAGGTTTTTAGGCAAGCAACCGGTATTAAAGTCGGAGAGGTTGAATCATTTTCGGCTTTGCTTACTAAAAGCCCTGATGGATTAACGCTATTTTGGTGGCTTTGGTTTTGTGGTTTTGTGCCGCTTAATGCCAATACCATTACACCTTATAGCCAGTGGATTGATCCAAAATTTAGTGAGGTGTTATTCAATGCATAACGCTGAACAAATAACGCTTGATTCAAAAGTGGATTGGGAAAAATCTCGGTATTATCATTTTTTACAAGTTTGCACGCGAGAGGAGTTACTGCGCTCTCAAGTTCCGTTTTATCAGGCCGTGGCGTCTTTTTCACAATTATTACTTAAACTAGCGAGTCAAATTAGTGATATTAATGCTCGTCTTTTAATCATTGAAAATATATGGGAAGAACATGGGTGCGGCGATGCAAACCAATTCCATACGTCTACTTTTCGGCAGCATTTAGATGCCTTAGGTTTTGATGGAGAAATGCAACAGAACCCATTTGTTGAGCAATGGCTTAATGAGTTGTTTGCGCTTAATTCATTGTCTGAACAATTTCATGCACTAGCGGCTATCGAATGTTTATATGCCATTATTGCTGATGACATTGCGGCCAGATTAAATTCAATGACGTTATTAGCTAAACAAACACATTATAGCCTGCACAGTGAAATAGATTTATCGCATGGGGCTGAATTATTAATGTCGATGAAACAATGCGGTATCAAATTTGAGGCCGATTTATTTAAACAAGCCCAATGGCGATTCATAGAGTTGTTTTCTGCTTTGGTTATGGTAACTGATCATGAGTTGGATAAGGTTAAAGAGACTACGCCTATTGCCTTTTATCACTCACGAGAATCATGCAATGTAATTGATCAGGTTGTATCGGCTTGCTGCGCTGAAGAGCTTAACGTGTTAACGACTTGCTCTGGTGGTGAAAACCCGATGCATTACCTGTCAATAGCGAAAGTGGCTAAGGTTACTGCTTTTGATTTAAATGAGCATCAGTTAGCATTATGTCGGCAAAAGTTAAACGGAAATGTTCAGTTTGAAAGTGGCCGTTTTGAATTTATCTTTGCTTGGGTTCGTGCTTTTTTTATTAATAGCCAGCAACAAAATAGAATGAAAGAAACCTATTTAGCTCAACCTGAATTATTAAAATATGTGATTGAGCTTGCTTTTGACGATCGCGTGTTAAATGCATTATTTACTGAACAAGCAACACAATATTCTTCGGTCTCATTTCATTCATACTTCAAACATGTTTATGCACAGATGTTAAATGAAGCAATTAATAACAAATGCGTACATCCTAATACGCTTAATGTTTTGTTTGGTGATTTGATCTATAACGCTGATTTAAACAAGGACCTAGCCAGTAAAAAACTGAGTCTCGTTCATGCAACAGCTCAAGTCGCGATCCAACAGGATTTATTTGATATTATCGATTTATCAAATATTGGTGATTGGATGCCATTTTCTACTTTTAATGCGTTAGTAAAACGTGCTTTGTTGCAACTTAAAAGCGGCGGAAAATTAATTTTGAGGCGGTTAATCGGTGATTATAAACTGATTGATCTACCCTATTCGAGCATACGTGTATTAAACGACAACACGGGTTTTTATTCTGAAACAGTGGTGATCAGCAAATGAAAACGCGCTTAATTTTAGATACCCATGCTCATCAAGTTTCAAATCAATTGCAAGCATTTGAAAAGTCATTCACGTATCCGTTAGGGCAAAAAACATTTTATATTGCTCATGGTGATAGCGATCATAGCTATTTCTCTTTTTTTGACGCATTAGGAAAACGATACACGTTTGTTATCGAAGGCATGCAGCAAGGTACGCAACGTATACAAGGTACGGGTTGTGCCATATTAAGGTGTGTGCAAAACCAAAAAACACAAAAATTTTGGTATTTATGTGATTTTAAATTGCATAAATCAATTCGTAAAAGCCGTGCTTTGTGGTTGTTATTAATTAAGTACCTAGTTCGATTTTATCTTGAAACTAGTGATATTGTCGCCGTTAATATGTCGCCACCTGACAAAAACAAATTGGTTAAGAAAATTTCGACTTATCTGTTTTTTAAAAAACTTAAAGTAACCCCTTTTTATCTTTATGAATGGTCAGTCGAAGACTGCAAAAAGGTGATGAGCGATATGCCCGAATTAGCCTATGATTATGGTTTTTATACTAATGCCAATAACAAGGACATTATTATTGATGGTCAAGTACAACCTATTTACCATTTAGTTGCTAAGCAACATGCACATTATAATTTAACTCAACACTCGGCATTTTCATTTGCCGATATTATGAATAAATCGAACATTGTTAACCCAATAATGATGCTAGGCACAACTGATAATCAATTATTTAATAACATGAAAGATCATCAAATAGTGCCAAGCAGTGTTGGCACCGTGATCAGTTCTGCACAAATTGATGTGGCAGACCTTAAGCTCTCCAGTTTAGAAGTTTAACTTTTATACTGTTTAATACCAATCCGTAATAATATGAGTGTGATTGGCTTATTCACGTATTACGTATGGCAAAGGGAGTATTGAATGACTATAGAAAAAGCCCTTGCGTGGGCTAAATTTATTGGGTGTGCATTTTTAGCCGGTTTTGGTGTGGTGGTTGCTGCTTATGGTTTATTATTAATGTCATTGGCTTTTTATCACACGCAGTCATTTAATCTAGGTGCATTAATGGTTGTTGCAGCCGGATTTGTTTGTGTATTGTTGGCTATTTTGCTAGCACGACACAGAGCAAGATAAATAAAGCACTCATTAACCTTAATTGAATTTCATTATTTGGGGGCGCGTTTTGACTTTTCTTGCGCATTTTTTCTATATAGTGAGACTAGCAATCACCATTTCTCGCATAATATTTTAATTTATAAAAGAACTTTGGTATTTATATATGATTTATAATGGTTGGTTTTTATCTTGTTTATTCTTATTAAGCTAATTAACCACTTTAATAATCTGTTGTTTGCTCAATAAAAACACGTGTGATGTATAAAATGAAATACACCGCGCGATACTTTTTAAGTCGATAAACGCGCTAAATTTCTTCTTTATTTTACTTTTCTATTTAATCAAACCCCATTTTTACGATAATTATTTAACGCTGAATTGATCTTAACAACAGGCGTATTTTGATAATTAAACCGGCCGTTGTCTCATTTTTACTGGCGCTATGATCGTTTTAATCAATTTATTGGATTTATACCGATAGATTTTCAATTGGTTTGTACTTATTTTCACCTGAAATCTTGTTGATAATAAATTGTTAACAATATAGTCTTGATGTTTAAAACTATAAGGAGAGAAGTGTAGTGAATGTAAAAACAACAAGCTTAACGGTTAGTCTGATACTGAGTGTGTTGGTTTCAGGCTGTACTAACAATAGCCAAAATGAATCGTCTAAAACTGCAGATGAAAATGTAAAATCGAGTATGATTAATGATGCATTTGATAATGAAGTTGTTTTAGAAAATCTAATTGATTTAAATGCGACCCAATTGTCGGTTAAATTAGAACCGAGTACCAGTGTCGCTAAAGTCGTTAAACGTAACGGTAAATCTTCATTAGCCGTTGAATTTTTAGCGTCTGAAAACACGTCAAAATTGCGCGTTATTCCTCAATCGCCTTGGCAGCTTTCTAAGCATGATAACTATAATTTTGCTTTTGATGTTAAGAATGTTTTAACCAATTCAGTACACTTTTATCTATCGTTAGAAAACGAAGCAGGTAAATACCAAAGCCGTTCAATCAGTATTCCTGGGCAGTTTGAAGGTACGGTGTATTTTCCTTTATCAGGTATTGAAGCCGAAACTGACTCTGGTTTTTGGGGTGATGCTCTACCTTGGCAAACCAATGACGAGCTGATGGTTTGGCGCTCTTGGCGTTCTTCACAAGTTGATTTATCAACTGTATCGGCATTAAACCTGTTTACGATCGGCATTATCGAAAACAAAAAAATTGAAATTAGCGATATTCGTTTACGTAAAAACCCGGCCACCGATCCGAATTGGATGAAAGGGATCGTGGATAAATTTGGCCAAAATGCCCTTATCGAAACCCCTTTAAAAATCAATTCTGAAGCCGAATTAAAAGCCGCGGCTAAAGCTGAATTAATTGAGCTTAAAAACTCTAAAGGCATGCCTAATCGCTCACAATATGGCGGTTATACGGCTGGCCCCAAATTAAAAGCCACCGGATATTTCAGAACAGAAAAAGTAGATGGCAAGTGGTGGATGGTTGATCCAGACGGCTACCTATTCTTCTCGCATGGGCCCGCTAACGTAAGAATGGCTAACTTATCGACGATCACGGGTGTTGATTTTAAAGATGACAGCGTAAGAAAGATTAGCGCCGATGAAGTGACCCCAGAAGATTCAATGGGTATTGTTAATGTATCTGAAGCAGTAAGAGATACT
Organism: Algibacillus agarilyticus; assembly: GCF_003286125.1. Classification (GTDB taxonomy): domain Bacteria; phylum Pseudomonadota; class Gammaproteobacteria; order Enterobacterales; family Alteromonadaceae; genus Algibacillus; species Algibacillus agarilyticus. The sequence continues at coordinate 24,822 of NZ_QMED01000021.1, forward strand.
CACTTTGTGCGTTCAACGTTACGTAATGATTTATTTGAATGGTTACCTAGTTACGATGATCCGTTAAGTAAACATTATAGTTACCGCAGAAAAACCCATAAAGGCCCTGTACCACATGGTGAAACTTATAGTTTTTATCGTGCAAATTTAGAACGCAAATATGCTGATGACAATAATGGTGAATTTTTACCACAATGGCATCAAGTCACGTTAGATCGCATGCAAGACTGGGGCTTTACATCGTTTGGTAATTGGGTTGATCCCGCTTTTTATGAAGCCAAACAAGTTCCTTATTTTGCTAACGGTTGGATCATTGGTGAGTTCAAAACCTTATCGGGTTTAGTTAACCATTGGGGGTTAATGCCTGATCCGTATGACCCTGTTTTTGCTGAACGTGCACGTGCAACGATAAATCAAGTTGCTAAGCAAGTAAAAGCATCACCTTGGTGTGCCGGTATTTTTATCGACAATGAAAAAAGCTGGGGCGAAAGAGAAGGCTCGGTTGAAGCACGATATGGCGTTATTTTAGATGCATTATCAAAACCAGCGGCCGATAGCCCAGCAAAAGATGCGTTTTATACTTTCTTAAATAAAAAATATAAAACGATTAATAAACTCAATAAAGCTTGGAATACCGATTTTAGCAATTGGGCGCAAATTCAAAATTCAATTACATTCGCTTCTTATAACGATAACTTAGTGAGTGATTTATCTAAGATGTTAGAAATGTTAGGCGAGCAGTATTTTACTGTTGTGCATAATACATTAGCGCAAGTTTTACCAAACCATTTATACATGGGGGCGAGAATGGCTAACTGGGGTATGCCTGATGAAATTATCAAAGCATCTATTAAATATTCAGATGTGTTGAGCTTCAATATTTATGAAGACAGCATGCAAGATGATTACTGGAAGTTTCTTGAACAAGTTGACTTACCGGTGGTTGTGGGTGAGTTTCATATAGGTAGCTCACCTGACTCAGGCATGTATAACCCGGGTATCGTACACGCGAGTGATCAAAAAGATCGTGCAAGAAAATACAAAAATTACATGCAGAGTATTTTAAGCAAGCCATACATGGTTGGCGCGCATTGGTTCCAATATGTTGATGAGCCAATCACAGGCCGAGCGTTTGATGGTGAAAATGCAAATATCGGTTTTGTAACGGTGACTGATATTCCTTATCCAGAGTTGGTGAATGCAGTTAAAGACGTAACATCAACTATGTATCAAAAGCGTTTAGCCGATTAGTCTTTAACGCTTTATGACTTAAATTAGCTTAATGATGAAGCCGCGTTGGTGTTTATACACTGACGCGGTTTTTTTATGCTTTAGTTCAAGTTAAAACGATAACAATCAAAAAAGGCGGGTTTTAGTGGGTATACACTCACTCATGTTCAAATTCAGAATATCCAAATTTAATTTCATTATTCTCATCACTTCATGCTTCTCATCATACGCTTTCATCTTGCCTATTTAACTTACATATAAACAAAACACTTAACTTGATTAAAATAATTTTAACATATGATGTTTATGTAAATATTATTATTGTGTAGTATGGCGGCCTATTAACGATGATTATGAATAAAACATCGCAATAAACTTAAGAGAATTTTATGAAATACAAATTATTTAGCTTTTTGCTACTTGTCTTATCGATTAGCGCATGTGGTGGCAGTGACAGTGGCGCTGCAGATAATAACCAAACATTAATTTGTGATAACGGCGGTACGGATTACCCCGCTTGTACTGCGCCGGTGTGTGATAACGGCGGCACGGATTACCCTGCTTGTACAGCACCGATGTGTGATAACGGTGGCTCTGACTATCCTGCTTGTACTGTACCGGTGTGTGATAACGGCGGCTCTGACTATCCTGCTTGTACAGCGCCGGTGTGTGATAACGGTGGCACTGACTATCCTGTTTGTACTGCACCGGTTTGCTTAAATGGTGGTACGGATTATCCAGTATGTACGGTACCGGTTTGCTTAAATGGCGGTGCGGATTATCCCGTGTGTACCGATCCAACTTTGCCTGAATTTTTAGATGAAAATGACTTTTTTAATGATACATCAGTATTAGTACCTGCTGAGCGTAAAAGAATATTAACTAACGTTAATGGTAATGATTCAAAAGTATTAAATGACCTGATTACTGAATTAAACGCACAAGGTGGTGGCATTATTAACATCCCGGCAGGAAACTGGTTATTTGGTGAGATAGTACTCAGATCTAATGTACATTTATTTATTGACCCAGCAGCGATTATTACCCCGGTAAGAGTGACTTGGAACGGCCCTACATTCCATTTAGGGTATAACGATTTACAAGTAAAGAATGTTAGCATTCGTTCAACTTCGGCCACCGAAAAATTCACAATTGATATGTCAGGCTTGCCTGATAACTTGTACCCTCCCACCACTCAACAAGAGCCTCGAGTCATGCCGTTTAGAGTGTCTGAAGTTGAAAATTTTATGGTTAGTGGTGCTTTTGTTATCGACAAACACACAATCCATTCTTCGGTTAATTTTATACCCAGTGTGAGAAATGGAATATATGCCGGTGCAAACAAAGGATTAGTTAAAGATATAACCGTTAAAAATGCCCATGGCGGTTACGGCGCGGTGCAAACCCGAGTTGGTTCTAATGTTTTTTTTAAAAATATTAACTCATTGAGTGGTGGCTCTACCCTGCGTATCGAAACCGACGCGCCACATGCGTCTGGCTATAAAGCGCCAATAGAAACGATGGTTGTTTCAAATATATTTGGTTATAACATAGGGTGTAACGAAGGTAATTCAGCGGTTATGATCCAACCTTGGGCTGCTGTTAACGGCCGATTTGACGTGCAAAAAATATCGTCTAACAGTTGTGGTGCTGCCGTGCGAATTGATAGAGCATTTGTTGAGTGGCAAACCACGAGTGGTGAGTTTACCAACCCAAATAATTTACCGGTTGGTTCATTTGCTGCTGATTCACGTATTACTGATATAAATGCAACGTATGGTACAAAGGCGCAAGTTAAACAAGGCACGTTCCCTTTCATACCATGTGATTTACGTCATTTATACCAGCCTGAAATTTTAATGGAAACCTTTCATCAAGGCCCGAGTATTAGCCCATTATTATATGCTGCAAGTAGTCATACATTAACAGACTCAAGGTTTTATGACATTGATGTGCCCACTGAAGATGAAATTGCAGCTAAGTCAATTGGTTTTCCGGCGGCTTCATTAATCATCAGTCGTGATGAACAAAAATTACCAAGCTGTAATTAAATAAAATACCAGTTAATGATCGACATCACTTAACTGATATTTTACAAAAGCGGTGAGAATATACCTACGTGTTATATTCCACCGTTAAGTCTACTTTTATTATTTACATGGACGTGATTAATAAGGTTATTTTTTCAATGCTATGGCTTATATCGCTTAAAACTCGATAATTCAAAGAAGCCAAGATATCGATCTTCTAACTTTACTCAGTATCTACATTCAATATTTTCCAACTTTTGAAATTGCCGTTAGTTGCTACAAGAGATCCGTATTTTACATTGCAGAATGCTGGGTTATCTACTTTTTGTTTGGTTATACTAGTTAAACGTATATTGAACGAGGCTTATAGTAAATGGCTGAAAATTTGAAAGGCACATTGATTTTTGATTTTGATGGAACACTGGCAGATACCTTGATGATTAATTTAAAAATACTTAATGAATTGTCATCGTTTTATCAATTTAAGTATACAACGCCGTCTCAAATGCAAGTGTTACGTCAGTTGCCGGCGAACCAAGTATTAAAAAAATTAGGTATTAACTGGTTTAAAGTACCTTGGGTAATGCGATCAGCTAAAAAAAAATTAAACCAGTACATGACACAATTACCTATTTGTGAAGACTTAAAAACAACTTTATTTTCTCTACAAAAGCAATATCAATTAGGTATCGTCACAACTAATTCACGTGAAAATGTGGATGCATTTTTAGTGCATAACAGGCTCGGATTTTTTGATTTTATTTATGCAGATGCCAAGCTTTTAGGTAAAAATTTTATGCTAAAACGAGTGTTACGCAAAGAGGGATTATCAGCTGATAATACTTTTTATATTGGTGATGAGCTACGCGATATCATTGCTGCTCAGCGATGTAGTCTTCAGTGTTTATCGGTTTGCTGGGGGTACAATAGCCGAGGTGTTTTAATAAAGCATAACCCAAATAATATAGTTGAAGCACCTCAACATTTACTCACTCGGCTCGGTACTTAGTGGTTTAAAAATCTAAACGTGAGTCAGCAAAATCGAGCCGTTTAGAACCCTCGAACTGATCAACAATATGAGTTGTATAGAAGAGAAAGCGTCAAGTTTGCCTACCCTTTTATATAAAGTTAAACTGGATCAATCTAATTTAAACTGCGTCACCTGATTGCATTTTGAAGTGATTTGAGTACTGTCTCAAAGGGACTCTACTACCACAACACTTACTTAAACCAAAAGACTAAAGGAAAAATAACCGCAACGATAAATGACCACAACGTATATAACGGCAAATACTTAGCAATTGTCGTTTCAAGTTGGCTTAAGTTATCGTTAAATCTAATGTGTTTAATATACGCTTTTAACAACAGGCTCAAATGAAAAAAGATGAGGATATTAGCACCCGATACAACCACTCTGTTTACCGTTAATCCATATTCAGACAGCCTAAATAATATTGCCGACAAGGCCACTGCATTGACTAACAAAGTCGCGCTAATCAACGAAACATTAATATAGTCCGACAATGTGGCTTCGGCGATACGCTTTTTTCCTGATATTGAAAATATGGTTAGCGCTAAAATAACAACCAATAACCCGTTAAAAGTAATCAGAAAATCTCTATTGGTGAAAGGGCTTTTGCCCTGATAAAGCGTAGCGATAAGATAAACAAGCACCGTAATGAGAAATAAAGGTGCAAACACATTAGATAATATGGAGGCAAATTTACTCTCTCTGTTTTGTATTGCATCAAACAAATAAGTTGCAACGAGGGGAGCACAAACTAGCCCAAATACCACCACATATTGGGTATACCACTCTGCTATATTTAAGCCGATCATAGAAAATAGCCCCAAAGTTACGCCCGTTAACACCATTCCGCCTAATAAGATAAGCATGGCATATATAAGCATTTCGCCTAAATAGCGAATAAAATTAAGTCTGGATTCGACATTTTTACAATCGTCTCCCATAAAACTAAGCGCTAATAATGACAGTGAAAACATGGGTAAATGCACTAAAGCCATAATGACAGATGCTGAGTGATGAGTATCGGGTAGAAGGGCTAAATAACCTGCGCTGGCTATAACGCCGCCAACAATCATTTTTAATATTCTACGACTGGGTTTCGTTGTGCTAACAAAGTAGGCTATTACCGCCGTGATAATTAAAATAGGGATATAACGTGGATAATACCAATCACCTTCAATCGGTAGAAAAGTGGGTAATTTGGCCAAAATACTCGTTATAAAACAAAAAGCGATTAATAGGCTAATCGAGAAATTTTTAACCACCGCGGCAGGGCAATAAGATAGCCTAGCATGCCATACTTTGAGCGTTTCTGAATCAGGGGTTACTTCAAGTGCATCTTTAAGTTGCGCCTCAAATTTTTGTGGTGATTGATGATAAGCCGCTTCTAATGCGTCAGGCTGATTTAAATTAGCTAAGAGTAAATTGTTGGACATAAATTACCTTGAAAAATCATTAATAAACTCAAATAAGTAATTAAAAAAGGTTACTCTTCAAGTCTGGCATCTAATTTCAGTGATGGATTGTTAAATGGACCCCAGTGTACAGCAAAAATTTGATTCTTATCCCGAAGATGTATCGGTATTACTTCGTAGTTTACGCACTTTGATTTATAAGGTTGCTGAGCAAGAAAAGATACTGGACTTAACAGAAACATTGAAGTGGGGTGAACCTAGCTATCTTTCAAAAATGGGAAGTACCATTAGAATTGATTGGAAAGCGAAACACCCTATGCAGTATTGTATTTATTTCAACTGTAAAACGATATTGATAGAAACATTTAAAGAAATCTATGGTGACCGGTTTACCTATGCCGGTCGCCGTGCAATTGTATTTAAAATCGATCAGGCTATACCGCATAAAGAGCTAACCCACTGCATCTCTATGTCATTGCGTTATAAAAAAATAAAGCATTTACCCTTACTGGGTGCTTAATCATTTTTTAACAAAATAAATGATGCTAGGGCGTGTTTATCTTTGTCGTTTTGATGGCGCTACTTGTTAAATCCCGTTTTTTAAGACCCTTTATGCATTTCGGTGTAAGTTTGGGCGAGCTGTTGGGCTGATTCTTGAAAATGTGCATACATGGCTTGCGAAAAATCATCCGGGTAAATATCTACTTGACCGTTATTAATTTGAGCAAATGTATTTATTGCAATTGACTCAGTGGTCGCTTTAGGAATGTCACCTGGCGCTAAGCGGGTATCGGTTGGACCAGGGTAAACACATACCGCTTTAAGACCCGAATCAGCTAACTCTATTCTTAACCCTTGAGTAAACGACATTAATGCCGCTTTTGTAGCAGAGTAGGGGCCTAATGAAGGAAAATTACTCAGAGCCGCAATAGATGAAATATTAATAATCGCGCCATTTGGGCTTTGTCTTAAAACGGGCATCAGTGTTTGGCATATGTTCATGGGGCCAAAATAATGTGTATCCATTTCTTTTTTTGCAACGTCTAATGCGTTATCAGCTAAATTAAAACACCCATTAGCGATGCCCGCATTATTGATTAGTACATCTAACTGTTTAATTGTTTTAAGGTTTTGAACATGGGTGTTATTGGTTACATCTAACTCGATGGCTTTAATTACAGCGGGATTTAATTTTACAACGGCTTTTAAAGCCGATAAATCACGACCTGCAGCTAAGATGTGTTTAGCACCTGCGCTTAGACACGTTTTTACAAATGCTAAACCAATCCCTCGATTAGCACCTGTAATTAATACGGTTTTTCCTGTCAAATTAAGCATGTTGTTTCTCTCGTTTTGTTGAGTGATGTGGACATTGTATCTATCTAATTTTTTTTGACTAGATGCTAAAAATTGATAACATTTATTTGTATGGTGAATAAATAGAATTATAAATAAAGGCTATAATTGAATGGATCAAAAACAACTCTTTCACGCCATGAGTGCATTTATTGCGGTGGCCAGTTCTGGCAGCTTTTCTAGCGCGGCTAAACAGCTCGGTTATTCGCAGCCTAGTATTTCTCGATTAGTGAATGAACTAGAAGCAGATTTAGGCGTTCGTTTATTGCAACGCAGTACACGTAAATTAAGCTTAACTGAAGCGGGCACAATTTATTTACAGAAAGCACAAAAAATACAACAAGATGTATTAGAAGCAAAGCAGGCTCTCAATGGATTTAAGCAGATACCGTCTGGTAAGCTAAGAGTGGGTGCTCCTTTACATTGGGTTGATTTATTTATTTCTCCTTTTATCAATGAATTTCTTGCACGTTACCCCGATATTGAAATTGAATTAATGGCCACTGACCAACATCAAGATATTGTCGAAGATAATTTAGATGTGGTGTTAAGAGTTGGCGATCCTAAACAAGTAACTTATATTGCGGTACCCATTAAACCAGTAAGGCTCGTACTTTGCGCGAGTCAAGATTACCTAAAACAACATGCGGTTATTAGTCACATTAATCAATTAACCCAGCACAACTTGTTAACTTATCAAGGTTTTAATCACTGGCAAGCCAAAATTAATAATGAAATAACGCACATTCAGGCATCGGGTAACTTGAGCTGTAATCAAGTTACGGTGTTAATTAATGCTGCGGTTCAAGGGCTAGGCGTTATTTTATTACCTAATTTGTTAGTTGAATCATATCTTAATAACAATCAACTAAGCACCATTTTAAGTGAGTATCGCTTTACAATTAAAAATGCAACGGTAGAGAACATGTATGCCATTTATTCTGACCGTAAGCACTTAGCCGCTAAAACCAGAGTCTTTTTAGATTTTTTTAAATATAAAATACAAAGTGTATAAACAAAAATAGATAATAAATAATCATGGACGTTTCTCTCAGTATAAGTACAATGTTTTATGTATATTGTTGACTATTGGTTTCGGTTGTTAAATTTTTAGTCTTAAAAAATTAAGTTAATTAAATTAATGATTAACTTAAAAACCGTTAATCATTAATAAGTTAACAAGTAGAACAACAATAAATGTGCTCTTTAGGAGAGAAATTAAATGATGTATCGGCTCATTATTACGACCATTTTTGGCTTAATGTTGCAAGCTTGTAGCGTTTATGATGCTAAGCAACATCTGGCTAACCACACGACTAACGACAAAGATTGGGAAAATACCGCGGTTGTTTCGCGCAATAAAATGCGCACGCGTGCGACCTCTTATTCTTATACAACCGAAGCTGATGCGCTAAGTTTAGATCGCGAAAATGCGAAAATGCTAAATTTAAATGGCCAATGGTTATTTAAATTTCAACCTGATGATGAAAAGGTAGATACCGCATTTACCCAACTCGATTATGACACCGAAAACTGGCAGCAAATACCGGTCCCGTCAAACATTGAATTATTAGGGTTTGATATCCCATTTTATACTAATACCCAATTGCCATTTTATTCAAATGCGGCTTCACCTTTACCCAATACGGCTCCTAAAATCACTCGTCACAACCCAGTAAGCAAATATGTAAAGCAGTTTACTTTGCCTGCTGATTGGCAAAACGAGCAAATCATTTTACATTTTGGTGGCGTATCGTCGGCTTTTTACGTTTGGGTTAATGGCCAAAAAGTAGGCTATAGCCAAGGCAGTCGCTTGCCTGCCGAATTTGATGTAACGGATTTTGTACATCAAGGCGAGAATAAAATTGCATTGCAAGTGATGCGTTGGAGCGATGGCAGTTATCTTGAAGGGCAAGATATGTGGAAGCTGAGCGGCATCCACCGTGAAGTGTTATTATTGGCGCGTCCAAAAGTAGCGATTGCAGATTACTTTGCTAAAACTAAACTCTTTGATGATTACCAACGGGGTGTATTGCAAATTCGTCCGTTTTTAACCACGTCAAATAATAGCCAATTAAAAGGCTGGACATTAAGCGCACAATTATACAACAAACAACAACAACCGGTTTTAGACAAACCGGCATCGGTTGATGCCGATAAGATTATGCGTGCATACCCGCAACGCGAAACGATTCAATTTGATCTATTGAGTTTACCGGTAGACAAACCGTTATTATGGACCGCCGAAACGCCAAACCTTTACACCTTGTTATTAACGTTAACCGATGCCAACGGCAAGATCGTAGAGGTGCGTAGTAACCGTGTAGGTTTTAGAGATGTTAAAATTGTAGCCGAAACCGGTGAGTTATTAATTAACGGCCAGCCTATTAAAATTATTGGGGCGAATCGCCATGATCATCATGCGGTAAGAGGTAAAGCCTTAACGCGTGACGATATGTTAAACGACGTTAAGTTAATGAAGCAATTTAACTTTAATGCCGTGCGTACGTCTCACTACCCCAATGACCCTTATTTTCTTGAACTCGCCGATCAATACGGTTTGTATGTGATGGATGAAGCCAACGTAGAAAGTCACTTTTTTGGTGGTCAATTCAGTAATGACAACAATTGGCTAGCGCCCATCATGGATCGCATTGTGCGTATGGTCGAGCGTGATAAAAATCATCCGTCTATTATCTCTTGGTCTTTAGGTAATGAATCGGGCATGGGGCCTGCACATGCGGCTGCCGCAGGGTGGATTAAAGATTTTGACCCAACCCGATTTGTGCATTATGAAGGCGCACAAAGCCAACCTGATCACCCTAATTTTATTGAACCACCCACTTATTGGTATTGGGTACCCGAAACAATGGAAAAGCTAGGGCGTAAATCGACAATGGCTAATCCAACTGATCCAGACTACGTTGACGTGATCAGTCGCATGTATCCGAGTGTTAAATACTTACAAGAGTTAGCCGACGACAGCACCATTACACGCCCTGTATTAATGTGTGAATATGAACATGCGATGGGGAATAGTTTAGGTAATCTGGATGAGTTTTGGGATCTTATTTGGCAACGCAAAAATCTAATTGGCGGTTATATCTGGGATTGGATGGACCAAGGGTTAGAGCATGAAAAAGACGGTGTGAAATTTTTAGCTTATGGCGGTGATTTTGGTGATACCCCTAATTCGGGTGCCTTTAACCAAAACGGCATTGTTGATTCTTATGGTAATCCGACCCCCGAATTATGGCATGCCAAATATGTATTCCAACCGGCTAAAATTGAAGCGGTTAACTTGAATAAAGGTAAAGTGAAAATCACTAACCGATTATTCCATTCTAACTTGTCTGCATTTAAAACGGTTTGGCAGTTAATGGCCGATGATAACGTATTACAACAAGGTGATTTAAATGCGTTAGATATTGCACCGTGGCAACAAAAGCAGATCACTGTGCCGTTTAAACAACCTAAATTACAAGCGGGTGTGCGTTATTGGTTACGATTAAGTTTGCATACCAAAACCAATAACCTGTGGTCAGACGCTGGATTTGAAGTCGCCAAAGAAAAATTTGAATTGCCTTGGTTTAAAGCCCTTGCGTTATCTAAAAACAACGGTCAAAAATTATTACTTAATGAAACTAAACAGCAGCTGACGATCAACAATGATTTAATAAACCTAACCTTTGATAAAAAGACAGGGCATTTAAATCAATACACGATCAATCAACAAGCTTGGCTAAAAGCCCCGCTCAATATGAACTTTTGGCGTGCTATTACGGATAATGATCGCGGTGGACTCAAAGCCGCCACAACACGTGCGGTTTGGCGCGATCTTGAATTAAGCGTTAATAAAATAAGCAGTCAGCATTTGGCTGATAATAAGGTTGCCGTAACGGTTGAGTTATCGTCGCCTGCTGGGGTAACGGTTAAACAAAACTTTGAAGTTAATGGTTTAGGCCACGTAACGGTAAATGTAAAAGTCAATGCAGACACCACCTTGCCCAATATGTTTCGGGTTGGCATGCAAATGGGCGTCGCTAAAAGTTTAGATAACATAACGTATTATGGTCGTGGACCATTCGAAAATTATGCTGATCGTAATAGCGGCTCAGAAGTTAATATTTATCAATCATCGGTTAGTGATATGAACTACAACTACATCGTGCCGCAAGAAAATGGCAACCGAACCGATGTTGATTGGTGGCAACTCACTAACGCTCAAGGTAACGGCCTTATTGTTGATGGCAAGCAAGATTTAAGCATGTCAGTGTGGCCATGGTCGCAGCAAAATTTAGATAAAGCGCTGCATTCATATGATTTACAGCCACAAGGTTTTAATACGTTAAACATCGATTTAAAACAAGCTGGGGTCGGGGGCACTGATTCGTGGACAACGCTCGCTGAAACGCTTGAAAAATACCAAGTTAAAGCCGGTGATTATCAATATAGCTTTGTGATAAAACCGCTTATAAAATGATGAGATAACGTTAATAATAGGGCTTATAGTCAAAGCGATCGGGTTTTAGGGGCAGGTTTCTAGTTCCAGACGAAACCTAAGTACTTACTTCCATGTAAGCAAAACCGTCAAAGCTACCGCGTCCTGCTCTCGCCCCTTACCTGCATCCATGCAGGCAAGCTTCGAGACCCCATGAGCATATGCTCTTCTATGTGATTGGGGCCGCCTAAATGGATTTAGGTGTTAGAACGACGCAGGAGCCAAAGTCGAGAGTAAGCGCTGACAATGAACCATAAAACCTGAGCGAGAAGACTATATATCGGTTCTGCAACGCGCTGATAAAAAGTTAACCTTATTAATAACCCCATAAAAAACGAGCTTACCGTAAAGGAAGCTCGTTTTTTTATGCTTAATGGATAGAAGGTGTGGTTTCAAGCCCACAGCACCCTACGCGAAAGATGTTTCTCAAGGTGATCATATTAATAACCAAACGCATTCCTTAAGTTGCCATGCGTGATACGCCTTTGAAATTTTTGCACAAGCGGGTATTAATACCAATCCGTAATAATAAGTGCCCACTTTGACTATAGAAATAAAGATGCCGTTCTTTATTTAGACGAGATCCGTCAAGTCGAAGCTGCTGGTGCGAGTTATTATGATGTTGCGCCGGGCTTTTTTGCTCAATAAACAGGCTACCGATAAAATCGATTTTCGCCGCATTCCGAACGCTAACAGCGAGTTATAGGCGAAAATAGTTAATTTTTTAATGGTGTACATTTATACTAGATTTTAGCTGTTTTCTGTTTTTTTCTGCTGTATTTTTGTTCTATATCTTAATTTAATGGTCTTTTTGTCTAATTTTTATACAAAAATATGGTTTTGGCATCCGATATTCTGACTCAATGGATATTTCTCGTAAATTAGGCCCTGATTGACCAGTGTAAGCTAAATACTAAAAATAATAGGTGAGGGGGGCATCGATTTTATGTTTGGTGGTAAACAAGGTTTGTTTTATAAAAAGTAATGTTTAATCTTTTGGAAGGGGGTTTAGCGATAAAGCGGAGTGTGATAAAAGTTCTGTACATAGTTTGTATGCTTAGATACTCGTATCACAAACCGATTTTTGTGCGAACAGCACGGTGCTGAGTTACTTTAAAAGGGTAAGCAGCGTTATTCTAATGATTTGATGAATTTGTTTGATTGTTCAATAGAGCTGTTTATTTCGGCAATAAGTGATTTCACATCTTTTTGAATACTGCCTAGTTCACCTTTTAATGCGCCAACCGCTTTTGCATTTAAGTTATGTTTTAAATACAAAACATTGTCATTTAAGGCTGATAAAAAAGGCTGCATTTTAGATTCAGCTTTGCGCATCGATTTAATCAATTTACCATACTGGGTTTGGGTTGCCCGTAATTGCTTTTGACTACGTGCTTTTAACTTGGCACTGGTGTATTGATCTAATTCATCTTCCCATTCATCAAATAAATCATCAGCGACCGATTCTACTTTATCAATTCTGTTACTCACATTTTCAGCGGAATCTAAACTGGCTACATATTGATCATTAAGTGAATTATATGCATCTTCTAATTCACCACCATCAAAACTAACAACCGATTGAAATTGCTCAAGTGCGGATTGAAACTGTACTTGCGCCTCGGTTTGAGATGTTTGCGCATCTTTTACTCGATCAACTAAAATATCTCGCTTGTGATAGCCTACTTTTTCCATAGCCGAATAATAGGCGGTTTGGCAGGCGGTTAAACTAAATAACATTACACATAACGTTATTGCTTTAAACATGATTTATCCTTAATTTTAAGAGCTTGCATCAAGTGTAATACGAACCAGACAAATTAAAAGCGGTTTATTATGATCGTTAAAGTTATCATCAGGTAAGAAGCATGATATTTTAAAAGACAGATTTCCCCATATGAGGCTTTTTGTGGTGTTCGAATGTTATTAAGTTATAAATATTCAGACTAATATTTGATGGTAATAACGTGAACATCACTTTTTATTTGTGCCAGTGTTTGTTCTGGGATCATAATAAAATGGGTTTTCTAGTTCGATTACGTTGCGGTTTTCTAGGTTGTATTGCTTAATCACTTTACCAAATGTTTGATTAAATAGGCGATCGAAGTTGCCATCTTTTAAAGCCTTTTTTAAACCTTGCTCAATATGATTGGCCAGCGTTTTGTTGTGTTTATTGACAAAAAAATACGAAACACTGGGATACTTTATTAAGATATATGGATCGAGTGTTAAATTTAATTCTGGGTAGCGCGCTAGGTCCTTTTCGACTTCTAATAACGATCGGGGTAAATAATCCGCTCGCTTTCTATCTATCATTTGAAATAAACCTTTAAAACTACTGCTAGTTGCTACGTTAATTTTATTGTGCTTAAACACTTTACTGGCTATCCAGCTATGGAATTGAGTGGGATTTAATTGGGCTAATTGCTTTATATTTTTAACTTGTTTGAATAAATCCGGCGTGTGTTGATTAATAATGGCTAAGCGCCAACCTTTTAAGCCTTTGTATAAAGGAACGTGGATCGCTCGGTATTGTGCTTGTCGTTCTTTAGTGGCCGAGCCACTTAATACATCAACGCCTGTATTTTGCTCCATAAACTTAAAAGCACGTTGTTTAGGCAAAGGTTCTTGGTGTTTATATACTTGGTAGCGTTTATCGGTATTGTAGCTGAGCGCGAGCTTTAATAAATCCAGGTGATAGGGTTCGGATTCTTTACCGCCATAAATAATAACCTCGGCCGATAAGTTGGCTATGGGCATGCAACACCCAATCAGTATGATGATCTTTAATAATGTTAATTTTTTTTGCGTTATCTTAAGTCTCAATTTATATCTCTAGCCACTTTTGTTGTTTTCTTTAATAAACTCGATGTAAGTTCATTCGTGTATTATACCCAAGTCACTTCAAGATGCAGGGTTCAGTGGGAATTTAAATTGATTTAGGCACGGCAAACAGGTGCAAGTTTAACGGGTTAAATTAAGCCTGTTTAACACAGCATAAATCAATTTAAAACCCACCGGGACGGAGCCCCTGAGCGCTTTTACTTCGTTGTTGTATTAACTTGAAAGGGGACTACATTCCTGCATTAATACGCCTAGAATTAAAATCGCTCAGGGACTCTGAACTCGCATTTTGAAGTGACTTGGGTATATAAATATTAGCATTGATATAGTTTAACGTTGAGCTGAAAGCTTTGTTATCTGTATTCTTAAGCTAATATATTTAATTGCTCATAAGTAAACAACGGGTTGCGGTATTTAGATGATCACCTTGAATACTCTATTTATACCGATATTATAAATGCCAACACTTTACGCAATTGAATATTTATAAAATTATTCGAACAAACAATAAGGAATATAACGATGGCAGATGCAATGGATAAACTCTTTTTAGGTATTAAAAGTCATGTTGTTTGTATTAATAAAAATACGGGCGATAAATTGTGGGCAACCAAGTTAAAAAGTTCAACCATCACGAATGTATATTATGAGAATGACAAAATATTCGCTTATTCGGGTGGACACCTTTTTTGTTTAAAGGCCTCAGATGGTGCGATTGTTTGGGAAAACACGCTTAAAGGTTTTGGCTACAGTACGTGTATTATTGCGAGTGAAAGTCAAAATAGTGCGCTTATTGCCAATCAAATCGCGGCACAACAAGCTGTCGCTACGGCTGGTGTTGTGGCTGCAACAACCAATGCCAATAGTTAAATGAACTAACTAAATTGATCAAAGCGCATTCATTTTTAATTAATGCGCTGCTTATTTTGATTAATCAATATTGTATAAATTAGTACGGTATAAATTCATACAGCACACTTCAGACACTAAATTAACATTACCCCTAGCATTGAGTTTAACGGCTAGCGCCCACCCTCTGGTGTGTTGATTAATAATTGCTAAGCGCCAATCTTTTACAGCCTTTGTATAAAGGTACGTGGAACGCTCGGTATTTTGCCTGTTGTTAAACGTTTAAGTTTATACTTCAGTGAGTGAAGGTTTTACTTATTTTAATATACCTTTTGGAATAAAAAAATATGGTTTATCTCGCATTATACTCGTGATTTATTTACACTTGCACTTATCTTAATCGATTAAGTTGGTGTGTTGTGAAATTGTTTTTGTTGTCTTATTTTATTATTTTGTGTCAATTAAGTGCTAAACCCATTTTCATTCCAGAAAATGCGAATAGCCGCTCATTACCTGTCGTTTTACTTAATCAGGTATTAGTGAAACAATATGGATATCAACTAAGCACGCCGTACAAATCAGAACAATACCCAGTTGCAACATCAAGGGTAAGAAACGATTTAGAATCTGGTGATATCGATATTATGTGGGAGCTTTCAAATAAAGAGCTCGAGCAGCGGTTCAAAGCCATTTATATACCCGTATATCGTGGTCTTATGGGGTGGCGAGTCGCTCTTGTTAAAAAACAACGAATTGACCTATTTAGCAATGTTAAAAATCTAGCTGATTTACGTCAATTTAAAGCGGGACAAGGAACGTATTGGGCTGATACGGCGGTATTGTCTGCCAACGGATTAACCGTTGTTAAAGAGTTAAAGTACAAAAACTTATTTCCAATGTTAGATGGGGAAAGGTTTGATTATTTCCCTCGAGGTATTCATGAGCCGTGGAGCGAATTGGAAAGAGAGAAATCATATGGTTTAGTGGTCGAACCTAATATTTTATTTCACTACATTGCTCCTATGTATTTCTTTGTGCGTGATAAAGATCTACATAAAGAAATTAAACAGGGGCTGCTAGAGACGATTAAAAATGGCAAATATCTCAGTTATCTTTATCAAGATGAGCAGGTAGCAAAAGCATTAAAGAATATTAATTTTGCACAACGCAAGTTATTACAATTGCAAAACCCGTACGTAACGAGCACCACTCAGGTTTTAGATAATCAGTTATGGTTTTCTTATGAAGAACTATCAAAAGCTTCCTCTTTTTCGCAAGCTAATTAGTTTAGCATTAGCCTTGAGTGTATGTTGTTTCGATTATGTATGCTGGGGCGCATCGGTTAAAGTTACTTATCCAAAGCCCGAATCAGTTGACGATAATCGAAACCGTTATCCGCTTGCTCTTTTAAAATTGGCTGCGTCTAAAGTCGATATATCACTGGAGTTAATTCCCACTAAGGTTGTCATGCAGCAAGGAAGAGTGATAAAAAATATCGAAACGCATGGTGAAATAGACCTATTTTGGACGGTTGTGGACCAATCTCGTTTAAACAGCAATATTAGAGTTATCAAATTTCCTATTTATCAACAGCTATTTGGATGGCGCTTGCTATTAGTTGCAAGTAAAAATAAAACGCAATTTGACGCAGTTAAATCCCGTTGTGATTGGTTAGCTCGCTCTGTTATTAGCGGCCATGATTGGCCTGAGGCTAAATTATTTAAAAACAAAGGAATGGTTGTCGCTACAACGGCGAATTACACCGGGCTGTTTGGTATGCTAACGAAAGGCCGAGCTAATATATTACCGCGTTCGTTATTTGAAGTTTATAGTGAGTTGGATCATAGTAGCAAAGAAGTTAGTATTTTAGATAACTGGGCTTGGTATTACGATTCACCTGTTTATTTTGTACTATCTAAACGTAATAAACATTTAGCTAATCATTTAGAGCAGGGATTAGCATTAGCTAAAGACAATGGCGATTTCAGTCAATTATTTGAGCTCTACTTTTCCGATGTTATCTCTCGAGCCGCGCTCTCTCACAGGCGGGTTTTGAATTTTGATGAACTCAATCCTAACTCTTGCTTGTAATTAATTTTATGCAATGATTCTTTGTATTAAGTAAAAAACGCCAGTTATTTGTTTAACGACTAACTTATATTTGGACTTCTGTAGCTAGAGATAAAATTACACCTAGCCTTACGTGAATATGACGCTAGGGCGTGTTTATCTTTTGTGTATGCTTTTGCAGCCGTATTTGCACGATTTATACAAGGCAGAGCGATTGCGGTGTCGTTATTCTACATAAAAGAGCGATAAAGACTTTATGCTCCTGCAAAGTCACCTTACCCCACATCCATGTGGGGCAACATAGTAGAAATAGGGCAAATGCGCTGCCCTTTGGGTTCAATCCAAAACGTTTTGCTCTTTGTTATTGGTTGTTGACGTAGAACCACTATGCCATCAAGCCAATGCCGCGATCAAAACGCTTTGGAATTGAACAAAATCGATACGACAAAGGTAAACACGCCCTAAGGGTTAAAAGAAAGTGTTGAGACCTTATGGTCGTACTCAACACTTTAATTCAAGGAAAGTATTAGCAAATACTGTGGCTCCCTTTGCCTTGCGCTAAGGCTAAAGCGCCAAACAAGCCAGAAAGTTGCGCTAAACCAGGCTCTACAATAATTTCATTCATTGATTTACCTAGGGTTAGGTAACCGGCCATTATTTTTTGAACGTTTTCGATCGTCATATTCAGCAGTGCTGGATTTTGCATAACACCGCCACCTAGAATTATTTTTTCGGGTGCTAGTGTAACTAATAAGTTATAACAAAAGCGAGCAATGTGCTCTGATTGAAGTTGCCATGCTGGGTGTCTGTCTATGAGTTTTTCCGCCGGTTCTTGCCAAATTTTGGCCATTGATGTACCCGATGCTAACCCTTCTATACAGCTGCCATGAAAAGGGCAATGACCCTGTTCAATAGTGGTAGGGATCAACATATGTCCCATTTCGGGGTGATGGAGTCCATGTAGTATTTGGCCATTTGCAATAATGCCACCACCAAATCCTGTACCTATTGTTACATACACAGCTACCTTGCTATGTTTTGCAGCACCCCAAAGATATTCACCTAATATTGCACCATTGACATCAGAATCAAAAAATACCGGTAAATTAAGTTGTTTTGCTAACTGACGGCTAATTGGAAAGTCTGCCCAACCGGGCTTAGGCGTGGTTGTAATATTGCCGTATTGTATTGAGCTGGAATCTAGATTGATTGGTCCAAAACAAGCCAAACCCAGTGATGAAATCGTGTATTGTTTTTGTAACTCTTTAAAGAACTCTATTACCCGATCCAATGTTTGCTCTGGAATGGTAGTGGGAATTCGCGTTTGTTTTATAATTTGCTTATCTTGGCTGATCAACGCACAGTTGAATTTTGTGCCGCCAGCTTCAATTGCTGCGTAATAGTTCATGTTGCTCTTACCTTAAACTTTTAATGAGGTAGTCTCTATAGAAAGGCCATTTCGTCAGAAAGTATCTGCTTTGGTTTCGATCTTATAGAGACATAAAAAGGGGTATTGTTGGGTATTTAGCTGTAATCCATCTGATTTTGATTGATTAACTGTTGACTCGCGGGGCGTTTAAGCCAGTTGTACCACATAGCTACAGCGAGCAGTGTGGCAAATACCGTCGCCAGATAAAATCCGTACTTCGCATGACCGCCCATTAAGTCGCTAAACACGCCCATTAGCATAGGACCAAAAGACGCTGCCGCCGCAGTAAAAAACAAAATCACCCCTGCAATGGCTCCGTGCTGTTTTTTATCGAAACAACTAATTCCTTTAGAATTCAGAGTGGGGTAGATCATTGACATAAACAATCCTGATAATGGCAATAGAACAACTGCCACATCTAAACCAAGTGTCATACTCGCAATGTAACAAATACAAATAGCGCTAGATAAAATTAGCATGGCTAGCTCCCAAGCAATTAGATTCAATAACCAAATCGCTAAAAATCGACCTAAGGCGCGCAATACAAAGAAAATAGTTAAAGACCAAGTAGCTAAGAACGTAAACGAGCCATCATAGTTTGCTAGCAAGGTCGGCATCCAAACATAAATGGCAGCTTCTGCTGCTACATACAAAGCAATCACAAAAGAAAACCCCAAAGCAAAAGGGTTTTTTAGCATCGTTAACGTATGTTTGAGTTTGATTGGCTCAGCCGATTTTTTGACCGTTTGGGGGTAATGCACTAACGCAGCGGTAATACAAAGTAAAATACAAATGACCCCCGCGCTAATGTAAAGATATTTCCAGCTGAAGCCTTGGCTAAGAAAATAAGTTACAACAAAGGGACCAATAATGGCACCAATGCCAAAAAAGCCCTCAACCAGATTCATCGTCTTGGTATGACTTTGCGTAGACTCTGAAATATCGCCGACTAATGCCAATGCACCCGTTTTAAAAATGCCAATAGCAAGTCCAGACAAAAGCAGTAAAAATAGGAAAAAACTAAAGCTATTACCAACCGCGAATAATCCACAAGCCACCGTAAAAATGCTTAAACCTATGATGATGGTCGTTTTTCGACCTAACCTGTCGGCGAGAAAACCAAGTAGTATTCCACTTATTGCGATGGCGGCCATGGGACCGTAGTGGAATGCGCCTGCAGCTGTCATAGATAAATCAAATTCTTTGATAATTTCGGGAATGATCACACCCACAGCGTCAGTGGTCATTGCAAACATCATGAACATCAGATAGGTAAGCCAGCGGATGGTTGTTAAGTTGGCGTTGTTTGGATTCATAATTCTCTACTTAATATGTCTGAAATTATTGGAGCCACGGCTAAGCCGTGGCGTGCTGCATTTAGAAGCTGTAACGTAAAGATAGTGATGAAGTTCGACCGTTAATTGCTCTAGCTCTGATGACATCTTTACTCGCCGCTGAACCCTCTTCCGCTTCGGTTATACCGATGGCATCAAACAAGTTGTTTACGTTTAGTGAGATTGAAAAGTCTTCAGTGATCAAATATTGTGCAAAAGCATTAACTTGTGTATAGCCATCAAATTTTAGATCGTTGTTGTCCTGTGCATACGCGTCGGTTGTTCCGATCAAATTAAGGCCAAAGGTTGCTTCGTTCATAATGTAAGACGTGGTAAATGTATAAAGCAAGTCAGCTTGACGACGAGGTGTATTGCCGACTACATCTGGATTGACTTGATCTTGCGTTATTTCTGCATCTGTCCAAGTTAAACCGCCTTTTAAGTTAAAATCTCCGATATTATAAGCAGCTTCAAGTTCAATACCTGTTGCTTCATAAACACGGTCGAAGAATTTTTGGGTAGTGGCTTCAAAGTTTTGTTCCTCCGTTTCAGCCATAAAGCCTGTCACGAATAAGCCAAGTCCATCTCCTTTATACTTGTAACCCACTTCGACCTGATCAACTAAGTCTATTGAGTCTTCGGCGGTTACAGAGCCATCAGGGCGGATTTTTCCAAAAGCCAATCTATCAGCGTTGGCTCTACCACCTCGGCTAACGCGGGCAAACAATGAATTGCTGTCATTAATACTATAGTTTGAACCGATAGAGTATGAGGTGTAGCCCCAGTCATAGTTGGCGGTCTGTGGGTTTGCATTATCGATACCTGATACGCTTTGTTCAGGCACTGAAATAGTGCCATCACCATTCATATCAATAGCTTGTTGTACTGCGCCAGCGTATGTACCAACGGCTTCGCCTTCGTCACGACGAACACTCGCATCAATGGTAAAGTTACCAACTTCAGTTGAAAGTGCTAAATATGGTGCACGAATATTGTACGTTAAATCATAGTTACGTTGACAGCAATTGCCCCAAAAAGGGACGCCATAAGCGTAAAGTCCACTTTCAGATAATGCATTTCCGTCTTTATCTTTTACATTAAGTAATGCCGCATTGTCACCTTTTACCTCCATGAGGTAAGAGTTCCACAACCATGACATGTTAATTTCCTGACGGGCAACATAATAACCAGCGGTTACAGATAGCTCGTCGAATGTACGAGTAAGTTTTAAGTCATTAACGAGAGATCCAAAATCATTTATTCCGACATCAAATGTGTGAATACGCATCGCTAAGCCATTGTCATTGGCGTTAGTAGGAAAAGCTTCTCCTGCTTGTGGGCCGTTTGCGTAATGTAATGTGGCACCATCACCGAACGAAGCTGCAATTGTGTCACTGTCTGCTACTTCTGCAGGGAATAAAGAAACAAAAGAGCCGGATATATCAGTGATACGAAAACGATTTTCAAATTTCCAGTCATCGCTCAAATCAAGGGATGTTTCAAAACCGACGGCATTAACAACTGGGTTCATACCATCTCTCACATCGCCGCGGCTAATGTTATTATCGCCGTTTAAACGCAGAGTTGATAGCAGGTAGGCTGAGTGAGGGGTAGCTGACTGTGCATCGAAACCAGGTATAGAACTGCCGTCTGCATACATGGGCATTGGTAAATAGCTGGTGCTGTGATCGTTTAAATGCTTAAAGTAAACTCGAACATATCCATTGTCTAATTCTTTGGTCAAGTTTGCTTTAATTTGCCCACCAGATAATCCGTTGTAGCCAGTCTCGCGTGCACCTTCACCTTCACGAACAAAGCCACCAATATGAAAACGAATGTCATCTGATAGGTAACCGCCAAACTCAAAATCAGAGCGAATGGTATCGTAATCTAAACCTATAGTTGCACCTAGGCTGCCACTTTCGCTTTCGCCTGTCTTACTTAAAAAGTTAATAATACCACCTGGTGCATTGCTGGCTGTGGTTGAAGCTGAGCCACCCCGAATGGCTTGAATACTTTCGATTGTACTGTCAGCTCTTAAGAAAATGTCTGCATTGCCAAATGCAATATCACCAAATTGTAGAATGGGTAATCCGTCTTCTTGTAATTGTAAAAATTTTGCTCCACCGGCTGCGACTGGCAAGCCACGTACCGCAATATTGGCATTTCCGTCACCACCAGTAGACTCAGATTTTATACCTGGTATTGAACGTAGAATTTCAGCAGAGGTTCGAGGTGATGCAATTTCGACATCGCCTATTTCAAGCGTACTCACCGATACACTCGACTTCATTTTTGTTGTAGCGTGAGGGGTTCCAGTCACAATTATTTGCTCAAAATCTAATGCATCGGCTTGATTATTTTCTTGAGTATCTTCTTGAGCCAACGCTAGATTGCTTACAAGGGCTGATGTAACCAATAAGGTTGTTGAGTTTAACTTTAACGTTTTTGTCATTGTGTATGCTCCTAGTAGGGGTGGCCTACCTATTGTGATAATTATAGTTTACAAAATAATTTTTTCTATAATCTTAATCGATTAAGATTATTTTAGTGTAATAGTTTTGTTAAAGGCAAGTTATAATTTTAAAAAATCGCGAGTTTTTACTTAAGAGGTTGAATAGTAAGAAAAAATTAATTTGTGTTATGTTTTTTTATAGGAATTATTTAATATATATTAACTTAAATGTTTAAGTTAATTGGCTTTTTTAGTGGCTTGGTACCTTGATGGTTTTACGTTCAATGGATTTATTATTGAAGTTTACGAAATTGTCCGGGGGTTAGTCCTAGTTGTTTTTTAAAGCTAATTCGCAATGATAAAGCTGAAACATAGCCACAAGATCTAGCAACTGTTTCAATTGAAACATTGCTAGACGCTAATAAGCTTTGTGCTTTTTCTAGCCTGACTTTTGTCAGCCATGCGTGTGGGCTAGTTTGCATTGTTTCACGAAAATGTCTGTCAAATGTGCTACGTGTTAAAAATGCACGATTGGCCAAATCATATGTGTTGATCTTCTGGTGTAAATTATTTACAGCCCAAGTTAATACATTTTTTATACGGTTTTTATTTGTTGGATCGTGAGCCGGTTTATTTCCTACCAAAAGGCGTACTCCTATAGCGGGTAATAGTGTATTATTGTCTTTGTTTGCCGCGGAGTGCTTATAGAAGATAAGCACTCCGCGCGATCAGGAATGACTGCAAATATTTAGGTTTCGTCTTGAACGAGATACTTGTGTCTATAATATGTTTTGGATCCTAAGCTTATAAAAATTCATCTATTGTTATTGTGTTAGTATTTTCCGCCTGTTTTAACTCTAGGGTGCAATTGAGAAGCTGGATATCTAAGATAAGTTTGGCACTGCTATTTGGGGCTTGCCAACTCATGATAAATTCTTTTTCACTAAGTTGGTGGCTGAAAGAGCCGTTAAACGCTTCATGGTCGTTACGTATTTTGATTAACTTGATCAGGCCTTTTACAACAGGCAAAGTTAACTGCTGTTTTACTTGGTCTAAATCAAGATTAGCGCGGTTAATATCGCGTCCAACCTGCGTCTTAGTTAATAAATCCATATCATTTTGTACCGCTAATAAGCCGGTATAATAAACTTGAGGTAAACCTGGACTAAAAAATTGTATTGCTCGGGCAATCAAATATAACTTGTCATCGGCACCTAAAGCATCGTAATAAGTACAATTGACTTGGTACAAGTCTAAGTTACTGGCAGCGGCTCCGGTCGCTTGGCGACTTTGACCACCGCTACGATTATGGATCTCTTCTACAAGACTATCTATTGCCTCGTCATCTAGCAAACCTGGTTTATCACCATGTTTACCCACATCAATAATACCAATGCCGTCGTGTGTATCTAGTACCGTCACACAATTGCGTGGCGAAACATCTAGCCATTTAGCTAATGGAGCGGCATCTTGGTTAAACAAGGTGTGTAATACCAACGGCGGCAAAGCAAAATCGTAGACAAGATCACATCGTTGTGCGATTTCACACTGTGTTTGGTAGTGTGAATGGATCTCTACTAAACACTGCATGTTTCTTTGTTTTGCTCTCTTTGATAAGTCATTAATAAAAGCAAATGTTTCTTCTAACATAAAACAGTTAGTTCCCGCCTTTTTAATGGCGTAACCGGCAGCATCTAGGCGGATTAACGATATATTATTGGCCGAAAAAGCATCTAATATGCTTTCCAGGTAAGATTTTCCTTGCGCAGAATTGATATCTATATCTATTTGATTTGCGGTGAATGTTGTCCAAAACGCTTTAGTTTCTCCGGTTTTTAACTGAATAGGAGTGAAACAAGGTGTGGGGCGAGGGCGGTAAATCTTATTTACATCTGATTGGTCAGCATTGTCACCAAAAATTTTTTCTTTAGTCAGGAAAAGTTCGTAATAGCGAGATTGCGAACCGTGTTGAAGTACGTCTAAAAATTCTGGTGATTGTGCTGACATATGATTAACGATCATATCTGCCATGATTTGGTAGTTTTGCCCTAAGTGTTTTATATCTTGCCAGCTACCGATACGAGAATCGACTTGAGTATGATCTATCGGATCAAACCCGGCATCCTCGCCATCAATTGGGTAGTAAAAGGGGAGTAAGTGTGCGCCACCAAATACGCCTTTCAATTCTGTTTGCATTAAATTATTCAGGTCTTGAAGACCACCATTAGTTAGTCTGTCGACATAGGTAATGAGTTGAACTTTATTGCTGTTAGTCATACTTGTAGCTCACTTATTAAAATCACAAAGAAATAAACTTAATCGTTTAAGTAGGTTAAGTTGTAATTATGTTTTTTGCAAGCAATGATTATGGATTGTTTTTGTTTTATACTTTAAGGTATTGAATTTTATATATAAATAAAACTTACCTATGTTTTTTATAATTAATTTTTTTACTAAAACGTTATAATTAATGGTAAGTTGGATTAAGGCTGGGTATACTTTTTTTGCCAAAACTATATTATTTTAACGGCTTATCACGGCAAAAAAAGCCGTTGTATTGTGCAATCGCTTTTGAATCTAGACGCATAGGACTATGCCCAAGAACTGTCGTCTTGATTGTTGGGTTAAGTATCATAAATAGTGCTAAAGCCTATTTTTATAATGAAGACTGTAATTTAATGGGCTGCATGTTTACATCGAAAGTTGGTGTCTATTTTACTCTAAACGATTGACGATGCGACTAAACTAAAGACGATTTATGCTGCATGCACTAAGCCCGATAGCAATGGCTTTGCCCAGAGCCGTCTACCCAGTATCGTCTTCATATAAGAAGGGTATACGCTGAAACGACTAAAACTCAACTGTTTCGCGTTTAATCAGCGCCGTAGGCAGAATTGTCTTTTGGGTCAACTCGCCCTTTACCAATTTAGATGCGGCTAAACGTCCTTTTTCAATGCTTTTTTGGCAAACCGTTGTTAGTGCAGGACTAGTTCTGCTTGCTTCGGGTATATCATCAAAGCCAACAACTTTTAGCTCTTGTGGTACTTGAATATTTTTTTCTCGTGCAATAGCTAATACGGCACCAGCTATAACATCACTCATGCAAAGCACGCAATTTGGTTGAGGGTGTGTTGATAACGCCTCTCGAGCGGCCTTTGTTGCGTCTTCGTAAGTATTGTGTGGAATGTGCCAAATATAGTCAGAAGTAATGTTTAAATCTTGTTCGTTAATTGCTTGCATATAACCAGTTAAGCGCCGTCTCGAAACTGACTCACCTTCATTATAAAGTTCGTCTTCTGTAATTCGACATACCCTATCTGAATGAATTAGCCTTAATCCCAAAATGGCAATATTGGCATTTTGTGTGTGTTGTAGGGCATACATAGCAACTTCTTTAGCGGCTGCCTGATTATCGATATTGATAGACGCGTAATTATCCGTGTCGAAATCAACTGTCACAATGGGTTTATTTGTTTGCAGTACTCGTTCAAACAGTGGGTTTTTATCTTGAGTACCATAAACAATAAATCCGTCTGGTAAAGTTTCTATACCACTTGTTTGTTTTGTTGATTCTGCACAAGAAAGCATAAGCAATTGTTTATGATTTTTCTCTAGTACTTCTGCTATCCCCGTTAAAAATTGATTCGCGACTGGATCGGTAAAATAATAAGCAAGGGAATCACTCAATAGTACGCCTATTACGCCAGACTCGCCCTTGCGTAAAGTTCGAGCGGTTAAATTTGGTCCGTGATAACCGAGTTCTTGACATTGCTTTAAAATTTTATCTCTAAGCTTAGCCGAAAGTTGATCTGGACGGTTAAATGCATTTGAAATTGTAGCGGTAGAAACTCCGAGTACTTTAGATACGCTTTTTAGCGTGAGTGGCTTGTTTTTTGGTTCTGCGATCAACATATTATTTTCCAAACTGATTATCTATATTGATGATAAAGTTAAATGATTAAGTTTTCTAGTTAAGATACGGGCCGAGCTTCCGCATTTATTTATTAATATGAGATATTTTCTAGTATTGTTACCCAAATAGGGTAGTCTAAAGACTGAGTTGAGGTTTCTTTGAGTTGAGGCGTTGATGGTTCTGATAATTAGCACATCGCCCTAGCGAAGTTATTAAAAACACGATGTGATCTATCACATTAATAGGCCTGATCTTTTTCCTTTATATTTGTGATCTATTTTGCACAAGACGTCGGTGTACTTCAGGCATCCTGCCTTTCGCTAAAGCCAGCAAAACTGTTCAAAAATGTTCCTGACATTTTTGTGCAGGAATGGTTGTTCCCATTCAAATACCGATAACGCAGGTCAAAAGCCGCTGGGGCATTCCTTTCAGGCGAGTTTGAAATTCACTTACTCTATGTTGCTCGAACTCAAAAGAGCACTACTATTTTTTCATTTAAGCGCATTTAAACGCTCGCTGAGTGGGCACTTATTATTACGGATTGGTATTAGTCGACTTATCCACTACCTGTTTTAGTGTGTGATTATACACACTGCACCATTTAATAATGATCGTATAGCGCCGGCAACAGATAGCTTAAAGGCTGATTGATAAGCCATCGCAATACCATTAAATATTTTGCTTGGGTTGCAGGTTTTTTGATTATTTTGGGAAGACTAAAAAGTGAAGTGGTGCGCCCGGAGAGATTCGAACTCCCGACCAAGTGGTTCGAAGCCACCTACTCTATCCAGCTGAGCTACGGACGCATGTTTAAAACCTGATTAAGTATCAGGTCGTTGATTCTAACGATAAAACATAAATTTTCCAGTATTATTTTAAATAGTTACGCAGATATTGTCATTATGTACATTTTTTAAACTTAAACTCTTCATTTGGCTTTGATCTTTAAGGTTATTATCCGTTTAATTAGGTTTGTGGTTAGTCATTTATCTAATGGTTGATCACGTGATATGAAATGATATTTTGGGAGAACGTTATTGAATTCATTAAAGTTTGACGATTTTTTACACGATAGGCCTGAACCGCAAGGCGTTGACGTTATCTGTAAGCTACAACATTTTGCTATTATCACTTATGCGGTTGATCCTTGTCGTTTTGATAGTTTGTTACCTGACCGATTTACATTAGACACCGTTTACATTGACGATCAAGAAAAAGCGCTTATATCTGTTGTGCCGTTCATTGATGTCGATTTTACGTCTGCCGTGTACCCTTTTCCTAAGTTTACGATGGGGCAAACTAATTATCGAATTTATATTATTGATAATAAAACGAGTGAAAGATGTGTTTGGTTTTTAGGGACAACCCTTGATTTATGGACTTTAGCGATACCGCGATACCTTTGGAATTTACCTTGGCACAAAGGTAAAGTGCAATTTGATTGTGAATATGATCGCGTAACCCATATTTATACAAAATATAAAATGCACACCAGTGCTCTTTGGGCTCCTGCGCAGGTGGAATTGGTGCAAAAGGCAGATACCAAACTGGTTTTACCGGGATTTTCAGATCTTGAAACGGGACTTGTTTACTTAACGCATCCTTTAGCGGGGTTTTATCATCGCCGAGATGGAAAATTAGGCACCTACCGTGTTTGGCATAAACAATTAGCGGTTAAGCCTGCGCAGCTAAAATTGGCAAAATTTGGTTTGTTAAGTCGCATGGGCTTGGTTTCTGAATGTGAACAACAAACGCCACATAGTGTGTTAGTTGAGCCAGTGAACGAGTTCACTATTTACTTACCGCCTGACGTTATTAAAGAGTAGGGCATTCCTTTCAGGCGAGTTTTAAATGGGCTTACTCTGTGTTGCTCGAACTCAAAAGAGCACCACTATTCTTTCATGTAAGCGTATTTAAACGCTCGCTGAGTGGGCACTTATTATTACGGATTGGTATTAGTTGCGTATTAAGTTTAAGTGTTGTGCTGAGATTTAAGCGGCTTGGTGTCGTCGCTGCCGCGTTATTTTTAATATCATTCAAATATAACCGTTGCCTCATACTTTGCGTTAAAATGGCCTAATTGTCTTTTAGGTTCTGACCCCTTTCTCGATTATATCCCCACATCACTTGGGCATATATTAACCTTATATAAGCGATCAACATCTATGTCATTTAATAAAGAAATAGCCAAAGCTTACCAAATCGGCCTTGCCGGCATTGTGGTAATGAGCACTGTACCGGTCGCTATCAAGTGGGTCAGTGCCGATCCTTGGGTGATCGGTTTTTGCCGGTTGATTATAGCCACAACCGCGCTTTATTTTTTACGACCCGCTATTAAAGCGCTTAACAAA
This sequence comes from Algibacillus agarilyticus, assembly GCF_003286125.1. Taxonomy (GTDB): domain Bacteria; phylum Pseudomonadota; class Gammaproteobacteria; order Enterobacterales; family Alteromonadaceae; genus Algibacillus; species Algibacillus agarilyticus. Next base: position 53,626 of record NZ_QMED01000021.1, read on the forward strand.
TTAACCACTAAAGATTATTTAATATTAGCGGCACTGGGTTTATGTTTTGGCTTGCATTGGATCACCTATTTTTTTGCGATTAAATTAGGCTCTGCAACCATTGCGGTCATTGCCACCATATCGACCTACGGTTTGTATCTTTCTGTTGCGGGGCGTTATTTTTTAGGCCATGCGGTTAAACCGTATCATTGGTTTGCTTTATTGTTAGGCATTGCGGGTACGGTATTAGTTGGCGGGCAATTTGATCTCAACTCAAACGCTCTTATTGGTTTTATTCTGGGTATTGTGAGTGGTTGCTTTTATGGTACGTTGCCCATTATTCATCAAAAATCGACCCATTTAAACGGTGATATCCGTACTTTTGGTCAGTTTGCGGGCGCATTAGTTATTTTTACTTTTTGTATTCCGTTAGGTGATTGGCAGATAAAAAATGATGATTGGTTAGGGCTTATTTATTTGGGATTAGTGGGTACTGTTGTTGCACATTCTTTGTGGGTTTATGCCGTAACGGCATTACCAACAACGGTATCGGGTTTAATCAAATATTTATACATTCCGTTAACGGCTACGTTGAGCTATTTTATTTTGGATGAAAAGTTAACTGCCTTACAATTACTGGGCGGTGTGATCGTTATTTCTGGCTGTATTTTGGGCGTGCTCGGCGATAAAATATTTAATCGTAAGTAATTAATAACGTGATTTCAAAATAGATAAGCGCTGTTTACTTGGCAATAATATTGAGGGTAAACAGCGCGTTCATTTTTGCTTATTATTTTGGAGCAACGTAAGGTGTACCGCCAATACGTTTGTATGTTCTTATCCAGTCTATTTTAAAAACATTATCCGCTTCGACTGATAGTTCATTGACTGTTGGCCAAACACCACCCGCTACCTGCCAGCCTTGAGCCGCACCTGAAAATAAAATGGTTTCAGGTGATGATAAGCCATTACCCTTTAAGTACTCATGTGGGTCAATTATGGCTGCACCTGATACGGTTCGCACTAACTCACCGTTAATATAATATTCTAAATGGAAAGGGTCGCGCCAATATACGCCGACGGTGTAAAAATCGTCTCTCCAGTATGATGGCACTTGCGGAAGTTGATAATAGGTTCCTGATTCAGTAGAGGGTTGATAGTCTTTATTTGGTTTTACACTCTTATCAAAAGTGTGATGGCTTAAATGCATGCGCTGGGCAAACCACTCTCTTGAAGCCCCTTTACTTTCAGAGTAACTTGAACCATAAGCTTCGACAATATCAATTTCTTCAGCGCTATTATCACTTAACATCCATACTGCATTAGCCATAACAGAGTTCATTATTTTAACGCGTGTTTCGATATAAGCAGGATAAATAATGCTGGTTCTAGCGTGGATCGCACTAAAATTATTGGTGTTTTTACTTGCATCAAGTGATGTTGCTTTTAATTCTAAGTTGCCGGCTGTTACCCTCGAGTTATTGGGGGTCCATATTGTGTTGCCAAACCCTGGCCAAGCATTAATGTAACCATCCTCCCATTTTGCGTTAAATTCAACTCCTTTGTTTGAGCCGTAAGGTGTTTCATAATTAAAGCTATCAGATAAATCTTCAACCAACTGCCAAGACACGGTGCCATCAAATTTTTCTGCGGGTACCGGCATGCCATCCCAATCATTAACGACCGCTGTCGAAAATACGTTGATATCACGAGTTAACGTGCTGCTATTACCCGCGGCATCTGTTGCCGTATAGGTTAGGGTGTAATGGCCAACTTTATTTAAATCGACTACCGTTGCCATATTGTTTGTTACGGTAACGGTTCCATCTATATCATCAATCGCACTTGCACCTAAGTCAGTGTAATTATCGGCTAAATCATGCTCAACAACCGCATCTCCCTTTAAAGTGATAACGGGTGGGGTTGTATCTACGATAACCGGTTCACTAATGTTCACGGTACGGGTTAATGAGCTCGTATTATTGGCGGCATCAGTGGCAGTATAAGTAATCGTGTAACTACCGGCTTCATTAATTTTTACTGTGGTATTTGCATTATGCGTGACGGTAACTGCGCCATCAACATTATCAATTGAGGTTGCTCCTAAATCATTATACGCCTCGCCAAAATTATGAGTTACCACTTTGTCGCCAGTTAAAGTAATAACAGGGGCTTGAGTATCAGGCGTAACGTCAACGTCATTGTTCGTATTATCGCCACCGCCACCGCAAGCGACGAGAGACGCTGTTGAAATCAATAATGCTGTCTTTTTGAACGCATAGGGAAGTGAAAGATTAGTTAATTTCATAAAATTCCTCAATTTAGTGTAGATAACATGCCTGTAAACTGTGGTTACGGAGAATAAATAATCCTTATTCATACCGATAAATTACATTTATTTAGTATATTGTTGACAATTATAATGACATTAAATGATACAAAAATAAATAAAATGAAGTTATTTGTTTTTTTTGTGTCATTTTAGATGGTTAATGAGTTGGGTAATTTAATTCGTTTGCAACATGAGCAAAGACAGTTTCGTTGAAACACGGGGGCTTTAATAACGTTGTGGCCCGATTGCACTTATTCACTTCTTTAATACGACTAAATAAGCAGACCCGGTAACGGTGTGATAGGCACTGAATACGTTTGCAATCTGTTGCCTATTTTAATAGTTTTACTCTATATTTTACTAAATATTCTAAACTAAATACGCGATTTAAAGTCTATTAGCTTAAATGGATTAATTAGGGATAAAGTATCAATGAAGTATTTAATGATGGTTGTGGTATTAACTGTTTTTACCGGTTGTAGTATGAACACGCCAGAAAGAATAGAAAAGTCGCAAATGTATTTCGACGAAGCCAAAAAAGCGAATCAAAAAGCACGTCAGTTAGGCGACTTGCCCGGCACACCTGATGGCAGTGATGCCATCAATGCGCAGTTTGAAAGATCTAATGAGAATTTAGTTAAAGGACTTGAAACGCGAACAGAAGGCACTTGGCTAGATTCTGATTTAATTAAGACTTTTTTAAAATTTATTAATAAACATATTAAGTAAAATCATAGGCTTAACGATACTTGTATTGCTCTAGTACCGCTCGAGTAGGTTGGGCTGAAGCATGAAGCCCAACACACACTGTTTATTCCTAAATTTGTCATATTAATATCCAGCCAGTGTGACGTTGGGCTGCGCAAGCTTAGCGCCAACCTACGCGAATGCTTTGGCTAAGATTGCTCTGTTATTTAAACCCCAACATTTAAACTCAAACATTTAAAGCCGAGTAGGTTGGGCTGAAGCATGAAGTCCAACACACATACGGTTAACCCTAAAATTGTCATGTCAATACACACCTTGCGTGACGTTGGGCTTCGCAAGCTTAGCGCCAACCTACGCGAATGCTGTGGCTAAGATTGCTCTGTTATTTAAACCCCAACATTTAAACTCAAACATTTAAAGCCGAGTAGGCTGGGCTGAAGCATGAAGCCCAACACACACGGTTAACCCTAAAATTGTCATGTTAATAAACACCTTGCGTGACGTTGGGCTTCGCAAGCTTAGCGCCAACCTACGGGAGTGCTGTGGCTAAGATTGCTCTGTTATTTAAACCTCAACATTTAAACTCAAACATTTAAAGCCGAGTAGGTTGGGCTGAAGCATGAAGCCCAACACACACACGGCTAACCCTAAAATTGTCATGTCAATACACACCTTGCGTGACGTTGGGCTTCGCAAGCTTAGCGCCAACCTACGTGAATGCTGTGGCTAAGACTGCTCTGTTCTTTAAAGTCGTCATTTATAAATTTTCATGATGCCTAATGTGCTCGCAACTTGACCATACAAACTGCGTTTATTGATATTGCGTTTATTTTCTCGCATTAAATTGTCCAATCTTTTTTCGGATGAATAAAATTATTGCTTAATATATGACTTAAAACCTGAAATTAATCTAAAGGTCATTATGCTGAGTGACCTATTCAGATAAAACGGCTGAATTAATCAACGTGCGATAGTAGCGCTTCAAAACTGGTTGTTACCTGATAACAACGCGTTTTTATTTCGGGTTTTATTGCTATTTGGTCGGGTATAGCAATGGCTTGGCAACCCGCATTTATAGCGGCTAACAACCCCGTATTCGAATCTTCAAAAACGAGTGTATCTTGGGGCAATATGTTTAATGTTTTACAGGCGAGTAAATAACATTCTGGATCGGGTTTGATGGCAGAAATGTCATCTCGAGTAATGATGGCATCAAATTTATCGGAAAGGTTATGGTAAGCAAAGCTTTTTATCACGCCGTCTAGATTACTCGATGTTACAAGCGCAGTGGGTTTGTTCTGTTTTAACACCCATGCAAAAAAATCAATAAACCCAGGTTTGAACGGCACGCCTGCTTTTTTCTTGGTGTCTAAAATGTCGATAAAGCGGGAGAGAAAAGGCTGAAGATTAAAATCACGGCCAAAAATGTGTTGAGCAAGTGGTAAACATTGCTGCGTGGGCACACCAATAAAGGGCTGATACATCTCGGCCGTAAACACTAAATCAAATTCGTTTGCGCATTGGATCCAAGCTTGGCAATACATCGCTTCAGAATCAAAAATAGTGCCGTCCATATCAAATAAATAAGCAGCGGCGTTGGTTAAATTTATCACGGTATCTTCTTTTGGTTAGTGTATGCAGATTTTGCTTTTTGTGTTGTTAAGTGTACGCGTTGTTTAATTTTTTAACTTAAAAAATAATCATTAACGATGTTCAGGCTTTCGTGCACATCAACACAAAACATACCGGCATCTTTAGCGGCTTTAATGCCAGCTTGTGCGTCTTCAAACACAATACAATCTTCAGGTGCGGTTTGCATTAATTCAGCACATCTTAAAAAGGTATCGGGTGCGGGTTTTGGGTTGTTAACCTGATCAGCGCCTACCACATGATCAATTAATTCGGTTAAACCACAGGCGGCTAAAACGGCTTTTGCTTCTTCGGTATAAGCCCCTGTACCAATCGCCATTGGGCGTTTACCGCTGTTTTCTTTAGCAAATTCGGCTAATTTAGTGGGTTTTACATAAATGTGTAATGTTTCTTTAACGATTGATTCTTTATAATCATTCACTTCATCTGCACTAACCGATAACGTCATTTTAAAATGGTTGGCTAAAAATAAGACGGTTTCTTTGGTGGGTACACCCGCAAGTGAGTGCATTAAAGCCGAGTCGATTGGAATACCATAATGATTAAGTGTTTGGCTCCACGCATTTTCGTGCAGTTTGCCGCTATCGACTAACGTGCCATCCATATCAAAAATAATGGCTTTAAATTGATCATACATTTTTTGGCTTCTCCTTGGTGTTTCAGGCCGTTAAATTTATCTGTCAGTGGCTCGGTATAAAGTCATATTGTATTGTAAATTAAGCGGCAGTGCGATCTTGTCGTTTTGAAGGGGTTGCTACTGAATTTTTAATGTCGGTAATCGCCATTGTCGCTAATAACGGATCACCTTAGTGAGTTAAAATCGATAACGGCGTTTTAAAATTAACGGGTAGAATAATCACTTAGATACGTTTTTTGCCTTGTTCTCGCATTTTTCTACGGTGATTTTGATACTTATACCAATCCGTAATAATAAGTGCCCACTCAGCGAGCGTTTAAATGCGCTTACATGAAAGAATAGTGGTGCTCTTTTGAGTTCGAGCAACACAGAGTAAGCGCATTTAAAACTCGCCTGAAAGGAATGCCCCAGCGGCTTTTGATCTGCGTTATCGGTATTTGAAAGGGAACAACCATTCCTGCACACCGACGCCTTGTTCAAAAACCGCTGGATGCATTCTGAGAGATCACTTATTTATATGAATTGGTATTATTCACTTTGTGCTCTTTGTATTGCCGCTTTCAAAAATATGAATTTAAACTTATATTTTAGTTAATGAATATGTCATTTTAAGCACAAGGAGAGTTCATGAGCAGAAAAATGCGTGGGTACATGCAAAATGTGAGTTTGTGTTGCGTATTATACCTATTGGTCGTCTCATCTGTGTTGGCTAATGATGATGTTCAGGTTAATTCAAATACCGTTTTGCATGTTAAATACACCATGAGTGAAAAAATTAATCCGTTGTATAAAGAAAGAACCTTATACTTGTATCAATTATTTCAATTGGCGTTAGAAAAATCGGGCGAGCCTTATCAGTTGGAGGTTGTGCCTATTCCGACATCGTTGCATCAAAGTCGCAGTATTAAATTAATTCAAAAAGGTTTTTATGATGCCCATTGGTTTACGACCAATAAAACGATAGAGCAAGCATTACGGCCTGTTCGGATCCCGCTTTTAAAAGGGTTGATTGGGTTACGGTTAATGTTTATTCACAAAGATAATCCTGATTTATTATCGGATATAAAAAACGTTAATGATTTAAAAAAAATGACAGCTGGACAAGGTATTAATTGGCCAGATACCCAATTACTGCTACATCATCGTTTTACGGTTGGGCAAGCTATCTCGACTGATGGTTTACTCAAAATGTTAGCTGCAAAACGCATTGAATATTTTCCTCGCTCGATATTAGAAATAGGCAGTGAAAAAGAAGCGATCGAGGATATGCCCATTATCATTGATGAGCACATTGCATTAAGCTATCCACTCGCGGTGTATTTTTTTGTGAAAAAAGAAAACAAACGACTGCACGATGTGCTTGAAAAAGGCCTGAATATTGCCATTGCGGATGGTTCGTTTGAGCGCTTATTTATGGCGTTTGCCAACGATTATTTAATCAAAAGTAACATGAAAAACCGAAAAGTATTTATGTTAAATAACCCTTATATGTCTGCAGATACCCCGATAACCAGAAAAGCACTTTGGTATACAGGGCATTAAACCCAATGCTGTGCTACAAATTGAATTTGTGTTTTTTATCTATTTTTTGTTTTTGTGTACCGCAGTTTATTGAAAATAAACGGTAATCATGTCGCTATTACCTTGCTCATCTTGCACGACGATTTGTTGTTCGCCTTTATTACGTAATACATGCTCAACGTTTTGATCTGGCATTGCCTCATAACTATATTCGCCATTAATATACCAATGCTTAACGCCATCACCGCCTAGTGTTTTTAACCAAACGCTAGGATATGCAGAATCATTACCCGATTGTTTAAAAATACTATTGGCCTCAATGCCGATAATTTTTAATGTGCTGCTGGGCGTGATCAGCGTGTTGTTGCACTGAGGATCAACGGGGGGGATCAGTGTTGCGCGTTTGGCTTTAGCATTAAGCCAAGGTTCAAGCACTTTAGGCCAGATGGCAATTTGCTTATGTTGTTTGTTGGGTACGGGGCAATCGAGCGACACGCGGCGATTATTTTGCGGATTATACCAAAATGAAAACAAGCTACCTTGCCAAGCATCCGAATCGGCTATGTGCCAGGTGGGTGGCACGACTTCATCAACGATCCAAGCTTGTTTTTTTTGCTGGCAAAATGTGGAGTCTTGATCGGTTAAGCGAATACCTAAAGGCCAGCAAATGATCTCAGATACAACATTTTTAGGTTTATTAATGGCAGATGCCATGGCGTTAATATTTAATTGATCGGCGACATTAAACAATAATGGCCCCGCGGTTATGCGTCCATAATGGCCGGGTACCGCGGTGCCATCGGGCCGACCTAACCAAACGCCAAACGTATAGTCTTTATTAACCCCAATCGCCCATGCATCTCGATAGCCATAACTGGTACCGGTTTTCCATGCAAATGTATTTTTATGGCGGGTGGCCGCTAATGTTTGGATACTACCTGGTCGACTAATACCCGATAAAATATCTTGTATCACCCACGCACTGGCAGGTGATAATAACTGACGTGTATTTTTGTCCATGTTTAATTCATGTTTTAAATAACGCAAGGTTTTAACTTGCCCCTGATTGGCTAGAGCACTGTAGCCTTGCACGAGTTGTTCTAATGATGTGCCTAACCCCCCTAAAATAATGGCTAAATTGGGGTCTTGGTTTGGGATCGAAAGTTGAACCCCTGCGTTAGCGAGCTGCCCGACAAAACGCTTTACACCATATCGTTCAAGTAAATCAACGGCTGGCATATTTAAAGAACGTTGCAATGCATCACTGGCTGAAACCGGGCCGTTAAATGCGCCATTAAAATTAGAGGGCCTGTAGGTTCCCCAATGGCGAGGCACATCGGCTAATAATGATTGCGAATGAATTAATCCGTCGTCAATGGCTAAACCATAAATAAACGGTTTGAGTGTAGAGCCGGGTGATCGTATTGCTTGCACCATATCGACATAGCCAAATCGGCTAGCGTTGGCAAAGTCGGCGGTGCCTAAATACGCTTTTACGGCTGCAGTTTTATTATCAATAACTAAAACGGCACCCGAAGTTTGTTTAGGTAAGCTTTGCATATATGCCATTAAGGTATCTTGCAGGCTTTGTTGTAAATCACGATCAATGGTTGTTCTGATGACCGGCTTGTTAGGGTGTTGGCTTAGCAAACGTCGAGATAATAAGGGCGCTAACTGATTTGGGCGATAATTAAAACTAAACACTTGTTCTAATTTTGCATCGTCGACAGTTTCTTGTGACCATGTTTTAAAGTCCGCTAGCCGTTGTAATACTTTATCGCGCGCTTTTTGGGCTGCTTTATGATGTAAATCGGGGCGGTAGCGTGTAGGGGCTTGGGGTAATACCGCTAATAATGCCGCTTCTGCATGGGTGAGTTCTACGGCCGATTTATTTAAATACGTGTAACTGGCGGCTTGTACACCTTCGATTGTGCCGCCAAAAGGGGCATTGTTGAGGTAAAGCTGTAAGATTTGTGTTTTATTTAAATGCCATTCTAGCTGTAAGGTTCTGAACATTTGTTTTGTTTTGCCCCATAAACTTCGTTCGTGGGGGTGTAATATACGAGCGACTTGCATAGAAAGCGTGGAGCCTCCCGACACAATGCGGCCGTTAATTATATTTTGTCCAGCCGCCCTTAATAACGATAATGGATTAAAACCAGGGTGATACCAAAACCAACGGTCTTCATAATTTAATAATGCTTCAATATACAAAGGCGATACGGTTGATAAGTCGATTGGATAACGCCAAATACCATTGTTATCGGCAAACGTACGTAAAGGGCGGTTGTTTTCGTCGACCACGACTCGAGCAAATACCCCTTGGTTATTAGGTAAAGAAAGTGGGTGTTGAGCATCTAGCCAAGCCAATATTAACAGGCTTGATATGAATAACGTAAGCAGTGGGTAACGCTTAATTGCGCTACCCACTTGTTTAACATTGTTCAGCAATGCATGTTTATTTTTGAACAATGTTAATATCGCCGCTCGTATCACCAATGCCTCGAATCTCAGGGCGATACATATCTTCAATTAAAGGCGAAGGTACTTTATATACGCCGGGTGTAACGGCTCTAACCATATAAAATAAATTCACTGCGTTGTGCTTTCTTACTTCGACGGCGGCTACATAACGATCGTCACGGTATTCTTGATGTTTTGGCGGGTTATACTGTTGCCACTGGTCAATATTTTTACCTTCTATTTTTATATCATCCAGTTTTATTGCGTGAGCTAAATTTTGATTTTCGAGCTCAAAACCGGCTGGCAACATATCGATCACAAGTGCATCTGGGGTTCGTTGTTCGGCGGTAATGTATAAATGAACAATAAATAAGTCACCGACTTGAACTTGAGATAACTCGGCTTCTTCGCCTTTCAGTGTTAGCCAGTTACGTTGAATGCTTAACCCGTTTGCACTCGCTTGTGGTGGTGTTTTTCTATAGCCCGATACTCGCATGCTGGCCAGTAACGGTTGATCATGAGTAGACGTGAGCTCAACGGTTTGGTTAATCGCTTCGGCGTTTAAAGTGTGTTGGTAAGCAATCGTTTGGTTAATTTGAGTTTTAGCAGCGCCGATTAATAAATTAGCTGACCACACATGACCTTCAACCGATTTTAACGATAACCCCGCTAAAAATAAGGCATTGCGTTCTTGTGTGCTCAAATACTGGCGTTGGTTAATAATATCGGCCAGTGTATAGCTTAATTCGATGGCTTTGTTTTCGGCCAATTCGTGTTTTAACATTAAGTGTATCATCATGGCTAAATCACGAATGTGACTGCCATAATCACCCCAATACTCTTTTCTTTTTTGCGGTAAATTAGACAATGCATCAAGCAATATTTTGTTACCGAGTTTTGAATCGCCCATTTTAAGCAGCGCAATCGCTAAATGCAGTTGTGATAACCCGGTTCTGGCTTGTGAGCTATGATGACGCGCTAAACTACGTAATGTGCCTAAAGGAACTTGGTTTAGGTTGGCTAATACATAGGCTGAGTAGGCTTTATAAGCAAAGTTATAATGATTGGCATCTTGACTCCAACGTTCATTAAACATTTTGTTGCTGCGATTAACATATCGTCTTAACCGTTTTAAGGTTTTGGCATACATATCGTCAGGTACGTTAACGCCCATATTGCGTGCATTTACCAGAAAATCGGCAACATAAGCCGTTAGCCAGTGTTCTTCGCTGGATTTATTGCTCCATAACCCATAACCGCCATTATTGAGCTGCAAAGTGGCGAGCCTTTCAACACCTTTGTTGATCATGTCGATGCGCATACTTTCGTTAACGCTATTAAGCCCCATTAATCGTTGCTTGTCTGATGTAGCATAAATCAGCGGATACACACGGCTGCTCGTTTGCTCTAAGCATCCGTAGGGGTATCTTAATAATTGATTAAGTTGGCTTTGCAGATCAATATTAGCTTTAGAAGAAACTGATATTGCCGCTTGCACGGTCTCTTGATGAAGTGAATCGATAAGCGTTTTATCTAAGGCAAGTGTTTCACCGGTATTTAATATTTTTTGTGTTTGCGTTAATAACGCCGGGTAGGGAGGCCGTAAACCTAAAGACCAATCGCGCGCGATATCGTCTTCTAAATTGTCACCTTTGATATTGAGCGTGAACAGGGCGTTACCACTAAAGCCGGTGGCTTCTATTGCATATCGGAGCGTCGTTTTTTCTCCTTTTTTTAAGGTGATTTGCTGCGGTTTATTTTGTGCTTTAACAGGACCCGTCGCGATTAAGCTCACATCTAACACTTGAGTAAAGTCACTTAAATTACTGACATCGAGAGCAACTGTGGTGTGGTCGCCCATGGCTAAAAAGCGTGGCATGGCTATTTGAGTCACAATTTTATCGGCGATCGTGACTTCTTGCTCGGCATGACCAAATTCTTTATCAGAAAATGCTAAGGCCATTAAACGTAATTGACCATTAAAGTCGGGTATGGCTAACGGTATTGTAGCTTCGCCTAATTCGTTTAACGTGACTAAACCGCTAAATAAAGAAACAATTTGCACATCGGATTGCGGTGCTTGGCCGCCGCGCGTTAGATCGCGATCGCCACCAAAACGTAAACGTGCATTGTCGGCTTGGCTGATTTCAATGACTTTGTTATATACATCTCTCGAATCGACGGAGTAGCGGCGTTGGCCAAAAAAAGCGTCAAATGGGTCTGGTGTATCAAAATTACTGATGCTTAACACCCCAACATCAACTGCTGAAAGCGTAACAAACACTTGTTGTGGTTTAATTAATTCACCCTGAGTATCTTGTTGGCTATGCGGGTTCTCATTATTGGATGTAACGCTAATTTTTACAGGTAACGTTTTATTTGGTAACGCTTTCTCGACCACATCAAATGCAATATTTAATTTACGATGATTACGCTCAAGTGGTAGGTGTATTAGCCCAAAACTGCGTTTAGGCGTTAACGACTTTAAGCGTTCAGCGGGTTGTAAAACCACGGCACTAATATACAAATTATGCTGTGTCCAATCACTTGATACTGGGATCGCTATGATTGCCCCTTCGGCGGGTATGTATTGTCTTTTTAACCAAAGTGGTTTGTCGCCTTCGACCATAATAATGGCTTCACCGGCTTGGGGGGGCACTACGTTAACGTTTACGGTTTCATTGGCTCGATAAGCGCCTTTATCTAAAGCTAATGTAATTTTATCTGGGCGAGCTGCCCCGCTGCCAGATTGGCTTTTTTTCCAGTTTTCATACCAATTTCTGCCGGCGTAAAAGCGGGTGGAGGTAAACAATTGATTGGTCGGGTCACGCACTTCTAGTCGATAATTACCCCACGCAACCGGAAATTCTACGGTGCTGTGTTCACCTTGGTTGATATCAATAGAGGCTGTTAATTCAACAAATTCATTATCATTCCACTCATAATGCCAGCCTCTGGCTTCTGAATATACCCAAAAATAACGACGGTCTTCGCGGATCAGTTTTACATCTACATTACGGGCTACATGCTTAACGCCATCAATTGATGACCTTACAATATCAAAACTGACCTTCGAGTTAGCTTCTGGGTTTTTATCGCCAAAGCTTGAACGTATGCCTAATAACGTTTTACTGGGCCAGACTAACCCTGAGAAAGTGCGTGAAACTGGTCTGCCACCCGTTTCATATAAGCTACTAATAAACATAACTTTTAATGGACTAACGAGTTGGCCCCAATCGCCTTCATAACTCAGTTTACCGTAGCCATTTTCGTCAAGGCTGATGTCATCAATATTAAAGCGCTTGGTGTATTCAGTTTGACGAATATCGCCAAATTCAAACATGGGTAGGCTTTCGACCGGATTACGCCACAAAGTGGTGTTAACTTGGGTTGATACTCGGTTGCCTGAAGCCGGCGCACCGTAAAGGTATTCACCCAATATTTTTATATCAAACGTACCGTATTTATTAACTTGGGGGCGGTTTAATTGATTGTTAGGGTCAAACGTGAGTTTTACACGTTCAGGCAAAAACTCTTCTACTTTAAAATGATATACAGACGATTTTGAGCTTATATTATTGACTTGAAGTTGCCAATTACCGACCGCGGCACTGCTAGGAATTTGCCATAGGTAATGATAATAGTTTTGCTCATTACCTTGCCATTTAAATGTTTTAACTTGAGTGCCGTTTGGACTTTTTATGGTTACATTTAAGGTACGGGTCGCCGTGAGTTGACCATCAGCATCGCGTAATAGCGCATTAAAATCGATAACCTCACCGGGACGATATAAATCTCGTGGCGCGTAAATAAATAGCTCTTGTGGTTTGCTTGGGCGTAGACCCAAATCAAATTCAGATAGATCTAAAGCCGGTTTATGCATTTCGATCACGGATAAGTCTTGGTCATGCTGAGCAATAATTAATTGGCCACGACTTAAACCTTTAGCAAAAGACGCTTGGCCGTCAGGCGAGGTTAAGCTTTGTTGTAATATTTCGCCTTTTTTATTAACGAAGCTTATATTCACGTTTTCGAGTGCTTTTCCGGTTTTAAGTGATGAGGCATAAACATCGAGTTGGTTATCGTAAAATCGAGCATGTAAACCGATATCGGTAACCGAAAACCACATCATTTGATGTTTTTTGTATGTACCGGCTTCGGTCATCACCGCTAAATAGATACCGGATTTTTTAAGTTGGCTAATACCTTCAATATCGATACTGCGCTTAACGCGCGTATTTTTAGGCGCGTCTAGTGCGTATCGGCCGGTGTAAACCAAATCACCAAATTGCGTGATCCTGTCTATTGCCCAATAGCGTCGTCGATTTGATATTTGCTGTAAAAACGATTGTTGTTTGCTGGTTTCGATTTTATAAAAATTAATATCGACTTCTGCAACGTTAACCGTAACAACGGGCAAGCCATTGCCCAAACCTTGGGTTAAAAATGCCCCCGTGGTATCAAAATTAACACTCGGCTGTAATTCACTGGTTTTAACGTTATTGTGTTGCGTTTTATTTAAGCGTTTGCCATTCGCGGCGGTTAAGCCTTGATAAACAGTAATGTCGTAAGCTGAATTGGGTTCTACATAAGGAAACCAGATTGTTTTACCCGAATTAGACAGCACCCATGCCCCTTCAACTGCGCCCTGTTTGGCTGCGCTTACGTTAAAATATTTTTGATGGTTAAGAGCTGGGTCTAAAGGGACTGATAACGTGATCGCAATTGAATTACGCCCGTCTTTATTGCGTTCAGATACATCTAAAATAGTGAGAGGGGTTTGTGCATAATCGGCTAACACTTGTTCGCGATTAAATTGAGGTTCGCTAGGTTCATTTGATGTAACCGCGATAGGGGTCGATGTTTTAGTTTTTTGCTGCGATAGGCTTTGCGTCTTTTCTGTTGTATTTGGGTTTTCAACCCTATCGTTATTGGCTGTATTGTCATCGTTACCGCAACCATTGAGCAGTAATATCCATGAAATAATGAGTGTAGTTATTATATTATTCATTAAGCTTCCTTTCAGCTGCCGCTGAGCCTTGTCAAATTTACGCGCGATTATATACCCAACTTAGGTCAGGATATATCCAAGTTCGAAAATAGATAATAAAATTAAAAAGTGGCGAAAGCAGGGATGAAAAATGACGAATTATGGCACTGTTTAATCGTGGCTAAATTTTTTGGGATTTTGGGCCTGATTTAAGTCACAGACCAATAATACCAATCCGTAATAATAAGTGCCCACTCAGCGAGCGTTTAAATGCGCTTAATCAAGACGCTTGAATGAAAGAATAGTGGTGCTCTTTTGAGTTCGAGCAACACAGAGCAAGCGCATTTAAAACTCGCCTGAAAGGAATGCCCCAGCGGCTTTTGACCTGCGTTATCGGTATTTGAAAGGGAACAACCATTCCTGTACACCGACGCCTTGTTCAAAAACCGCTGGATGCATTCTGAGAGATCACTTATTTATATGAATTGGTATAATTAAATTCAAGTTGCATCGGCTAACTCGTGATTCGACATTTTTTTTAAATCAAACGTATTAATAAATAACCTTGGGTCTTCAATGTGCTCGATCATAGATTGTTCAGGTAAACAGTCGTCATCGACGTAGTCAACGTAATTACCAACTGAATCAAATATGAGTATATCGAGCGCTAAACGATCTAAGCCGTATAAACCACGGTGGATCATATCAGCAGAAAAAACCAATATATCACCTGCCGATAAAGGGATTTTATGCCCAGTAGATAGATCATCACTGCTTAACTTGCCTTCGATTTCTTGGCGCACATTATATTCTTCTTCATTATCCCAACGTTTGTGCGTGCCGGGTACGAGTTCCATGCCAAGCTCATCAAAAAGCGGAACGCGTAGGTGCAAAACTTGGGTTTCTTTAATGACTTTTTTTTGCCCTTCAATATCGTAATCATATTGGCAATCACGATGCCAAAAATCTTTAAGTTGCGGGTTAACTGGGTTAAAAAAGAGTTGAGTGTTCATAAATGCGGGGGTAGCGGGGATCACGGCATCGATTAATTGCATTAATTTTTTTGAGCCAATAAAGTTAAATAAAGCTAATCGGTCGTCGTAGGCTAAATATTGGCTACCGGTAATTAATGACGAATTAAAAGCTTCTTCTTGATAAAATTGTGCGTTGTCTTGCTGCCACAGTTGATGAAATTTAAGAATGACGTTTCGAAGTGATGAAATTTCATCGGCACTTAGGTAGTCTCTAACCACAAAATAGCCTTGCTCGTTATAATCGTGATTGTATTGCGTTTGCTGACTGACCACTAATGATGGTTCCTGTTTATTCGCTGTATGCTTAATGTTGATGAGCAATTTTAACGCATCGTTATCAATTAAAGAAGTGCGCATACCCGAGCAAACGTGATAGCGAGATCATTAAATTGGAGTAAAACGTGGTTTTAAATGTATTAGATAAAACACTATTCACGGTGCTATTACTGTCTTTTTTTCAACTACCTACATTGATAAACGAATATTTGCAGTTTGTTAATGGCTATTATCAAGCAACTCAAGTGCAAGTTGAGGGGTGGAAACAAAACGCCAAAATGCATGAATATATAAATGTGCAAGCGATGATTGATGAGTTTAAGCAAAATGAAAACCCAGCGGTCAGAACAGATGCACAACAAAAAGAAGCCACGTTAAAAGAATATGATGAGCTTATACAAGCGATACGTATTTTAAAAGAGGGCACTTTTTTTGAAAAAACACATTATATTTTTCATCCACAAAGGTGGCCTGTTTTACGAGAAGTGGTTAGGGAACTTAAGCCGAGTATTCCACTAAATATTAAAGAGGTAGGCTACAGTTTTTTGAGTGCTTTATTGTTAAGTTCGTTGATTATGTGTTTGATTAAATTATTGTTTGTCGGTAAAAATAGAACGAATCGGACAGAGGGTATTTGAAGGTTTTTGTATTTTTAGTTACTCTTCTTTCTACTCATTCATACAATAGATAACAGCATCAATAGCGCGATTATTTCTGTGTTATTTGAGACGGTGTTATTTGAGAATACCTTGTTCGAGCATGTTATTACGCTAGCGAGTTAAAAATGGATACAAATCAATTTTTAAACATAATCGATGCGACCCCTTTAGTTTCAATTGATTTAATTGTTGAAACAAGTAATGGGAAATACCTATTAGGTAAACGCAATAATCGACCGGCACAAGGGTTTTGGTTTGTGCCTGGTGGTCGAATACGCAAAAATGAAACATTAGCCCACGCTTTTAAGCGTATTTCGCTAGTTGAATTGGGCATTGAGCTTGATATAACCCAAGCTCAATTATTAGGGGCTTACGATCATATTTATGATGATAACTTTAATGCTAAAGAAGGCATTAACACACACTATGTAGCGCTAGGTTATAAAATAATCATACCGGATAATATTGAAATTAAAACTGACTCTCAACATTCAGGCATCGACTGGTTGTCTGAAAACGAATTATTAAAAAATGACTTAGTGCATCACAATACTAAACGTTATTTTTTATAAAACAGTGAAAACCGTTAATGCGAGTTAATGCGAGTTAATGCAGCGAATTAGCATAAAGTTAAGGAATAACACACAATGAAAAAAATTATTACAATCGGCTTAAGTGTTTTATTAGGTGCATGCACCACGGTTAGTTCAGTTGATCGACCTAAAAATTATTATGCTAATCAGGCGCAAGCTCAAGGCTTAGAATCAGATGCTTTATTAGGCGATAGCGACAAAAAAATTAATGATCTACTAAATTATCAAGTTAAGTTACCCACTCAAAATAGGATCGCTATTTTAAAATTAAACCAAGATCAGAATTGGCGGTTTTATTCAAACGATTTTACGGCTTTAACCTCTTCACTCACCGATGGTTTTGTGGCCGAATTGCGGTCGTCTAATCGGGTATATGATGCCTCATTTTTACCAGCGATGTTAGTGTCGAATAAACGCTCTTTACCGATATTGCGCGAAGCTGCCGCTCGGTTTCAAGCTGACTTGTTATTAGCGTATCGAACATCTTGTAATTCATAGAATATACCCAAGTGACTTCAAGATGCAGGGTTCAGTGGGAATTTAAATTGATTTAGGCACGGCAAGCAGGTGCAAGTTTAACGGGTTAAATTAAGCCTGTTTAACACAGCATAAATCAATTTAAAACCCACCGGGACGGAGCCCCTGAGCGCTTTTACTTCGTTGTTGTATTAACTTGAAAGGGGACTACATTCCTGCATTAATACGCCTAGAATTAAAATCGCTCAAGGGCTCTGAACGTGCATATTGAAGTGACTTGGGTATAAATATCGTTTTATCGACCCTAATGAAACTCGTGCTTATTGCTCAGTTGAAGCTGTTTTACTCGATGTGCGTTCTGGCATTATTACTAAATCGGTTGTTAGTACTCAAGATTTTGTGGCTAAAAAAAATGACCAAGATAAAAACTTTTCCGAGACTGTTAAAAAAGCCGAATTAGAAGCCCAATCTAAAGCATTATTCACCGTGGCAAAACAAGTGAATCACTTTTTAATGAATGTGCCGGTAATCGGTGCCCTTAAAAAATAACATAAAGCCTGTTGAGGCCCCGCTAATTTATATTTTAATAGTGGGTCTCTTATCAACCTATTTTTATAAGTAGTTAATTCTTTTTCAACGCTATTTTGTGTTTGTTCGATTTACGATACAAAGAACAAATGCTGGACTCTTTATGATGAGTTCATTTTAAGTAACCTACCTCATATTTATACCAAAACGCTCTTCACTTTCTAATAAATAAATTATTTGTAAATAAATTTAAATTTTTACTTATGATTACCTGTTATTTCATTGTAAATTGTTGATTATTTGTGATGTAAGGTGTGATGATTACCTTTTATTAATAATTAATGCGAAAAAATATAACAAATGGCGCATGGTTAACGTTAAATGAGGTTTGTTTTGTTCAAATATAAAAAAATAATAACATTGTTATGTGGTGCTATTTTTATCGTGGGTTGTGGAGGTGGCGATACGCCAACTGATAACACCGGGGGACAAGTTGTTGAAACCGATAAAGATAAAGACGGTATCGAAGACAAAGATGATCTTTGCCCTGATGTTTCGGGCTTAGCGGTTAATGATGGTTGTCCAGATGTCGATAGCGATAATGACTCGATTGCTGATCGATTAGATCAATGTCCGAATACTGCGGGTATAGCCGAGAACGATGGGTGTCCTGCCATCGTGGTTGAAGTTGATACCGATAAAGATGGTATTGCAGATACAAATGACCAATGTATTAACGAAAAAGGGTTTGAAGTTAATAATGGTTGTCCATTAGCCCTTGATAGCGACTTTGATGGTATCGCCGATACCGTTGATGCTTGTGCTGCTGAAAAAGGCACTTTAGCGAATAATGGCTGTCCTGATGCGCACCCCGATGATGCTTATTATGTTTCATTAACCGGTAGTGATACTAATGACGGTAGTGAATCACTGCCTTTTGCGACGTTTGCCAAAGCGGTATCGGTAATGTCGGCCGGTGATACGGCGATTATAAAAGGCGGCACTTACACCGAAACGTTGAATATAAAAATACAGGGTAGTGCCGACAAGCCTGTATTATTTAAAGCCGCTAATGGCGAAAAAGTGTATATCAAAGGTACGCAATACGTTAATAACTGGCAGTTACATCAAGACAATATATACAAAGCCAATGTTAAAATGGATTTGGGTGATGTACACAATCAGGTTTATTTTAATGGCGATTTAATGGATTTAGCCAGATGGCCTAATAACACCGATAATGATCCGTATACCATAGACGCACAAGTGATTAAAGGGGGTACGGGTTCAACAATTAAAATGGACAATTTGCCCGATGATTTAACCGGTGGTTACGTTTGGTATTTAGGGGCGCATTCTGGCACCAGCTGGACAAGAGAGATAACCGGCCAACAAGCGGGTGAAATCAATTACACCGAAATAGATATCAATAAATGGCCATTTAATCCGCATAACCCAAGCCTATTTCGAAATAATAACTTCGGACGACTATTTGTTTTTGGCCGCTTAAGCTTATTAGACCACGCGCGTGAATGGTATTACGACTCAACAACCGAGACCTTATATTTTCAAACACCTGATGGCAGCATGCCTGCAAACAACAGCGTAGAAGTTGCGGTTAGAAAAAGTGCCGTTGTATTAGACGGTGATTACCTTGAAGTTAAAGCATTAAACCTATTTGGTGCAGGGATTGAAGTAAAGGGTAATTATAATCGGGTTACCGACAATACCATCATTCATGGTAAACAACGATTAGATGAATTAGATAACAACGACGCTCAAGTGGCAGATGGTGCGATCCATGTTAATGGCCATCATGCTACGATCGCGGGTAATACCATTGAGCACGGTTCAGTTGTTGCAATTAACATTGCAGCCTGGGGCGGTCGAGGTGTGGGGTCAATTATAGAGAACAATTTTATTCGTTACTTTAATACCGTGGGTGTGCACGCATCTGCCATTAGAACGGGCGCAGATGATGTGAAAATTCTTAAAAATACGATCTCTCATGTTGGGCGTGATGGCATCTATTATTCGGGAAAAAATGGTGAAGTCGCCTATAACGATGTATCACAAGGTATGCTTATTAATAACGATGGTGGCGTATTTTATACCGTAGGTAACAGTGATTTAAGGCATACTGAAATACATCATAACTGGTTTCATGATTTTGCCGGCCCTGATTATGCCGACGGACGTGCCGCGGGTATATACCTTGATAATAACAGTAAAGGTTACACCGTACATCATAACGTAGTGTGGAATGTTATGTGGTCAGGTTTACAATTAAACTGGGCTATCTGGCAAAACGATATGTACCACAACACATTATGGAACCCCGGTAATGCGATGGACGCTTGGGTAAACGGCTACACGCAGCAAGACAATCGAGTATGGAACAACTACTCAAGTAAAGTGGCTTGGTTAGATACTGCCGCATACGATTTAAAAAATAACATTATTAACGCTGAGTCACCTTTTGTTGATGCGTCAGGCCATAACTTTATGCCTAAAGAAAACAGCGTATTAATTGATACCGCAATTGATATCAGTGGTTTTGATAAAAAAATAACGGGTAATGCAGCCGATGTAGGTGCCTATGAGCGAGGCGAAACTCATTGGACCGCCGGTGTTAACGCGATTATGCAAGAGTAATTTATTACGCATCGTTAGTCGGTTTTATCAATAAAGCCAATAACATTAAATGCTGTTCACTTTATAAGTGAGCAGCATTTTTTTTATTTAATTGCAGGCAATCTTGCCGTCGACTCTTTGTACTGTCCGGTGCAGAGAGGGCGTTCATTATTTTTTTGTGTCAACACAGCAAGCTGAACACAATAACTATTTCAGACATTGCTAACTGGAGAAAAAGAATGAGCAAGACCCATTTATATTTAGCCCGACCCATAGGGATAATGTTAGGGGCGCTGTTAACCACCACTTTGCTGAGTGCATGTGGTTCAAAAGACACATCGCCGGCAATCGACATTAACGAGCCTGCCGTTTTAACAACACAAACAACACAAACAGCACAAACAATACAAACAATACAAACAACAGACGTGTCGCTTGCGGGGCAATGGGGATTTAAAATTGATCCGCATAATAAAGGCGTAGATGAACAATGGTATGCCAACACGTTAAATAAAAGTGATTGGGATCGAATTGCGGTACCGGGTGTATGGGATAGCTACGACAGATACAATAACTACACTGGCACCGCTTGGTATCACCATGCGTTTGTGCCCAGCTCAGCATGGTCGGATAAACAAATTCGCTTGGTTTTCGAAAGCGTTTATCATGATGCTGAAGTATGGCTAAACGGCCAGTATTTAGGTGAAAACAACTTGGGTTTTTTATCATTTAAATTTGATGTAACCAGTGGTCTTAACTATGACCAAACGAACCATTTGATTGTTAAAGTAAACAACCGATTTAAACGCGGTGCAGTATGGAATTGGGGTGGCATTCGTCGTCCGGTTTCGCTTGAAATATCACCTAAAACACGCCTTGAGCGGGTGTATGTTACCGCAACGCCTGATCTCGATACAGGCACCGCAACGTTAGATATAAAAACCAAAGTATCTAGTCTTGAAAGCGCAAAGCCATTGTCGGTTAACATTCGTATTATGCGTGAAGGTGAGTTGGTACTTGAACAAACGCAAGGGGCGACCCAAGCTGTGTCTTCTGTTGGTGAGGCGATTTTTAATAATCATTTTAATCTTACCGCAGAGCAAGTTGCATTATGGCATTTTAACCACCCCAATCTTTATCATGTAGAAGTGGATTTAATCCACAATGATAAACGCATTCATCAACTGACAGACCGTTTTGGCATTCGCAAAATTGAAGTCGACAAAAGTGCGTTATATTTAAACGGCGAACAAGTGCGCTTAACCGGTTTTAACATGGTGCCTGAAGATAGATTTGACGGTAATGCCTTGCCTTTATCGCGCATAAAAGAAGATGTCGATTTATTAAAATCGCTAAACGGCAACATGGCGCGTTTATCTGGCCCAATTTTACCTAAAGAGTATGTTGATTATTTAGATGAAGTGGGCTTTTTGTTAATTGAAGAAGTTGGCTTATGGGGTAAAGACAGGTTAGTTGATCCAGACCATCCATTACCTAAAGAATGGTTACGCCGTTTAATCGATGATCACTATAACCATCCTTCCGTGATTGCATGGAGCGTGGGTAACGAAATTGGCGATCTTAAAAAAAATCCTAAAGTGCTTGAGTATGTTTCAGGGGCAATTGAACACGCCAAACAATTAGATCCGACCCGGCTTGGTGTTTACATTTCTTATTCGGCTGACTATCAAAAAAGTGATCCAACTCAATTTTCAGATATTGTTTTGTTTAACAAATACAGCGATCACGAAGCGCGCTTAAAAGTTGTACACGAGTATCACCCAAACAAGCCTATATTCTTTTCTGAAATAGGCACTAATCTAGATGGGGTAGACCCTAATGAATCCATTTTAGATCCCGAATTGTTATTTGGATCGTTACGCAAATATCCATACTTAATAGGCACCTCTCACTTTGCCTTTAGCGATTATCGCAGCGATTGGATAGACGATAAAGCGTCGTGGACCACCGATTATTCGCAAAATAGAGCATGGGGTGTATTAACGTCTTACCGTCAAAAGAAACGTTCGTTTAAACGCATTCAAAATTTTAATGCGCCAGTAGAAACCATGGAATTAATCGCGCAGGAAAATGCTTTTAAGGTAAAAATAACTCCAAGAACATGGCAAACTTTTCCGGCATTTATTATGCGCGATTACCGAGTAGCATGGGCGGCAGAAAGTGCTGAGGGAACCTTATTAGATGCTGGCGTTATTGAGTTACCTAAAATCACCCCTGGCGATAGCGAGCTTGAACGTTTAATTAACACTCGGGTCGATTTTGCTAGATTAACCGTGAGCTTGTTAGATGCTTCTGGTTTTGTATTAAAAGAAGTCGCGCATTACGCACAGCTACCCGCAAAAGCTAAAGTGAAGAGTGTGTTTTCATCGTTAGATATTTTACGCGTAACCTTTGAAAAATCGCCTCTTGCAACCGAGCATCAACTTGTTGCAATCAAACCAGATGGCACTAAAGTCATGGGTAAAACAACCATTAATGATTTTGCAGAAGTGAGTGGAATTGAATCGGGCGTGAATTATCAGCTTGAATTACATGCCATAAATGCTTTGGGGCATTCTGTGGTTGAGTTAGGTGCAGCCACCGCATTACCAGATGAATTGCCGCCGATAATTTGGGCCGTTAAAGGTAAAAAAGATGCCTTTCATATTGGATTTTCTGTGCACAGAAAAGATTTTCGATACGAAATTGAATATGGTTTAGCCGCAGGCAAATATACTGAAAAGTTTTTACTCAATGTGCGTGGTGCCACGCGTATACCGGCAATTAAAGCGGGTAAACCGCATTTTTTCAGAATGCGTCGCTTAGTAACCGGCAGTGTGGATAGTGAGTGGAGTGATGAATATCGGGTTGAATTACGCAGCGACCAAGGTATTTTGCCACCTAACAATGTGGCCGCGATTAAAGCAAAAGACTACCTATTGTTAAAATTAACCCCAGTTGCGGGTGCAACGGGTTATCGTGTAACCGCCACAACACCTAATGGCGAAATAACGCACGACACCACTTTAGCTTATTCAGAATACATTATTGTGAATGATAAAAATTTGCTAAATGCGCCCCATTTGCGCATTGCCAGCATAGATGTGGCAGGGGTAGTAGGCCAAACCGCACCGGTTATTTTATATGAGTAAGGTGGCTAACTTGAGCTAATGTTAACTCGCCCTTCACGTGGTTAATTCAGATGGTTAATTCAAGTGATTAAATTAACCCTTGTTGGGCTGTGTTGGGCTGTGTTGGGCTGTGTTGGGTAGTGTTTGCGGTTAGTTGAGGTTAATAAAGTTCGGCCAAGTATGACAATACAGCTCATTTTTATTAAGTGAGCTGTGCCTTCAAGTCACTGGAAAATACTGGTTCACTGAGCCGGCTTTATTTTGAGTACGCGTTTTAATAAGGCATCAATGGCAAAATAGATTGAAAAACGCCAATCATTTATGGCTTAATAGATTTTTGATAGCCACTTGAATTCGCATAATTAATGCTTGCGCCTTAAGCTTTATCGCTTGAGTTGGGCGAGCATGCAAATACCTAATACTTATGGAAACCCAATGACAACAGCAAACCTGAATACAGACAAAAAAAAGAACAACCCGCTTATCGAACTCATATTTAATATTGTGGTTCCTTCCGTTATTTTAATGAAATTGTCAGGGCCTGAGCATTTAGGCACAGTGAATGGTTTGCTAGTGGCATTGGCCTTTCCTGTTGGCTACGCACTGTATGATTTTATTAAAGTTCGCTCGTTAAACTTTATTTCGTTATTGGGTTTTTTAAGCACGTTATTAACGGGGGGCATTGCATTATTTGAGCTCGACGTAGAGTGGTTAGCCATTAAAGAGGCCGCTATTCCTGCCACGATTGGGGTTATTGTATTACTGTCTGGCTTTTTTAGTAAGCCGCTATTAGCCAAAGTATTACTCAATTCAATTCTGTTTAAACTAGACGATATATATGATGCATTAGATGCAAAAAATAATGCAGAAAAATTTAAGCAAAAAATTAACCGCGCAAATCATATTTTAGCAATGACATTTGCCTTTTCTGCCGTGATGAATTACGTGTTAGCAAAATGGATAGTGACTAGCCCTGCCGGCACGGTTGAGTTTAATGAACAGCTAGGTGAAATGACCTTTATCAGTTACCCCGTCATTGCGATACCTTCAACATTAATGATGCTTGGCATTTTTTATTACGTTGTTAAAGTGATTACGCAATTAACCGGATTAAAATTTGAGCAAATGCTGAAAACGGATTAATTTCCAAAGCGAGTCATCATGGCATTTAAATTAAATAGAGTCGCCTCGAAAGAGCCCGTTACGATGAGTGTCCTAACGCGGTAAAGCGGGTTAAAACAGGCTCGATACCGCAGACTTCAATTAATCAAATGATCCCAGGTAGGGTGCTTTAGCGACGAAGTGGCGTAAGGCACCATTATTTAATACACAATATGTAGGGTTTATCGATGACAGTCCTGCATGAGACTAAAGTTTAGGTGGTTGGGTAGACTCTAATGGAACTGGTGTTTATTCACTGACGCTAGCAGATGACTATCATGTTTTGACTCTTACTTATGACGATCCCACTTCAACATTGACGATTTCTGAACTATGTAATTGCAATTAACGCATGTGATTAAGAAATTACATTCTGTTCTATTTTTAGTTTATTTATGAGGTTTTTATGAGGGGTTTTTGTGTTTTGCTTTTGTTTTTTGCCTCAAATTCAATAGCTTGTTGTTATAGCCAAAAATTATCAAATATTTTTGAAGCTAAGTTGATTGAGTCAAGAGTCATTAGTGACCTCGGAGGAGGTGTTAGTAAATTAAAATTTAAATTGATAAAAAATCACTTTGGCCAAGCTCCTCTAATTTTTGAAGAGACAATTAATGATGACTTGGAATATGTAGTTGGGAACCGTTATTTGGTATCAACATACCATTCGGGGCAGCATCTTAGGGGGAAGTTGTTACCAAAAGAGAAATGGAAAGATGGCCTCTTGAAAATTCATTTTGCATTTGCTGTTCAACCGATTGGGTCTATTAAGTCTAACGTTATTTTGAATAACTTAGACAAAACCAATGGCGTTCTGTGGAGCACAGACTGGCGGTATGCACAAATTGAGTTTTCTAAACATTCTAAACCATTTTTGTCAGCAAATTGATTATCTGCAACTATCTGGGGCATCCACTTTAAGAAAAGACAAATTTAACCGATTTTGGCTGCATTCTGTTTGATAAGTTAGTTGGTTGATCGCGTTATTTATTCACGTTTCTGGTTTTAAATACGCGTTTTAGGCGTGGCTATTTTCATCATTGCTGATGCTCTACGTTTTTGATTGTTTAGGTTGGTAAATTTTATATTACCTAAGTAAAGCGGGTTAAAACAGGCTCGATACTGCAGACTCCAACTAATCAAACGATCTCAGGTAGGGTGCTTTAGCGACGAAGTTGCGTAAGGCACCATTATTTAATACACATTGTGTAGGGTTTCTAGCTTTCCGGCTTACGTCGCTTCGCGCCTAAACCGGTCTACAACATGGTTTGGTTGTGCTCATTTTAGCTAGGCCTAAACTAATCAAACGATCTCAGGTAGGGTGCTTTAGCGACGAAGTGGCGTAAGGCACCATTATTTAATACACATTATGTGACGTTTCTAGCTATCCGGCTTACGTCGCTTCGCGCCTAAACCGGTCTACAACATGGTTTGGTTGTGCTCGCTTTAGCTGGGCCTAAACCATCATTTAAATAAGTCCATTTTGATTTCATCACATTGGCTTATTATTCACTGTAAGTCAGCTCTTAAAAAAATCATCAAGACCGCTACGCTAAGATGTAGCAATTTGAATAACCATAAAAACGATTAATTCTACAAGTTCGTTAAGTTGGTATTCAGGTTTTGGTAACATTATAACGTTATGGTGCTATTAACTCGGCGAGTGTCCTAGATAATACGAACAAACTCTGGGCTGCTATTGAGACATGTTCGATAAAGTTTGTTATTAATGCTTGCTCCACACTATCTACGCCTCCAAAAAAACACTCACCATTTCCACTGATTTTAAAGTTTAGCGATTTATCAATCTCTGCTGGCATTGTGCTGACTAGCGATAACACACAGACTTGTGTACCATCGCGACATTAATAATACCGGCCAGATAAATTAACAAGGGTTTAGGTATTAAACACAAAGGAATTAGTTATGACACGTTCGGTTGGAGCCTGGGTTACGCTTGTTTTTATATTCTCATTTATCATCACGCCAAGGCTAGCCATGGCAGATGCTGATTTACCTTTCGAGCGTTTTTTAACGGCTCATCATAAAATGTTACTTTTATTAAATGAGACGCCAGGTCATGATCCACTAGATAATAATGTACACGCTGCCCGTAGTTACTATTCAATAAAGCATTCTATTTTTGATGAACTGATTCATTTGGCTGAAACGCAATCTGAAACTACCTCGAAGCGTTCATTGTTAGCCGTCACCACATCTTTTGTAAATTACACAAAAAATGCAAATTTGCATCGTGCGGATTTACTCGCGTTTGTTGATCTTGCTGAAGAATTATTATTACTTGAAACTGAAAAATCAACACCCGAACAAGGCTTATATCAATTACGCGAGTTGGTTAAATCGACAAATAAAAGCATGTTGTATTTTGGTAAACAATATAGCTTGTCAATGTCTAAATTAGGAAAGAGTCGAGGGGCGAATGATGAATGGAAAACGTATATTAACGCTTTAAGCACACGATATAACCTTAAATCTATTAAAAAACATTTAAAATCTGAGCCTATTCTGCATAAAGATAAAACGCGTGGTGCTAATTTAGTGGCGACCAAAAAAGACGAACTAGCAACCGTAGGGCCTAAAATAATTTGGGGTAATAACATGCCCGATAAAACGGTTGTGTTGACCTTTGATGATGGTCCGCACCGATTACGCACCGATAAAATTTTAAATACCTTAAAAACATACAAAGTAAATGGTTACTTTTTTGCGGTTGGTAAAAATTTAGGCAAAATTACCGTTGATGCCAATGGTAACGAAATTATCACGGTGCATAAAAAGAACAAAAAAGTGATTAACCGAATATTAGACGAAGGTCATGTGCTGGCAAATCATAGCTTTTCGCATGGCGTGTTAACTAAATTAAATAATGCAGAGCAAAACCTAGAGCTGGAAAAAACCAATAAATTAATTAAGGCGGTCAGTTCGTTCGAAAACCGCTTGTTTCGTCCGCCTTATGGCTCAAAAAATAGTGAGCTAGAACAAAATATCAAACAGCAAAATATGGATGCCATCATGTGGAATATTGATTCCTTAGACTGGTCAGATCCGATACCTGAATCCATTGCGCAACGCACATTAGACATTCTCAAGAAAAAACAAAAAGGCATACTCTTGTTTCACGATATACATAAACAAACGGTTGCTGCGTTACCCTACATTTTAGAAGGGCTAGCTAAAGAAGGCTTTAAGGTGACCACGCTTGACGGTACCGCCTTTAGTTTAACAAACTCAGGTGTGCCTAGCGTACCTGAAGCGCCTAAACCTAAATTATATAGTAAAAGCTGGGCTGTGGTTATTGGCGTTAACCAATACCAGCATTGGCCTAAATTAGATTATGCAGTGGCTGATGCAAGCAGTATCGCAAATAAACTACGTGATGACTTCGGCTTTAAACCTGAACATATTATTGAACTTTATGATAAAGATGCGACACGAGACAATATAACCGAGGTACTAGGGCATACCTTAGCTGATCCTAAAAAAGTGGGTAATAACGACCGTGTCTTTGTATTTTACGCCGGGCATGGAGCCACAAGCCAACTGGCTAACGGTGGAAATTTAGGTTATTTAATTCCCGTTGATGCCGAATTAAATAAGTTTTCAGTTCGTGGAATCAGTATGAGCCAGCTTAATGACTTTTCTGCGCTTATTCCGGCTAAACATGTCTATTTTGTTATGGACAGTTGTTATTCAGGTTTAGCGTTGACACGTGGCGTAGGGGCACAAAATTATAATTATTTAAGTCATATTACAGGGCGATCGGCTCGTCAAATTATCACGGCGGGTGGTGCCGACCAAGAAGTGGCAGATGGTGGACCCAATGGTCATTCTGTTTTTACCTGGGCTTTTTTACAAGCACTTGAAGGAAAAGCCGATACCGATAACAATGGTTATTTAACCGCATCTGAAATTGGCACTTATGTCTCCCCTGTTGTTGCGAGTTATGCTACTCAAACGCCCGCGTTTGGTAATTTGATTGGTGGTCAAGGCGGTGATTTTGTCTTTGAACTTAAAACGGTAAGCGCGACTGAAATTAATCGTCGGTCGATACAAGAAAAAGCCCAACGCGTGGCCGCTTTAACGGCCGTGCAAAATGATTTAATGGCAGACGTAAGTCGGCAAATTGATTTAGAAAGAGATCACGATTTGCAAACGGCGAATCAAGATAATGATTTAGACGCAAAATTAAAAAGTAACAAGCGAGTAAAAGAAGCCTATAAACTCGATGCGCAAGCTTTAAAACTATTACGCAAAAATAAACTAAATGAAGCTGAAGCTCTTTGGGCGCAAGCCGTTAAGTTAAATCCATATAATGAAAATATCGTTAACAACTATGGTTACGTACTTGATAAACAGGGTAAACATGGCGATGCGCTGATTTGGTATTACAGAACCGTTGAATTAAACCCGCGTCGCACCCCGATATACCTTAACTTAGGCGACTTAATGGTAAAATTAAACAACCCGATGATGGCTATTTCGTATTACGAACGATACTTACATTTATATCCATCGTATAAACAGGCAAAAAAATTACGAGCGACGATTAAAGCATTAGCTGAATAAATGTCGCTACTTGAATTTGCAATAATAAGTTGGAGTCGTGTGGGATAAGCATCATTAACCTACCGATTTAGCTCGGCGCACGGCTTGTTCCGCATAAGTCTTTTCACGTCAATAATAGAATTATAAGCTTTTATTGACGTGTCCGGTTAATTCAACCACAACACTGACGAAAGTAAGTGAATTTGATACAGGTAACCTGATAACTTCGCGTTTGAATAAAGGCGTAGCTAAACCGACTCGGCTTGATAACCGTAATAGGGTCTATAAAGATGAAAACGTGATGTACACAGCACAGAAAAAAGACGAAAGTAACATAATCCCGTCGAATAACGCGCTATTAATTACGGGTTTAATATTGAAGCCAGCTTCCTTTAAAAAGCAATTTCCTATAGCATTAAACATACCCATTTAAAGTTGGGCGAAGGCATCAGCTTCGTTCAACAAGGCATTATGCGATCACACACTACGTGACGCATGAATGCTAAACGTTATATAACTCTCAGGATCGAGTAGTGCATAAATTCGTTTTTATAATAAGTATTTTATTAATCGCGTTTGGACTAATTATGTTCATCGCCGATTTCTTGCCTGTAGATATGTTTAATAGAGGCGAAGGCGATGTGTATATTAAGGTAGCATCAGATGATTCGTTTCCATGGTCTCAATATCGTCTATATGCTCTGATTATAGGTTCTATTTTGTTGGCTGTTTGTATGCGCAGAGAGTCGCTTTAAATGTGTTTTTAGCTCAATATTAATATTGCCCTAGATTTCACATAGAAGCGCAATTTAGAGCTTAATTTTAATGATTTTTATGAGCTGTTTTTTCTAAAAGAGAAATTCTACAGGCTCGTTATCAATACAAAGCATATGTCATTAGAGTTGTTCGAATTAAAAAGAAGTAGGCCGGGTAAATTACTTTTATATATTAACAGTGAGCAATATTACGATCTTGTCGATATTTTTGAGTTATATCACTTAAAATCTGGAATAATCATCGACCCGTATTCAGATACTAAGTTAAATTCTGGTTTAAGTGTGTTCATTAATTGTGTACTGGAAATAATGGATTTAAGTAATAACATTAAGCCGATTCAACAAGAATTCTTATCTATATTACAGGCAGCAGAGTCCGAGAATAGAAACATCATTTTTCTTGGTGGAGAGTACTGCTAACAGTTGGCTCAGTTTCGCTCCGCTACACATTTTAGCCAACAATTATCATCAGCCCCTTATGCGAAAGGCTTATTTATGCCTGTCCTGCACGATTTTTGTCACAGTGTCATGCCATTAAA
The DNA here is from genome assembly GCF_003286125.1 of Algibacillus agarilyticus. Classification (GTDB taxonomy): domain Bacteria; phylum Pseudomonadota; class Gammaproteobacteria; order Enterobacterales; family Alteromonadaceae; genus Algibacillus; species Algibacillus agarilyticus. The sequence goes on from NZ_QMED01000021.1 coordinate 84,277, forward strand.
AATTGGATTGTAGTCGAGATGAAAGTACTAATTTTAACTTTGGGTACGCAAGGTGATGTTCAGCCTTATGTGGCTTTAGCACAAGGTTTAATAAATGCGCAGCATCAAGTTGATATTTGCACATCTGTTTATTTTGAAGACTTTATTAAACACCATAATATTGATTACCAATATATGAACAATGATTTTGTTGAACTGATAAACCACAAATGCAGTAAAACCTTATTAAATAGCCACAGCTCTATTTTTAAAAAAATACGTAGCCTGTTTACACTGGCGGCGTTGAGTAAAAAGCTTATGCCGCGTATTTTTGAAGATACATGGCAAGCCGCCCAAAATACACAACCCGATCTGATTATTGCGCACCCTAAAGTGCTTTCGGCGAGTCATATCGGTGAGGCGTTAAATGTGCCGCTTATTATTGCTTCACCCATACCCACTTTTGAACCAACCGCTGCTTTTCCGTTAGTGGGACTGCCGCTATTATCGTTTTTAACGCCTGCCCAATCAAAGTGGTATAACAAACTTAGCTATAAATTAACACGCAAAGCTCACCATGTTTTTGATCAAAAAATAAATGCATTTCGTAAACATAAATTGGGGTTAGCCCCTTGTGATCCCAAATCATCACCCACAACAAACCACCTTAATCAACCCATTACGCATTTGCATGCTTTTAGCCCTGCGGTGCTCAAAAAACCGGATGACTGGCGTAAACACGCCCATGTAACGGGCTACTGGTATTTAAAAAACAATCCCAGCTGGCAAGCCCCACAAGCATTAAGCAACTTTATTACGGCTAACAAACCACCTATTTATATTGGCTTTGGTAGTATGGCGGGCAGTCATGCTAAAGCGTTAGGTCACCTTATTGTGCAAGCACTTAATAAAACCAAAAGCAGGGCGATCATCGCAACCGGCTGGGGAGGAGTAGAAATTGATCACAAGGATATAAATGATCGTATATATGTTATTAAATCTGCGCCACACAATTGGCTATTTCCGCAAATGGCCGCAGTTATTCACCACGGCGGAGCTGGCAGCACCGCCGCCGTATTAAAAGCCGGCAAGCCCTCATTGATTTGCCCTTTTTCAATGGACCAACCTTTTTGGGGCAAACAAATAGAAAAACTCGAAGTTGGCTTAACGCCGATACACCAAAAAGATTTAACGGTTGATAATTTAGCGGCGGCGATATTGACGTTACAAACAAATCAATTAATTATAAAAAACGCTGAAAAAATAGGCATAACGATTAACACAGAAGACGGTGTTAAAAATGCGATTGAAATAATTGAACAAACGGTGAGTTAATATGCCCTACCAAATAGCCGTTTTTACCTCCAATTTTCACCGATTTTGTTAGGTGCACTGCTAGCTGAGATAATTCTGATATTAAAAATACGTCAAAATTTAAACTGGGCAGTGTACTAGTTTATTGATGCCAGTTTATTGATGCCTGTCCCACACGGTTTATTTTACCTAGTGAAAACATCTTCATTTTTTTCATAATTACAAACCTTAACATTAGTGTCATTTTTACTATAACATGCAAAAAACAAGAAATCACCACTGTTAACAGTTAAATTTCGTAATTTACAAAGGCTTTCAACTAAAATATAACAAAAAAACACTAATATAATCATAAAAACTATAAGCAGTTCATAATGTTAAGTTTTAGCCTAAAAAAATATTAAGCAGAAAAAAATTGTTAATTTTTTAGAATAATTGACTGAAATGAGTGATTTTTGAATGATATGAACTTGCGGAAAGATAAAAGTGAATAAACAATTCATTCACTTTTATTACAAATTTCTAAAAAGACATTTTATTTAAGAGTTAAAACCCCTAATTTATAAGGTTCTCCCCCATAAGTACCATCCAATGATTCACCTGTATCACCCTGAAAAACAAATTGCAGATTACAGGGGTCAATTGTCAGATATTCATCATATCCGGAGCGGATCATTTCACCATGGCTAATACCATCAGCCCATTTGTTGCTGCCCCAATCAACATTAGCATTGCCAGCAAACGGATTAGCTTCGGTATCAGCAAGCGGCTCCCACGGACCATCTAAACTGGTTGATGTCCACGAACGGAAATATCTTGGACCATAACCCGGTGTGCGATACGCTTCCACTAGTAATAAATACTTGTCTGTACCATCTACCTTGTAAACGTTGGCGGCTTCAAATAAAAAGCTATTGCCGTTACCTCGGTGATCTTCCATTACAATTTCGTAGCCATCAAAATATGGGAAGTTTTCGCGTGACGTTTTTGATTTATATAAAACACCATCATCTCGTGAGAAAAATAAATGACAATCTGTGTCATCACAAATCACCCAATAATCCAATTCCGGCTTGCCTTGCTCAATTGGCGGACCGTTGCGTAAAAAGTCCTCTCGTCTGCTCCAGCTATTGACATCAGTAATGTCTGTCGTTGTTGAGAAACCACGTCCCCACTGAGTGAAGTTATACCACTTTCCATGAGGTTCATAATAAAAAATTTGTGGTGCGACTGTATTACCGACTGTTGTGCCATGCATCGGATATTGGGCACTTGAGTCAGCTTCAGCCCAGTCAGAAAAGTTTAAATAAACGGATTTCCAGCTACCATCATTAATGGTCGCCCACACATGAAATTTGTTATCATAATGAACAACAGACGGGTCTTTAATACCATAGGCTCCATTATTTGGCGAAATCAGTGGTGCCGAAGCTTGCCATGAAAATTGAGTAGGCAAATCACAGCTTTGTTGCTGGTTATTGGTATTATCCTGCTGGTTTTGGCTGTTATCTTGCTCGTTAACCAATACCGCTTCCTGCTTTTTATTACCGCTTGATATACATGCGGACAGGGCGACTATACTGCTGATCGCCGCAAGCGACATAACCAGCTTATTGAGTTTCCTGTTTTTCATATTTATTCTCCAGTTGTTATTTGTACTTTGTCATTCAATTTGAAATAGTCAAAATCAACATATCCACCCTTGCGCTCAGTTGCATAATTGAAAAGTGCAAACCGGTAGCCCATAAAATGGCTAAGTTTATATTTCATCTTCAGCGTATTACCGATAACTTGCCAATGCTTGCCATCCAGACTGTAAAAAAATTGTGCGAGATCGCGCTGATTGGTGAAATCTCCGACAACGCGCAGCCAAACGTAAGTTTGACTCAGTGCAACCTGCTCAATAACCTGATGATCGCCATTTTGATTATTAATCATCAGTACACTGAGTTGATCATTGTGCTTTTCAATACCAACCAGCCCATATTCATCCTGCAAGGCTGCCAACCCTGTATAGTCACCATTTTTCATTCCGCTTAGTTCAAGCTTTATTGTTGCACTGCTTTGTGGTCCAAACATTCGTTGAGTTAAGGTATTAGGGGCTTCAAACAGGTTAGTAACAACTTTATCTGTGGTTAAACGCAAATAGCCAGGACGTTGTTGCAAAGACCAAGCGCTTTCAATAGGGTTATGATTCCATTGCCAGACTAAATCTAACTCAGCTTGGTTGAAGTCATCAGAACGAATTAAGCCGTGAACGCTATTTGTACCATAAGGCAGTGCCAACTTTTCAGCCCGAGGACTGATGATTGGCCAGCCATCGCGCCATTCAATCGGCACTAAATACGGGATACGGCCAACGGCTCCGCTATCTTTAAACGCATATAAATACCAATCACCGCTAGGGTTACTGATATATTCCCCTTGCGCTATCCCCTGATTCTGAAAAACAATTTTACCTTCATAAGGTCCTGCAAGCGTGCGTGACCTATGAATAATTTGAGTTCTTGGTTTGCCTCTCGGCCAGCAAATGTTTGAGATATAATACCAGCCGTTAATTTTCTGAATTTGGGTACCTTCGGCCTTTAAAATAAAGTCATCTCCGGCTACCGATGCCGCATCCTTGATAATGGTTTTTGCAAGGCCACCAGCTTTAGCCTCGAACAAATCAGAATTGAGTTCAACTATTTTAATATCTGCATGACCGTAAGCTAAATAAGCTCGACCATCGTCATCTAGTAATAAAGAAGCATCGTGATATAAAGCATCTAAAGTGATTTGTTGCCACTGACCGTTTTCGATATCTGTCGTTGTCCAGATATAAGTTTTATTTGTTGTGTAAGAAAAGGAGGTAACATAAAACACACCATTCTTATAATTAATGCTACTCGCCCAAGTACCTTTACCGTATGCACTATTTCCATTTAAATTAAGAGCGGCACTCTTATCGTCTAGCGCCTGATGAGCATAATTAATCACTTGCCAATGCAATAAATCATCCGATTTCATAATAGGTACCCCCGGATTTAAATGCATTGTAGTGCTGCTCATGTAGTAGGTGTTATCCACCCGAATAACAGACATATCAGGGACATCAGCCCAAATATTAGGTTTAAATTCAACAGTTGAATTAGCATGTCCAGAAAAACTAGAACTTATCGCAAAGCTTAATAGGATGCAAAGCGTTCTGCATCCTGATAAAAATGAATTCATATCGAGACCAATATCAAAGAATAAACAATTAAAGGGTGGCTATTTTGCTCATTAGAAACGAAAATAGCCGAATATATTACTTAACTAGCAGTAGCTGTGTCGTCAACACAACCTTGCGTTCCTTTAGCTAAAGGGGCAATACGAGCTTCTGCGAGGTGAATTTCGAGAGAGTCTGCCGTCGCCAAAGAAAATGGCCAATCTATCTTACTTAAATCAACGCCTTTCATTGACAAACAATTTAACGGGACTGGTAAAACAAACCATTTGTTACGTGGTGCTTTTTTTAAGCTGTCAGAAATATCGACCTGCCCACTGCAATCTTTGCCACAATTCACCTTAAAAAAAACTTTTTGCGGAACCTTTCGAGAAATCACTTTAATTGCTATCGCATATTCAGCCGAATTTTCATAATTAGACAAATCCACAGGGCTGCCAACAATAGTCGCATTAATTTCGCCTTTTTCTTTACGTTACTTTAACTTTAATGCTGAGGAGATTTCTGGGTCATCCGCATTTTCAATTTTCAAAGCACCGCTAGCACTTTGGCCACCAGTATCCTCAATTGGCTTCCACCAATTACCATCTCCTCGGATCACCCATCCCCAATACCCCGGTGTTTCACCATTTAAAAAATAAAAGAAATTAGTGTTAATTTTTTCTTGAGCAACTACCGGAAACCCCAAACTCATAAAAATCAGTATCAATATACATTTGTTCATTTTATTATCCTTTTTAATTAACAAAACGTTTACCAATTTTAGCTATTAATACATTATAGTCAATATGAATATTAGTATTTTGTATGATAAATTTATTTAATGCTATCTATAAAGGTATTAATAGTTAAACGACCCGTTTTCGGGTTATTGTCAGGTTGAAATTCTTTTTCAATGTTACCCGAATGTAATAAATTGCAGGGGTAAACCACAAGGCGGTTAAAAAAGTATTAATGCAGTTCATCGGGGACATATATGGTCACTCCGATTAAGTCAAGCTATATTGCCCACAAGACTATCGGGGACATATATGGTCACTCCGATTAAATCAAGCTATATTGCCTGTTTTTTTGCCCGAAAATAGGGGTAAATCATTGAATAAATTACATATTTCTTTCTTACTAAACTGGTTTTATGCTTGGTAAAGTAACGGTTTCTTGACATATATCCGGCGTCTTGATGGCTTTAAATGCAGCCGCGCCCTAATGAGTTCCTGAATAAGGATGTCTTATTTGCCTTTGCAGGCATAATGCTTCTTCGACTCGTTATTATGCGTCTAGAGCAGCTGTCCCGGCGAGGTTCCAAATAAGACAAAACCGTTTAAATCATCAATACATATAGTACCGTTTAGCCCTTAAATGAGTGAGTGGTTTTATTTCTTAAATTCTACGTTTTTTTTGATTAAGCACAGGCCTTGTTTATGTCGAAATCTTGCTTATATGCCATGACTGACCAAGTGATACGCGCAAGTTTATTCGCTAATGCCACAACCGCTTTACAACCGTGCATACGGCTTTTTAGTTGCCTTGCCCAGCGATGTAATGAGGTATCTTTTTTAGTACACCAATTCATCACCGCTCTTGCGCCCATGATAAACAACCGCCTTAATGTGCTATTCCCGCGTTTGGTTATTTTACCCATTCTATTTTTATCACCACTGGCATGCTGAGAAGGGGTTATTCCTGTCCAAGCAGCAAACTGCCTACCGTTTTTAAAGGTGTTGGCATCAGTAACACTGCCCATGATCGCTGAAGCGAGTACAGGGCCAACACCAGGGATTGTCATTAAACGTTTATATTCTTTTTTATCTTTAACCAAGCTATCAAGCTCTTGTTGAATTGCGTCAAGTTGTTCATCTTGATTTTGTAAATTTTGATAAAGCCGACGAATGATTTTGCGGGCTGTCGCCGTCAATTCCATTTCATTACACTCTAAAATAATAGGGATTTCATTCATTAATGCGACACGGGTTCGCGGTACGACAACACCATACTCCGCTAATAACCCCCGTAATTGATTAGCATCACCGGTGCGTATTTTTATCATGCGCTCTCTGACGCGCTGCAATGATTGAATATCTTGTGCTTCAAGTGATTTAACTTCTATTTTTCGAATGGTTGGGCGGAAGAATGCTTCCGCGATAGCCAGTGCATCGTTGCGATCGTTTTTATTGCCTATCACAAAAGGTTTAACCGCAAATGCCGGGAGTAAAGAAACTTTATGGCCTAGCATTTTAATTCTGCGCCCCCAAGGGTTAGAGCTATAACACGCCTCCATTGCAACTTGAGTGGGTTCGTGTTGGCGAAGTTCGTGTAACAAAGCAGAGCGTTTCACTTTTTTGTTAAACAAAACGTTTCTGTTTTCATCTAAGCCACAGATTTGGAAAATATTCTTTGCTAAGTCAATACTAATTACGCTACATTTCATGATGGTCACTCCACAGTTTGATTAATGGTTTTGTCGCTTACAATCATGGCACATTATGATGCCGAATGTGGAGTGACCATCTCAGCAG
>NZ_QMED01000022.1 GCF_003286125.1 Algibacillus agarilyticus
GCGGTGAACCCTTACTTTTCAAGGCTTCTAGATAGGTTGATTCATCATATGCGGTGCTGGTTTTCCAGCACCGCAATAATTATATCCTGATCCACTTAAATGCCAACGCTCTGATGATGGTATTATGCGGTTTTCCTTTCGCTGCTTGCTGTTGATAATAAGCTTTAACCCAAAACGAATATCGCACCGATTGACCAGCCCATTCAACAAATGTTTGCCGTAAAAATGTTGTGCATGAGTATCGCCAATGTATCCACTCTTTTTTACCACTGCGTTCAGTGACCGGCGCAATCCCCGCATATTTTTGTATTTCTTCACTTGATTGGTAGCGTTTACGATTTGGTAAGCGATCATTTTAGGCTGTCTGTAAATCAAGTTCGTCTGTGATCCACTTCTGATTATCTTCCAATTCTACTTGAATACGAGTAGCGCCATTACGCTGCTTTTAATCGACAACAATCAGTTGTATTTTTTCATCTTGCAGCCGTTGTTGCAATGCTCGCGGACTCATCCGCTCACCGAATTTAAGCCAATGATAAAACCCACTTCGCGATACCTTAAGCACTAAAGCTATACGTGACACTTTAAATTCAGCTTTTTGTGCGCGCATGAATTTGAATCGTTTTACTTTTGATTCTTCGCGAAGTAGGTCGGCGTCTTTTTAATATGGCTAAGTCATCCTATAGCTCAGCTAATTGACGTGTGTAGTTTAGTGAGTTCGGCCTCACGTTGGCTTGCTTTTCTTTTGCTGGAATTTATGACGCCAATCGTAGATTTGTGATTTATGAATCATCTAAATCTCTAGCCGTGTCTGAAGTCGTGACAGGGATCAATTAATATAGTTTAAAAACTATTCACATTTTTGGTGCTGCATAAATAGCGCTCTTTATTGAGTTTTGCTGTTTATTCTGATTATTAACGACTCCTGTGGGAGTATTAGCGGAGTACTTGAGGAGTGTTTTAATGTTTATTCTGAGTGTTAATTACTCCTGTGGGAGTATTAGCGGAGTACTTAAGGAGTGTTTTAATGTTTATTCTGAGTATTAACTGCTCCTGTGGGAGTATTAGCGGAGTACTTAAGGAGTGTTTTAATGTTTATTCTGAGTGTTAACTGCTCCTGTGGGAGTATTAGCGGAGTACTTAAGGAGTGTTTTAATGTTTATTCTGCTTATTAATTACTCCTGCAGGAGTATTAGCGGAGTACTTGAGGAGTGTATTAATGTGTATTCTGATTGTTAACTACTCCTGCAGGAGTATTAGGGGAGTACTTAAGGAGTATTTTAATGTTTATTCTGAGTATTAACTGCTCCTGCAGGAGTATTAGGGGAGTACTTAAGGAGTATTTTAATGTTTATTCTGAGTGTTAACTGCTCCTGTGGGAGTATTAGCGGAGTACTTAAGGAGTGTTTTAATGTTTATTCTGAGTGTTAACTACTCCTGTAGGAGTATTAGCGGAGTACTTAAGGAGTATTTTAATGTGTATTCTGAGTATTAACTACTCCTGTGGGAGTATTAGCGGAGTACTTAAAGAGCGTTTATTTTAAACTCACTTTTAAAGATAAAACTATTTTGTAGACACATTTCATTGTATGTAATAAACCGTTTTAGTTGATGGCTTCTCGATATTTTATAAAAAATTTCAGGTGTGGGTGCCAATTTTTATATGTGACTAACAGTCATTTTAGTGTTTTTTTACTTGTGTTTTAGTGTTTTTTTTAAATGAAAAGTTGTAAAAAAAACGGGCATCTATTCCTTATTTTGACAGGGCACTAGAGACCTAACTTATCCAAAATATATATCTTTTGATGGCTTTTAAAAATACAAGTCTCTGAGGCAATAAATCACTGGTCTCTATTTTTTTAGTTTATTGCACGGAATTGAATTTAATTACTCAGTAATGAATTAAATATTATTAAAATCGATTTAGAGGACCTTGTGGTAGATATTAGATTTGTTAGTGAACTGATGACTAAGTACGAAGAAGAGACAAATCGTATGCGGCAGCAATTAGAATTGTATAATCTTGCTAAAAACGCATATATCCAAGCGGTTAATAAATTTAAGGCTGATCAGTCCCGCTTTAATGAACTAGACATGTTTGAATGCTTTTTACAGGATTCCATTTATCATAATATTGGTTTTTATTTAAAAGAGACTAAGTCGGAACGGGTTTTAAAATTTGTTCCTGAAAGTGTTGAAGGGAAACTATTCAAAGTTTTCTTCACACGGAAAACTTCAAATAGTAAGTATCAAGATGCTTTTGCAATCCCCCCAAAAAATAACTTTAATAAATTTATAAATACTAAGAAAAATTTTATTGCTTCTGAGATGTTCGAGGTAACTGAAAATGTTTACGCTTATTCTGTTAAGTTCAACGCAATGACAATTTCTATTCAGAAATTGTTACAGCGAATTTATTTTGTAGATTTTACTAAAATCCCCAATTCTGCATTTTCATCCCAAACACTGACAAATATTACTGATGAAGGTTTACAGCATAGGATGTTAAAAAAAATAAACTTTTCTTCACAAGAATATTTTGAGAGTGATCGGTGAGCCATAATCTAAAGCTATCCCGATCGGTGTGTTCGTTAACACCTAAATAAGCTTAACTCACTTTGTTTTGCTTAAACTAAATTAATAAACTGCGTGTTTAAGGTAAACAAAAACTATTGATAATGAGTCCATTGAGAATGATTCGATTACACGTTAAGATTGAAAAATAAAAAACAAATTGTCATTGTACTTGAATACTTTTTTTTCACTAATTCATTCATTTTCTAATCTGGATACATCAAAAATAACCTAAATGAAAAAAATCGATCTTGAATTTTTACAGGCTTGCATTAGTGCAGGTTTAGCTTATCAGTTCAGCAGACAAAACATACAACCGGCTCTCTTTTACACTCATTATTTTAAAACGGATCCAAAAGAAAAATTATCCAATGAGTTGTATCAACATATGACGGGTCAATTGCAATTACACAAAAAGAGTTTTTATAAGAAATTTTCATTTGAAGTAGCAAGATTAAATGAAGCCGGTAAACGCTATAAAGCACTCGCGGGAGTAAATTCTGATTTAGAAAGGTTAAAGCGTTTGGTGAGTTATTTAGAGGATAACAAAGTGATTGTTGTTCCCAAGCTCAATGAAGAAGAGTTTGACGTTACAGAAGAACAAGAGAAAAAATTTAAAACAGATCATGTTTTAGTGGGTTATGACCCCAAAGATTTTAATAGCGATACAAACGATTTTAATGCATCACCCTTTAAAATTTTTATTTTTGCTCACTCCCCAAAGCAAATGCACACGTTATTTGATCTGTTTAGAATAAACGGGTTTACCTTTAAGTCCGTTCCATACAAAACAGATATGTTAGTCATTGAGCTAAAAAGCAGTGTCCAGAATATTTACTTTCAGAACTTAGGCTTAGCAAAAGACCTGACACAATCCTTAAAAATGGAAAAAGTAACATCCGTATAGATAGTGCCGTCATGTTACTTTTTAAGCTTGGTAGTTCATTTTATAAGCGAGCAGGCATAATGAGAATAGGTTGATTTTTATTGAGGCTGCCTACCCATAATGGCCGATCATTATCTTCCCTGATATTTATAAAATAACTTCCTTAGCCCTTATTTTATAAAGAGCTGTAGGTGTGTAGAGTTACGTTTTTAGTCATCTTTCCATTGTTGGTTCCAGCCATCATGACAGCTCCATTGAATTGCAGAATCACCGTTACTGGTTCCTTGCGCATAAATATCGATGCATTTACCACTAGCGCGTGATTTAAGTCGGAAATAACCATCGCCCATATCTTCCTTAATGAATTGTTGGTTGTAAGTATCTTTACAAGTCCATTGAATAACATTAGCGCCATCATTATCACTTGCACTTTCAATATCTAAACAAAGTCCACTGTGTTTAGCTTGTATTTGATAATAACCACTATCGACAGCATTAAATGTCCATTGCTGGTTATCATTATTGTGGCAAGACCACTGTAAAATATCCTCACCATTGTTTTTACGGGCACCGTTAACATCAATACAGCGGTCACTTATTCGTGATCGAATACGGTTGGTTGTTGCAGTTGGGGTTGTATCATCGATAAAAGCATCTAATGCACCGGTTGGTTTGCGGGTATTTGGATCCCAAGCACCTAAAGTGTAACCATTAAAGTTAGATGCCTGAGGTTCCCAATAAAAAACGCCTAACGAACGAGAGTCTTGAACTTCATCGAGTTTATCAATCATGTCTCGTAAAATAGCTTCTGCGTCGGCATTATCCCAAGGCACGCCAATTTCCGTGATCATAACGTCCTTATCATAACGCGAAACCATATCATTTAAGTTAGCTAAGCATTGTTGATTAACGGTTTGCCAACTCGAACCGACTACATTCGTTGGGTAATCTGAAGCGCCGATAACATCATATTTGCCACCATAACTATTTAAGCCATCAAATATCCAGCGAAAATTAGCGTTGTCATGACAGTTTGCTAGATGCACTATGACTTTAGAATCGGGAAACACAGCTTTAGTTGCATCATGGCCACTATTAACTAGCCAAGTGAACGCTTGCATATTTTCTGATGCTTTACCTTCACCCCACAACATCCCGTTATTTGTTTCGTTACCCACTTGTACCCATTCTGGCGTAACGCCTGCTGCTTTAATCGCATTAAGCGAATCATAAGTGTGCCACCAAACCGCCTGTGTTAAACCTTCTGCGGTATAGCTAGCCCATTCACTCGGTTTAGTTTGATGACCCGGATCTGCCCATGTGTCACTATAGTGAAAATCGATCATGATCCGCATGCCGGCATTTTGTGCTTCAACGGCTTTAGCTACAACATCGTCAATACCGCTATAAAAACCATCAGCGGGGTTAACCCAAACTCTTAAGCGAACAGAGTCCATGCCGTGTTGTTTGAGTGTTGTTATTACATCTTGTTCAACGCCATTGTCATTATAAAAAATATAATTGTTGTCTTTCATTTCAGAAAGCCAGCTGATATCAGCGCCTTTCGCATTAGCAAACGCAGAGCCGCTACTCAGTAATGAGGAGCTGCCTAAAATAGCTGCAACTAATAATGCTTTTTTGTTCATATTGTTAACCCACCTTTGTCTTGTTTTTAGTTTTAATATTACCTTTTGTTACCTATATGTTACCCTTTGTTTTCCTTTGGTGGCAATGGTTAATAGTTGATCATGTTAGTTTATTTGCTGAAGTTACTGATAAATAATGCTTTTTATTTTTAATAACAATTAGTTAGTTAAATTAAATGTTTTATTCTTTTTATATTTATCTTATTGTATTTTAAGGTTTATTTTTTGTTGTTGTGATTTTTATAGGGTGGGAATAATTAGGCTAGCCTAATTGAAAATAAGTCATAACGTCAATTTTTTATAATATTGATCGTTAATTTAATTAATAAAGCAGACGAAAAAACTGGTTATCTTATTATTTAAATGTAAACATAAGGTAATTTTTTACCTTGTGTTTACCTTTTTGGCAGAAGGTAAGCAGAAAGATGTACATAATTGACTTAAATATAATTAGAGAGGCTCGCAATGATTAAAATAGTCATTTCAATATTACTGGCAATCGGCTTACTGGCTTGTTCGAATGGTCAAAGTACTGCACCTGTGATCGATACACCGGTCATTAATCCGCCTGTCGTCGTAGACAATATAGAAGAGCCATCTTCTGATCTTGCTATTTATTATAAAGGTGCAGATTTATCATATGTAAATGAAATGGAGGATTGCGGTGCAACTTACTTTGAAAGCGGTATACAAAAAGACCCCTACCAATTATTTGCCGATCATGGAGCTAATCTCGTTAGAGTTCGATTATGGCATGATCCGCTTGCGCGTCATGCGATGCCAAGTGATTACTCTGGTTTTAATGATGCAGTAAAATCTATTCAACGTGCCAAAAATGCAGGTATGCATGTGCTACTTGATTTTCATTATTCTGACAATTGGGCCGACCCCGCTGATCAAGCCATACCGGCCGCTTGGGCGCATTTGCTTAACAACACCGATTTACTCGCAAATGCGTTATACCAATATACCCATCAAACATTAATCGATTTAGATGAACTTGGCTTGTTACCCGAAATGATACAAATTGGCAACGAAACCAATGGCAACATTATGCAAGCTGAAAACGCTAACCTTTACCCAGTTGATTTTTCACGTCAGGTGCAATTACTTAATGCGGGATTGCGCGCCGTAGCTGATATGGCTCAAACCGCCGCTTTTACACCCATGACGGTTTTACACGTAGCCGATCCTAATAATGGCGATTGGTGGTTTAATGAAATTGAAAATGCCGGTATTAATGATTACGACATAATGGGTTTCTCTTATTACCCAGAATGGCACCCTGGTTCGGTTACTCAAATTGTTAATATGCTAGATACATTAAAACAGCGCTTTAATCGTGAAGTCATGATTGTTGAAACAGGTGTGCCTTGGGGTAACGACAATGCGGATACCGCCGCTAATATGATGAATATATTACCCGCGGGCTATGGCAAACCCAGCGTTGCAGGGCAACGTGAATTTTTGATTGATTTAGCAACTCAAGTACATGCTATTGATGGTTTAGGGACGTTATATTGGGAACCTGCTTGGGTTTCAACCGGTTGCCAAACGCAGTGGGGAACCGGCTCTCATTGGGATAACGCGACTTTTTTTGATTTTAATAATGAATTACAGACACTCGGTGGTATTGGATTCTTAGAGAAAGAATACACGGCTAACTAATTTTTTAACCATACAATTATAAACATGCGCTATAAAAGAGTATTGATTAAAGTGTGAGGTAATTAAGGGTAATTAATTTACCTTAACTGTTTGACTTTTGTTTCTTTAGGTTTGTATAGTGGGCTTATATTGCGCATTTTAATTATTTTAATGCGCGTTGTTTATTTAAAACAACATTAATTTGTAAGTTTGGTCAGTAGAGTGGAGATTTATTGTGGTAACGATCAAAGAAGTCGCCAAAGTAGCAGGCGTTTCAACTGCTACGGTTTCACGAGTGGTGAATGGTCAAGGCAAAGTTGGCGATCAATGTCGAGCCCGCGTGACTAAGATTATTAAAGAACTCGGTTATCGCACTAATCATGTTGCCGTTATCCATCGTAAAAACGAAGCAAAGATGATTGGTCTTGTTACCCCCAAAATTTCCATGGCCTTTTTTGGGCTACTCGCTGCAGGTGCAGAAGAAATGGCACGTGAACTCGGTGCCAACTTACTGATATGTAACTCGTTATACGAAGTTGAATCCGAAATTAATGCGATACATGCTTTAGTTGCACAAGGTTGTCAGTCAATCATCTTACACAGTGAATATTCAGAATCTGAACAGCTAATTAAATTGTGTAAAGAAGTGCCGGGTTTAGTGATTATTAATCGCTTTATACCCGAAATATCAGAGCGCTGTGTTTGGTTTGACAACAACTCGGCTTCACAAGCCTGTACAAACTACATGATAGATAAAGGTCATCGCGACTTTGCGGTCGTTAGCAGTATTTACCAAAATGGCGATCCATGTGCCCGATTATTAGGTGTGAAGCAAGCCCTCCTGTTACGCGGGATCACATTAAGTGACGATTTATTAGTCGAAGCGGGTGCTAATATTGATGGCGGTATGGATGCAACACAAGAGCTACTCGATAAGGGTAAACCGTTTACTGCGATCATTGCCTTCAATGATCTGATGGCGATCGGTGCGATCCATACCTTACATAAAGCCGGAATTCGTGTACCAGAAGATGTATCCGTATTTGGTTTTGATGATTTACCCATGGCTAAAGCCTGTTTACCTCAGTTAACCACCATGAATTACCCGATAGAAGGTATGGCTAAATATGCCGTTGAGCTTTCATTATCATTGGTTAAAGACGCCCCTAAACATGCTAAACAAACCCATTTGTTTGTGGCCGATCTTATCGAACGGGGCTCGGTTACCGAACCTAAGTAAGCCTGCCACTGTCGTCAACAAATAAGCGTCATCGGTTTTAACGTTGTCGCTATATTAAATAAATCTATTTTGTTAAATGACATTAATAAGGGTAATACACCATTAATTACCTTTATATTTCCCTGTTTCATCATTACTTTCATTCTTTTTTACCGCTCCGAATTTTAAAACTACCTTTTTAATTATCTTGTCTATTTATTCGCAACCGGCCTGAATAATTTTGTTATTTACATTTTTACATCATTAACAGGGTAAATGTAGGTAATTATCCCTCTTTTATTTTTTAATTATACGTTCTAATGGTTAGCTAAATACCTAGCTAACACTTTGTTACCCTGTTTTCCTTAGAACTTTTTATTAACTTATAATCCGCTATTAGATTTATTTACCTTGTTAACCTAAACCTGCTTGTTGTTTTAAGGTGTTGATTTATAGGTGTTAATATGTTTTTTTGTGTTGTTTTTTTGTGTTGTTTTTAATGTTTTTTTATTATTGGGGTTTATTTGTTAGGGTAAAATATAGGTAACAAGGGTAAATTATAGGTTTACTTGTTACCTTGTTGTTGCTATAAATTACCCATCGGTTGTTAACTGCGTGTTAACAGTTGTTAGGGCAGATACTTAAGAGTCAACTAAAATTCAATTACACACAGACAAAGGGGTAACAACATGACCTTTAATACTAAATTAAGCGCGATCACCGTAGCATTAGCACAAGTGCTTTTCAGCGGACACGTTTTTGCAGCAGACAATAATAATGAAGAAGAAATAGAAACAATTGAAGTGCGTGGTTTTGGCGCAAGTTTAGGTAAAGCATTAAGAGAAAAACGTTTTTCAAACTCAGTCATCGAAGTTATATCTTCTGATGATATCGGCGTATTACCCGATGTGAGTATCACCGATTCTTTAGTCCGTTTACCGGGTATTGCGGCTTCACGTGACCGAGGTAATGCGAGCCGCATATCAATACGTGGTTTAGGTCCTCGTTTAAATGTAGCGACTATGAATGGTCGTGAAATTGTATCTGCTGAGCCAAGTCGAGATGTGCGCTACGAGCAGTTTCCTGCTGAACTGATTAATGCCGTTGAAGTATATAAAAGTCCGTTAGCGAGTAACGTTGAAGGTGGTATTTCAGGTTTAGTTAACATGAAATTTGTTAGCCCATTAGATGTTGATAAACGCAAAATAAATATAGGAGCGAGTGCGGTATATAACGAACTTGCTAGTGATTTACCTGACACGGATGGCATCGGTTCAAAAGCAAATTTTAGTATTATTGATCAAATATCAGATTCTTTTGGTTATGCTCTCGGATTAACTTATCAAGACCAGCCTTCGCTGGGGCGAGGTACTGAATCTTGGGACTATAACAACGGTGACAATCGTGGTGATATCAATGGAAATGGTAAACCTGAGCATGCGCCTTGGGGAGTGGTCGCAAAAGCAAAACGCGGAACTAATGAGCGCACTGGCGGCATGCTTATTCTCGATTTTAAACCAACCGATAGCTTACGTATTAAAACTGATTTGTTTTATTCACAATTTGATATCAAAGAGCGTGATGATCAATTTGGTTCGACTGACTTAGGTAACTGGGACAGTGGGGCAAATGGGTTTTATGCAGATTCAGCCGTTGCTCCAGTCTTTATTGATAAAGCTGATGGTTCTGAGCAGCTCGTTACAGGCAGCCAGAAAAACAACGGTATTCAAGCTTCAGTACCGACGTGGTTTCAAACGAATGACATGTTAAGTGGTGGCGTTAATCTTAGTTATGTTGGTGATGTATGGTCGGTTAATGCTGATGTGGGTTATTCAGAAGCCAGTATTGAATCGGTTTGGGTTAATGTTCAACCACAATGGGTTGGTGGCGATTACGATCTTGGTTTTAATATTCATAATACGGATGCACCCCAATTAACCGTAAATGAAGGTGAGGTAAGCAACCCTGACAACTGGGCCTTGGTTAACTTTACGGGTACCGGCGAATGGTTACAAGATGACAATGGCGATTGGTATGAAGTACAAGGAGAAGTGCTTGCGAATATGACCGGTAATGAAGATCGCATACTGAATGATGAAATGGTTAATTTTAATCTTGATTTATCTCGCGAAATTGAAATGAGCGTTTTCACTAAGTTGCTATTTGGTGGTCGATATACTGATAGAACCAAAGAAAATGACGAAATTAATACTTGGACACGGATGGCCAATGGCAACTTAACCGATATTGGGATGAATTATTCTATTGGTGGTGATTACGTAACGCCTAACCTGTATACCTTTAAAGATTGGGACCACGTCGCTAATACGGCTTTTGGTGGTGCAACTAATCCAGCCGCCGATCGTTCAGATAAAAACTTATTAGCGTCTTGGTTGTTAGATGAAACCAATACGGCTGCTTATGTACAGCTCGATATGGCAGGTGATTTAGGTGATATTCCGTATACCGGTAATATAGGTATACGTTATGTTAAAACCGAAGTGGTCTCGACGGGGCATCAAGTCGAAGGCGGTTTTTGGACTCAAGATGCAGAGGGTAATTGGTTTGAAGTACCCTACAAAGAAGCGCCCGTGACAATTGAACATGATTACGATGAAATTTTACCGTCATTAAACATGTTATTTAATGTGTCAGATGATGCACAAGTGCGTTTTGGCTTAGCACGTACAATGTCGCGTCCGCCTTTGTCTGAAATGCGCACGGGATTCTCACTCGATCCAACGGCTTTACCGCCAAGTGCGGGTGGAGGGAATCCAAGGTTAAACCCTTATATAGCGGATCAAATTGATTTAGGTTACGAGTACTACTGGGGTGAAAAATCAGCGGCTGTCGCTAATGTATTTTACAAAGATATGAAGTCACACATCGGGTTATCAACCGGCGATATTGTGGTGGGCGACGATACCTATGCTTATACCGGCTCAGTTAACGGTAAAGGCGGTGCGGTTAAAGGGCTTGAACTTATGTTTCAGCACGCCTTTGACGGTTTACCGGCTCCGTTTGATGGTTTAGGTGTATTCAGTAACTATTCATATGTTGATAGTGAAGTTTATGAATTCAAGCCCGTGAACAATCCCTATACCTTAGGTGGCATGTCTAAGCACAACGCCAATGTAACATTATGGTACGACAACTATGGTGTGGATGCGCGTGTATCTGTTAACTATCGTAGTGAATACACAGGCATTAACAGTTGGAAGCCACAAAAAGTAAATTTAAACGGTGCTGAAACAACAGTTGATGCAACGGTAGGTTATAGCGTTACCGATAATTTAAAAGTAACGCTGCAAGCACAAAATTTAACCAACGAACCGTCAATCAGCTATTGGGATAATGACAAAGACAAGCTAGCTTCAAATGTTGAATGGGGTCGTCGTTTCTTAGTTGGTTTTAATTACTCAATGTAATTAAATGTTAAGCGCTCAAGTGCATGTTATTCATGTGGCTTGAGTCACTTAAAAACACCGGTTTTGTCTAAGCATAACGACAAAACCAAATTAACCTTTTCCTATTTTATGTTATTTCATTTCATTCATTTGAGGAGTCTCGCATGCGTGGCTTAATCTTTTTTACTTTTATTTCGGTGCTTTCAACCGTTATTTTTACTGGGTGTTCTCAATCAACATCTTCATCTTCTACGCAAATAAATGTTGCACCGAGCGAAATTACGCTGAGTGCTGATTGGCAATTTCAAAAAACAGCCGGCAAATCAACAATACAAAAACCAACGGATGCGCCATGGCAAACAGTTGATTTACCGCACACGCCTAAAGTTGAACCTTTACTGGTTAATGACCAATGGCAAGGCATTGCGTTTTATCGCAAGCAGCTTAATTTATCTAATTTTGGTGATAACCAAAAGTTATACTTGCGCTTTGAAGGTGCCATGAAAGTAGCTGATGTATGGCTCAATGGTGTGCACTTAGGCCAGCATGTGGGCGGATATTTACCGTTTACCTTTGACGTAACGCCTTTTTCTGGCGATAAGCAAGCTGATTTATTAGTGCGTTTAGATAATCAAGATAATTGGTTAACAGGCCCTAAACCACTTGAAATGCTCGATTTTAATACCTACGGAGGGTTGTATCGCGAAGTTAAGTTGATCGTCAAAAATGGTTTGCACATCACCGACGAAATGGAAGTCGGAGAGGTGGCTTCTGGCGGTATTTTTGTTACGACACCGGTTGTGGGGGCAACATCAGCGACGGTTAATATTAAAACCCATATTGAAAACGCTAACGATAAGCCCCTTTCTTTCGGCGTTAAACAGACTTTGCTTTTTGCCGACAAATTAGTGGCCCAAACGACAGGCCAATTTAAGCTATCAGCCAACAAGGCAGAGCAATTTGAGCAAACCTTAACCGTGGTTAACCCTAAATTATGGCACCCTAATCATCCACATCTTTATACCGTTACAACCGATATTATTAACGGTAAAGATAAAGTCGATAGTCAACAAACACGTATCGGTATTCGTGAATTCAAATTTGATGAAAATCACCAGTTATTGATTAATGGCGAGCCGATGTTTTTGCGGGGCGTAAATCGTCATCAAGAGTACCCTCATGTGGGGTATGCGACTTCGCCAGAAGCCGATTATCGTGATGCGGTTAAAATTAAATCAGCGGGTTTTGATTACGTTCGTTTGTCACATTACCCCCATTCAAAAGCCTTTATGGAAGCTGCCGATGAGCTGGGCTTAGTATTAATCGATGCTATTTTAGGTTGGCAGTACTATTCACCTTTCCCGGCTTTTAAGGCCCAAATTTATCAAACCTGTCATGATCTTATTCGTCGCGATCGCAACCACGCCAGTGTATTAGCATGGGAATGTTCACTTAATGAATCGTGGATGCCCGATGATTTTATCGCCGGTTTAGATAACATCATTGAACAAGAACTTCCGGGGTCATATTCAGCAGGCTGGCAGCGCGGTTACGATATTTATTTACAAGCACGCCAACACAGACTTGAGCATTTCGAAGAGCCTAATCAACCCTATAATGTATCGGAATACGGTGATTGGGAATACTATGCGCAAAACGCCGGTTTAAACCAAGATTCTTGGGCCGATTTGAAATCAGAAGAGCGCACCAGCCGCCAGTTATTAGGTGCCGGTGAAAAACGTTTATTACAACAAGCAACCAATATACAAGAAGCGCATAACGATAACTTAAAAACACCTGCTTACTCAGATGGTTTTTGGGCGATGTTTGATTATAACCGGGGCTATGCCGACGATTTAGAAGCATCGGGGATTGCGAGTATTTATCGAGTGCCTAAATTTGCCTATTATTTTTATCAATCACAACGCAGCCCAGCGATCCAATCAAATGCATATGAATCCGGCCCCATGGTGTATATCGCGAGTGATTGGACAGCTCAATCTAACTCTAATGTAAGAGTGTTCACGAATGCAGAGCAAGTTGAACTTTGGTTAAATGGTAAAAAAGTAAGCACTAAAAAACCAGTAAAAGAGGCAAATTCAAGTGAGTTAGCTCACCCGCCTATTCAATTTGAATTAGGGCGTTTTGCTCCAGGTGAACTGGTTGCTAAAGCTTATATTAACAACCAACTCGTCGCAGAACATAAGCTTTATACGCCAACAGAAACACGTCAAATTAAACTCACGGTTGATGAGTCGGGTAAAGCAATTGCAGCAAATGATGTTGTGTTTGTTTATGCCCAGTTAGTGGATGTTAATGGCCACCCAACATACGACAATAATGTTGAAATCGAATTTGAAATCTCGGGCGAAAACCGTCAAGCCATCTCATTATTAAACCCTGAAAAAATATTGACTGAAAAAGGGATTGCGACCGCGTTAATCAAAACGAATACCGACTTTAAAGGAGCCATGATCACGGCGCACGTTAAGTTGGCTAGCGATACTGAGCAAAGCCATGTTGTAAGCCAACAACTCACTTTTTAATAACGATTGGTATAACGCCTAAACCTAAGTCGCGTTCAATTGAATGTTGAAGTGGCTTGGGTTAATAAGGGCCGCTCACGGGGAAATTTATATGAAAACTATCATTGTGATTAATGCATGCACATCGATTAAAAAAATATGGATGCTAAGTGTTTTACTGTTATCTGTTTTGAGTCAATCGGTGTTGGCTGTCGATATACGCCATAATAAAGCCGATAACGAGAAAGAAGCTTATCAGTTGGGGGTATTGAAATTAGCGTTATCGTACGATGAGCAAAATACCTATCATTTTATCCCGAGTGAACGTTTTTATGACCAATCAAAAATGATCAATGAGCTAAATCATCAGCAACTTGATGTGATTTGGATGGGCACTAAAAAAGAATACGAAGATCAGTTTTTACCCATCCGTGTCCCGTTATATAAAGGGCTGTTAGGTCATCGTATTTTTCTTATTCGTGATGGCGATCAAGGCATGTTTTCAACGGTAAAATCTTTTGGCGACTTGCGCTCATTTAAAGCGGGGCAAGGGCGAAACTGGGCCGATACCAAAATATTAACCCATTCAGGTTTACCCGTTGTAACGACCAATAAATACAAAAATTTATTTCATATGTTAGAAGGTGGTCGTTTTGATTATTTCCCTCGCGGTGTTCATGAACCCTGGTCTGAAATGGCTAACCATCAAGACATCCCCCTGCAAGTTGAAGACGATATTTTGCTTATTTACCCGTTACCGGCTTATTTATTTGTTCATAAAAACAATACCCAGTTGCAAGCAAAAATTGCTCAAGGCTTAGAGCAAGCGATTGAAGATGGACGTTTTGATGCATACTTTTTTAATCACCCGATGATCAAAAATGTATTGAATAAAGCTAACTTAAAAAACCGTAAAACCTTTCGCATCGAAAACCCAAGTTTAACCGCTCAAACGCCGTTTGATGATGCACGTTTATGGCTGAATATCGCTTCACTTTAAGGCGCGAATTCTCTTTATTTACATCCAAATGATTTACATCTAAATCATGAGCAACCTGAAGAGCGTGCAGTTGAAATTACCTTTATTCGACGACGGATTGAAAACGGCTACATAGAAGCCGTTTTCAATCCGTTAATACACACACCGTTAATTAATTGGCTAAAAGCGACTGACTAACAAGCGCAAGCCATTTTTAGATACTTATTAGGACATACAACCTATGAAACTCGACATGCTGGACACCAGTGTTTTTATTGCCTACGTCGTTGGGCTCTTAATTTTAGCGCTTTGGATCTCACGAAACGAAAGCACACACGAGCGCAACACCGAAGATTATTTTTTAGCGAGTAAATCGCTACCTTGGTGGGCCATTGGTGCTTCGCTTATTGCCTCTAATATCTCGGCTGAACAAATTATCGGCATGTCGGGTTCGGGTTATGCAATGGGGTTAGCGATTGCCTCTTACGAATGGATGTCGGCGATCACCTTGCTTATTGTGGGTAAATATTTATTGCCTATTTTTCTTAAAAATGAAATTTACACCATGCCACAATATTTAGAACAGCGTTTTGATGCACGTGTTAAAACCATTTTGGCCCTGTTTTGGCTGGTTGTTTATGTGTTTGTTAATTTAACCGCGGTGCTGTGGTTAGGTGGATTAGCCATAGAAACCGTTGCCGGTGTTGATTGGCTGTTTGGCATGATTTTCTTGGCGTTATTCTCAATTGCCTATTCACTTTATGGTGGGCTTAAAGCGGTTGCTTTTACCGATATTCTACAAGTGGTTTTATTGGTTTTTGGCGGGTTATTGCTGAGCTATTTAGCACTCGACGCCGTTGCCGATGGGCAAGGGTTTTTAGTCGGCTTTGGTATTTTAACCGAAAAAGTACCCACGCATTTCGACATGATTTTAAGCAGCGATAATCCCAATTACATGAGTTTACCGGGCATATCGGTATTGGTTGGCGGTATGTGGGTGATGAACTTCAGCTATTGGGGCTTTAACCAATACATTATACAGCGCGCGTTGGCCGCTAAGAGCACCGCAGAAGCACAAAAAGGGATTGCTTTTGCGGCTTACCTTAAAATGTTAATGCCTTTAATTGTGGTATTACCGGGGATTGCCGCCGTTATTTTATACCCCGATTTAACCAAACCCGATGAAGCTTACCCTTCAATGATGAGTTTAATGCCTGCCGGTATTAAAGGTTTAGTTTTTGCTGCATTAGTTGCCGCCATTGTGTCGAGTTTAGCGTCAATGACCAACAGCATTTCGACTATATTTACAATGGATATATATAAACCAATTAAACCAAATAAGAGCCAAACGCATTATGTCTTTATTGGCCGTTTGGCTACGTTAGTCGCATTAAGTTTAGCCTTAATAACCGCACAGCCGTTATTAGGCAAGTTTGATCAAGCATTCCAATATATTCAAGAATTCACCGGTATGTTTACACCAGGGATCGTGGTTATTTTTGTGTTGGGAATGTTTTGGCAACGTGCGACATCAATGGGCGCTTTATCGGCAGCATTAGGCTCGGCTATTTTATCATTTACCTTAAAAATGTTAATGCCTGAAATACCGTTTATGGATCGGGTTGGCATTGTGTTTTTACTGTGTATGGCATTGGCTATTGGCGTTTCTTTATTAGGTAAACCAAGCACCAATAATAGCTCAGTGAGTTTAGACGATGTTAAATTTAATACCGAGCCAAGCTTCAATGTTGCCGCGATTGGCTGTGTTATCGTCCTTGCTGTACTTTACGTAACATGGTGGTAAGTGCCTACTAACATCAGTAGCGATTAAAGTATTGATTAACCGTGATGGCTAAATTTAAACCATCAAACATTTATAGCGTTATGTTATTCGAGCGACATAACGCCTTAATATTCACCTTTAATTGAGTGATTAACATCTCAATAGATAAACCTTAACAGAGGTATAAAATGAATAGATTAAGCCACATAAAACACTACCAAGTAGCGGTCTCATTTTTATTAGGATCCCTAGCGACAATCATAACGCACAGCGTAAACGCCGAGACAAAATCAGCTTATGTAGAAGAGGGAGTCGTATACGAGGCTGATGGACAAGAAATGAAGCGCTTTGGGGTTAATTATAATACGCCGTTTGCTTATGGTTACCGTGCGTTAAACAAATTAGGCTTAAATCACAAGGCATCAATTGATATGGACGTTGATCATATCGCGCGTTTGGGCCTAGATGCTTATCGAGTTCATATATGGGACCGAGAAATCTCTGACTCAGAAGGCAACCTTATTGATAACCATCACCTTGAATTGTTTGATTATCTAATGCTTAAATTAGAGCAACACAATATCAAAGTCATTTTAACGCCAATTGCTTGGTGGGGTAATGGTTACCCTGAACCCGATCAGCCCACTGACGGTTTTGCTCAGCATTTTGAAAAACATGAAATGAATCAAAACAACAAAGCGATAGCGTATTCAACACGCTATTTAGCCCAGTTGATGCAACATAAAAATCGATATACCGGCAAAACTATCGGCCAAGACGACAACGTTATTATTTTTGAATTATTTAACGAACCACGTCACCCCGGCAAAACAGACGACAGTCGGCAATATGTAAACACCTTAATTAAATCAATGCGAGAAACAGGGGTAACAAAACCGTTGTTTTATAACATTAGCGAGCAGGGGGGGTGGACCGAATTTGCAGATGCGATCTGTCAATCAAATATCGACGGTATCTCGTACCAATGGTATCCAACGGGGCTGATAAAAATGTCACGCCTTAATACCAATGTATTACCTAATGTGGCTAAATATACCAATCCGTTTAGTCATCTAGAAGCCTGCCAATCAAAAGGAAAAATGATTTACGAGTTTGATGCAGCTGATTCTACGCGATCGGTTATGTACCCTGCGATGGCGCGCAGTTTTAGAGCCGAAGGTTTTCAATGGGCCACACAATTTGCATATGACCCTGCTGAAACCGCGCACACCAATTCAGAATACAACACGCATTATATGAACTTATTGTATACCCCCAACAAAGCGCTAGGCTTAATGATTGCGGGTGAAGCTTTTCGTCAATTACCTCGACATTACCAACAAGCTGAATATCCAGAAAATAATCAATTTGAAGATTTTTCGATAGATTATCATCAAGATTTATCGGTGTTAAACCAACCGGGTAAATTTTACTACAGTGCCAGCAATACCTTAAAACCAGCTGCTAATATTACGGCTATTGCAGGGGTAGGAAATTCTAAGCTGGTACAATATCAAGGCTCGGGTGCTTACTTTTTAGATCAAATTAAGCCAGGTGAATGGCGACTTGAAGTGTATCCCGATGTAATTAAAACCGCCGATCCGCATTTACCCGGCAGCTTAAAACGCACCGTCGCTAAATTGTTTGTCGCTGAAAATAAATTGAGCTTAAACTTAGCCGACTTGCATTCACAATTTCATCTACAAGGTATAAACGCCGGTAACCATATCGCTCAGTTAAGCCAAGCGCATACAGTTCATGTTAAACCCGGTGTATATGCCGTGAGTAACAAAAAACTTTCGGCGGCTGATTTAGCGCAATATGATGCCGACTTTTATTTACCTCACTCAACCATCATGCCTAACGCATCATCCAATAAAGCGCAGGTAAAACAAACGGTAATTAAGCCATCAATTGTTTGGCATCAACCGCAAAGACACGCCAACATCGGAGAAAATACGCCGTTAACATTTGATGTGGTGGGTAATTATAACCCCGAGGCGGTTAAGTTTTATTTACGTTACCTTGGTCATGATACGTTTACTGAGCTTGAAACAACCAATATAGACAGTAAACGTTATCAAGTTATGTTACCCACTAATTGGACTAATAGCGGTATTTTAGAGTATGCACTGGCGGTAAATACAAAAGGTAACTGGACAACTTATCCCGGGTTAGACAAAGGCAGACCGACCGATTGGGACTTTGCCACCGCAACCGATTTTTGGCGTGTCGAGTATCGCCCCACAGGTTCGTTAATTGAAATATTTAATGCTGCACACGATCACCATTCGCGCATATACCCTAAGCGTGGACGAGCCCGTTGGGATTTCATCGCCGGTGATAACGGTTTAAACCAAGCGTTTAAACTCGGCATCGAGAATTTACAAGACGATGGTAACTGGTTACTGCGTTCAGCGTTAGCCGAGAACAACCCGATGAGCAACCGTGATCTCGCCGGTTACAAAGACATCGTCATTAAAATAAAATCACATAATGCCAAAGACTACATCAACTTTGCGTTAATCAATCAAGCGGGTTTAGCCTTTGGCAAAACAATTGAAGTGACTAACCGTTGGCAATACAAAGTGATCCCTTTAAATCAATTAGAAGCGACCACAACAATGTTAACTAAATCCTATCCGATGTTTATGCCGGCAGAATACCCACATACCACATCTGATTTTGGTGAGTTAACTAAATTACAAGGTTTTCAAATACAGTTTGATGCCAGCCAATACCGCAGTAGCCAACGCAATAAATGGCATGGTATTGAGATCGAAATGATTGGTTTAATGAAGCGTTAGTGATTCTATATTAAGTGAAACACGCCCTCGATATAGTCAAAGTGATCGGGTTTTAGGGGTCGGTTTCTAGAGGGCGTCCAAAAATCTGTGTCAGTCTAATTTAAAGTTAGATATCTAATTTACTGTCCAGTCGCCCTTCAAAGTGAATTGCAAACTGTGACAATGCCAAATTCCAATTACTCACTGGCATTGTCCGTTTCTCAGATGCGTTTAATATGCCAGCGTAGAGCCATTTTAGCAAACTGTTCTCGTTTGGAAATGCACCTTTCGTTTTGGTTAGTTTTCTGAGTTGTCGGTGTACAGCCTCAACCGCATTCGTTGTGTAAATTGTCTTTCGAATGTATTCAGGATATTGAAAATAAACAGATAAATTATCCCATTTTTTACGCCACGACGTTATAACGATAGGATATTAATTTCCCCATTTTGCTTCTAATTCATCCAATGCTAATTCAGCTTCTTGTTTTGTTGCTGCTCGATAAACTTGCTTTAAATCATGCATGAAGGCCTTATGGTGCTTGGACGCGACATACTTCATTGAGTTTCTAATTTGATGAATTACACACAATTGTGTTTTTGTTTGAGGGTAAATTGAAGCAATGGCTTCAGGAAAACCTGTTAAACCATCTACACAAGCAATCAAGATATCTTTCAGACCGCGATTATGTAAATCAGTTAGTACCGACAACCAATAATTAGCCTCTTCATTTTCCGACGAATAGAGTCCAAGTATTTCTTTTTGACCTGTTAAACCCAGGCCTAAAATTGTGTAGATAGCTTTGCTAACATAACGTCCTGACTCTTTGACTTCGCAATGGATAGCATCCAATCAAATGATAGGGTACATCTTAGCTAAAGGACGACAGCGCCATTCTTCTGATTTTGGTATCAACTTACCCGTTTGCCCTGGCCCTTTAAATGGTATCGCTTACATTTTTGTGTTAAATGTGATGGCTTGTTATTCGTTCGTCGATTTAAAGATGAAAGAAAGCTGTGAAGTCAATAACGTTGTGAGGTAAAAATATAGTCAAAGCGATCGGGTTTTAGGGGCAGGTTTCTAGTTCCAGACGAAACCTAAGTACTTACATCCATGTAAGCAAAGCCGTCAAGCTTCGAGACCCCATGAGCATATGCTCTAATATGTGATTGGGGCGAGTAAGCGCTGACAATGAACCATAAAACCTGAGCGAGAAGACTATAGTGAAAGGCAAATCATTAGCTGGCGAAAAGAAAATATACACCAGCAAATGATTTTGTTTTTTAAGGGATAGAGCTTAAAAACTAAATGTTAAATCAGCAAATACTGAGCGACCTTTTAAAAAATAGCCATAACTAATAACCTCTTCACCAAAACTTTCGTCGGTTAAATTGCTTACACCTAAACGCACTTTTATTTGCTCGTTTACTGTGTAGCCACCGCCTAAATTAACGGTGTTATATGCATCAACCGTGGCTGTTCCTATTAATTGCTCACCTGTATATGCGTATTGCAAATAAGAGCTTAACGCGTCAGTGGCTTGCCAATTAACTTTTAGGCTCGCATTTTTATCTGGAGTGCCTGTTAGGCGGTCACCTGTACTGGTATCTTTAGCATCAGTGAACGTAACATTGGCCTCGAATGATAGCTGTTTGCTTACATCAACCCAAGCTTGGAGTTCGGTACCGTTAACCTCGGCTTGGCCTAAGTTGTGATAAGTCACAACCGGTGTGCCATCGATATCGCCCACGGCAACGGTTACGTCGCGATCAATTTTTCCTGCAATTTTATTTTTATAGGTGGTTAAGCTGATGCCGTAAGGTGTTTGGCTATTCGCTGCGCTGCTATAAACAAAACCAAGTTCAGCGGTGTCTGATGTTTCAGGGTTGAGATCGGCATTTCCGCGTAACCAGCAAGCCCCACGACAGCTAATTAATTGAAACGCTTCACTCATTTCTAGCATGCCCGGGGCTTTAAACGCTTCGCCCCAACCGGCTTTAAACGTAAGGTTTTCATTGAGGCTATATACACCGTAAATACGTGGGCTAAATTCTGAACCAAATACTTGATGGTCGCCTAATCGACCACCTAACGTAATGGCTAAATCACCCATTGCAAATTCGTCTTGCACAAAAAATGCATTCTGATTATTGCTAATGTTGTCGGCCACTAAATCACGTGGATTGGTTAATTCGGTACTGCGGTATTCGGCACCAAACGTAATGTGATGATCAGCAAGGCTGGTAAAACCTTTAAAATCAAGAGTGTGATTAACTTGTTCTATATCGCCTGTTTCGTAGGCGGTACTAGCGTCGCTTAGATCAACGGTTTCGTAAAAATAGCGAACGTCGGTGTTTAAAGCATCCCATTCTGCTTGATGCGAAACACTCAAGTTTAAACGGTCTGTTTCTTGTTGTGTTTTTTCAATATTTGGACCTCGTTGCCAATCGGCTTCGCGTTCATCTGACGAAATTAGCGCTGATGCTGTCACGGTTTGGTTTTTCGCGAGTTGCCAATCAAGCTCCGTTAATACTTGGCTAGCGGTGCGTTTTTCTAACGCGTCAAATTGTGCATAATCTTCAGCACGCCATGCGTCTCGGTCGGTATGTTCTACCACCATTAAAGCCGAGATGTCATCGCTTAGTTGACCACTTATATAACCATTTAATTTGTTTTGAGAGCCGCCATCACCCGATGTCATGGTTTCATGATTCAAGCTGATCGAGCCTTGTGTTTGCTCGCTTGGCTGCTTCAAAATAACATTCACAACGCCGCCTAATGCTTCAGAGCCATAAAGCGAAGACATGGGGCCACGAACCACTTCAACTCGTTGAATAGCCGAAATAGGCACGCTGCCTAAATCAAAGTCGTTACCTCGAATAAGCGCTGCATGAGAATTAACACGTTTGCCATTTATTAAAATGAGTGTGTATTTACTGTCCATTCCGCGAATGCTGATGTCGCTGCGACCATAAGCCGTGGTTGGGATCACATCAATACTGGTTACGGCTTTTAATACATCGGCTAAGTTATTAACTGCCTGTTTGGCTATATCTTCCGCCGTGATAATAGATACCGATGCTGGTGCGGTTAATTCAGTGTGTTTTGTTTGTGTGGCGGTAACAATAATGCGTTCTACTTGGCTAGTTTCTGCTGCTTGAGCAAATGCAGATGAGCTTGAGATACCTGCGGCTAACAAGGCGAGTGATAATGCATGTTTAGAGACGTTCATTTTAAATCCTGTAAAATACGATTGTTAATCTAAATGTTAATGATTCTCATTTGATATTAATTCTATTGTTATTAAATGAACAGCTTTTTTAATAGCACAAATCTATCTGTCTTATAGCTTAAAAAGGTTATTTATATCCCTAAGTCACTTGGGGATCATTCGTGTTGATCGTTGCCCGTTTTTAAATATATAAACGGCTAAATTTAGAGACTAACCTTTTTTATTTGCTGCATGAGTGTTTGCTGCCGAGGATTTAAGTATTTAATCCGTTGATCAATCAATTGCCATTGCTCATTTGTTAATTTTAAAACCTGAGGCGTGAGATCGCGTGTGGCTTGGCCAAAATATAAATAAAAATCAAATAATTGCCTTAAAGGTTCTCGTGTTAATAAATTAAAGTGTGATGATTTGGGGGATATGTCGTTAAATGTTAAGTGGCTAATATTGCTTGCCTGTGTTGATAGGGCAAAAGAATGGCTGAAGCTAACATCCGTCTGGTTGCTTGTGCTTGTTTTTGGGCATGTGTTTGTGCATATTTTTGGAATGGGTAATAGCTTGTTTATATGTGCTTGCTTAGCCGCTATGTGTGGCCAGCAGCTTAATAGCTTATCGGGATAAGCGGTTTGCATTAGCATGCCAAATGTTTGATGTTGTTTTTCACGACTAAACGGTCGCTTAATATGGATGGGATTTTTGAGTATATGATGCGCACCAAATAAGACGAAGGCTGCTTTATTTTGTTTAATAAAATGTGTCTCGACATAATCAAAGAGTGTTTGATCGCGTTGAGCGTTTGCTTGCATAACCGCGAGTGGGTTGTTTAACCGCGGCCAATTTTGTGGCGATTCAACGAGATGTATACGCAGTGGGGTGGGGCGATGTTGGTTGGCTAGCCGTACACATTTAAAAAAATGCATAAAGTGTGGTGAGGCCCAAGCCGGAAAAGCAATTGAATCTAACCAAATGGCATTGAGCTGTTGTATACAAATCGTTTTACCCGCAAGGTAATCATCTAACAGGGCTTGATGTTGTTGATTACCAAATTCGATCACCACATCGCTTACATCGGTATTCAATTGCGGGTCGATTATGAGCTGTTGCAATTGCTCAAAAATTGAAAAATACCAATGCGCTTCGCCTAACCCGACGATCTGCTTATTTTGTAAAGCTTGTTGCACCACGGATACGATAGATAAAGGAGCACCGCTTAGCGGTGCTCCTGTTGTTAATGTCATTACGTTATCCTATTCTGTGAATGTGCTAGTCAGGCGCTCAGCCATATGTCGGCCGATCAAGCGCAACATATCAGGCTGCATCATGTCTCTGTGAATACAGTCCACCTCAACCACATCAATGTTTCCTTGCATATATTTGTGCCAACCTTCGCGGTCTAAAAAGGCTTCTTCTGGTGGTTTGACGGCATTAAAAAACAGCATATCGCCTTGATAAACATAATCGACCTCATCACGAACTCGGCTGTTATTATTGATAACGACTTCGATCATCGCCGAAATGGTATCCGCGCTTAAATGTGCCATTGAGCTACCGGCTTCTTGTAAAATGTCGATTACTTGCGGCCGAGTTAAGCTAGAATGAGCTGATTCATCAAACTCGACACCGGCCATGCGAATAAGCGCACCAAGCGCTTCATCTTCTTGTGGCGGATTCATTTGCTGCCATTGCTCGGTGGGGTAAGAATCGAGTATGGTAAGCAAACCGACTTCTTGGCCTTGTTGTTGTAAAACAGCTGCCATGTGATGGGCTATCATGCCGCCTATTGACCAACCTAATAAATGGTATGGGCCAAAAGGTTGCTCTGCTCTGATCGCCGCAACATATTCTTCTGCCATTTGGCGCATGCTACTTGGCAGTGGCAAATCCGGCGAGGCTAGATTTTTAGATTGCACACCATAAATAGGAATATAGCTTGGAATAATAGGAGTGAGTGCGGCATAACACCAACTTAACCCACCTGCCGGATGCACACAAAATACAGCCGGTTGATTTTCGCGTTTCCGCAAAGGCAGCAATATATTGAGTGCTTCGTCTGAACTGCTGCCGTTAAGTTTATTGGCTATACCTTCAACTGTAGGCGATTCAAATACGGCGGCGAGCGATAATTCAACGCCCATGATCTCTTTAACATAAGCAATTAACTGAGCGGCTAATAATGAGTGGCCACCTAATTCAAAGAAGTTATCACTTGTGCCCACCTCTGGAATATCTAACAGCTGACAAAACAATTTACATAAGCGCTCTTCAACTAAATTAGCTGGCCCTTTATTGCCAATTTGCCCAGATAAATCGGGTTTAGGCAAGGCTTTACGATCGAGCTTGCCATTGGCGGTTAACGGAAACTCGGCTACTTCAACAAAATAGCTTGGGATCATGTATTCAGGTAATAGCGTGGCTAAAAAGGCTTGCAATGCGCCTACATCTATATTGTTGCCTGCTGCGTTATTTTCTGCACCCGTGTGATGTTCTTTTGGCTGTTTATGTGTGTGAGTGGGTTTTATATAGGCGACTAAACGTTTGTCGCCTGCCGTGTATTCTTGTGCCAGCACGCTGACTTGGGCCACTTCGGGATGTAGGGCTAGTGCGTTTTCTATTTCTTCCAGCTCGATCCTAAAACCTCTAATTTTAACCTGAAAATCACTACGACCTATGTATTCAATTGCGCCATATTGATCCCAACGTGCTAAATCGCCACTTTGGTAAAGGCGTGAACCATCTTGTTTAAATGGGTTAGCAATAAAACGCTCTGCGGTTAATTCTGCTTGACCATAATAACCATCGGCGAGTTGCACACCTCCTATATAGAGCTCGCCTATAACGCCCGGAGGTACAAGTTGTAAATTAGGATCCAATATATAAATTTGGGTATTCCAAACGGGCTTGCCAATCGGAATTTTTTTATCGTTAATTGAACAAGGCCAATACGTGACGTCAATCGCCGCTTCGGTTGGCCCATATAAATTGTGTAAGGGTGCTTGATGCAGTTGATAATAATTTTTGACTAAATCGATGGGTAAGGCTTCACCACTGCAAAACACTTGGCGTAAGCTTTTTGTTTGCTCTGCTGTTGCTTGCGCGATAAACACTTGCAACATCGAGGGGACAAAGTGCAGGGTTGTAATGTTTTGTTGCTGAATGATCTCGGCTAAATAGAGTGGATCTTTATGGCCGTCGGGTTTGGCAACAACTAACGTTGCACCGGTGATCAGTGGCCAGAAAAATTCCCACACTGAAACATCAAACCCAGCAGGGGTTTTTTGTAAAATTTTATCGGTTTGATCAATCGG
This sequence comes from Algibacillus agarilyticus, assembly GCF_003286125.1. Classification (GTDB taxonomy): domain Bacteria; phylum Pseudomonadota; class Gammaproteobacteria; order Enterobacterales; family Alteromonadaceae; genus Algibacillus; species Algibacillus agarilyticus. The sequence goes on from NZ_QMED01000022.1 coordinate 25,985, forward strand.
ATATTCAGCCTGCATCCACATCAATCGATTGACGATAGCTTGATGATTAATCACCACACCTTTAGGTTTACCGGTTGAACCCGAGGTATAAATAATATAAGCCGGATCATGTGGTTGAATGGTTGAAATTCGCAAATTAACAAGTGCAGTTACACCTATCGCTGGGGTATTTACCCATTGTTTAAATATTTCACCGTCGACTAAATTAATCGTGTTATGTGATGGCACTTTAAGTGCGAGTTGGGCGGTACATAACGTTAATTTAGGCGCTGAAGAATCAAGCATATATGCAATGCGTCCGTCTGGATAGTCGGGGTCTACCGGCAGGTAAATCGCACCGATTAACATGATCGCTTGTTGAGCAATAATAAGCTCAAGGCTACGGGGAATAATAACGGCAATGGTATCGCCTTTATTAATGCCTTGTTCGATAAATTGATACGCTAAGCGCTGAACTTTTTCATGTAACTGTGCATAGGTTAATTGGTGTTGTTCAAATATAAGCGCTGCTTGGTTTGGGGTTGCTAGTGCCTGTTGGTGCAGCAATTGCGCTAAGGTTGTTGTTTTAACTGGGTGGTCGGTGTTGTTCCAATCGTGTAGTATTTTTTGTGTTTCTTCTTTAAATAGAATATTAATGTCTTTGACTTTATAGGTGTGTTCACCGCTGTATTCATTGCTATTACCTTCGTCACGGGCTGCCTTATAGTGTGACTGTTGGGCCTTTGTGAAAAAGTCGCTCATAAAGTTGAATAAACGTTGTTGATGCTCTGCTAATTCTGCTTCGCTATAAAGTTCTGGGTTTGCATCAATATCAAGATGTAATAAACCATCTAATTCATAACAGTAAATCGACATATCATCGACCGGACCGGCAGATAAATTAAAGGCTTTAGAAGGTAAATCACCAAATTGATGTTCATAGTTAAACGGCATGATATTGACTAACGGGCCAAATAAATTGCGGTTGTCTTTAACTACGTTTAATTCGCGGTGTAATTCTTCATAACGATAACCTTGATGGCGACGCACGGCGGCAAATTCTTTATTAACTTGTTTGATTAAATCAATCAGGCTATCACCGGCGTTAAATTCAACACGCACGGGTAAAATATTCACGCGCATTGCCGGTGTTTGGATCGCAACTGAGCCTAATCTACCCATCAAAGGCACGCCCAATACCACGTTGTTGGATCGCGTCATACGATGCACATAACTGGCGATACTGGCAATTAATACACTATACCAGTGGGTTCGACAAAGCTTGGCTACACTGGCCATTTGGCTAAAGTCGGCTGCAGGTAATGCGCCTTTCAAACGCCAAAAGTGATCAGATGTAATAGTCGGTTTACCGGCTAAGTTGATGGTGTCGTTGTGGTCGGCAAAACGTTCTAAATAGAAATTACGATCGGCTTGATATTTATCTGACGTTTTATAATCTTCATCTTCTGCAATGAGTGCCTGTTGCGACACGATATTGGCTTTATCAATGGGTGAGTCAGACGTTAACTGAGTATAAATATGTGACACTCTACTGGCAATTAACGACATGCTGTAGCCATCAATGGCGATATGATGTAGAGACAAAAACCAGACAAATTGGTCGGCTGCTAATTTTATTATCGCCATGCTAAAAAGTGGCCCTGTTTCTAAATTAACGGGGTTTTTAAGCTCTTTTTGCATCCATGATACCGCTTTTTTTAGCGGTAACTTTTCTGTCGAAAAATCGATGTGGTCGACTTGCCAAGGTTGGCGGTTAACCAACATTCGAGGGCCTTCGGTTGTGGTAATAAATTGTGCGTTTAAAGAGTCAACTTCATTGATTGCTTGGCTAATCGCTTGATCTAAAGAGTCTGTGTTGACTGTTCCCTCTATGACAATATATTCACCTGTTTTATAAATTGGGTTTTCAGGCGAACGTAATTGTGCAAACCAAATTCCGGCTTGTGCATCGGTTAGTTGTTGGTATTGAGTTGTGGTTGATTGTGTCATGTTATTAGGCTGCCTTTTTTTGTAAAATTGACCACCATTGACCCAAGCAAGGTGTTGCGGCTAAATCGATAAATGAAATATTAAGTCCGGCGGTTTGCCAATCTGCGACGAGTGACATCATGCGAACCGAATCCAAACCAAAATCGAGCAAACTGTCATCGTCGGTTAATTCGCTTTGGTCTAGTTCGAGCAATGCTGCCACTTGTGCCACAAGTTCGTTATAGGATGTGGGTAGCATCGGCGCAGCGAGCACATCATGGGTATTGCTGATGGCGCTAAGGGTTTGTGCTGTGGTGGTAACTTGACCACAGCGTCCCGCCACATAGGTGGCTGCCATGTGTTGCTCGGCAAAGCTAAAATCAGCTTGCGCATCGATCACCATAAAGGCTTGAATATCGTTCATAAAGGCATCGGCTGCGGTTTGTAAGCAGCCGATGTGTGAATAAACCCCAACAATGATGAGCTGATCACGCTGCCAATGTTGCATTAAATTTTTGAGCTCGCTGCGCACAAAGGCGCTGTAACGCCATTTTACTAATTGGGTGTCGTTTGGGTTTGGCGTTAGGGCATCAATAATTTTTGTTTTAGCGGGGTCGGCGTTAAGTCCTGCGCCCCAAAAGTCGGTTAATAAAGCGCGTTCATTTGGGTCTTGATCTCCGGGTTGCGCGGTATAAACAACCGGAATATCGACGGTATTACAGAGCTGTTTTATTTGGCTGATATTATCGATGACTTCACTAATGGGTTCTAATGATTGATTATAAAAATCGATAAAATATTGCTGCATATCATGCACGAGTAAAACCGCACGCTGAGGGTCGATTTGCCAATCTACTTTGTTGTTAATGTTATTTAAGATATTGTCGATCGAATAAGGGGCTATTGACGGTATTGCCATAAAAATAAGTCCTGTTTAATGTCTATCGTTGATTCAGTTATATAAAAACCATTACCGCGGTGTTAGAGCACATTAGGTAACGTTTTTTGTTTTAAAAATGGAGGCTCAAAATTGGGCGCGTAATTGTTTTTTATCTATTTTGCCAACCGGTGTTTTAGGTAAATGCGATAAAAACTCAATCCGATCCGGAATTTTAAACGCGGCTAGTTCGTGTTGGCGTAAAAATCGCTTGAGTTCGATAGCGTTTGGCTGCAAATTTTTGCACACCACCACGGCGCAACTTTTTTCGCCTAAAAATGGGTCGGGTAAGGCAATAATGGCCGCATCGTGAACTTCAGGATGCGCAAGTAAAGCGTTTTCTATTTCTTCGGCGGCTATTTTTTCTCCGCCCCGATTGATTTGATCTTTCTGCCGCCCTAAAACTTGTAAATTACCCTTTTTAGTGAGTTTGACGGTGTCGCCAGTGATGTAAAAACCATCCGGCGTGAAGGCGTTGCGATTATGCTCTGGTGCTTTGTAGTAACCACAAATGGTGTAAGGGCCTTTTACTAATAATAAACCTTCTTCACCTTGCTTAACGTCAACACCTTGATCATCCACAATTTTGATGTTGTCAAAGGCCGACATGGGGCGTCCTTGAGTATTTATAATGGTATCAAGATCGTCATCTAGCCGTGTGTAATTGACTAAGCCTTCTGCCATACCAAAAACTTGCTGCAGCTGACAATCAAGCTGCGATATAAATTTTTTAGCGGCTTCGGCACTGAGCTTGGCACCACCAATTTGCACTAATTTAAGTGAGCTGAGTTGATGTTTATGTTGTTGAGCATATTCAAGCCACAACAACGCTAACGGCGGCACGAGTGCCGTAACCGTAATTTGATGCTGTTGTATTAATTTAAACGTGCTTTCAGGGTCGGGCTGCGGACTTAATACAACCGTGCCGCCAGCTTGCCATACGCCCAATGCACCGGGCGAACTTAACGGAAAGTTATGACCTGCGGGCAATACACACAAATAATGAGTGTGTTGATCAAATTGACATATTTCAACACTCGCCCGCACGCTATAAACATAATCATTATCGGTGCGTGGTATAAATTTAGGTAAGCCGGTAGAGCCACCGGATAACTGAAAAAAGGCAAAGTCAGGGTTGATTATATTGGCTAAAGGCGCATTTTTATTAAACAATGATGAAAAGGGGATAAACGCATTATCCATTGGCACATCGAGCCAGTCATTGGTTTTTATTGGCTCAGGGGCGATGTTGTCGCAGTCGATTAACCATTGTAAGTGATCATGTTTTTGCTTTAAGCGTTGGCCAATAATGATGGGGTCAAAGTTATTTTGTTGTGCGCTAATGTAAATTCGCGCTTCAATAAATTGACAAAAATAATCCAGCTCATTAAAGCGGTGTGCCGGCATGGCTAACAACGGTTTAACGCCGATACGCAATAATGCAAAAAAATTAAGATATAAAGCGGCACAATTAGGTAAGTGAATAATGGCGGTATCGTTCTGCTTTAATCCGAGTGTTTGATAGCCATTAGCCAGTCGATTGATATCTTGGTCTAATTCGTAATAACTCCATTGCTTATCACCACAAATTAATGCGCATTTATGTGGGTAGCGAGTGGTTGTTTGCTGCAATAAATCATTAATGCTGTGATCTTGCCAGAGTTTATGTGCTCGGTATTGCGCTGCACAAGCAATTGGCCAATCAATAAAGTCTTTGCTGGGGAGCTGGTTATTGGCCATTATGCGGGCTCCATCATGTCATTTTCTGCAAGATCTAAATTAAGGGCATGCAAAATAGTCCGCATTTTATTGCCGGTTTCTTTTAGTTCATCAATAGGATCAGAGCCTTGCACTATGCCAGCACCGGCAAACAGTTTAAGACGATTAGCTTGGATTTCGGCACTGCGAATAACCACCACCCATTCGCCATTGCCTCGTGCATCGCACCAGCCGATTAATCCGGTAAAATAACCGCGATCAAAGGGTTCTTGGCTTTTAATAAAATTGTGAGCTGCAAACTGAGGGTGCCCACATACCGCGGGTGTTGGGTGCAACTTACTAGCTAGTGTTAAAGCGCTAACGGTTGGATCGGTTACTGTGCCTTCTATCTTGGTTGATAAATGCAACATGGTGGCGGTTTCAATAACCGATGGTGTCATGGGGACATATAAATTGCTGCAATAAGGGGCAAGCGCCGCTTCGACCGCATCAACGACGACACTGTGCTCATGCAGGTCTTTCGGGTTTTGACACATCGCATTAGATAATGCTGCATTTTCGGCGATGGCAACGCCACGGCGACGTGAACCCGCCAACGGATTTGAGCAAACATGTTGGCCTTTACGTGATACGAGTAGTTCGGGGCTTGATCCCACTAAACGGGTATCAGCGGTATTGCCGATGCGCGAGCAAAAAGTATAGCCGCCGGGGTTTTGGCCTAAAAGGCGATTAATAAAAGCCGGTACGTTAATCGCTTCTTCGGTATCTATTTGTATTGAGCGCGAGAGAACGACTTTATTAAAGTGGCCTTGTTTGCATTGTTTTACCGCACTACTGACGGCATTTATATAATGCTTGGGTGCCGGAAAAGGCTGCAAACGTGATTGCTTATGGTGTATTGGGCTTAAATCGGCGGGTATTTCTGCGCCGCGCATGGGGGCTGATATATGTAAGGTTTCAGGTATAACAAATTGCACAGGGTTGTGCTCAGAAAAAGGAATAATGCCTAAAGCTATCGGATTATCATCGGCATGTGTTTTTGCTTGTTGTAACAATTGCTCGACATACTCTGGCAGTTTATCAAACCCCATAATGCCTTGATGATAAGCATGCTGTTCACTGGCTAACAAGGTTGTCGTCGGCGAGCTAAAGAAAAACGGGCTGGTATTTAATTGATTAATAAGCAGATCAGAACGCATTGCGTCACTGCCGATGATTTGACGATTCATTTGGTTGTTCTCAGCGATGTTTAAGAGAGCTGGATAATAGAACATAAAACTAAACTTTGTAAATAAGAATGAGATCTATTATCATTCTCATTTGTATAAGGTAGATAGAATAAGGCGTAGATGGTAGTTAAATGATTAAAAATAATAAAAAAAACAGCTTAATAAGTGGCAATGTAGAAAGGGAAGACGTTGAAAAAACAGCTCTACCGAGGCACAAAGTCCTTTTGATATTTGTGGTTTTTGTACAATTTTTACTCATGAGTGATTTTATGATGCTTATGCCAATGGCGCCCGATATTGCGCTCGATCTTAATTTTAAAGTTGAGCATTTTGCCTGGTTAACTGGCGCTTATACCGCGATGGCCGTTATATCGGGGTTATTTGGTGCCGTGATATTAGATAAGGTAGACCAACGTAAAACAGTCATCATTTTGCTGACTGTGCATGCGGTGTTAATGTTCAGCTGTTATTGGGTTGAAAGTTTTAGCTTATTATTTGTTTTGCGTTGTTTAGCCGGGTTAATTAGTGCGCCTTTAGCCGCAATATTATTAAGCTTTATTATATCCAACTTTTCAGTTGCCGATCGGGGTAAAGCTATGGCTAAAATGGCGTTGAGTTTTTCACTTTCGGCCATTATTGGTGTGCCGTTAGGGTTAGAGCTGGCTTACATTTTGGGCTGGCGATTGGCCTTTGTGGTTATGGCGGTGCCTTTGTTATTAATGGCGTTTGCTTCTTGGTTTGTGCTGCCCCAAAATAACCCATCCTCTGTCGCGCATTCACAACGTGATTCAGACGGTCGCTCTGATAATCGCTCTGAAAGTCAGTCGCCAGGGCATCCATTTAGTTTTGCCTTATTAAAGCAGCAACCCACATTGTTAATTGGCTTGCTTTTAATGGCGACAACCACATTTTCCGTTTTTTTGTTTATCCCTCACTTATCAAGTATTTTTCAATTTAATTATGGTCTAGCCCGCGAAGATATAGGCCAGCTCTATTTATTGGGCGGTTTGGTGACAATTGTTGTGACTCAAGTGTTTGGGGCGTTTATAGCGCAACTTAATTTGAATTTTGTAAGTTGGACTTTAGCTATAGCAACAATCGTGGTGTTGTTTTTAGGCTTCAGTTCAACCCCTTGGTTGCCTGTGTTTATGGTGTTTATTTTATTTATGTCGCTCAATAGCCTGCGTAATTTAATGGTGCAGTATATCGTGAGTAAAATTCCACAACCCGCCGCCAGAACAGGTTATATGTCGGCACTGGTGAGTGTAAGAAATATATTTACGGGTTTAGCGAGTGTTGTTAGTTCATTTATTTTAGTGACAACCCCAGCGCAAAGTTTGGCTAATGTCGACAGCTTAATTTGGTTATCAACCTTAACTATTTTATGTATGCCTATTTTTATTATGTTTCTGCTGCGCTCAACAAAAATGATTTATTAAAAAAAAGGGGGGATAGAGTTTTGTATTTAACAGGTAAGTAAAAAAGCCAATTATTCACGTCAATCACATAAAATCGACTCTCTATAATAACGAGTATTATAAGTTAGGCCTATTATTGTCAGTAAATGTTTCATTAACTTAAAAATAGAACAAAGTTTTTTTGCTGGTTTCCCTGTCGGTTATGCCACCGAAAAAATCATCAAAAAACAAGATCACAGCTTGTGGAATAGCATTGTGGTGTATCAAACCGAGTTTGTTACTCAAGCGGAACTCGCTGCGCTACAAATATACTTGAATCATGGTGGTACGGAGATTCTTGATTCAGCGGCTAGTTTGAGTAAAGACGAGTATGGCAATAAACATAAGCAGTCTTTAACGCAAGGTAAAGGCCAGTTGATTAATCTAAATGGCAAAGCTGATCTTGATGAAATTCGTCAAGTTGCACTTAAAGCATCGGCTCAGGGTTTACCCGAAGTCACGTTTAAAGAAGAAAATGGCACTCAACATAAAAGTTGTAACTGGCGTGTTGTTAAGCAAACTGATGGTAGCTATTTAGTCAGCAGTTTAAATTTAGGCAAACATAATGCTGATTTAACCATAGGCTTAATGGGTAACAAACCGATTCAGGTAACGGACTTATTTACTCAAAACGCGCTCAAGCCACAATTTAGTTTAATGCCAAGTGGCGTTAAACTTTTAAAGGTTGTTGTTAAATAAAAAATTAGGTTAGGCAAAAATCCCCAAGTACGCTGAACTATTTACGACATAATTGAAAGCGATTTTCCCAAGATGATCATGATTTTTGATTAGGATTATTTTCAATAACACAGAAAATCTATATATCGCTATCGCACTGCTTAAAATAAGTATAAAAAGATATTTATATCTGAATTTGTTACTGAGCACTTTGTTCTAATATTGATTCAAATGCAGATTCGACTCGTCCACCCACTATCGCGACACGTCTTTGCATTTCTTTTATCCAAGCTTTATCGGCCATTACGTCTGGCGGAAATCGAGTTGACCGCTCTGTTTGTCCTACAAATAAATAAGCATCACTTAATTCACTGGCTTTAGCGTCTAAACGCTCCATTCGGCTTAACCTTACTTTTGATTTTGGCAATAAATCGACAAACGCGAGATCGCCAATAGGGGAATTGTTTAACTCTATCAGCGCTGGATTAGTTATATCGGCAATCGCTTGTGTGAACTCGGGCTGAGTGGCGGGCCATACAACATAGAGTTTTCCTGGATATTGAGCTTCTATTTGGGTTGCTAGCGGTTGGTTTTTGATAGGGATAGGTGAGCTCGAAATCGAAGTTGCTTTAAGTAAATGAAAGGCACCAAATACCATCAGTGTTTTTTGTTTTTTTTGGATTGCCTTTTCAGCTTGAGCATAAAAACCGCTGACTTTGTTGTTTGCTGCTTTTTGCCATTCGGTTTGCGTGGTACTGGCCTGCCAAGTGAATGCAGGTTCGGCTAAGGTGACTTTAATTTGTTCGGCCGTCGAAAGATGTAAGTTATGTTGGCGAATAATTGAGAAGAATTGACCATATTCATTGGGCTGCCAAGCCGTAAAAAAAATGGAGCTGCGCATGACCTGTTTGAGCTCGGTGTCGCTAACGGCTTTACCTTGTAGGTAATCATTTAATAAAGGTTGAAAACGCGCATTGCCAAATTCAACAATAATATGTTTTATTTCGTGTGCGAAACGGGGTTGGGCAACTAAATTATTGATAAATTGCATGACCTCTGCATTCCAATGGTAATCGCCCATTGCCACTAAAGTGTGGGTAGAAAATTTATCGAGTATGGCATCTACAGCAGGTTTAGCTTGCCGCTTTACTTGATCTATTTGTTTTTGAGTTAAATCAACATTTGCTTGATGCGGTATATACATACAGCCAGATATCAGTGCGACTAATAAGCCAATGCCAGCCAATTTTCTCCGAGGTGTAATGCGCTTTATTTTTTTATGTACCGTATTTTTTAGCGGTATTAATCTTGTTTGAATTGTCGTTGTTTGGTGTCGTTTGGGTTGAAACAAGGTGTGCAGCCACATATCTATTCCTATTTTACTTGTTGTAAATGATAATGAATATCAATACTATTATCATTTTATTGTAAAGTCAGCTTTTTTGAGAATGTTTATGGCATTAAATACGGTAACGTCGACTTCATTTTGTTTAATCACGGGAGCTGCAAAGGGAATTGGTGCTGCTGTTGCTCGTCTACTTGCTAAACAGCAACACGCGTTAATATTAATTGATAAAGATTTACATCAATTGCAGGAGCTTAAATCAGAGCTTATGCAATATAGTACCGAGCCTATTCAATGTTATGGGCTTGATGTAACGCAGTATGCGGCGGTTGCAACCTTGATTGATGAGTTCGAATCTAACGGTTTGTGTATTAATCATTTAGTTAATTGCGCGGGGATTTTACATACCACTTCCGTATTAAAAACCGATTTACATCATGTAACGCAGACGTTTGCGGTTAACACCTTTGCGGCTTTTCATTTTATGCAGCAAGTGGCTAAAAATATGCAAAAACGGGGAGCTGGCTCAATCGTTGTGATTGGTTCAAATGCGGCAAGTGTGCCACGGGTTAATATGTCAGCTTACTGTGCAAGTAAAGCCGCTTTACATGCTTTGGTGCGTTGTTTTGCATTAGAGCTTGCAGGCACAGGCGTGCGTTGCAATATTGTGAGTCCCGGTTCTACATTAACGGCCATGCAAACGGCAATGTGGGATAATCCTCAAGGTGAATTGAATACGCTACAAGGTGATTTAGCGCAATTTAAGCTGGGTATTCCCTTGCACAAATTAGCAACGGTTGATGATATAGCGCAATCCGTTAGCTTTTTATTATCGGATGCAGCAAGCCATATAACGATGCATGATCTGCGAGTTGATGGTGGTGCGACACTTGGCGCAATTTAATTTACGTCGGCTAAGAAAGATAGCCATTTGTGATGGATATTGACTTAAGTGACATCAATCTGCTTAACCCTGCATCTTGAAGTCACTTGAGGATATTAGCCAAAGTTGAGGTTATTTAACCTCAATTCTACTTAGGCTATGTAAGGTTATGTAAGGTTATGTAAGGTTATGGGCATTGAGTTTGTTTGAGTTTGTTTAAGGTTATTCTGGATTAACTTCAAGCGTGGTGTATAACGCGTATTTAGTTATATCAGAACCTTGGGTTTTAATGTTGGTTTCTGCTTCGATTAAATACAAGCCCGCGTGTGGCCAAGTTACATTGAACTCACCTTTGTTATTGCTTTTTAGTTTAATTACTTGGCGATCGTTGCGATAACGAGTTTGACCCGCTACAACTTGCAATGAAATAGGTGTTAGTAAAGGTTGGCCATTTAGCAATAAACTAAAACGAGCGGTTTCACCAGCAAATAATTCATTTGGATGTGTGATAGGTTGAATAGCTAAACCTTGATCGAGTGGTTGTACGGGGGTAAACGTATTGCGACTAACAAAGCTGTCAATCGTTGAAATCATGGTGACTTGTTTAATATTGCTGGCACCGGTTGGCACATCGGCTTGTTCGCGTGAGCCAAAAGCTCGACCTTTATCGCCATTTTCTTTGATAAACTGCATGAATTGAATCGCTTGCTGTTGCAATAAAATACGGTAAGTTCCTGATTGATCTAAAGTGATGCTACCCACGCTTTTACGGGTAAAATCGTTAAACGGGATGTTTTTTAGCCATTGCTGATCGGGGGTGATCGCTTGTAAATCAGCTGGTGGTGGCCCTGGACGTTTTAAAGCCGCACCGGTGTTAGGTTTAAACGCGTGGTCGGGTTTGAATAGTTCATTTGAAATACTCATATCGACGGTAATAGTTTGCGGCTTGTCGCCTGATAAGGTGTTATGGCTTGGTATTATCCAGCGTGCATGAGCATAAGCCGATTGTTGAAACAGTAGGTTAAGTATGGCAACCACACCTATTTTAATCATTGCGTTTTTCATCTTATTGACTCTTAGTTTAAGGTTAAATTGATCGTACCTAGCTCTGTTTTGCCTTGAGCTGCGGCTTGTTGATTCGTTTTCAAGGTGATCGGTATTCGGATAAATTCACGTCCTCCTTCTTCACGAGATGCTTCGACGTTAAGTATGTATTGCCCTTCAGCCACCGGATTTTGAGTTAAATCAAGGCCGTTCCAAGTGAGTGTATGCTCACCTGGTCGGTGAGTCGCTTGTGTTACGCCATCGATATTTTGGTTTCCTCTGCCGGCTTTACGCCACCATTGACGAAGATCTTTGTACCATTCTTTGTCATCTGCCCAGAGGGTTAGGGTTGTTACATATTGGCGCGACGGCGTTTCTAGCCAAACCGCGACATAAGGCTTGTGATAAGGATCTACGTCAAGTTCCGGTAATGTTAAATTTAGAGTTAACGTTGTTTGTGCTTGAAGGGATAAGCTCATAAAAAAGCACAAGCTAGTGAGTAATAGACGGTATGTTCGCCGCCGTTTTAAGTTATTGGTTGTCATGGTTTTCTCGGTTAGTTCAGTTGAATATGAGGGATAAATGTCCAGTAAATTAAGGCCGGTAGTACGGTGCCGATCAAAACAAGATTAAAGCCGATCACGCGTTTAGATTTTTGTTGCCATAAAATGATGATGCCGGTAAATGAAAATAAACAGATCAGTGCGGCTGTTATGTCGATAACCCAAGACCAAACCGCACCGGTATGTCGACCTTTGTGTAAATCATTCATTAATTGCCAAAAACTGCCCACTTGGTAATCAATCAATACCGTACCTTGCTGTTGATTTATAATAACGAGGGCATATCCAGCAGGGAGTGGATAGTCGATTTCTATTTCGCCTAAATCTGTTTGCCAATTAACACTTTTGCGTTGGTCTAAGTTGTATTCGGCCGTTAACCAGTGTTGTAAATTAATAAGCCCTGTTGGCTGCTCGGCGGTTGCCCTTTTTAATGGTTGTGCAATGTTTGCTGGCAAAGTGAATTCAACGCTACCTTGCGTTGATTGATTTGCTAACCAGTTATTATGGTTAAGCGTAATACCGCTGATGCAAAACAGAATTAATAAACTAAATAAAGCACTCGATAAATAAATATGGATGAGACGAGAATATTGAAAAAACACACGTTTTATTGTGCGTGGATTAATGGTTGGCATTGGGTATATTATTAAGTCACATATTTTAATGTAAATGATAATAGTTATTATTTTTGTTTGTATCAATAGGTTTGTTAAAATTTATTACTGCACCAGAGAGGTATTGACACTAATAGAGTGGGGTTGTTATTGCGAGCTGCCAATATTAAATGGTTGATTATTGAACGCTATATCAGGGTTGGAGAAGAGGTATTAAGCAGAATGTTTTAGGCATTTAGGCGGTCAATATAGTCTTCTCGCTCAGGTTTTATGTTATTAAACCGGTAATTTATATTGCGTTATGCATTATCCGGTTTACGCGCTAACGGCGCTAAACAACCTAAATTGTCATTATCAAGATCTATTTTGGGCTTTGTCTTAAACGGATTTTATCAACTAAATTTTTACCCACTAAAATTAGTTCATGGATTCGTTGAGTTGGATCTGAGATATTATTGTTCCATGAAAAAATTTATCACACCAAAGTTTGAAGTATTTAATTTATCTTTAAGTTCGGCCACGTATTTTTTTAAATAAAATGTTCTCTAACTTTTCTATTAGTAGCCGATAAGTTGGTAAAAATCGCAAGCATTTTTGTTAGATAAGTGAGCGGCTGAATAGAAAAATCGCGTTGTATTATTCTCTTAAGAACTCAGGTTTACATGTGAATGCTTAGTGAAAAAAGTAGAAAAAAAACATGCCGCGAGTGCATTAATTTATTACCCAATTGACTACAAAAATCATTGAACAAATAACGTGTTAAAATAAGATCCCCCAAGCTCGATTAATTACCCGTTTTTTCCTGTAATAATGTATTTACCGGGTTAAATTAATTAACGCAAATTAGCCATTTTTTGAATTTAAAAAGCTGTTAGATATGTATATTGATGTAAAAACAGATCATATAAGTTGTATTTTCATCTTACGTTTACCTTGTTTTTGCTACCGGTGGCAAAAAGTTAGGATAAACCGTTGTTATTAAAATTTAAAAAGGTTAACATCTAATTAACGTTAAGCTTGCATAACGCATTTATCGTTATTTGATGGCCAGTATAGTGGCAAAATTGATCGTGAGCTTTTATCAATTTAAGTAAATCCACATTGAGTTATTGTTATTTTTGCTACCGGTGGCTTTTTTTGTGTTTTATAAATTTTTAGTAAATAAACAATGCTCATAAAATGTTTTCATTTGTTGGTAAAACCGTATTGATAACAGGCAGTAGCTGTGGGCTAGAGCTGGTTTTAGCTATAGGTTTTGCATCAGCCAGTGCGGTTATCTTTTCAGTCGTGAGCGCGTTTATTTAACAGAATAAAGCAAAGCTTAGCGGAATTAATAAACGTTTAAAGTATTGAACCAAGCAATGAAAGTTGAGTGTTGTTTTGATGATTTGTGTGTACGCGGGGTAGTTATGTTTTGTTGCTATCCCGCTTTTTTAAAGTAGGTTTTATGATGACACTATTAAGAAAATTTTTATTTATAACCGCGCTGTTAACAGGTTTAAATGCGTGTGGTGGTAACAACGAAAAAGTGGTGTTGCGTATGGGACACACCTTAGATACTGAGCACAGTGTACATAAAGCCATGTTGCATTTAGCTGAGCGTTTAGCTTTATATTCTGATGGTCAAATGGAAATGTTGATTTACCCAAGTGCGCAGCTGGGTTCTGAACGTGAAATGGTCGAGTTACTGCAAATTGGCAGTTTAGCCATGACAAAAGTATCGGCGGCGGCCATCGAAGGTTTTGTACCTGAAATGAAAGTCTATAGTTTGCCTTATATATTTACCGATCGTGAGCATCGGTGGGATGTATTGCAAAGCAGTATTGGTCAAGCCTTGCTTAAAGAGACAGAAGCCGCTCATTTAGTTGGGCTGGGTTATTATGATTCAGGCAGCCGAAGTTTTTATATGACCGATACCGAAGTGCATACACCTAAAGATTTAATTAGTAAAAAAATACGAGTCATGGAAAGTCAAACGGCAGTGAAAATGATCAATGCATTTGGTGGTGCGGCGACGCCAATTTCGTTTGGTGAATTATATGCGGCATTACAGCAAGGTGTTGTTGATGGTGCCGAAAATAATCCGCCTTCGTTTTACTTATCTCGGCATTATGAAATTTGTCGTTACTATATTTTAGACGAACATACTTCAGTACCTGATGTCGTCTTAGCGAGTAAGCATATTATGGAGGGGTTAACCGCTCAGCAACGAGCTTGGTTAGATGCAGCCGTAGCTGATTCGGTTGAGTTACAAAAAACATTATGGTTAGAAGCTGAGCAACATGCGTTGTCTGAAGTTAAGGCCGCTGGCGTTGAAATTATTTATCCAGACAAAGCGCCGTTTGTCGATGCGGTGACCGAGTTTCATGCTTCTTTTAAAGGCACTAAAGTGGGTGTCTACCTAGAACAAATCATTAACATGAAACGAGGTTAATTATGGATAAAGTAGTTAATATTATCGAATTTTTACTTAAAAAATTACTGATCAGTTTGTGTGCTTTGATTGTTGTTGCGGTGACATGGCAAGTTTTTTCTCGCTATATATTGCAATCGCCGAGTTCAATTACTGAAGAGTTAGCGCGTTTTACGCTTATTTGGATCAGTTTATTTGGGGCGGCTTATGCATATCAAACGAATGCACATTTAGGACTTGATGTGGTAACAAATAAGTTTACTGATTCAGCTAAAAAAGGGGCTGAAATGTTTCGCCATCTGGTTGTATTCGCTTTTGCTGTACTCGTCATGGTGATTGGTGGTGTTTACCTTGTTGATTTAACAATGGTGCCAGCACAAACATCAGCGGCGTTGCAAATTGAGATCGGTTTTATTTACAGCGCCGTGCCCGTTACCGGCGTTATTATTAGTGTGTTTAGTGTTAATAAAATCAAGCAAGCGTTTTTATTAACTGAACGTGCTTAGGGGGTTATGTGGAATATTCAGGTTTAGTTTTAGTGGTTACCTTTGCGGTATTGTTAATTTTGAACGTACCGATCTCATTTAGTATTGGGATCGCGACGATATTAACAATGTTTTTAAGTATCGATTTTGCGCCAGCCGTTACAACGGTTGCACAGCGTTTAGCGGGTGGGGTTAATAGTTTTGCGTTATTAGCGATCCCCTTTTTTGTTTTATCGGGTTTAATTATGGGGCGAGGCGGAATAGCCAAGCGTTTAATTGAATGTGCGATGGCCTTAATTGGTATGCTACCGGGCGGTTTAGCCTTGGTTAATGTTTTATCTTGTACTTTGTTTGGTGCTATATCAGGCTCTGCTGTTGCAGCCACGAGTGCGATCGGGAGCTTTATGATCCCGCAAATGGAAAAAAACGGTTACGACAAAAATTTCGCTACAGCCGTTACCAGTGCTGCGGCCACAACGGGTATGCTTATTCCGCCCAGTAACATTTTAATTATTTATGCAATTGCCAGCGGTGGCGTTTCTATTGCTGCGTTGTTTGTGGCAGGATATTTACCGGGGTTAATGGTGTCGGGCGCTTTAATGGTCGTGTGCGCGGTATATTCAAAAATTCATGGTTATCCAACGGGTGCTCGATTACCGCTTAATATTGTTGTCGAAAAAGTCGTGTCGGCATTACCCAGTTTATTACTTATCTTTATTGTTATTGGCGGCATTATCGGTGGGGTGTTTACCGCGACAGAAGCAGGGGCGATTGCGGTTTTGTATTCGTTGGCCTTATCTGTTGGTTTTTATAAAGAAGTCAAACCCAAAGAATTGCCTGAAATTTTACTAAAAGCCGGTGAAACCACTGCTATAGTTATGCTGTTAATCGGTGCTTCTTCGGCGATGTCTTGGATATTATCGTACGAGAACATTCCACAAACCATTAGCTCGTTTTTACTCGAGCTAAGCGACAATCCATTTGTTATTTTGCTACTGATTAATTTAGCGTTGATTTTAGTGGGGGCGTTTATGGATATGACCCCTGCGGTATTAATTTTTACGCCGATATTTTTACCGGTAGCCGAACAGTTAGGTATGTCTCCTTTGCATTTTGGTATTATGATTGTACTCAATTTGTCGATAGGGTTGTGTTCGCCGCCGGTTGGTTCTGTGTTATTTGTTGGGTGTGCCGTGGCTAAAACCACGATAGAAAAAATAATTCGACCGTTATTACCTTTATATATCGCCATGTTTATCGTGTTGATGTTAGTCACTTATATACCCGGCATTAGTGAGTTTTTACCCACGTTTTTTGGGCTTTATTAATTTTAAGTATGCAGCTTATTTGTTGAACTGTATTGAATTGTAATATGAATAAACATGAAATCATGAGTGAGGAAACGATGAAGACAAGTCGCAGATCATTACTAAAAGGTTTAGGCATTGGTATGGGCTCTGTTGGTGCGCTTAGCGTAACAGGGTGTCAAGTTACTTCTATATTAAACAATGCCACCGGTGGAGGTTCTGAGTGGGATCAGGCGATAGCCAATATTCGTCGTAACACAGTAGAACCCACTTTTAAGAAACAAGATTTTATCATTACCGATTTTGGTGCCAAAAATGATAAGCAGTTTGATAGCAGCCAAGCGATTCAAGCGGCTATTAATGAGTGTGCAAAGCAAGGTGGCGGTCGGGTTGTGATACCGACTGGGCACTTTTTAACGGGTCCTATTCATTTAGAATCTAACATTAATTTACATATTACTGAAAATGCCACGTTATGGTTTGTGACTGATCCTGAACGTTATTTACCTGCGGTTTATACACGCTGGGAAGGTGTTGAATTAATGGGGTATTCACCACTTATTTATGCTTATAAAAAGAAAAACATTGCGATCACCGGTAAGGGCACACTTGAAGGGGGCGGCAGTAATAAAGCATGGTGGCCTTGGAAAGGTAAATGGAAACGTACCGATTGGGTGATCAGCGATGTTGAAAATCAAAAACACACACGTGATGCCTTATTTAAAATGGCAGATGAAGGTGTACCGGTAAAAGATCGCGTGTTTGACAAAAACTATCTACGCCCGCCTTTTATCCAACCGTATTATTGCGAAAACGTATTAATTGAAGATGTCACGATTAAGAATTCGCCATTTTGGTTAGTTAACCCGGTGCTCTGCAATAGCGTTACCGTACGGGGGATCCATTGTGTTAGTTATGGTCCTAATTCAGATGGATGCGATCCTGAATCTTGTAACAACGTAGTTATCGATAAGTGTATTTTTGACACCGGAGATGATTGCATTGCGGTTAAATCGGGTCGAAATGCGGATGGTCGTCGCGTTAATGTGCCGTGCGAAAACATCGTTATTGATAATTGCGAAATGAAAGAAGGCCATGGTGGCGTGGTGATTGGCAGTGAAATTTCGGGTGGTGTACGCAATTTATATGCACAAAACTGTGAAATGAGCAGTCCACATCTCAAGCGGGGTATTCGTTTAAAAACTAATTCTATTCGCGGTGGTTTACTCGAAAACTTGTATTATCGCAACATTGTTATTGGCCAAGTGAGTGATGCGATTGTTATCAACTTTTTGTATGAAGAAGGCGATGCTGGACCGTTTAAGCCTACCGTGCGCAATTTAAATATTGATAATTTGATTGTTAAACAAGCCAAACGTGCCTTTGTATTGCGAGGTTATGACCACACTCCAATATCGGGTGTAACCTTGAACAATGTAACGTTTATTAAAGTGAAAAGTGACAGCATTGTTGAGCATGTTACTGATATTGAATTAAACAATGTCAAAGTCAATGGTCAGCCTTACACGCTTTAGTTTTCTATTATTGTCTTTAAATTTAACCTGAACTTTAAGTTGTAATGATGACTTTAAGTTCGGGCTCTACAGTGGCTTTGCGCTAATACAGGCTAAGTTGTGGTCTTGTAAAATGATGAAAAAAAACATTATCGCTTATGGATTTATCCTCTTCAGTTTGCTGGCATTCTATGTGTCAGCACAGCAACCATTAGCTTTTTCGGGCGCACAAGGATTTGGTAAATATACGCAAGGCGGCGCAGGTGGTCAGGTTTATCAAATAACGTCATTACTAGATGATCCAAACAACCCACAACCTGGTACTTTACGCCATGCGATTAAACAAAAAGGTTCACGCATTGTGGTGTTTAATGTGTCGGGCTTTATTCAGCTAAAAGCGCCATTAAAAATTAGACACGGTTTTATTACGATTGCAGGCCAAACATCACCCCAAGGTATCGGGGTTAGAGGCGACACGGTTTCGATTAAAGCGGAGCAGGTGATTATTCGCTATGTTCGTTTTAGGTTAGGCAGCATAGCCAAAGATGAAGATGCATTAACCGTGCGTGATTCAAATCACGTTATTATTGATCATTGCTCAATAAGTTGGGGAGTAGACGAGACCGCTTCGTTATATAACAACCGCAACACGACATTGCAACACACCCTTATTTCAGAAAGCCTAAACAAAGCAGGTCACGACAAAGGTGCACATGGTTACGGTGGCATTTGGGGCGGCGCATCGGTTAGCTTTATTAATAATGTTGTTGCTCATCACACCAGTCGTACACCCCGCATTAATGGTTATCGACTTAAGCCGACGTTTGCTCAAGATGAAAATTTTAGCGAGCTGGTTAACAACGTTTTTTATAATTGGCAACATAACAATTTATATGGTGGCGAAAACGCGCGTTTTAACTTAAGCCATAATGTTTATATTCCTGGACCGGCAAGCAAAAAACAGCGCTTTTTTGAATTTTATCCGGCTAAGACCCCTAATAATTTAACTAAAGCCTACATTGCGCATAATGTGTTTCGAACAAACGAGGCTATTACTAAAGAAAATAAGTTAGGTGTGAAATTTAGTTCAAAAATACCCCCTGCACAGCACGCTGCTATATTAGCTAACACGCCTTTATTCCCTTTAAAAAAATCACCTTTAAAAAATGCAATCAGTCCTACCGAGTTATTCATGGCTAAATCGCCTATCGACGTTTATAAAAAATTGATTATTGAACGTGAAGTGGGGGCTAATCGAAACGCGCTTGGCTTCTTTTTAGACTCAGTTGATACACGTGTGTTAGCCGACATTGAACACCAAACAACAAGTCGAGGTACGCAAGGCATTATTGATACTGAGCTGCAATCAATTGAGAGTTGGCCTGTTTATTTAGCCGAATTTAGTGCTAACACGAAGCCGTATACAGATAAAAATAAAGACGGCATTGCTGATACTTGGTATCAACATAATGGCTCTACTTTAAATAACCAAACATCGCATATAGAGCAATATATCGATCTTATTGGTGCTTTTTAATCATTAAATCGACGGCAAGTTTTTATTAAGATGAGTTGGGTATATTGCTGATATCTACCCAGTCACTTGGGAATGCGACAGACCCGCTCATCTCGATTTGGTATCTATGGAGATATGTTAACGTGCAAAAAAAACACGATGAACTAATAAATAAAGTCGTACCCAATACGCGTTTATTAACGGGCTGGCTAAGCGTTATTTCAAGGTTGTTAAGCCAATTATATGCGGTTAAACGGCTAGCCTTATTGATATTTTTAAGCCAATCAGCATACGCACTCGAATCAATACCGCAAATTGAGTTTGATGCAATTGTGAGTGCTAAACCGCAATTAATTCCGTCAAACAAACCTCATTATTTAACGATACAAGCCGCGCTTGATGCTGCACCTATTCAATTCCCTGATCAAAATAAAAAGCGGCATGTTATTTTTATCAGCGCGGGTGATTATTATGAAAAGCTGACGATCTCAAAACCGAATATCGCACTGGTTGGTAACGGTAAAACCACAACACGTATTCATTATGATGCTTATTCAGGCTTACAAAAACCAGGTTCAGATAAACGTTGGGGTACGTTTGGCTCTGCCACATTAAACGTTAATCATTTAAATTTTTATGCTGAAAACTTAACGATCGAAAACAGTTATGATTTTCCGGCTAATGATAAGCTCGCTAAAACCGATCCTAAAAAAGAGCGGCATTCACAAGCGGTTGCGCTTATGGTTGGTGCCGGTGGCCATCATGCGGTGTTTAACCATGTTGCGGTTAAAGGTTATCAAGACACCGTCTTTATTGACGGCGGCATTAATTATTTCTATAACAGCGATATTTATGGCCATGTTGATTATATATTTGGTCGAGGTAATGCTTTATTTGAAGCGTCTACTATTATTAACCGCCGTCGACATGCGCCTAATAATCTTAAATATACGGGCTATGTTACCGCGCCAAGCACCGATAAAAAGCAGTTGTTTGGTTTTACCTTTATGAATTGCCGATTTGTACATGAACCCGGTGTGCCGGCTAATTCGGTGCCGTTAGGGCGGCCTTGGCATCCCACAACGACATTTAAAGATGGTCGTTATGCTGATCCTAATGCGATTGGTAAAACCGTAGTGCTCAATAGCTTTTTAGATAAACACATCGCGCAAGTCGGTTGGAGCTCCATGAAAGGGACCAGTCGTATCGCGGGGCAAAAAGATGTATTTGAACCCGAAAGTGCCCGTTTTTTTGAATATGCCAATAGCGGTCCGGGGGCGGTAGTCAATCCAAAGCGTCGGCAGTTATCAACAGAAGACGCCGCATACTATAGCAAGCAAAATGTGTTAAGCGGCTGGCAGCCAAGTTTAAGTGCGGCGGTTGTTGGTGGTATTTCACCATTGGTGGCAGGTCAAGATGGTCGTGTTATTAAAGTCACCAATTTAAATAAGTCAGGTGAAGGTTCGTTTCAAGCCGCTTTAGCCGCGAAAGGTCCACGTAATATTGTTTTTACCGTAGCAGGTGTCATCGACCTTGATCGCTCAATGCTTTCAATTACAGAGCCTTATGTCACCGTGCACGGCAATACGGCTCCAACGCCAGGGATAACGCTGATTAAAGGCGGTATTCGCATTATTACACATGATGTAAAATTAACACATTTGCACATAAGACCTGGTGATGCAAACCTAGCAAAACGTTTTGGATGGGCACCCGATGCTGTCAGTATTAGCCGAGAAGGGGCTTACAATATATGGATCGACCATTGCTCGTTAACCTGGGCAGTTGATGAAAATATTGGGATTAGCAGTAGTCGTTTAAATGGTTATGCTGGCGCGAGTCACGACATTTGGGTGTCTAATTCAATTATTGCTGAGGCGCTTGATTATGCGACTCACCGTAAAGGCAAACATTCGAAAGGCGTGTTGGTTCATGATTTTGTACAAAACGTACATTTTTATCGTAATTTATTTGCGCACAATGATCGACGTAACGCCTACTTTAAAACCGCGGCAACCGGAACATTCATTAACAATGTGATCTATAACCCGGGTTCTGGAGCTTTGCATATGGGGTATATTCCTGACGAATTTGCCGGTTATCGTGCTGAGTTACGTCGTCCAACCGTGAGCGTGATTGGCAATATATTATTGTATGGCCGCGATACGTATTCTGATTTAGCTTTGGCTTCGCACATGGGGCAGGCATATCAAGCCGACAACCTCGTGCTTAACTTATCTGCAGAGCCTATGCCAGTTGTTGATTCCGCTATTTTACCACTCTACGTTGAGCCTATTTATTCTCCTTTTACAGATAAGCTTGCCTCTGCAGTGCTGCTACCCGATTTATTAAATTCGGTTGGGGCATTTCCCGCACAACGCGATCGCATTGATAAACGTATTGTTAGTTCAGTGACAGCGGGAACTGGGCGTATTATTGATAGCCAAGAATTAGTGGGCGGTTACCCCAGTGTTTTTTAACCTGAACGCCCTAGATAACAAATTAGCTAATGCATTGTATTATTGTAATTGTTTATGGTTTTAAAATATGAAGTGGTCGTGAAATAAGTGCTTCATTTTATTGCCATAATTAACCATTGAATTTTCATTTTTCTAGCGAGTTATCGCCACTTTTTCTTGCAATGATTATCACGACCCAAACAAGAGGAAGTCAATCATGAAAAAACTATTTGTATGTGCATCACTCGCCATTACTTTAACCGCGGTAAACGGAGGTGTAATAGCTGGTAGTATTTCAGGCTGGGAGTACAAGGGTAGCTCAAACGGCCACGCTATATGGGAGGCAACAAGGCTCGGTGCTTGCGCCATAGTAAACACCTCCAAAGGGGGTAAAATATTATCCAGAAACAAGATTAGAGCTGGAAAAAAAGGGGACACCATTCGAGTCAAGCCAGGGCAGGGTATCTCAAATTGCTAAAGGGTAGTATCAGTAAAACAAGCCCCATTACTCACAGGGGCTTGCAACCCTCCCTCCCCTAAAAAAACCACCAACCAATCAACCCATTGATCTACAGGTCTACTGGATCAGTGGGCTATACTGGTCTAGAAATTCGCCCTATTAACACTTAAAGGTATATACATGTCTTTCAACATCCTAATCAATAACGGGACTCTGTGCGTAATAACATGATGCCGATCGCTTATTAGGTGATCGCGATGAATGAAAATATGCACCAGATACAGTTCTTTGGCTTACTAAATCGACGACTTCACCACTAGGGTTAGTATTCGGTAACGATCGTGCAGGACAGGCACAAATAAGCTTTTGCAACTCAAACCTAACGCCTGCTTTTGGCTAATTTACTGCCATAAAAAGTTTAACGGACAATGTCTATCATCCTTTAAATTAGTTGTTAACGATGCCTGTCCCACACGATTTGTTCTCTCAAAGCCTATATATTTGTGTAATTGGCTAACCAATTAACCAACTAACCCTAATATCTCATATGTGTCACTACCGTAGTGATCTAAAAGCATGAGAGGAAAACCGCTGATTACAGCCACTTGGTCATATGGTCGATGCTTCTCCATTTGCCTTTCAAACAGCGTTACCATACATATTGGCGATGTTGGAAGTTCCAAAACGTCAGTGATCAAGCAGTTTGCTCTTGATAAGTGCTGTTTGGCAATACGACTCCAAGTATCTTGAGTATAAAGCCCCCAGTTGAGAAACTGCTTGTCCATTTCTGGTGCCGTATTTACCCATTTCTTGTAATTAGCCAGATCTATTGTCTCGTGAGTAAGGTATTCGACTTCGTTACCTTTTTGGTGGCGTATAGCCTCTACCATTGGATAACTAACACATAGCAAACCTTTATCTTGAGCATTATTAAATAGTTCAACCATATGACGAATTTTATTGTCGTCAGCGTTAGAGCAGTGACAGTCGTAGTCGAAGAATAGATAAATTTCACTTATGTTTTCAGGATCTTCTATTTCTATAACCGCTAGGTCATCATCTGTTGGATTTTCCCTATTTTCTAGCTGTTCGTAAATGAACTCGTAAGTATCAAAATATTCATCTTTTGTTATCTCGCGAAACAATTTATAGATATTCATGCCGTAAGCAGTTTGAATTACGAGCTTATTGTCTCTATCGAATATTGTATTCCTTAGATTTCGTGCAATATTAGGCTCTGCTTTTTCCCCTTCAAAAATAAATAAGACATTGCTACTCATCAAATGCACCTGCGCGGTACATTTTCTCTAGGTTGTGCGCTTTGCGTAGCTCTCTATCGGTTAGTTTGTATAGCGGCTTCAAAGAGCTCTGATCTAGGATGTAATAGCAATCAGGGCGGAGTACATGGTTAGATAACAGAGTGCTATTATGAGTCGTGATGATTGATTGACACGATGTTTTAGATACTAGTTTCACTATTCGTTTTGAAAGAGCAAAGTGATAGTAGGCGTCGAACTCATCAATGTAAGCGAAGGAAATTTCTTCATTCAGAATTTTAAGATACCAGTAATAGAAATTACCAAGCGATACAGTACCAGTAGAAGCAATCTGTGAAAATTCGATGCTTTTGTTACCAAAATCGAATTCGATTTGCTCCTTACCTGTGTCACCAGCCTGAATTAGCTTACACTCAACTCCAGATTCATTGAGGAAGGTTTCAAAATCTTCTAGTTTATCTTGCTCAATAATACGCTGTGAAATTCGTTTTGTTTCTAGAGGTTTACCGTGAAACTCTGTCGTTTTGGTTAGAGTTCGAAAAAATACCATTCCTTCAACAAATTTGATGAACTGGAAAAAAGCCGCAGATTCTTTAGTTTTTTCAAGCAGGGCATTCGATTCAAGAAATTTAATTGGAGATATTTTGCGACCCGTGAAATCATTCTTTAGGTGCTCTGCGCCAACAAAGTTATAGAAAGCAATTGGAGATTTTCTACGATCAATACTAACGACTTTTTTTTCGTCGATATAGAGTTCCTCAAAGACGGTTTCAGCACAGTTTTCTTTGCCATAGTGATAGATCACTTTTATACCATTGAACTCGAATATGTATGTAAACTCTGCTAATGAACCTTCATCCATGCTAGCGTTTAAGTAATTGAGGTGCAGTGACGGAATGATGTTGGGGCTATCTAGTAGATGACATGTCAGATCAAGAATCGCTAATCCAAGGTTCGATTTGCCTGCACCGTTACCACCGTACATTACAGCGCTGCCTACAACACCATTTTTTACAGCGTGTGAGTTAAACTCGTATGATTTATCAGTGCGTAGGTTTACCTCAAACTCTTCGCCGAAGTTACGAAAACCTCTAACCTTTAGACTACATAGCATTTTTCTGTGCTCTATATTTAGTTTGTTAACATATAAATACCATATTATAGAACAATCACCGTAAAAAAAATACGGCAGAGTTGCTTGGCTCGCAACATGGTTAAGAGATTTTGAGATAAAGGTAACACCAAACGTGATCCACATGGGTGAATGTGAATAGAGATCTAAGCGGTCTTTCTATACCTGAAGTTATTGATGAGTTGCTAATATTCTATTTTCAGAAACTCGTTTTTGTCCAAAAACATGTTTGAGCGAACTTCCGTTAATCGTTTATAACGGCCTTTAGCAATTCAAAGCCTAACGTCTGCTTTTGGCTAATTGCGGCTATTAAAATTTTAACGGACAATACCTGCTTCTAAAAGCTGTCTATCATCCTCTAATTGCCAAACCTCAGCTATCTGAGCCACCAAACTTAAACGTTTTAATCTTTATGGTCCACTTACCGCAACCTATACGTAACTATAAATTTAAAATTACTTCGTGGGCATTTGAATGCGATAAAGAATACTGTACTCCATTATATTCAAAATCTTCCCAGTTCTGTTTGCTTATCTGATGTAGCGCTGTATTTCTGCTGCAACTGAGTACCTTTATATTGGGTTTTTCAATCTATTTTATTTTAAGGTGACGTTATAGCAGACAACGTGAGAAATTCGTTGGGCGTTAACGCTTTATCTGAAATACGAACAAGAGCCATATTGCCATTAAACCAATATTTTTTGTTGAGTCTGGCGCCAATTGAAGTGAGTGCTGATGCGGCAATGGGTTCATAGGTTACCGTGCCAGATAGCTCTTGTTTACCATTGACGAATGCTGAAAATACTTGGTTTTTGTAAGTCATGGCAACGTGTACCCATTCGTTAACAGGATGCACCAGGTTTTCATCGACTAAGGTTAACTTTGAATTATCCGATTTTATATATGTGTCTAAATACCATTGTGCTTGATCGTTTAAACGCAATTCAAGTGTAATTCGACGGTTCGGGTTTTCTGCGCTTTCAATATGAAAAAAACGAGGTTGAGTATTAAGTGGGTAAGCATCATTAGGTTTGATTATCGCTTCAATGCTAAATTCTTCTGCGCCTAGCAGAGGGTTATTTTTAACCACGAGCCTATCGCCAACACCATCAAATTCAATCACTTTAGCCAATACGGAACCTGTGTTTGCCTTATTCGTTTTATTAAGGGATATATCGTTATTAACGTTTATTACACGCGGATCACCTTCAACGGTTATGTTGAGGTTTGGATCGAACTGTAAAGCATCTAAACGCCAGGTTATTTGCTTGGTTGAGCTTGTCTGCTCTGCTGTGCAAGCGGTTAAACATAACGCTGTAAATAAGGCTGATAATATTTTAGTTAAACTGACTAAAAAAGGGGTTGCATTTGACGTTTTACTTAGCCAATTATTGAGTTTATATTTCATGTTTAATGCCACTATGTTACTGATTTAAATGCAGAAAGGGCTCTAAAAGAACCCTTTAAATAATTTGACTAATCGTTATTGGCGTTCAAGTGTAAACATTTGATTTTCAGAGCCCGATACACAAGTCCATTGTAATAGGTTTGCGCCATCATTAGCTGATTTGCTCGCTACATCTAAACATAGTTCGCTGTTACGGTTAATGATGCGCCATTTTCCTGATCCCGCACTTTGAAAACGGAATTGCTGGTTATAGCCACCCCAATAGTCCCATAACATAATGTTGGCACCTGGAGCCGTTGACAATGAATCTATATCAAACCCGCGTGTTGGTGACGCGACCGGCGAAATGCGATGCCAAATACCGTCTACGGTGCTAATGTTGAATTTTTGACAGTCGTTAGCCAACCATGCCCATTGTTGAATGTTCGCGGCGTTTTCAACATTACAACCGGCTAAATCAATTGATTTACCACTGTGTAATGGTGTTATGCGATAAGTGCCGTTAACGGTGCCATTAGAGGCATTGCTTGAGTTACTACCACTGCTGTAACCATTATAAACTTCAAACTCGGCTATCTGTGGTGTGCCAGAAGCGGAATGAATAACAAAGCTTAATTTACCGAGGTTAACATCGTTGAATGTGATCACATCTGGTACGCTTGATCCAGATGCTAACGTTGAGCCTGTGTCATAATTAACTAATGACCAAGACGTAATGCGATTTGATACTTGTAATATACGTGCGGCATTAACGGTGGTGTTTAAGTTTTTAATGTTGATGGTGCCCGTTGTGCTTGAAGGTGACCAATATGTAGATGTATCACCATCAATTACATTGCCATAGCTGCTGCCGCTGGCTTTTGAGCTACCATCTACACCCGCGCCTAATGCTAAGTTTTCACCGGTACCACTTGATGAACCAGAGCCCGCATCAGGATTTGTGCCAGTATCAGGGTTTGTTACAACAGAGCAACTGCCGTTTGAAACATTTAAACCTGTATTTGCGCCTGCCGTTGAAGCCACAATGCTGGGTACACAGCTCGCATTATCAAGTTGATAACTGTACGGTGTGCTTATTGATGTTGTTGATGTAGGGTTCGGGCCTGCTGGGTGATTGCTACTATCGTCACTCGTCCACGATACGTTATCAAAAATATTGCCGCTTACCTGCCAGTAGCCCATGTCATTTGTATAGAATGTACCTAAAACATCTTTTGAATCTTGAAAGTAGTTATTTTCAGCTTTCATTTCGCCGCCAATACGTGGGTTCATCCCCGACTTATTTAGGCTGATGTAATGGTTGTTATAAGCATGTGCCGTTGCATGGCGCAACAGAGGGGCTCGTGAATCGATATTTTGGTATAGATTATGATGGAACGTGACCGGGCCATTATTGTCGTCACTATCACTTGAACCGACTAAACCACCGCGACCTGAATTGCGTAAAATACTATACGAAAGCGTGACATATTTACTGGTACCTTTCATATCGAACAATGCATCATAGCCGGCACTTTCGCCACCTTGCGCTTCTAGTGTTACATGATCTACCCATACATTTGATACGTTGCTTTCCATACCGATGGCATCACCTCCATTTGAAATTGGTGAGCCCGATTTTTTAACATTTCTAACGTGAACATTACGAATAATGATGTTAGAAGAGCTCCGAATATGAATACCCAATTCATCAAATAATGCACCACTGCCAACACCGAGTAAGGTAACGTTGCTAATTTCTTTTAGCTCAATCACACCATCTGCTGTATTACAGCTATCGCCTGACACTTTTGATGTATTACCGTGATTGATTGTGCCTTCTACTTCAATGATGATGGGGGTGTCGCTTGACGCTCGGTTACATAAAGCAGCATGGATTTGCGTACCCGATGTTACACGCACCACTTGCCCGCCTTCACCGCCGGTTGTATTACCATTTTGCGTGTGGTAACCGTTAGCAAATGCATTACCTGCAAATAATGCCGCACTAATGGCAGCTGCTTGCATTGAATATTTAAATAGGTTTCTTGTGTTCATTTTGTTTCCTCTGAATATTATTGTTTTTATTGATAATACATTTGCCATTGTTTTTTTTGCTACCGGTGGCAAATTTGTGTATTTCAAATTTCTATTTTCGACTTATGGAAGTGCTTAAGTCGATGAACAGTATAAGGATGTTTTATTTATGTTCAATAGAACATGTAGTTAAAATGTTTATTTTATGTTAACTATATGATTTGCAAGACGTTTAATTTGTTTCTTATCATATAATATTATTTATATGTGCCAGGTTTGCTAATTTGTCTGTTTGTAAGACGTTTTTTTGTTAATTAAAAACGCAGTTTTATCTTAAATGGTGATTTTTTAGCTGATATTAATAGTGGTTAATTAAGCTTGGGTTGTTCAGATAAATCGCTGATTAAATTTTTAATATTGAGAGTCGGGGGGGTGGGTTGAGCTTGTGTTGCGATGTATTTTTTATATTTTATGTTGCGCCATTTTTTGTGATTAATAAAATTAATATAGGGTGCTATATTTTTTTTAGTGAGTAATTCAAAGTGATTAATTCGTTGTGCTTTTATACCTTGTTTGTGTTCTGCTATTTCTAAAAGTGCGATCACGCCCATCATAAAATGACCACCGACTAAAGCCTTAATTTTTTCTTGTTGTACTTTAAGTAATGCCTCGGGCAGCCAATCGAATCCACCAATGTACCACTCTTGGTTTTGATATTGTTTTAGATTTTGTTTTTGTTCGTTTACTTCAAGCGCCATTTGCGCACTGGCACACCAAAATATTTGGGTATCAGGATAGCGGTTAATTACTCTAAGGAAACGCTCATTGACCATTGTTTGTGAAAAATTCATACGAAAAATCTGATTCATTAATAAATTTTCATATTGTTTGTCATAGGCTAATAAACCGGCTTCGCGCTTATCGGTTACCGCATCAAATGTTCCGCTTAAGCCCGTTATTTGAACCTGTTTTAGCGGCGAGTTATCTTGGTTAAATTGACGATGCAACTCTTCTGCTAAAGCGTAACCGGCTTGTTTTTGGTCATAATTTATTTCATTTATCCAATATTTATATTTGTCACCCGGTTCACCCATGATTGATTTTTCTTTAGCAGTAAAAACTTGTTCTAAGGTAATAAAGTTAATTTTTTTTGCTTCAATCACATCAAATATTTGTTGGCCTAATGCCGGAAACGCTCTAAAAACTAAATAGTCCGGTGGTGTTTTTTGGTTGACGATTTCATTAATTTTTTTATCGAGGGTAAATCTATTGTTGTCGATATGAATAATGTTGATATTGAGTTGCTGCTCTGAGGCTGCGGATTGGATCGCATCGGTGACCCAATACCAAAATTGATGTTCTTTATGGTCGGGTAAAATAAATGTAATTTCACTCGCGTGCGCTTTATTTAGGGCAGCTAAACTACCCACTAATAAAATGCAGATCGGTATAATCACAAAAATAATACGTAACATTCTTTTCTCAAAATTGCTTTCTCAAATTGAGTTAACTTTACTCATTGTAGTTTATTTTTGTCTGGTTAGAAGGCTTTGTTGGTAAACAAGGTGCGAGAGCAGTGCACCTTGTTGGCTTTAGTTCACGTTTACTGACAAGTCGTGGTGTTTGAGTTGGCGCCTATGACGTTATTATAACCCTGCGTATAGCTCGATAGCCAAGGTGCTTTAGCGCCTTTTCCGGCGGTGGCGACTACATAATTCCGTAATGATTGACCGACTAGTTGTCGATAAGCACTAATAGTATCTTGTGAGGTTGAGCTATAGTCGGCAAACATATTGGGCACAATACCTTGGGTAACATCAAGCGATGCAAAGGTGCCATTGAGCTCGCAATGAGTGTTGGCTTCGTAAACGTAACTACCTGAAATTTCGAGCCCGCCTTCTTTTACAGCATCATCGAATAATGATTTTTGCCAATCGGCTAAATCATCACCTTTTGTATTGGCGAGTGAATTCATAAATAAATTGTTTTCGATGAGTGCTTTGGCTCCTACACGTAAACTCATTACATCTTTGCGATAACCGTAAAATACATTATTAAACATATGTGTTTGTCCACGACGTAATAAGGGCACTCGACGCATGGTGTTGTAGGCGCTTGTACCAAAATTATCATCGGTAGTTACAAATAGGTTGTTATAAATACTGGTGGTGATTTGCGAATTGATGGCGCGGCTATCGCTTGAACCGTGCAAAGCCGCCCGTTTTACATTGATGAGTTTATTGAAAGATATACTAATATCATGTGCCCCCACTTTGACATCAAATGCTGAGTCACCTGTGGTATCAAACGTATTTTGGTGTATCCAAATATCATGAGATTCACCCGTTGAGCGGATCATATCGGGGTCAAGTTCATGGTCTTCTGTGTGGCCAACGCCCACAAAATAATGGTTAGTTATGATCACGTTTTCTGATTGGTGTGTAGAAGCGCCACTGCTATCTGCACCAATCTTAAAGCCATTAAATACAAATCGCGTGTTAGCTCCTCGACCATCAAGGGTGGTGTTACTATTAATTAAATAATTTTGGATTGGTAAATTACGGTCATTTAATACGTTATTAAAAAAAGTGATTAAGCAGCTATCGCGACTGATATTTTTTGCATTGCAATAAGCGTATGGGTCTCGGCAGGTTGCTTCATCAACGCCTAATGCGGTTTGTAATGCTGTATCGGCACAATAAGGGCGATACATCATTAGGTCGGTTTGGCTGCTAAAATCTTGTTTGTCAAATACGATCCAGTTGTGATCGTTTGATGCTATGGCGGCTAAAATTTGATCTTCAGGTTTGTCGTTGGTGATCACTACCAAGTTACTGTTGCCTTCTGGGTTGTAGCCACCCGTTGCTTTTTCTCCATAACCTACGGGTTGACCAAGTGATAGCGCTAAACACTCAACAATAGCTTGTTCGGTTTGTATGGCTGATCCATGCCAGTTAATGTTATTATCGTGAATAAGGGCTGCACAATGATCATCAGGGTAATTGATGGTGGTTGCCTGGTTACTTGCATCGTTTGTCCAATCGGTTTGTGTATTGTCAGAACCAGAACCAGAACCAGAACCAGTTGTAGTCTCTGTATCAGTACTTGAGTTATTTGAACCGCCTGAGTTTGTTGCCCCTCCGGTGTTGAAAATTTCAAATTCAGCTATTTGTACCGTACCAATGGATGATTCGATTAAAAAGTTGAGCTTACTTGATGTGATCTCAGCAACGTTAATTGCTTCTGTTAGATCGGTGCCACTGGCCAATACTTGATCTGTATCGTCATCAACTAATGACCACTTTGTTATAGCGCCACTTGCTTCGACGGTTTCGATAATATTAACGTGGTTAAATGCTTGATTAACGCCTTTAATTGAAATGCGCCCTGTGCTGCCATTAGGTGACCAGAAAGTCGTGAAATTGCCATCTCTTACGTTACCATAGCTACTACCACTGGCTTTAGAGCTTCCGTCTGCTCCGGCGGTTAACGCTAAATTGATCTTACTGTTGTTGCTTGTATCGGTGCTCGTATCTGTGTTGCTGTCGCCATTATTGGCATGAGTGTCGTCTTGACCACTACCTGTAATTTGGCGGGTACACTTTTGGGCCGACACCGCTAAATGAGTATTTGCACCAGCCGTGGCTAATACAATGTCTTTAACGCAATTGGCATCATCAAGTGCATGATCGTACGGAATATTGATATTTATCGTTGACGTTGGGTTAGGGCCAGCAGGATAATTTTTATCACCTTGGCTTGTCCAAGTAACGGTGTTTGTCCATAAATTGCCGCTGACATCCCAAAACCCTTTATCGTTGGTATAAAATGTGCCTAATGGATCTTGCGCGTTTTCAAATACGTTGTTTTGCGCTTTTATTGCGCCGCCAATACGCGGGTTCATGCCTGATGAGGCGATACCATTATAATAATTGTTGTAAGCATGAGCCGTTGCATGACGTAATAACGGGGTGCGTGAGTTAATGTTTTGGTAGTAGTTATGATGAAAGGTGACAGGGCCATTATTACTGTCGCCATCCGTTGAACCGACTAAACCACCGCGACCTGAATTGCGTAAAATGCTATACGAAAGCGTCACATATTTTGTGTTAGCTTTCATGTCAAATAATGCATCGTAACCTTCACTTTCGCCGCCTTGCGCTTCAAGTGTGACATGGTCAACCCACACATTAGATACGTTTGATTCCATACCTATTGCATCACCGCCGTTAGAGGTGGGTGAGCCTGACTTTTTCACATTTCTAACGTGTATATTTTGAATAATAATATTTGAAGCCGCTCGCAAATGAATGCCTATTTCATCAAATAGCGCTCCATTACCCACGCCGATTAAAGTGATGTTGCTGACTTCTTTGAGTTCAATGACATCTGCGGCGGTATTACAGCTATCACCCGAAACTTGCTCGGTGTTGGCGTGATTGATCGTGCCTTCAACTTGAATAATTACAGGCGTATCACTACTGGCTCGGTTACATAATGCTTGGTGAATTTCTTTACCTGTGGTTGCTTTAATTATTTGACCACCTGCACCTCCGGTTGTACCGGCTTGGCGACTAGCAAATCCACTCACGCTTGGGCTTTGTGTGGGTATTGTGGTTAATGCGTTATTAGGGGGGAGATCTGGTAACGTAGTGTCGGGCGTTGATGTATCAGGAACGGTTGTATCGGGTATTGTAACGGGTGGGGTGGTGTTGGTTTTTTCAGCTTTTGATCCGCCACCACAAGCCAATAATAAACCGGCTATCGCTAATGTTGCAATGTAGGTATTTAATTTCTTCATGTTCAATTATTCCACAGATAAGCACAAATTATTTTGTGAAGCGTATCACTAATATTTTGTTTTTGCTACCGGTGGCACGTTGGTTTTTATTGCTATTTACACGATTTTTAAGTTTATTTTGATTATTTACTACTGCTTTGGGATTTTGTGCAAAAAGGGTTCAATCACTGAGTCGTTAATTAGTTAAATACTAAAAGATTAGTGCAAGGGGAGGTGTTGTGAAGCCGCTAGCTTGACGTTGCTAAAAGTCTCAATTAAAAAAGACCCAACGCAAGGTTGGGTCAATATTTTAGTACATACATTTATGAGGACGAATAAATGTATAACGACTTCTTTGTTCGTTTAATCTTATAACGATGAATGGCTACTATTGGCAGCTTGCCGGTGCTGCAGCCATCGTATTATTTTCACCTTCGTTATAGCTTGATACCCAAGGTGTTTTCCCCTTTTTACCCGCAGTTGCTAGTACGTAGTTACGTAAGTTAGCGCCAGGGTTAAAGCGGTTCGCGTTAATGGTGTTTTGTGATGCTGCGCTATAATCAGCAAACATATCAGGTGTGTTGCCATCGGTTACGTCAATTGATGCTGATGCACCTAATGGGTAACATGTTGCATCCGATTCCCACACGTAACTGTTATAAACCTCTAAATTACCTTCAGACACCGCATCAGCAAATAACTCTACCTGCCAATCCGCTAAATCATCACCTTTAGAATTATCAACAGGGTTCATAAACAAGTTATCTTCAACCAATGCACTGCCGCCTTTACGAATGCTCATTACATCTTTACGGTAACCATAAAACACATTATTTAATAAGTGTGTTTGGCCACGACGTAACAGAGGTACACGACGCATTGTGTTATATGAGCTTGCGCCGAAATTATCATCAGTTGTTACAAATAAATTATTGTGAATGGTTGTAGTGATCTGTGAATTAATTTCACGGCTATCACTTGAACCATGTAACGCAGCGCGTTTTACATTAACTAATTTGTTAAACGAAACGGTAATATCATAAGCGCCTACTTTTACATCAAATGCTGAATCACCTGTGGTATCAAATGTATTTTGGTGGATCCAAATATCATGTGATTCACCTGTTGAGCGGATCATATCCGGATCTAAATTGTGATCTTCGGTATGGCCTACACCGATAAATTTATTATTGGTGATGATGACATTTTCAGATTGATGTGTTGATGCGCCACTGCTGTCTGCACCAATTTTAAAGCCATTAAATACAAATGTTGCATTGGATCCTCGGCCATCAATGGTTGTGTTACTGTCGATCAGATAGTTGCGAATAGGTAAGTTTTTATCGTTTAGATCATCGTTAAAGAACTCAACTAAACAGGTATCACTCGACATGCCTTTTTCTGCACAATATGCATATGGGTCACGACAGGTTGCCTCATCTACACCTAAAGCATCTGTTAAGGCTGGATCTGCACAATACGGACGATACATCATGATAGAAGCCTCGTTAGCAAAGTCGTGTTTGTCGAATACAATCCAGTTGTGATCGCTTGACGAAATAGCGGCTAAAATTTGATCTTCAGGCTGATTATTTGTAATAACAATCAGGTTACTCCCGCCTTGCGGATCAAAACCACCGGTTGTTTTTTCGCCATAGCCGACCGGTGAACCTAATGAATTAGATAAACATTCTATGATTTCTTGGTCGGTTTGTAAGGCTGATTCACGCCAATTAATGGCATCATTATTAATTAACTCTGCACACGTAGCGTTAGGGTATACAACGATACTATCTGGGGGGGTTGTCGGATCGGTTGGATCCGTTGGCTCAACCGGATCGGTTGGTTCGACTGGATCGACACCATCACCTATTTGACCATTACAATCACCTTCGACAGGGGCTGAACCGGTAACGGTTAAGCTATCTATATTGGCTAATCCCGAGCTACCCGTCGCATGTAAAGTCACAATGTTCAAACCAGCATCTAAATTTATAGTTGCTGTTGTTGTATTGGTGTAATCAGTCCATTCACCTGAATCTGGGAATGCTAAATTACCGTTTAATGTATCGTTGACTAAGATTGCAGCAGGACGATCAGTCGAGCCATTAGCATAGCGGCTTGCGAGTGTATAAGTGCCTGCCGCTGGCACTGAGATAGCATATTTAATGGTTTTACCGGCTTCGTTATCGGTATTGGCATAACCTACACCGTTATAACCTGAATGTTCATTCTGTATTTCACCCTCAACCGAACAGAAACCATTGGTATTTTCTTCTATGGTTAAGCTGGTTGGTTCGCTTAATACGCTAGCCAATACCGCCGTTGAATTATACTTAGTACCATCGTCGCCGGTTATTTTTACTGAGTAATAATAGTGACCATCTACAACGTTTTCATCTGTATAGCTATTACCAATAACACCCGATGCAATGCGCACCCGACCGCTTAAGTTGTCATCGGTGTCGCGATATATCTCTTGGCCTGTTACGGTTATATTTTCGCTTGTCCAATTAATTGTGACATCACTGACCGCGACTTGAGTTGTAGCTGAAACAGTACCAACTGTCGGATCGGGTTCAGCCGGCTCTGCTGGTGTAGTTATCGTTGCAGAATAAGTTTCAAATTCGGCTACTTTAGGTGTACCTGATGCAGACTCAATAACTAAGCTAATTTTAGCTACCGTGGTTTCTGTAAACGAGATATAACCCGATAAACCATTGCCAGACGTTAAGGTTTCACCTGTACTGTGATCAACTAAACGCCAAGCTTGAATAGTACCTTCTGAACCTGCTGCTTCAATAATACGGACCGTATTGATTGGGTTTGTTAAGTTTTTAATAGAGATAGTACCGGTTGATCCACTTGGCGACCAATATGAACTCACATCGCCATCGCGCACACTACCATAGCTACCAGCACCTTTAGAACTGCCATCAGAGCCGGCATTTAACGAAAAGTTTACGCCTGCATCGGTGACTTCACCTTCATTTGGATCGCTTGGCTCTGTGGGTTGCTCAGGTTCTGTTGGTTCTTCTGGGTCGATCGGATCTGTTGGCTCCTCTGGATCGGTAGGGGTTACCGGATCGGTAGGCTCAATTGCACAGCTGCCATCTGATACCGCTAGACCTCTATTTGCCCCAGCTGCGGCTAACACAACTTGTTTTGCACATTCAGCTGAATCTAAAGCGTAATAATAGGGAAGGCTAACCGAGGTGGTTGATACTGGGTTAGGGCCTGCGGGGTGGTTGTCATCATCGTCGGCTGTCCAAATAACGGATGCTGAAAAAACATTACCGCTTATATCCCAATACCCCATGTCGTTTGTATAGAAGGTACCTAAAGGATCTTTTGCGTTTTCGAAGTAGTTATTATCGACTTTAATTTGCGCGCCAATACGCGAGTTAATACCGGATTTGTTAATACCGTTAAAATAATTATTGTAAGTATGGCCAATACGACCGCGCATAAGTGGCACGCGCGAATCAATGTTTTCGTACAAATTATGATGATAAGTTACCGGGCCATTTTGATCATCACTTGAGCTTGACCCCACTAAACCACCACGGCCTGAGTTACGTAAAATACTATACGAAAGCGTGACATATTTAGTATTAGCTTTCATGTCAAATAATGCGTCGTAACCATCTGATTCGCCACCTTGTGCTTCAAGCGTTACGTGGTCAACCCAGACATTGGAAACATCAGATTCCATCCCAATTGCATCGCCCCCATTAGATGTCGGCGAACCTGATTTTTTAACATTTCTAACGTGAACATTTTGAATAATAATATTGGATGATTTGCGAATATGGATCCCGAGTTCGTCAAACAATGCACCGCTACCCACACCGACTAACGAAACATTGCTAATTTCCTTAAGTTCGATAACGCCATCTGCTGTATTACAGCTGTCACCTGAAACCTTGCTGGTATTGCTGTGGTTAATTGTGCCTTCTACTTGAATAATTATCGGTGTCTCACTTGACGGACGATTACATAAAGCCTCGTGTATTTGTGTGCCCGTTGTTGCATAAACGACATTACCACCTGCTCCCCCAGTTGTACCGCCATTTTGGGTATGAAACCCAGACGCCCCAGCCGTTGTTGCGTAGAGTGCAGACATAACCGCTGCCGCTCTGAGCGAGTATTTAAACGTTGTTGTTTTAGTTGTTTTCATTTTTCACCTTTGTATTTATTAAAATAGGAGTTTCCGTACTCACTTTTTTTGTTTATTACCAAGCGATACTGTTACTTTAATAGTTTTGCTACCGGTGGCAATTGTGTTTTTAGTTAAGCAAAAAAATTACCGTTTTTTGTTATTGCAAGATTTTTGCTCGCACTAGTATATGAGTTTTAAAACATCGTGCAATGTAATAAAAACTATAAAAAATAGGGGTTTTGTTTATTTAAGGTTAAAAAAACCATATGAAATATGGCTTTAACTGTGATTTATATCTATTGGGTATAAGTAAGTATGTAAAGTAATATTATTGATTTTATTAGTAAAATAACTTTTTATATAGTTTTTTAAATATTGGTTAATATTTTTAGATTAAATTATATTCAATATATTTGGTTTTTTGTTAATTTTTTGTATAAGGTGTACTTGCTGATTGCTACCGGTGGCAATTTTCGGGACGTTAGCGTAAAATAATCCACATCGATCGCGCTGAGCGTAGAAGTAACACGGTAGTGCTCACCGTGTATTAAAACTGTGAGATATAAATAATGAAAAAATTAATTTGTTTAAATACGGCTGATAATGTTGCGGTGGCACTCCAACCTTTAAAACAGGGTCAACAGTATTTATGTGATGAAAAATTGCTTGATCTTTATCAACCGGTTGATAAAGGCCACAAAGTCGCTTTACAAACGATTACTGAAGGTGACGATATTATCAAATATGGTTTTAGCATTGGTCGTGCGCGTAAAAATATACAAGCCGGCGAGTGGGTACACACCCATAACGTGGTAACTAATTTAGCTGATACCCAAGGTTATGAATATGAGCCCGTACAAAAGTCGAATTATTTATCAGATGACACACCCGCGATTAATATTTATCGCCGTGCTAAAGGTGAGGTGGCTATTCGCAATGAGCTTTGGATCATTCCAACCGTTGGTTGCGTTAATGGTATTGCTAACCAAATTGCGGCTGAATTTTTAGCTAATACCCCTGATCTTGCGATTGATGGTGTGCATGTTTTTCCGCATCAATTTGGTTGTTCACAATTAGGGGATGATGCTGCTACCACCACGAAATTATTACAAAGTATGGCATTACACCCAAATGCGGGTGGTGTTTTAATTTTGGGGTTAGGCTGTGAAAACAACCAAGTAAGTGCATTTGAAAAAGGTTTAGCCGATTATGATCCAAAGCGCATCAAGTTTTTAGTCTCGCAATCAGTAGAAGACGAAATCGAAGCCGGTGTTGAATTACTCGAACAGCTTTATCAAACAATGCGCCAAGATAAGCGCACACCGGGACAGCTTTCTGAATTAAAAATCGGTTTGGAATGTGGCGGCAGTGATGGGTTGTCGGGGATCACGGCTAATCCATTGGTTGGGCAATTGTCTGATTATCTTGCTTATCGTGGTGGCACAACCGTGTTAACTGAAGTGCCAGAAATGTTTGGTGCTGAACAATTATTAATGGCGCGATGTCATAACGAACAAGTGTTTAAAGATGTGGTAGCGCTCGTTAATGGTTTTAAACACTACTATGCCAAACATGATCAACCTATTTATGAAAATCCATCACCCGGTAATAAAATGGGCGGGATCACCACGTTAGAAGACAAATCATTAGGTTGCACACAAAAAGCCGGTACTAGCCAAGTGCAAGCGGTTGTTGGTTATGGTGAGCGCATTACACAGCGTGGGCTCAATTTATTGAATGCACCGGGTAACGATGCGATCGCAACTAGTGCCTTAGGAGCGAGTGGTTGTCATCTTGTATTATTTACGACCGGGCGTGGAACGCCTTATGGTGGTTTTGTTCCTACTGTAAAAATAGCGACTAACAGTGAGCTTGCACAACGGAAAAAACGTTGGATTGATTTTGATGCTGGGCGATTAGTTGAATCAACGACAATGCCTGATTTACTCAATGAGTTTATCACTTTGTTAGTTGCCACGGCCAATGGTGAGCCAGTTAAAAATGAATTGAATAATATACGTGAAATCGCCATTTGGAAAAACGGCGTGACTTTATAAAGTTAATACAGGTGAATTAAGTGGTATAGTATTACTAATTTAAGTTGTGTGCTATTATAAAAAGCTAAGTGATATTTAACTTGTTTAATAAATGTTAAGTTTTAAGCCTGTAGTTGGCCAATTTGTAAATAAAAATTTACAAATTGGCGTTAAAACGGTTGACTTTGTGATGATGATTCTATTTAATAAATCACTAGTGCCACCGATGGCAATTTAATAAGTGTCGTTTGCTACCGGTGGCATATAAATATAATAAAGAAGATAGGGTTATTCATCTTCATTAATCACAAAAAAGAGAATTCACTATGAAAGCGAATACTAAAACAACATTTAAATTAAACGCACTTTTATCATGCATGCTGTTAAGTGGTGGACTTTCTTCAGTTGCTCAAGCTGAAGACACTGAAATGCAAGATGTAGAAGTGATTGAAGTGAACGGTTTCCGTAGCAGTCTTAATGCTGCTCTTTTAGAGAAACGCGCTTCAGTTGGTTCAAAAGAAACGATCGTAGCAGAAGACATTGGTAAATTTCCGGATTTAAATATTGCAGACTCCCTAGCGCGTGTTCCCGGTATTGCAATTGAACAAGATGCTGGTGAAGGTCGTCAAATCACAATCCGTGGTTTAGGTTCACGTTACGTTAAAACAACAATTAATGGTATGGAATCGGCTTCTGCCGGAGCTGCAACGGATGCGGCCGGTGGTTCTAATAAAACACGTGCATTCGACTACAACATTTTTGCATCTGAATTATTTACACAAGTGGATATTCATAAAACTGTTTCTGCTGAATTAGAAGATGGTGGTATTTCAGGTAATGTTAACCTTGAAACGGCGAGTCCATTAAATAACGACGGTTTACAAGTGGCTTATAATGTTAATGCGCGTTACAACGACATATCAGAAGAAGCCACACCGCGTGCCTCATTTATGGTTGCTAATAACTGGGATGATAAATTTGGCGCATTATTATCGGTTGCTTATTCTGAAGGTATTGTTCAAAGCGAAGGTGCTTCGACGGTACGTTGGACAGATAAACGTGGAAAAGCGGCGATTGATGCAACAAATGGTTTTACTGAAGCTCAAGTTGAAGATTTATTTGTTACCCGTATTCCACGTTATTCCGTTTTTGAGAAAAACCAAGAGCGTTTAGGTGTGTCGGCATCATTTGAATATCGCCCAATGGAAACCCTTAACTTAAAGGCTGATTTTTTACACGCCACGCTTGATACCGAAACAAACGAATATCAATATTCCGCCTTGATCAGAAGTAACCCGACTGGCATTGATCCATTAAATATGGTTGTTGATGGTCAAAATAACATTGTCGCCGGTGCATTTTCTGATGTACAAATTCGCTCAGAAGCCCGTCAAGATGTCTCTGAATCTACATTTGATCAGTTTACCCTACAAGGTGATTGGGATATTAACGACGATCTAAAAATGACATTTTTAGTCGGTAAAGGGGAATCAAAACTTATTGTGCCCCATCAAATCACATTTGCGGTCGACAGCACAGACTCAACATTTGCTTATAGTTATGATGCGAGTGTCGATCCACTTGATTTAATTAATGCCAGTTCAGCTTCGGGTTCAAACACCTTAACTCAAGGTGGCACCATCAACATGGAAATGCCATCGTTTGCATTTTTGCCCGGTACTGCACCGCAAGCTGGCACTCAGTATAGCCGCGATTCTGTTGCGAGTGCAATGGTCGACCCAACCGCTTATTCTTTGGCGTTAACCCGCCATCGCAATGAAAATATAGATAGCGCTAATGAATCAATCAAAGTTGACTTTGAATATGCGGTAAATGATGCCATGACCATTAAATTTGGTGCAGGTTCACGGTCATTTGAAACTGAATTCTCGACTGCACGTAACGATAATAAAGTGTCGGTTGATCACGATGGTGATGCAGCAACATCAAACCGTAGCACTAAGCTAGAAGACTTTACTTTTTACGATGCACTTGTTCCCGCATCTGAAAAATTAGGCTCGGATTATGGTGACGTGCTTAGCGCATTCGGTACCAATTTTGGCAATGCGGTTGATATTCCATCGACTTCAAGCTTAGGCAATGCAACTTGGTTTGCGCCTGATTACAATGCGGTTTATAACGCGGTTAAAGGCAAAAGTTATTTTCAACCTTCAGTTGAATATGATCGTGGTTACCGCGTGAAAGAAGAGGTATTTACGGCTTATGCGCAAGTTGATTATGTGCATGAAATTTTCGATCGTGATTTACGCACTAATTTTGGTGTGCGTTATATCGACAATACCAATACATCTTGGGGGCCAAATACGAGCAATTTAGCCAATTCAGGTTTTGATGTGCGAGATGCGTCTTTACCAATTTATGTTGAAACGGGTAGTACAAGTGACGACATTTTACCGTCTGTTAACTTGGCGTTCGATTTAACGGATGATCTAGTGTTAAGAGCCTCTTGGTCTGAAGCGATAACCCGACCGGCTATTTCTGTTTTAGCTTCTGCGGTTAAAGTATCTGAGCCAAGTGAAAACAACCCTGAAGGTAAAATCGAAATTGGTGCAGGCCCAACACTTAAACCTTACGAAGCTACCAACATTGATCTGGGTTTAGAATGGTATTTTGCTGAAGAATCGTTATTAGCGGCTGCTATTTTTGCAAAAGACATTACTAACTTAAGCAAAATTACCGACACTATTCAGTTAACTGAAGCTGATTTAAAAGGTTATGGCATTGATTATGATTCAGTCACGTCGGGTTATGATTTAGCAACAACCGATTGGGATTTAACTTATAGCACCAGTACTGAACCAGAAAGCATGTGGGGTGCTGAGTTTATTTATCAACAACCGTTCACCTTTTTACCGGCTCCATTTGATGGTTTAGGGGTTCAGGCTAACTACACATACATTGATTATGAGCGTGAATATACTAGCCCTGTTTCGGGTGTTACAGCTAACTTAACGGAGTTTGAAACCTCTGAAAACAGTTACAACATGACAGTATATTTTGAGCAAGATATTTGGTCAGCTCGTTTTTCATATAACTTCCGTGAAAGCTATGTTAAGCAATATGACAACCGCAGCTCAGAAGGCACTTGGGGCCGTGGTTACGATGATAAAGGTATTCTTAACTTCTCATCACGTTACGATATAAACGACAATGTTTCGTTAGCATTTGAAGCGATTAACTTAACCAATGCGGGCTCGATTCAATGGCACAATGTTGAATCGCAAAAACCTTATGAGTCACTTTGGAATGGTCGTCAATTCTTAGTGGGTGTACGAGGCTCTTTATAAAACTTAAGTTGTAAATAGTTATTTATATACCGTCACTTTGAATCAGGTGGCGGTATTCTTCATTTAATTGGCTATAAATATTGATTCATGTACGTTTAAAAGTGATTTAAAAAGTGATTATAACGTTTGATGCAATTATTTTTTAACACGTTTTTTAACGGTTTTATATTGGCTTCAAGCAAGATTATAATGTAAGTCATTTACTTTACCTTGTTTTGAATAACGGTAGGGGAGCAGTAAACCTATTTTTAGTGCGGATTTGTTTATTGGTTTGCCACCGGTAGCCTTGTTTTATATTAGACTTTATTAGAGGTTAAAATGAGCAACTTAATTCAAAAATTATCTTTGCATCCTGAGCGCTTATTTTCGGGCGACAGCAAAGTTGCTGCGATAGCGAGTGAGCTATACAACGAGATTAAAAATTTACCGATTATTAGCCCACATGGACATACAGATCCAAGCTGGTTTAATGAAAATAAAAATTGGGATAATGCGACTGATTTGTTGATCAAGCCAGATCATTATGTTTTTAGAATGCTTTATAGCCAAGGCATTAGCCTTGAAACTTTGGGGATTCCGCAAAGTGGTTTACTGGGTGATTCCGCGGCGTCCCAACACGCTGATCCTGAAAAAATATGGCAGTTGTTTGCTGATCATTATTACTTATTTTCCGGTACGCCGTCGGGTTATTGGTTGGATGCGACATTTGCTAATGTATTTGGTTTTACCGATAAGTTATGTTCAGCTAATGCGATGGTGTATTACAATGAAATTAATCGCCAGTTAGTTACGCCAGAATTTAAACCATTGGCGCTTATGGATAAGTTCAATATTGAATTAATTGCCACAACAGAAGGTGCGTTAGATCAGCTGCCGCATCATATTGCTATTAAAGATAAGCCCGCCGCTCAGCGCGTGATAACATCTTTCCGTCCGGATGATGTTGTTGATGCAAGTCGTGAAGATTTCCAACAAAATTTAGGTCATTTAGCAGAATTAACCGGTCAAGATACCACTGATTGGCAAGGTTATTTAGCGGCTATTCGCCAACGTCGTGAATACTTTAAAGTTAATGGGCGGGCCACCGCAACGGATCATGGTCATCCAACGGCGTTAACAGCCGATTTAACCCCACAAGCCTGTCAGGCATTACTTGATAAATGTATGGCCGGCATTGCAACAGAAATGGAACAAGAGTTGTTTCGTGGTCAAATGTTAACTGAGTTAGCGGGCATGAGTATTGACGATGGCTTAGTGATGCAAATTCATCCCGGCGCACACCGTAATCATAACCAAAACGTGTTTGATAAATTTGGTCGTGATAAAGGCTGTGATATCCCAAGTCAAACGGAATATGTGAATGCGCTTAAGCCGTTATTGAGCAAGTACGGTAATGATCCTAAGTTAAGTGTCATTTTGTTTACGTTAGACGAAACGGTTTATAGCCGTGAGTTAGCGCCATTAGCGGGTCATTATCCAAGTCTTAAGTTAGGGCCTGCATGGTGGTTTCATGACAGCCCCGCTGGCATGTATCGTTTTCGTCAGCAAACCACCGAAACGGCTGGCTTTTACAACACCGTCGGCTTTAATGATGATACG
The DNA here is from genome assembly GCF_003286125.1 of Algibacillus agarilyticus. Classification (GTDB taxonomy): domain Bacteria; phylum Pseudomonadota; class Gammaproteobacteria; order Enterobacterales; family Alteromonadaceae; genus Algibacillus; species Algibacillus agarilyticus. The sequence goes on from NZ_QMED01000022.1 coordinate 70,294, forward strand.
CGTGCATTTTTATCTATTCCGGCTCGGCATGATGTGGCACGCCGAGTTGATTGTCGTTATTTAGCTGAGTTGGTCATGAATCATCAAATTAATATGACCGAAGCCCATACTTTAGCTTACCAGCTGACTTATGGCTTGGTTAAAAATGCGTATAAAATTTAAGATTAATTGATAAGAGGTTCGAATGAAATTATTTTCACTATCTTGCACATCTATCGCATGCTCTGTCACTTTATTATCGTCAGTTAGTATTTTAATGTCGGGTTGCAATCTTTCTCAACCGATAAATACGGTGGATACACCGGCCGAAACAAGACGATTAACACAAGACCGATTGGCTAATATTGAAGTGCAAAATCCATCTGATTTTAAACGTGATGATCAAAGTTTGTATGTTAGTTATTACGATTTAGGGTTGACTGAACAGGGGGCGCATTTAAGCGCGAGTATGCAAGGTAAATCGCTTGCTTCTCAGGCGGTTGATATTGATCAAGATGGCACGTTAGATGGGTTGCTGTTAGCACTTAATTTAGCTGCGGGTGAAACCGTCATGGTTGATATTGTTAAAACAGCGGCCATTGAAAATAATTTTATTAAACGAACCCAGGCTGAAATTTCACACAAAACGGGTGGTACTTGGGTTCCTCACAGCAAACATAAAGAAAGTCAGTATAAAGAATATATTGGGGGGGAATTTACTAACGTACAGCAATTAACGCCCCCTAGTTATTACACTGACCATTCGAATTGGATCCGTTATGAAGGCCCTGGAATCGAATCGGATAAAGTCGGTTATCGCGTGTATTTAGATCACCGTAATGGTTTTGATATTTTTGGTAAACTAACATCAGAACCTGCACTACAAAAAGTAGGGCAAGATGGTTATGCCTCTTATCATGAATTGCAACCTTGGGGCATGGATATTCTCAAAGTAGGTCGTTCACTCGGTGCGGGTGGTTTTGGTTTATGGCACAAAGATAAATTAAGTTTGATAAAAGATGTTGAGCAATGGACAGCAACCATTAATGAAAACGGTGCTATTCGATCTTCAATGAAAATTGATTATCAAGGCTGGCAAAGTGAAGTTGGTAAACAAGACATAACGGCTCGTATTGCCATGCAAGCCGGTAGTCGGTTAGCTAAACTGACCTTAGATTTAGAAAAACCCAGCGGTAAGCTTGCCGCGGGTTTAGTTAAGCACAAAAATACAGAATTCATTCAAGGTGATTTAAACATCACGAGTGCCGCTTATAGTTATATTGCGAGTTGGGGAAAACAATCGCTTGATGGGAGCCATTTAGGGATGGCTGTGTTTTTCAAAAAAGAATTTGTTAAGCAAATCACCCAAGATAAGAAAAACTACCTAGCTATTTTAGCTCCCAAAGGTTTACCGACTGCGACTAACCCACAAGCGCAGCAAGTTGATTATTATTTTGCGGCAGTATGGGAGCCAGAAAGTGGCATTGATACTAAGCAAAAATTTATCGAATATTTAAATCAAGAAGCTGAAAAATTAACAATTCAGCCAAGAGTACGCATCAACACTCAGCTAACCAATGCGAGTTTATTGGGTGAGGTGACGGCACAAAGTGCGCTTAATTGGTCGGTAAAAATGGCTGATAGTGAGCTTAAACGCAAAGGTAACACTTATCGATATGATGGTTGGGATGTAAATCGTCGTCGCTTGCCAAAATTTGAATACGATATTCTAGGTTTATATCCGTTTATGTTTAATGAGCTGGGTAATAAAACGAATAATCCGGATTTTAAACAAGTGTTAGTTGATGTTGCGGGTAGTTTTATTACCGACGATGGCAACATTAAACGTTATAAAAAGACTAATTTTAATATAGACAGTATTGCCCCTGGTCGTTCGGTATTGGCTTTGTATAAAGAAACCGGTGAGCAAAAATATCAACAAGCGGCCCAGTTATTACGCCAGCAATTAGTTGAGCACCCAAGAACCTCAGAGGGCGCTTTTTGGCATAAAAAGAAATACACCCACCAACTTTGGTTAGATGGCGTTTATATGGGCGTGCCCTTTTTAGCGGAATACGCCATGATGTTTGAAAGTGGTGATACGCGTCAACATAGCTTAGAAGAAGTGGTTAACGAGTTTGTGCTCACGCGGAAATATTTAAAAGATGCCAAAACAGGTTATTACTATCACGCCTGGGACGAAGCTAAAAAACAAGATTGGGCCGATAAAAATACCGGTTTATCACCTAATTATTGGGCGCGTGGTATGGGCTGGTTTGTCATGGCTTTAGTTGATGTATTAGATATTATTCCCGTCTCTGAAACCGAACTTCGCGCCCCTTTAATTGAAATAGTGCAAGAAACCGCCGCCAGCTTATTAAAAGCGCAAGACTCGCAAACTGCAACGTGGTGGCAGGTTATGGATAAACCTAATGCCGTTGGCAACTATCGTGAATCAAGCGCATCTTCTATGTTTGTTTACTTTTTAGCAAAAGCTGTAGATGAAGGCTATATCGATGCGAGTTATAAAGCGCACGCGGTAAAAGCGTATCAAGGCTTGCTTAACGAGTTTATCTTAGTGCATGCCGATGGCACCATTAGTATGACTAACCAATGTTATGTAGCGGGATTAGGGTTTGGGCGTGATGGTTCGTATTTGTATTATATGCAAGAGCCTGTCTCAAATAACGACCCCAAAGGAACGATACCCTTTATGTTAGCGGGTGTGGCGATACACGATATGTTGAATTAGTTAGGTATTTTTACGCTAACGCCAAGTGAATTAGCTCTATATCTATAGTCAAAGCGATCGGGTTTTAGGGGCAGGTTTCTAGTGCCAGACGAAACCTAAGTACTTACTTCCATGTAAGCAAAGCTGTCAAAGCTACCGCGTCCTGCTCTCGCCCCTTACCTGCATCCATGCAGGCAAGCTTCGAGACCCCATGAGTATATGCTCTACTATGTGATTAGGGCCGCCTAAATGGATTTAGGTGTTAGAACGACGCAGAAGCCAAAGTCGAGAGTAAGCGCTGACAATGAACCCTAAAACCTGAGCGAGAAAACTATAATTCACTTGGGTATAGATAACAAAAATCAGATTGCGTTGGCTAATCTGATTTTTTTGTTTCTGCTCGATGTGTTTATCAGGATTTTAGTAAAACGAGAAAATCATCATGACTACACTCTGTGTTAATCTACGTATAAAACCATGGCTTATGTTTAGCTTTGTATTATTGGCTATATTAGATATTAACTCTCTTCAAGCTAGAGTATTTACCGTAGACGATAGTTACACGGTTGCCGCGCGCTTTGCTAAATACAGCAAAAAAGAGGCTAAGTTAATCGAGCCTGAACTTGTGTTTGCACAAGGACAAAAAGTTTATTTTGATCGCGTTTACCAATCTTTATCAACACGCGATTTACACCTAGATGTGTTTTTACCTATTAAAAGTAATCATCAAGCGATCGTCATGGTACATGGCGGCGGTTGGCGTAGCGGCAACAAATCACATTTTTATGCATTGGCTAATGTACTCGCGAAAAAAGGTTATACCTTAATATTGCCTGAGTATCGTTTATCTATAGAAGCCCCATACCCTGCCGGTTTAGAAGACATCAATCAAGCTATTGAATGGACAAAAAAGAACGCTAAAAATTTAAATATTGACCCGACTAAAATTGCAATAGCGGGGGGCTCATCTGGCGGACATATGGCGGCTTTAATTGGCTTTACCCAGCATTTGCCATTGTTTAAACCCGTAACGCCAATATTGCGCAAACCGTCCAGGTTAAATGCCATTATTGATTTAGATGGCGTACTCGATTTAACGGATCCAGAAACGTTAAAGCATGAAAACAAGAAGAAAGATAAATCCGCTTTTGCTTTATGGATTGGCGGTAGTTGGCAAAATGCTAATAGTCTATGGCGACAGGCTTCACCGGCTGAATATATATCGCAAGATGCGCCGCCTTTATTGGTGATAAGCAGTGGCCAAAAACGGTTTACGCAAGGGCGAGAACGTGTATTTAATCAATTGACTGCTTTAAATATACCTACTCGATTACACGAGTTTGATCAAGTTATTCATACGTTTTGGTTATTCGACCCCTACCTAACTCTTACCGCTAAAGTGATGGATGAATTTTTACAAAGCGAATGGTAGTCGTTCCTTGCACCTGTTGTGATTTATCACGATTTATACCAATCCGCAATAGTAAGTGCCCACTCAGCGAGCGTTTAAATGCGCTTAAATGAAAGAATAGCGGTGCTCTATTGAGTTCGAGCAACACAGAGTAAGCGCATTTAAAACTCGCCTGAAAGGAATGCCCCAGCGGCTTTTGACCTGCGTTATCGGTATTTGAAAGGGAACAACCATTCCTGTACACCGACGCCTTGTTGAAAAACCGCTGGATGCACTCTGAGAGATCACTTATTTATATGAATTGGTATTAATCTGGTTGATTGCATTGAACATTTATAATTTGAAGTATCTGTGGAATAGATTGAGATGATTATGATGACAGACCTACCAGTGACTATTATAAATAGTCTCACTGGTAGGCTAAAGCTTGTTGGTTAATCGTCGAGTGCTTGGCCAAAAACAGGGAAGCCGTTTTCGTCCCAGTTTACTTTACGGATGCGTGCATGGCGGTTTGGATCTGATAATGGATCACCAATCAGATCACGATAATCACGCGCATGATAAATGAGTAAGTCGGTAACGCCATCTTCTGCCACGGTAAAGCCATTATGCCCAGGCCCGTAACGTTTTACATCTTCATTTGTGCTTAACACGGGAGTTGGGTTTTTGTGCCAAGAGGCTTCGTTCATTAAATCGCTATCAACATCTGCCCATAATAACCCCATGGCATAGTTATGATCAGTCGCACTGGCTGAGTAAGTTACAAATACTTTACCGTTACGTATGATCACTGCAGGGCCTTCATTTACTTTGTAGCCAATTGTTTCCCATGCTAGCTCGGGTTTGGTTAATACAATAACGTTGGAAGTATCAATTGACGTTGGACCTGTCATTTCTGCCATCCAAAGAGCCGTATTATAACTGCGCTCTTTGTTTGATTGAGCCCAAATCATGTAACGTTTGCCTTTATGTTTAAAGGTTGTAGCGTCTAATGCGAAATTTTCCCATCCACTGTCTACTTGTCCTTCTTCTATCCATTCTCCTTCCATTGGGTTAGCTGATGAATTTGATAAGGCGTACATACTGATGTGCCAAATGTCTTCAGCTCGTGATGCTGCAAAATAGATATACCATTTATCATCAATTTTATGCAGTTCGGGTGCCCAAATATGTTTACTCATTGGGCCGGTAGTGTGTTTACGCCACACTGTTTTTTCGGCTGCGTTTGTTAGGCCATTAATGGTTTTGGCGCTACGCAAAATAATGCGATCAAATTCCGGCACACTACCAATAAAGTAATATGTTTCATCAGTGTCTTTATAGATCCAAGGATCGGCTCTTTGTTCAACTAAAGGATTATTATAGGTCATGGGCGTTTCGGCTAAGGTGTTTGTGTCACTGTTTGTGGGCATGTTACAGCCTAGTATTGTGGTACTTAATCCGATAATCAAGATTTTTGCTGTAGTGAATAGTTGCTTTACGCAATGTTGAGCAGACTTCATGTGAACCTCGTCATATTGATTAAAAAACTTTAATAGTAATACTATAGCATTTAATTAATATTGTGCTATTATTTTCTTAACATATTGAATATTTAATTTGTGAGTTTGTAACACCTTGACTACACCTATAGTGAAGCTTGTTACTTAATTTTGGGGTTTATTATGAAAAATCGTTTTCAATTCAAGTGGTTATGGTTTCTTTTGTCAATCACGTTATTTAGCATTAATTTTCAGTCTAATGCGCAAGAAGTTATTGCGCATGATCCCGTCATGACACAAGTAGGTAATAAGTATTACTTATTTACTACCGGACTGGGTATCAGCTTTTATGAATCAACCGATATGGTGAATTGGCAACCTAATGGATCGGTTTTTAAATCGTCTCCGGCTTGGATAAAGCAGGTTGTACCTAATTTTGATGGTCACATGTGGGCACCTGATGTTTATCAAGCTAATGGTTTATTTTATGTGTATTACTCGATTTCGGCATTTGGTAAAAATACGTCTGCAATCGGTGTGGTAACCAATAAAACGCTTGACCCTAAATCGAGTGAATTTAACTGGGTTGATCATGGCATTGTGATCCGCTCTATACCCAATCGTGACTTATGGAACGCAATTGATCCCGCCATTATTAAAGACGACAAAGGTGATACGTGGATGTCATTTGGATCTTTCTGGTCTGGCATTAAGTTGGTTAAGTTAGATGATTCTTTAACTCGACTCGCTCAACCTCAGGTTTGGCACAGCATTGCTAAGCGCGACCGTTCTATTTATACCGATGATTTAGATGCTTATCCTGGGGCAATTGAAGCACCTTTTATTTTTAAACGCGGTGAATATTATTACCAATTTGTATCTTGGGATTTTTGCTGTCGTGGCACTGAAAGCACTTATAAAGTGGTGGTAGGTCGATCTAAACAGGTAGAAGGACCTTATTTAGATAAAGCCGGTTTGTCGATGGCTAAAGGGGGCGGCTCTATTGTTTTGCAAGGTGATAAGCGTTGGTTTGGTCTTGGTCATAATAGTATTTACGATGTCGATGGCATCACAAAATTAGTTTTTCATGCTTATGACGCAAAAGACAACGGCGTGCCCAAATTAAAAATTATTGATGTTGATTGGCAAGCTGATGGTTGGCCACAGGTTAATAGCCAAGACATCGTTAAATATCGTAGCAACATAAAGTAATTCGAATAGTTATAAACACTCACCAGAGGTAGAAAAATGCAGTGTATTTCAAATTTTAAAGGCGCTATCAATACGCCTATTGTCAGCTTAGTTGCGGGCACACGGTTTATCATTATGGCTTTGTTATTTATAACCACGTTAGCGGGGTGTAATTTAACGCAGAACAGTAACAGTGAACAAGACAAGCAGTTACAGATCGCTGCTGATACGTTTGCTAACCCAGTATTGCGTAATGGTGCAGATCCGTGGATGCATTATTACGAAGGCAATTATTATTTAACCACCACCACATGGACCTCTCAATTAGTGATGCGTAAATCGCCGACTATTGCCGGTTTAGCGGATGCGCCTGCGCATTATATTTGGTCAGGTTCGGATCCTTCACGTGCCTTTAACTTTTGGGCCTTTGAGTTTCATCCAATTGAACGGCCAGAAGGTTTGCGTTGGTATGTGATCATTACTTCAGGTGTTGAAGAGAATTTTGGCGGGCAACGCAATCATATTTTAGAAAGTGAAGGCACCGATCCAATGGGACCTTACCAGTATAAAGGTACACCAATGCCTGATCATTGGAATATAGATGGTAGTTATTTTGAACACAAAGGCGCGCTTTATTTCACTTGGTCTGAATGGTTAGGGCCAGAACAGGTTAATTTAGTGTCTAAAATGACAAACCCTTGGACACTCGAGGGTGAACGTAATGTGATCACTCGCCCAGAATATAAATGGGAACAATCAGGTCTTAAAGTCAATGAAGGCCCTGAAATTATTAAACATAACGGTCGTGTATTTTTAACGCATTCAGCCAGTTTTTGTAATACCGAAGATTATAAATTAGCGGTGGTGGAGTTAATTGGCGATGATCCGGTTAAACCTGAATCGTGGCATAAATTTGATAAGCCTTTCTTTTCAAAAGCGAATGGGGTTTATGGCCCTGGACATCATGGCTTTTTTACCTCACCTGATGGCAGTGAAGAATGGTTAATTTATCATGGTAATTCGTCGCCAACGGATGGTTGTAGTGGTACTCGTTCTACTCGTGCGCAACCCTTTACCTGGTCAGAAAATGGTTTACCTAACTTTGGCGAACCCATTATGGATAAGCAAGCTTTAGCAGTACCGAGTGGTGAGCAAGGTCCATTAACCGCACAAGTTCAAGGCGTTAAATATAAAGTCGTTAACCGAGGTTCTAATTTATGTTTAGTGGCTGATGCACAAGGTGTTGTGTCGGCACAAGATTGTACTGCCGATAATGCAGAGTGGGTGGTAGACCCTGCAAATGATGGTTTATTCCGATTAGTTAATAGCGATTTTGGTACCTTTATGTCTCAAGCTGATTGCGCTACAGATGCACAAGGTGTAATGGCTCAACCCTGGATTTCGTCAAATTGTCAGCGTTGGCATGTTGATGCATCGGAGTTAGGTTGGGTGCGCTTTGCGAATGCAGAATCATTATCGCATTTACAAATCGCTGGTTGTGGTAGTGCGTCTGGCTCTGCGGTTGTAACCGGTGGTGATCGTTTTACGCAATGTACAGATTGGCGTTTAGAGCCTGTTTCGACGTTAGCGATGATCAACGCAAATAGCGGTAAAGTGGTTTCGGTTGAAGGTTGTTCTGCTGATGTTGATGCGAATATTACTCAGGTTGAATATAAAGATTTAGCTTGTCAAAAATGGCAAGCCAGCCCAACTGAAAATGGTTTTTATACGTTTAAATCATTAAATACTGATAATTTATGTTTGGCTGTAAATGGTCAGTCAGACGGAAAAGTTGATATTGCTGATAATGTTGTACAAGCCAAATGTAATGAAAAAGACAGTGAGTGGCGTTTTGAATTATTACCTAATGGTGCGTTACGTATGGTTTCGCATTACGGTTTAGCGCTTAAAATTGGAAATTGTAGTTTAAAAAATGACGACAACGTAATGCAAGAAGTGTGGAAAGATACCATTTGCCAACACTTCTATTTTAGAGAAGCAGAGTAACCCTTTTGTCTACCTTGTGATGGTTGATTTTGCCCGTGCAAACGGGCTTTTTTTACTATTTATGCCGGTTGCGAGTGTTATACCAATCCGTAATAATAACTGCCCACTCAGCGAGCGCTTAAATGAAAGAATAGTGGTGCTCTTTTGAGTTCGAGCAACACAGAGTAAGCGCATTTAAAACTCGCCTGAAAGGAATGCCCCAGCGGCTTTTAATCTGCGTTATCGGTATTTGAAAGGGAACAACCATTCCTGTACACCGACGCCTTGTTCAAAAACCGCTGGATGCATTCTGAGAGATCACTTATTAATATGGATTGGTATTAGATAAAGATTTTCACCTTTGGCACTGACCTTCAAGGATTGCAGGTTAGTGTCATTTTTCCTTGTTTTTATTCTCGATGAATGTAAGTTCAACCGTAAATTTTATAGATAAATTAGTTTCCCATAAGCATTTTTCTTTTCTCTACAATATTCTTCCCGCATAAATTATTGATGAATTAAATACAGGGTATCCATTGATACGAAAGTGTAATTATTTGTCACTTGTTTTGTATTATAAAACCAATAAGTATTACTTAATTTTTACGTTACTTAATTTCAATCTGTATAAGAAAATATAAATACAATAGTTGGTTAAAGTTAGGCGGTTGTTTTTAAACAGTAAACTTTATTTTATTTACCCTAAAACGCTATTTGTTTTAGTAGTCGTTTATTCCTAATTTATCTTTTTAGTAATATATTAAACTTAATAGTAATACTATATTAACATATCCAGAAAAGTGCGGTACACTTTATAGAATTGCTAAATGGTTTACTAAAATGCTTTGCTTTGTAAGCGTAAACTTTTTTTAGCTAAAGCCATTGCGTAGGCCAACCGCCTATTCGTTTATTTTTTTAGGAACATTATTATGAAATTAGCAACGCTCGATTTTTTTATATTTATTGTTTATGCAATCGGTTTGCTTTGTATTGCATTGTGGATCTCGCGTAACGATAAAAAAGAAGGCACGAACACTGAAGATTATTTCTTAGCCAGTAAAGCCTTACCTTGGTGGGCTATTGGTGCTTCATTAATTGCCTCTAATATTTCGGCTGAGCAAATTATCGGTATGTCGGGCTCTGGCTTTGCATTAGGAATGGGTATTGCCTCGTACGAGTTGATGGCTGCATTAACGTTGGTTTTAGTCGGCAAGTACTTATTACCCGTATTTTTAAAAAATAATATTTATACCATGCCGCAGTATTTAGAGCAGCGTTTTGATACTCGCGTTAAAACGGTCATGGCCACTTTTTGGTTGGCGGTTTATATTTTTGTTAATTTAACCTCGGTTTTATGGTTAGGTGGTTTGGCGTTTGAAAGTGTCGCCGGTGTTGATGCGATGTTTGGCATGATATTTTTAGCGATATTCTCAATTGCTTATTCATTATATGGTGGCTTAAAAGCCGTTGCTTATACTGATATTTTGCAAGTGGTATTGTTAGTATTTGGTGGTTTGTTACTCAGTTATTTAGCACTTGATGCGGTATCAGACGGGCAAGGGTTTATCGCTGGTTTTGGGGTGTTAACCGAAAAGTTACCTGGCCACTTCGATATGATTTTATCTGAAGAAAATTCGCAATATATTAACTTACCCGGCATTTCAGTTTTAGTCGGTGGTTTATGGGTGACTAACCTTGCATATTGGGGTTTTAATCAATATATCATTCAACGTGCCTTAGCCGCGAGTAACATTAAAGAAGCGCAAAAAGGTATTGTGTTTGCGGCATATTTAAAATTATTAATGCCGATTATTGTTGTTGTTCCCGGAATAGCGGCTGTAATTTTATACCCAGAAATTGAGAAAAATGATTTAGCGTATCCCGCTTTAATGGACTTAATGCCAGTGGGGATTAAAGGCTTAATATTTGCGGCTCTTGTGGCGGCTATTGTTTCTTCGCTTGCTTCAATGACCAACAGTATTTCAACGATCTTTACGATGGATATTTACAGTAAAGCGGTTAAAAATAAAAGCCAGCGTCATTATGTGCATATTGGGCGTATCACTTCGTTAGTCGCTTTAAGCATTGGTTTGCTTACCGCAGAGCCTTTACTCGGTAAATTTGATCAAGCGTTTCAATATATTCAAGAGTTCACCGGGCTATTTACCCCGGGTATTGTGGTGATCTTTATCACGGGTATGTTCTGGAAACGCACAACCGCTAACGCTGCCTTAGCTGCGGGGGTTGGTTCTGCCGTGTTTTCTGTGTTAATTAAAGTGATGGCGCCAGAATACCCGTTCATGGATCGCATGGGCATTGTGTTGTTACTTTGTTTTGGTGTGACTATTTTGATGTCGTTGATGAGTAAATCAGAGCAAAATAATACTTGTGTTAATTTAAGTGAAGTTAATTTTGAAACCTCCAAAGGCTTTAACATTGCTTCGCTTGGCGTTGTGATTATTCTTTGTATTATTTATACCGTGTGGTGGTAATACATATTTAAAAAAAGATAGCCTTTGTTGTATGTTAGGCGCTTTCTCTCTACGTGGGTTAGCGCCTTTTTTTATTTTTCATGAGGGCTACCTGATTTTTTAAGCGTTATTCGTGAGTGGGTTGCCTGTAAATGACTGGGATCATAAATAATTTAATCGAGGCTTCCGCTAGCGGTTAATTACTCCATTTCATTTATCTGTCAATGCTTCGTCTGAGGATATTTTGGCAAGCGTTCTTTCTCTTTGTAAAGCATAGTGAGCATCGCTATCTGATCTAGGCTTAATTAATGTAAACAAAACGACAATAATCGTTTATTTTGTCTATTTGTTTTAATTGTGTATCTTTACATGTTTTGTGGTTTTTTATGTATTTTGTGTAAATTTTATATTTACATGTTGTTTTTTTGTAGTAAGATTTAACTATTAAAAGTTAATCGGGTTTTAAAATGACAACATTAATAGATGATTTATTAAAGTTAGGTCAACACTTAGACAAAAAAAATGAAGAGCGCTACAAAGCCGTTTCGAAAGAGCGTACGTTTCACGATATAGAACGAATAATTAAAAACCATGCGTTAAACATGGTCGCTGCTGCTAAGGCATGTGGTATGAATCGTGTAACATTCAAAGCTAAGTACGATGAGGCTGTAAAGTTAGGGGTAATTGACGAGGTTTTAAAACCTAATAGTTCATCTTATCTATTTACGCTAAAACATATGCACGCCCTGATGGATTGGTTGAAATTACCAAAATGGTCAGATAAAAACTACGAAACACACGTCATTAATTCTCAAAATCAAAAAGGAGGAACCGGCAAGTCAACGACCTTGATCACATTGGCTGCAGGTTTATCTCTTTTGTTGGGTGAGCGATTAAAAATCCTTGTGATTGATTTAGATCCACAGGGTAGCTTAAGAAAGTATCTATTACCCCATCAAGAATACGCATTTGATATACTAACGGCTGTTGATATTATGTTAGGGGAAGATGAATCTGATGGTTTGTATCAAGAATACTTAGATGATGGGTTGAGCCACGAAGAAATTCTGAAAAGCTCGATTCATGAAACTCACATTCCTAATTTACATGTATTGCCTAGTTTTTCTGAAGATGAACGGTTTTCACAGGCCGCTTGGATGCATTTTGCCAAAACCGGCGATTTAAAACACGTGAAATTGTTAAAAGAAAAAATTATTAATTCGGTTAAAGATGATTACGACGTGATTTTTTTGGACACTGGACCTCACATTAACCCATTGGTATGGTCTGCTCAATATGCTTCTACAGGTATGTTAGTACCTTTTAGCCCAAAAGAATTAGACTGGCATTCAACAAGTCAATTTTTAAGAAATTTACCCCATCAATTGATGCAAACGCTACCGAATAAAGGCGAAAACATTGAATGGCTTAAAGTGCTAGCGACGAATTGCAATGCTGAATTCAATCGAGATCAAAAAGTATTATCGGCTTCAAGAGAGGCATTAGCTTCAGGTGAATGGATGTTCCCTGCTCGAATGATTAACTCACAAGCATTTGAAGCTGCAGCTCAAAACAATTGCACTGTTTTCGATATTAAAAAAGTTGAGAAGCTTTGTCCTGATAAACAGTTAGATAAAATAAAACCGTATACGGATATATTAATAAATGAATTTCTTGGTTTTATCGAATCTAAAAGCAAAGTGAAGGCGGATGAATAATGGGTAATAATTTTTATGCTAGTGGCCGAGGTGCTAATAAAAGAGAAAGAGAATCTTATAAAATTATTGCGCCTAGCGGTAATGAATATGAATTTAGATTAATCAGTATTCCAAGTGAAAATGTCAGTCAGGTTGTAAAAAAATCTGAATTTAATCAAAGAAGTAATGAGCATTTAACGCTAGCATCAGTTAATGATATTTATCCTGGTATTAAAGATAATTTATCAAATAAAGAACCTGTAAAAGCTTATGGAACGGCTAATGGTTTAACCTTGCTTGAAGGAACTAGGCGTTCGTTTTGTGTGAGCCATATTCCAGGTGCAAAATTGAAAGTATGGTTAACCGCGTCGATGGAAGCTGTGGATGAAAAGTGGTTTGCTTCAACTGCTGATTCATACGATAAACCGACGACAGTTGATATCGCAATGTCACTAAAAAAAATGAATAGTGATATGAAGATAACTGAAATAATGGAGCATTATTCTATTTCAAAGGGGACATCACAAAATGCTAAAGATATTTCTAAAATGTCTTATGATGTGATCAGCTTGTTCCCTGCAATAAAATATATACCAATTCGTTTTCTTCTTAGTCTAAATAAAGTTGATATTGATGTACTCGATAAAGTAACGATTAATGTAGCTAAACAGATAGATTTAGACTCAGACAAGTTGCTTGATGATATATATTGCAAAGAAAAAACGAATGCAATCAAAGCTTTATTTGAAAAAGAGCTTTCGGCTATCAATAAATTAAATACAAAGGTTAATCAGGTCTATACACCGTCAGAGCATCAAAAATCTATTATGAAGTTAAGGCGTAAAGGTTTGAAAACCAAAATTAATAACAAAGGAAATTTAGTTTTGGAAATTGATCACCTAGAAGATGAATTAATTGAGCGTTTGCTTGGATTTTTTAAAGAGTAATTATTTTGTCTCAGGCATTAAGAAGACTTATTTTTTTTAAAGTTAATTAATGTCTGGTTGTCAGAAGAGTAAGTCTATTTAAGGTTTAGTAAAACAATGATTAATCACTTTATTTTGCACACACATGCTAATATAGTTGTAAAAAACATTAAGCGTTAACCCGCCCTATATTTTGCTAAACGTGTTTTTGTTTATTTGCTTTGTCGTTCTTTTAATGTGATTAGATACGCAAGGTCGATTGTTCATATTAACCAAACTGTTGCATGTGTGTGCAAAAATACTATAGTTATTCACAACCTCTTATTTCAAACTAAGCGTAACAATGATTGACCAAAAAGATATCGACTACGTACGTGAACAATATGAAATCCTAAATAATCTAATCACCTGTTTATGCCGTGATTTATTAAATGGGGAAGAGTTTATAGACGCAAACGTTATTATGCTAGGGCAAAACTGCCCCTCAACTTTATCTGCGCCGATCCTTAAAAGAGGCTCTTTACCTTTACTCAATCAAGCGATTAAGCAACATCAATTTGATCCCGGTGATGACAGCAAGAGAGTTTTACGCTTTCCAGGATATGTTCAGGTTATGAATCATAAACTTTGGCAACTTATCATTAATCAAATCAACATGATTAATGCCCAAAAAATGATGTTATCTAAATTTATTATCACGACCGGCAAAGTAAAATCAATTACAGATGAGCAAGGGAATAGGTCGTTTTTAACCAATGATTTATTATATCAATCATTGCCTATGCATAACTTAAAAATGATTGAACGGCAAATTACGTATATTAAAGACCCGGTTCAAAAAATTTCATCGGGTTGGAATATTGATTTTAATAGAGAAAAGCCAATTAATAATATTGATGAATTTATTGAAAGTCTCGAAAGCCGATATAATAAATTAGATTCAACAATGCTGGTATCTATCGATGAGTGGCAATCCAACATCGAAAAAACAATTCTATTTGTTAGAATGTATGCTCAACAAAACATTCAGCTTAGGATTATCCGGCCACGTCCCGTTGAACTCATTTTGAGGTTTAAGAGTTTTGATTTACCCTTAACTCGAATTAAGCCTAGACTACCCGTCTTTGTTCATAATTTAGAGAATAAGCCAGTTAAATTAAATCCAAGAGAGATCACACCGCCACCAATTCACACTAAGTTAGTTAATGATACACAAAAAATGCAATATAAAAGGCTAAACCCCTACATGCATCTATATGCGTGCATACCATTTTAATTTATACATCAATATTATTAGCGTGCATACACCCGAAAATTATTATAAATATAGTCTTCTCGCTCAGGTTTTATGGTTCATTGTCAGCGCTTACTCTCGACTTTGGCTCCTGCGTCGTTCTAACACCTAAATCCATTTAGGCGGCCCCAATCACATAATAAAGCATATGCTCATGAGGTCTCGAAGCTTGCCTGCATGGATGCAGGTAAGGGGCGAGAGCAGGACGCGGTAGCTTTGACGNGCTTTGCTTACATGGATGTAAGTACTTCGGTTTCGTCTGGAACTAGAAACCTGCCCCTAAAACCCGATCGCTTTGACTATAACAATAGTCATCCATCAGCATTAAATAACAGTAGTACATTTAGTTAACAACCTTGAAATGGTAATGCATTTGCATTACCATTGGTCATAAGCTTAGTTTTGGGAGAGAATAATGGCACAATCAACTTTAGTTACAGAATCAACATTAACCGACCGCTTTCAAACAACTGTACCTAGTGTTGTACGTCAAGCATTGCACTTAAATAAAAAAGATAAAATTAAGTTTGAAATTCAGCCTAACGGTAATGTCATGCTTTCTCGCGTGGAGTCACCTAAAAGTGATCCTGTTGTTGAATCCTTTTTAGCTTTTGTTGCTAATGATATGCAAAAGCATCCTGAAAAAGTTCAGCCACTTACGGCATCGATGCGTGATCGCGTGGAGTTATTAATCGCTGGTACTGAATTAGATTTAGATGCGCCACTGCTTGATGAGGATGAATAGCCTTGTCGGTTAATGCAGCCATCGTAGTGAATGGGTGGACGTTATACACACACCCATTATTTGTTGAGCAATATGAACTTTTAGAGAAGAAAGTTAAACAAAAAGATGCTGTTGACTACCTCAACAAGAACGATACCAAAAGACTCGCCGCTATCCATAAGTTAGCGTTTGAAGTCATTCCTCAAGACCCTACAAAGCCAGATTATCGCCAAGGTAAAACGCTAGGTGATAAAAACAAACATTGGTTTAGAGCTAAATTTTTCCAGCAATATAGATTGTTTTTTCGATACGATATTCAATCAAAAATTATCGTTTATGCCTGGGTAAATGACGATAGTAGTAAACGCGCATACGAAAGTAAAAATGATGCCTATAAGGTTTTTGCCAAGATGTTAAAGTCCGGTAACCCACCCGATAGCTGGGATGATTTATCGAGTATAAACCTTTAGGGACAAAGTACTCCCCCCCTGCCAGTGTCAAAATCATACGTAAAATTGCGATAAGGAAATAGTGTGACAACCATGTTCGATAGTTCCTTATTTGTCGATATTGCCGATGTCATTGGTTTAGATGTCCATAAAGCTTTCTGATTCAATATAACTTTTCAATTAAATCGTTTAAGGCCTCAAAAATAACATCGTCATCGGTTTCAAACTCATTTGTCAAAGAGTGAATTTTTTCTATTAATGCTTTAGTTGATGGTTCCAACTTTACATGACGTGGATTAATTTTTTTATCCGATTTAAACCGGCTAATACGATTAACAAACTTATTAAAAGACTCTTCTGTAAATATTTCATTTAATAGTTGGGTTGATTGGTATTTATACTCATCAAGCTCTGTTTTTTCATATAAACGCAGAGCGTCGAGAAGCGGGATACTTTGCGCTACCGGTATTTTATCTAATTCAGTAGGTTTATCGTTAAAAAAACGCAAAATATTTAAAAGACGCGACTTTCTAAAAGATCTATTCATTGTTCTTTTTAATGGTGATTAATCATATTTTTATAATAATGAAAAATAACAGCAAACTCCAGTGAAAATCAAGCAAACTAAAACATGATTAATCACTATTAAAGATAAATAACTATTATCTTTAATAGTGATTAATCATGTTTTTAAAGGTATTTTGTGCTAACGTGGTTACTCAACACTTTAAATTGGTATATACCTTAATTTTTTCGGTGAAAATTATGGCCCTAACTACGCTTCCCCATCAAACGTTACTACTAGCGGGATCTACTTTAAGTGAAGATGAGAGAAAAAAAGCCGTTGAGTATAACGACCGTGTTTTTAAGTATTTACCGGCTAATACACAACGCTCTTATAATAATGCGATGAATTGTTTTTCTATTTTTTGTAGTGATAATGTTAATGTCACTGGCTTCAGTGAAGATTTCCAAAACAATAAATCAACAATGGAATCTTACTTTCATTATTTACTGCATGAGACCGAATTATCTAGAGCCACAATTGAACATCGGCTTGCTGTTCTTTCTACTTTTTTAAAAGTTATGGAATGGCCAAACCCGCAGTATCAATCAAAAATTCTCTCTCAGCACATTTCGGTTAGCTTAAATTCTTTAAGATCAGGAATACAAAAACAAGCTGAACCCTTACTATGCGAAATGCTTGATTACATTAATGACAACCTTATTCCAGATAACAAATTAGTTATTAGAGCTCGATTACTGGTTAACTTAATGTTTGATGGTCTGCTAAGGGCTTCCGAAGCATCAGAATTAAAATTCACAGATATTAAATCCAAATCAAACACCGTTTTTTTAGCAAAATCTAAAACAGATAAACGAAAAGTCGGGTCATATAGATTTATAAGCAATACAACAATTGCATTACTCGAAGAATATAAACATGAATTTAAAATCAATGAGGGTTATATATTACGCGCATTAAGCCCTAATCAACGAGTTCAAGATAAACCTATTCAATATCAAACCGTATTAAACGATTTCCGATTGATTAGCACTTTATTAGATTTAGATAACCCTTTAACAGCCCATAGTGCGCGAGTTGGTGGTGCCATTACCATGTCCGAAAATGGGATTGACCCAGTTAAAATACAAATATCCGGCGGCTGGACCGGTTTATCAATGGTAGAGCGTTATACGCGACAAACAAAAGTATCTAAAGGTGGTATGGCTGAAGCTGCAGCAAAAATTAATAGATAGAAACTTGTCTGTTCACGGCTAAAATGATCGCTTACTTAAAATTCCACACCGCGATTGCTTCTAAATATCTTTCCACCTGACTGCGATGTTGTGACCCCAAGATATTTGTCCAACGGCCTATTGGACAATTGTGTTACATGTTTGCGGATAAAAAGATTGTCCATTACCAGTCATGGTTAAATGGTATTTTGTAGGGTGTTTTTCTAATAGCTCATTATCTTCACAAATATGAAAGCGCTGCTTGTAATACATTATCAATGGTTGCCTGACATTGAGCACTAGTTTGTTGTCATTCATGTTGAAATCGGTTGCTATGATTTCTTGTTGAGCTTTTGAAAGGTAAGGATTAGGTATAAAAATGATGTCTTTGCAGGTATTCCAAGCGTTATCTTGCTCTCTTGCCCATGCTCGCTCGGCAGCCTAATTTTGTTAGTAAATTTCTAAACCCTGTACTCGTATATTGTGATCCACGATCACTGTGAAACACCACGCCTTTTGGCGGTTTACGTAAGTTATGCGCTTTAATCAACGCTTTTTCAACTAAATCTCGTGTCATACGCTTAGATATGTGCCAGCCAATAATACGGCGGGAATACAAATCCATAACAATCGCGAGATACAACCAACCTTCGCCTGTTTTCAAATACGTCACATCGCCTGCCCACACCTGATTTGGGGCTACGGGATTAAAATTCATGTTCAACAAGTTATCAGCGACGGCATCACTGTGTTTTCGTTTTGTCGTTACCTTGTAGGCAACCCGTTGAGTTACAACGAGTTTTAATTGGTTCATTAACTTATTTGTTTTATAACGTGATATATCAAAGCCTTTTTTGCGTAATACTTTAGCCAGCTCTCGACTCCCTAGACTATTTCGACTGGCCTTGAATAATTTTTTGGCGCATCGGTATAATCTTAACGTTTCAGCGCTAATAAGTTCACCTGGTCTCTTTAACCAAGCGTAATAGGCCGATGTACTCACTTGCATGACTTCACAGGCAAGTGAGACAGGGTATCGAGCATCGAGCTCAGCAATAAATGAATACCTTACTTCATTTCTTTCGCAAAAAAGGCTGAAGCCTTTTTTAAAATTTCACGTTCCATTTGTAAGCGTTTATTATCCTTTCTGAGTTGTATTAATTCAGCCCGCTCATCTGTTGATAATGTGGTGCCCTCAGCTTGTTTTTTATGCTTGGCAACCCAGTTGTAAAGTATTTTATCAGTAATACCTAGCGCAGAAGCTGCCTGAGCAATTGAATAGTCTTGCTCAATCACTAAAGCAACCGCTTCTTGTTTAAATTCTACGGTATAGTGTTTATTTGTTTTTTTAATCATATTCACCTCAATAATGGGATTATAATCCTTTATT
>NZ_QMED01000023.1 GCF_003286125.1 Algibacillus agarilyticus
ATGGGTTGCCAATCAAGTTGCACAAAGTATTGCTTTGCTGCAATTAATGGCACGTCGTCTTTCGTTTTACTATTTTCAGCTTGTGTAAAAGCAGCATTGGCCCGTAAGGCCAAAGCCGGTGTTATTTGCCAATTTAGCTCAAACTCCGTACCGTAGGCGGTTTGAATGCCATTATTGGAGGCTAAAGAAAAGCTTTCACCCGCTTGTGGAACTAATTGTATTATATCGTCCCATGTGTATTTATAAATATTCCAAACCAGACCAAAGTCTTGCGCTGGATGATAATCAAAAACTAGCTCGAGGTTTTCTAATTCTTCAGGTTGAATGTTAGGGTTGCCAATATTAGCTGGATTATTGATTGCACTCATATCAACAAACGAAGGCGCTCTAAAGGCCTGCCCATATAATAATTTTGTCGATAAATTTAAAGATGTCGACCAGACTAACGCCAGCCTTGGGTTGGTTGTGCTGCCAAAATCTGAATAGTTGTCGTGGCGTAAACCGGCGGTTAATTGCCAATCGTTAGCGATATTCCAAATATCTTGTAAAAACACATAATGATTTTGACGCGACTGCTCAGGAATAAACACATAGGGCGTATCCGTTACATCAACTATCGGGCTACCGGGTGCAATTGGCTGGTCGGTTGCGGGGTCAATTCCAAAGTTTTTGGTTTCTTCTACTCGGTACATGTTGGCATTATGATACCCTAATCCAACGAGAACAGAATGGTTTGACCACCCCGTATACAAGCCTGATGTGTTAAATCGCGCGTGTTTCTCCCACACTTGCGGGTTGCCAATTAAACCCTCGGTATAAACCCCCGCATAACCAGGCGGAAAAAGCGTATATTGATTTTTAACTTCTTGGCTGGTTCTCAAATAAGTAGCTTGAGTACTTAATTTAAAATCAGACGTTAACTGGCTATTATAATTTAAATCTAAGTTCCAAATATAATTAGTGTTAAGTGAGTCAGGGTCAAGCGCACTCACAACACCAGCACCAATACCTTGGCTCGCAATGTATTGTAAACCCGATCGCAACGTAAAATTGTGGTAATTAATTTCGGTTCTAACATCGTATTTTTCAATACTTTTGCTTAAATGCCCCGGCGCAAGAGAGGCATTAGTGCCATGTGCCGCATCATTAGCGGTTTGCAAGTCAGCTTCTATTAATTCATTTGAGCCATCTGTTTTGTGATACTCAACCGTGGTGGCATAGTTAAGTTCACCTTTATTACCCGCTAGGTTAAACCAAGCATCTTGTGTATTAAAACGCCCTACTCTTATCGCAGCCCCATTTTGTTTAATATCATCTGCATTTTTAGTAATGATATTAATCACCCCAGCAAACGCATCGGCACCAAATAATGCAGAACCGGGCCCACGCATAATTTCAATACGCGCGATAGCTTCAACCGGCATTCCGCCCCAACTGTTATTTCTATTTCCAATAAAGTTATTCGTGATCGGTACACCATTGATCAACATTAAGGCTTGAGAATTTGCACTCGAATAGATCCCTCTAAAAATATAAAGCGGTAAATGAAGAATTGGATCGCGTTGGATATGTAAACCGGGCACGGTCTCGAGCACATCATCGATATCCGTCGCGCCCATTTTTTTTATTTGCTCAGCGGTAAACACATTAGTCACCGCGGGGGCTTTGTAAATTTGTGTTTTAACACCGGTCGCAATTTCAACCATTTCTTCACTGCCATAAAAGCTATCTAATAAGTCATTATCAGAGCCAATATATTCAACACTTACCGCGCTAAATGATAAAGAATATAAAATAGAAAAAGAGGTGCATAACATTTTCATCATTGAAGGCCTAAACAGTTAATGAAATAGTTAAGAAAATTGGCCTGAACAATAAGCTAAATCATCTATCAGGGTTGGTTTAGTGCAAGACTAACTATAACGCAATGTCTGTTTATTTCAATCTTTACGTGCTTTTAAGTGAATGGCTTTCCTAATAAAACAACTGAATAAATGGCTAAATAAAAAGCCGAACAAGCATGTCACGCCCAACATTGGTAATACCAAAAATTCAAATTAACAATCAATGTGAAAATAAGGTATATTACTTTTTTATGATTAACGTGACATAAAAAACCAACTACTCATTAATCTGTAATACCAATTTAAATGGTGTTTTAATACAAACTTGAATTGAAAACGCAATCCCCCCCAACAGGACTTTAATTAAGTGACCAAAACAGCCATCAGAACGCTATTTAATCTAACCATCATTTTGACCCATTTTTTATTGCCTACAATGGCTGTTGAAAAAATAGAACAATTTAATAAAGCTTATGCCACGCACACTACCTTAATCAGCCAACAAAAATACGCGGAAGCACTGCCTTTTGCCAAACAAAGCTATCAGCTCAGTAAAGATTTATTTGCATCAACGCACGATACTCGCATGACGGTAACAGATAACTATGCGCTTAATCTAAAATTAGCCGTTAAACCGTTGGCAGCTCACCAGGTATTTATTGAATTATTAGCCCTATATGAGCAAAGGTATGGTCAACATGCTAAGCAGCTGATGCCTATCTTGACAGATATCACGCAACTAGATGAGCAATTAACCAGTCAAGTTGATAAACAAGCTGCCAAAGCTCGTTTAATACGCAAATATAAACTCTATTTACGTCATCACAGTGATGAGTTTGTTGCACAATTTGTCGATCCGGTTATGCCCACCACCCAACATGCTAAAAACACCTTAAGCAAAATACAAAGCCATTTTGAAACCCCTTTCGCGATTTATGAAACCAAACACTGGAGCATTATACACCCACCTGAACAGCTTAAATTTGTTAAACAAAACATGGCTAGGTTAATAGAAAAAACCTATCAAAATAATATTAGTTTTTTAGTGGCATTAGGGCTCAGAAACAAACCGATTGATCATAAAATGACGGCAGTCTATTTACCGTCTAAAAAAGATTATCAATCTTATATTAAAGAAATCACCCGAGATAGTTATGCTGCTAACAACTCTGGCGGCATATACAGCCCTAAAGCTAAAGCCATTTTTGTACACGGTCATCATAAACGAAAAAACAAACGAGCTAATCCACAAACCGTCGCACATGAAGTCACACATCAAGTGATGATCGAAACCGGCTTGCAATCGTTACACGTGGTTTATCCGCGTTGGTTTACAGAAGGATTAGCCGCCTGTTTTGAATTTAATAATATTAAAATGCCATTTGGTCCACACACACAAAACTTCGCTTTTAGACGTGTTTTTCCGTTACAAAAGCCATTACAAAACAACTCACTCATCACGTTAAAGCAATTAGTAACCTTTGATGGCGATGATGAATCGTTTGACAACCGCCAAAATCAAAACGATATTTATGCCTTAGGATCAATGTTAATTCGGTTTTTATATACGCATTATCCCGATCAACTTAAAGACTATTTAGCAATTATTGCTAAATCACGTTCGGCTCTTTATGAGCGGGCTAAATTTGGTAAAGAGATCCGTTTAAAGCAATTTGTTAAAGCCTTTGGCCCACCAGAAAATTTACAAGAAGAATTTGAGCGGTTTATTAACAACGCAATTCATATTACCAACAACGCTTTTGCGCAAAGTAAAAAAAATAAGTGAACAATACAAAACACATGATCAAATTTACGCGAATACCCATTACCATTATTAAGTGAACCAGATTTGCCTAAAAATTTGATAACCAAAGAAAAGCATCTAACGGCTAATTTAATCAGTTATCGAGAGGTTATATCCCCTGAACGTCGGCTAAAAAATCATAATACGTTGCCCAATCTGGCTCTTTGCTAATGGTAATTTCAATAGGGTATGCTTCCTGGCCAGCCAAACATTCGTTTAACTGCCCCATCCAAAGATCGACACTAAATACATACCAAAACCATTCTTTACGGCCATTGCCCGTGATCACTAACATGAGATGACAAGTAGTTGTTTCGCCCATGGCAGCAATCGCTTTTTCGAATGCGATTTGTGCCGCTTTGGTCTCTTGATCGGGCATACCATTATTCTCAAGTGAGAATGGCCAGTTGATATTAACTAAATGTGGATAATCCGATTCTTTTAGTCCAATGGGCGCTTTTTTCATACTGGTAAAAATAACGGGGTATTCATCTTGCTCGCCATGCGCCGTAAAATAAAGACTGTCAGTTGTCGATGCCGACATAAATATTTTCCTTTTTATAAATTTTTTTAATATGACTCTTAAAACTAACTCTGGTTAAGATGTACAGTGTATAGTCTTCTCGCTCAGGTTTTATGGTTCATTGTCAGCGCTTACTCGCCCCAATCACATAGTAGAGCATATGCTCATGGGGTCTCGAAGCTTGACTGCTTTGCTTACATGGATGTAAGTACTTCGGTTTCGTCTGGAACTAGAAACCTGCCCCTAAAACCCGATCGCTTTGACTATAAATAAAATATTCAGATATTTTACAGAAACTTAACGCAGAATCAGGTCGAAAAAGCCATCAGAAATGGATTATTTTCTAGAGTTAAGGTTATTTAACCACCCTATATAAAATTACATTTAGGTATATACCTAATAAGTAAATACTAAAATCATTTGATTAAAAGAGGATAAAACAAGATGGCGTAGTTTAACAAACTAATAAACGGCAAGCTAAGTGATTGCGTATTTTGAAGCGTGTTTTGTTACAAAAAGTGAATGTGTGAACGGCTAAGTTAACCAAATTCGGGGTTCGTTAACCAGCTTTGACTGTTAATTACCGTTGCCTATTCATTATTAAGATTACTCAGAGACATTGCGTGCACCGCTTAAATCCTAATCTCACACTAATATCACAAATCAAACCACTATCGAAAACAGATATCGTAAATGAATATCGATAGTGGTTGTTTACGCTATTTTAACTTAAATGTTTCGTCAAAACGCGGCATGCCATTAACACGCCATTGTGCAGCATGTTCATGATTATAAAACCAATCGGGTTGAGTGTGCGACCAGCTCCAAACCGACATTTTACTCACCATCTCTCTAACTAAATCAGGATGTAAATGACTTAGATCATTATCTTCAGCCGGATCCAGCTCTACATCATATAAACGCCAAGGCTCGTTACGAGTTCTAATCACTTTTAAATTATCTTGCCTAGCGGCAACATTGGTATGATCACCTCGATGAACCATTACATATAACGGTTCACCTGCTCGCGCACTTACACCTGTTTTAACGGCTGTTAAAATATCTTTACCATCTAATTGCTTATTAGGTGCTATTGTTGCACCGGCTAGATTCGCAAAAGTAGGAAATAAATCTAAAGCCGAAACAGGATGTTTGTATAAACCACCCGCTTTGATACCCACAGGCCAGTGCATAAACATAGGCGTGCGATAACCACCTTCTTGCACACTGTTTTTACCTTCTTTTAACGGGTAATTACTTGCACCTTGATCGGTACGATCACCGTTATCACTCATAAATACAATTAATGTATTGTCATATTGGCCGGTTTTTTTAAGCGTTTTAACGATGTCGTTTATACCTCGATCAACTGCATAAACCATACCGGCATAAGTTTTGCGCTTTTCATCTTTAATATGCGGAAATAACGCCATATCGTCTTCTTTGGCTTCGAGTGGTGTATGGGGCGCGTTATACGATAAAAATAAAAAGAAAGGCTCGTTTTTTTGGCTCGCTTGGGTAATAAACGTTGATGCTTCACGTGACAGCGCATCAGTTACATATTCAGTTTCTTTTACTTCTTTACCGTTATGTTGCATGGGCGCTAAATACTGCCAAATCGCGTAATCTAAACCACGTACTTTAGCGTCTTTATATTTTTTTTGATATTGCTCAGGAAAATAACTATGACCGCCAAATAAAAAACCATAAAACTCATCAAACCCGCGTTGATTAGGGTGATGTTCTGGCATTTCACCTAAGTGCCACTTGCCGATTATGCCCGTGTAATAACCTGCATCTTGTAATACCTCACTAATATAACTTTCATCTGTCGGTAAACCTAAACCGCCAGAATCTTTCACCGAAGGTAAGTTAAATTGAGAGCCAAATTTATGTGGATACCGGCCAGTCATTAACCCCGCACGACTGGGCCCACAAAAAGGATGCACAACATAAGCTGAAGAAAACACCGTGCCGTTGCTGGCTAAAGCATCGAGTGAGGGTGTTTTTAAGTCTGTTGAACCATTAAAACCCACATCAGCGTAGCCTTGATCATCCGTTAATATAAATAATATATTTGGTCGATCAGGCTGATTTTGTATTTCGTCTTTACTGGCAACCGCGTTTTCACCGCAAGCCGATAAGCTAAAAATGAATATAAAACTAATGAATAAATGGATTTTCATTCTGACTCCAAATTAAAAAATAGATTGTGCTTATACCTGCAGACAAAGCAACAAACATAATATGTTTATCAAAATTATACACCATAAATGTCTTTTTATACGGATAAATTAATTTTTAACTCTCACCTAAAAATAGACTCAAATGAAATAAATCGCACGAATAGACAGAATGATCTTTATGTGATTTAAAATGAGATACTTTTGGCTGTGTACAAGGCGAACTTGCGGACGTAATGGTGAGCAATTCATTTATTATGACTCGCTGGCTAATTCAACATCGATATAAAAGAGCATAACCCTTAGAAAACAAGTGACTATCCAAAATTCAGCTTATTTGGGCTTTTCTTGATTCACTAACATCTGCCTATATTTTTCGAACCGTTTGTGTCGAGTTTCTGCTTTTTTCGCGCTTATTAGCCCATTGGCAATAATGTAACGACTTGATTTACTGAGCGTTGCAAAAAAGCGTTTGGCATTTGGTGCGTTTTCAAGTGCGTCGATAAAATCGGCAGGCACTTCTATTTCACTCACTACATACGCTTTTTGCCATCGGCCATCGGCTTTGGCAGCAGTAACATGTGCAAGCCCTGCATCCATCATTCTACCGGCACTGATTAAACGTTCTACATGTTCTGTATTACGTTTAGACCAATTACTACGGGCTTTTCGGGGTGTAATACGTTGAGCATAAGCTTGCTCATCAATTGATTTTTTAATGCCATCTATCCACCCCCAACAAAGTGCTTCAACAACAACATCATCCCAAGTGACACTTTGAATACCGGTTTGTTTTTTGTATATTTTTATCCACAATTCACTTTCGAGTGTGTGATTAGCCTTAAGCCAAATACCAAGATCTTGGGGTGTTTTAAAGGTCATCATCTTTGATGGGTCGACTAAGGGCATTAATGAATCCTATTATTTTAACGCTTCAATCAACCGTAAACTTTAGATCCAGTTGATTGACAAGGAATTAATATTAATACGAAAACATTAGTTCGAAAACAATAAAATTTACCACTTATTAGCCATACGCTTAATTAACGTAAAAATGCACTATTTTAACGAGAGAAATGATGAGAAAGCTAATAAAAAGAGAGGGTAAAAAAGTAAATGAATAAAGTAATAGAAAACTAACGAATACCAACCACCGTTAATAACAAGTTAACATGAGTATAAAAAAAGCGACTCCTCTATTTTTTAAAATTGCGTTTGGTCGCGCCCAGACGTTTTAGCACTATAGAGTTTGATATCGGCACGTTTAAAACAATCGTCAAAAGATTCGTCCTGCATTCTAATCGCAAAACCAATGCTAGTCGTAATACTAATTTGAGGAAACTCAGGGATCGCAAGTTCTTTAATCGACAATCTTAATTTTTCAGCAAGCGTTAACACACTATCGGCAAAACTATCACTCACATATACTATAAATTCTTCACCGCCCCAGCGCCCAACAATATCGTTTTTACGCACATTATCAATAATAACTTGCGTGACCGTTTTTAACACGATGTCGCCTGCGTCATGCCCAAAGGTATCATTTATATTTTTAAAAAAATCAAGATCAATGAGTAATATCGCTCCCGCATAATGCCCTGCAAAAAACGGGTCGGCTTGGTCGTTAAAACCACGGCGATTATATATGCCCGTTAACGGGTCTTTACTCGACAATTTTTTATATTTATCTGCTTTATTCGTTAATTTTTTATTCTGACTAATTAGCTCATTACCTCGTTCTTGATAATGCACAACCGCATTTTTTACATAACTTAGCCGAGTAAATAAATAACCAAATTGCACAAGCATCCAAATAAACAATATACACAAATAATAGTTAGACTCGTCAAAAACAGGCCCGATTAAAGTGATTTCATCAATAGTAATTTCGTGGCGGCCTTCAAACACTTCTTCCGATAACTCAAATCCGATCGACGTCACATTTTTAAAACTTGGTTGAACGAGTGTACGCTTGTGGTCGTATTGTTCTATCCACCAATCTGCAACCGTAAATTCAGTCATGTAAACATCAATGGGCTCATTTTTTAACGATGACGTTTTAATTTCGGTATAAATATACTGCAAACTATTATCGTCTTTAACGGTTGCATAACCGGGGTCAAAACTTCGCATAACAAATCTAATTTTTTCACTCGACCCCGTATAAGATATCTTTAATTTTATACTCGAAATGTTATTCAAATTACGGCCTTCACCGTTTTTTTTATTACGTGTTAAAAAATTTACGCCACAAAATTGATAATCAGTCTCTTCTTTTAAGGCATCACAGCGCCAACCATTTTGAGAGTCATCTAACCATTCAATGTCAGGCGCGTTACTAGTTGAACTGCCCGAATATAAAGCGCCAAAAATATTATTTGATGGATAATATTCAACATGTTGATCCGGTATAAAATGATACAACGCCAACATAAATAAGGTGAAAGGAACTGCAACCCAAGGTAGCGCATCAAATAATTTATTTTTCATTCAGCTGCAGATTTTATGAATAGATAACCATTAGTATGGTTCAAATTATCGGGAAGTGAAGATATAAAGCGGAACAAAATCGTGAAATAGTCTTTTTTTTACCATAATCCAGCGCATATTTTATTACCCCTTAATATACAAAAATATTCACATCACAGTGAATATTTTTATTTAAGAGCCGCAAAACCAATGAAGCGATAAAACAACGGTAAATAGCAACTTTGAATATTTTGGATCAGCCCGACGCTTAAAGAACGAACGACTATACTCCCCTCCCCCTATAATTAAAAACGATGATTAAATACGATAATTAAAAGAATCTTAATTTAAACCCATAAAGGGCTCGCCGTAACCGATACAAACCGCATATTAGGTTTGAGTTTGTATCGGTGTTTATTGCTATTTTTAGAGAAGCACTATTAGTGAAGATCTAATAAAGAGGCACTAAATCACAATAGCGGCGCGTTTTCTGCGCGTTAAATTAACGAATGC
Source organism: Algibacillus agarilyticus (assembly GCF_003286125.1). Taxonomy (GTDB): domain Bacteria; phylum Pseudomonadota; class Gammaproteobacteria; order Enterobacterales; family Alteromonadaceae; genus Algibacillus; species Algibacillus agarilyticus. The sequence continues at coordinate 9,337 of NZ_QMED01000023.1, forward strand.
CACAAGGATAAACCAATACGCTAAGCTACCGCCACCACTGTTACTGTCAACATCATTACCACCGATATCGCTTGGCGTATTAGGCTCAGGCTCAGGTTCTGGCTCTGGCGTCGGTGTTTTATCTTTAAGAGTGAGTGTAATAGTATTGCGACTACCCAAAGTCGCGTTTACCAGTGTTCCCATGCTAATGATGAGCGTTTCGTCTGTTTCGATCAGATCATCGGCTGTCGCTTTAATACGGAGCGATCCTTCTTTTCCTGCGTTAATCACGATTGTACCAGCAGAAAGATCATGATCGTTGGCCGCCGCCGTGCTACTAAGCGTATAGGGGATGGTTACAGGGTAACTCATTGCGTAATCTGATAACGTAACCTTGATCGTGAGCTCACTATCTTCGTCAATATTCACGTCAGAATCAAAATTAGCCTCTGGTGATTGAGTCGGTGGTTCGATGCAGTTTTCACCCGGTAAGCCATAACAACCATTGCCTGTTGGCCCTAATTTTTGTTCCCATGTAATACCGGCAACCCAGTTTTCATTCGTCCCATTTTTCTCGTACGCACCGACATCGGGTTTGCCATCCGTTACGTCGTCGGTTATTCCAGCAATCACTCGACCGGCATCAATGGCTGTTGTGTTGGCTTTAAGCCTAAAATCACCGTTTTCGTAATCGACAAAAGGCGATGTCGATATGGTTAGGTTATTTTGTTTATCCGATTGGGGTTCCCACGAACTTTGATCAGATAAATTATTCCATACATTAACATTAGAAAAAGCGGAGCCTTCTTTGTGCCATGCTCCCATTGTCGCACTGCCGTGCCAGAGCGTATTGTTATAAATATTAAGATTACTACCATCCCAATTGATTTGAATATTTGACCATTCAGTGTTCCAAATTACGTTATGGTGAACATCAAACGCCTGTGCATCGTTATCTAAATAGATACCTGCGGCTTTACTCTTGCTACCCGATGAATAAGCGTCGTGCAACCAGTTGTGATGTATCTCACTATTGCTTGGACCACCTACGGTGTAAAACAGCCCGCAATCATCGGCAATCAAGTTGCTACGTGAAATGTCGTTATACGCGTATTCGGCATTATCATTAAAACCTTGTATCCCGTCTCTACCTGCACGTGTGATCGTATTGTTTAACACTTTAGTGTTGTTACCACCACGCGCATTGATAATGGCGTCGTAATTACCAAGGTAATTAAAGTCATGAATATATGAATTGAAGATCTTCGTGCCTTCGCCAGAATCGTATATGCCTGTACCGGAGCCAAAGCCAATTTCGCTTTTTTCTATAATGTTGTTTCGGGTATTTGATTGGTTCCAATCGCTACGAATGTTAATACTTTGGCTGCCAGATGCAAACCCAGATACAACACCTAGCGTATAGTTACCATATAAACTGGTTACGCCATAAATATGGTTGTTAGACGCACCACCCGTGATTTCAATTGAACCACCAAAAACGGCTAAGTTTTTTATATGAATATAACTTCTTGCCGATAAATCGATAGTTTTTTCTCGTCGCCGCATTTGCACCTGATTATCTACTGGCATTACGCCATTAGGTAACTGGACATATAATTTGTTATTGTTTGGATCGAAATACCATTCGTTTTGATAGTCGAGCGCTTCTTTAATGCCTTGTAAAAAAAAGTCACCTTTATCGGCTGGCGCATGGAACGTGCGGATCCAACTCGGGTTTTTATCTAAACTGAAACTGACACGTGTGCTGGTGTTGCTGGTAATGAATGATCGCCATGTTGTCCAACCTGAACCCGGTTTATCACCGTAAAAATATAGTGAACCGCCATTCGACCAGTCGCCACTCGGAATGCCCGCCGCATAGTCGAGATAGGCATCATGTGCAACATCACTCGCACTACCGCCGCTATTGCGCAATGAATCTTGCGTGAATGGATCACCATCGACGTTATTGGGCCAACGCGCCAAATCCATTGCGGTGTTGCCTTGCATAACAAAATTAGCTTGGCCTAACGTCCAATCGACATCGGCTACGTATATGTTGTTGGTATCCAAACGCCAATTATTAACTGGCTCCATCGCCGTGATCACCACTTTTTCATCGGCATATGATTGAAAGACGATAGGATTTGACTCGGTGCCCGAATGACTGGGGCGCAATACCTCATTGTAGGATCCAGCTCTGATATTAACGACATCGCCAGCCACAGCCGTTTGTGCCGCTTTTGTTAAAGTTAAAAAGGGTGAAGTGATCGTACCTCTGTTGGTATCGTCACCTGTGGTGGCAACGTAATAGTCGGCAGCATGCACGACGGGTAGCAATGTAACTAAGCTGGTTAATAGTGCTGATACAGTAAAGTGTGTTTTCACGGTTTTCACGTTTAAGCTCTCAATATTGTTATGTATATTTTTTGTTAACAGACGAAACAATATACTAATCAACCCACACTTACAATTAAGTATGAACTTGTTATTTTATATTTAAATCAAAAGTCAATCACGTTTACTGCGTTGAATCACTATATATTGAGTATGTATTGTAAAATGTTGTACGCCTTAAATAATAAAATACACCAGAGGACGCGCTAACCAGATCGTTTTATAAATACGATTTTGTGAATAATTTTTCTTTTGTGAAAAGTTTGTTTGTGACTCGTTTTTATTGCAAATAGTTTTTTGTGAATTCAGTTTAGTGACGGTCGTGAATAATAAAGCAAGTGCAAATGAGACCGCTTAATTAAGTCGACCAGAGAGGGTTCACCATGGTTGTTAATTCTATCCACCACAGCAATAGCAATATCTTCAACACCGCCAAAAACACGTATTGCACAGTCGCTTTCCTAATAGCTTAAGTGCTCTGAATGAGCATGTGAAAGTCACTTGAGTATACACTCTAATTATTGTTAACAATTAAATATTATTAGCGTATTATCTTTGTAATTCTTGTATCACTATCAAACATTGACTCCCTATTTTTCTCAATATGACATAACGCAGCGGCTTAATCATATTAGTATCCGGTTAAAAATAAAACACGGTCAGTCAAGATAAATAAACCCTTTTTAGTTTTAACAAACGTTACATTAGGTATATAAATATGAAAACTACATTATTACAGGCGGCCTTGCTAAGCGCCGTGTGTATGAGCCAAATGAGTTGTGCGGATAAATATGCCACCAACACATCAGCTGTTCCAGCCATTAACCCAGCCCTAAATCAGGCGCCTCGTTTTACTGATGTTTCTAACCAAGTGGGTTTAGTTACCGGCGAACATTGGAAATACGGCGGCCCATCAATAGCCGACCTCAATAATGACGGCTATTATGATTTTTTATTAACCAATCATAACGAAACACCTGTTCAGCTCTTTTTATCAAATGGAGAAGCAACCTATACAAAACACCCCGATATTTACCCACTGGTTGATTTACATGGTGTATCTGCTGGTGATTATGACTTAGACGGCGACAACGATATTTTATTATCGGTGGGCGGTGGCAACGGTTTAAAACCATCGCCGCAACGATTATTAAGAAATGATAATGGACAGTTTGTTGATGTAACCGATGAAGCCGGTATTTCTAAAATGGGAGCTCGTGGCAGAGCAGTGAGATGGGTAGATTTAGATAATGATGGTGATCTAGATTTTTTACAGCAAAACGCAGAGAAAGTCATTGATGAAAAAGTGCCCCGAAACATCATATTCTCAAACAATGGCGACGGTACTTTTACCTATGTGCACAGCCCACAGTTTGAAGAAATAGATTCAGAACGCGTATTAATCACTGATTTTAATAATGACAACATCCCCGATATTTTTGCTTTTAATAGCTATGCCGAAACGGTATTACTCATTGGCCATGGTGACTTTAGCTTTACCAATGTAACGGATAAAATGTTTGCGGCGGATTCAAATAACTACCCTGGCGTTATTTCGGTGGCCCAAGCGGATATTGATAATGACGGCGATCTCGATTATTACTTAGCAACCGGTAAGCTTTACTACACCATTGCCAATAACAGTATTTCTTTTAATAAAGAAAAAGGTCGATTAGATATACGCGATCAAGGCTCTAAAAGTCATGATGGTATTACCCTACTCGCCGATAACAGTATCGGTTTATCGCATTTTAATCACTGGCCAATACGCGACCTAATGGATGCTATGCCCGTTTATTTAGGCAAGCACAAAACGCCTGTTAAAACGCCTGAAGACGAAATGATTGTCACACAACAACAAGCCACAGGGTTTCCTGACAAAATAACCGACACAGGCTGGTATTTAGGTTATTTAGGTGAAGGAAAATGGCGACTAGAATGGATACTAACCGATAAACTGGCTTGGGATATACGGTCGTCTATTAGCGGGTTAACAGGTTACATCGCCGATTGGACCCCACAAGATTTAGCCAGTCCCGATATATTATTGCGTAACGACAATGGTAAATTGGTGAATATTGCTAGCGCATTACCCGCAGAAACCATAGGCAATAATTGGGGTGTAACCCCCGGCGATTTTGACAATAACGGCTATACCGATTTCTTCGTTTATCGTTTTGGTGAATTACGAGAGCGTGTAGCCGATGTTATGTTATTAAACGATGGCAAAGGCAATTTTAAAAGCACGCTTGAGCACGGCGCAACAACCGAGATTGGCCAAGATTCTCATGGCGACATGGGAACCGCATTTGATTACAACCTCGATGGAAAAATCGATATTTTAAGTGGTGATGACGATAACGGAAAATGGCATTTATATCGTAACGATATAACGTTAACCAACAATAACCACTACCTGCTTACCCGAGTCGGCTATTCAGAAAATGGCACCGATCCGTACGGCGCAACGGTTACCGTAACAACAGCTAACGGCCAACAATTTAAATTAATTGGCTCTAGCAGCGCATCACATTCACAAAGCTTACTGAATATAGCGCATTTTGGGTTAGGTAATACTGAACAGGTAACTTCAGTTAGCGTAAGGTGGCGTGATGGCACTCAAAGTCGCGTAGACAATATTAAAGCGAATCAAATGATTGTTATTGGCACCGTTAAATAATCAACTGTTGAGCAAGCTTTGGCTTTAGTGTGGTTAATGTATTAACCACACTCTATCAATAACGAGATGGAGTACGCCTAAAAAATGAAAACGTCTTTAGATGTTACATTTTTAATTAATAGCGCTCAATAACGGCCAGTCTGATTTTAGTGGGAGTCCTACAAATTAGGTGTATTTACGTACAAACCACTTAATTGGAGTACGTAGTAAAACCCAACTTAATATTGTTAAAAATAGGATGTTAAATATTACACCGCTTTTGGGCTCTTGATAATATGCCTTATTATTAATATAGAAGTCGATAATAAGGTTATTGCCCTTGAGGTAGTGTGCGTGAAGCTTATGACCTTGCACCAAAACTTTAAAATCTTGGCAAGAGTTAAATTTTCTTGATAAATAATACGCTTGATAATCTAAATGAAAATACCCTTTAAAGTTATCCCATTTACGATTTTTTTTACAAGATAATTCACTATTTGTGAGATCTATTGTACCTATATTTTCGGATAGTCTAGTTTTGTAACTCCAAACTGACATTAAAATTAAAAGTGTAATGATAAGGAATATATCAACTTTATACTTATTCAACGCCAAAATGTTGTAACCCACTGAGATATACCTAACGAGCTTGTAGAATTACTCGTTTTTAATTATTGTTTTAATTGCGTTAAACAGTATCTAAGTTTGTCATCTGCTTCAATCTTATTTACCATCTTTTTGAGTGCAGCGTGTAGGACACTCATCATAACCCTCAAGTAGGTTGGTGCTAAGCTTGCGAAGCCCAACGTCACGTATGGTGTATTAAAATGGCGTTTTTTGAGTTAGCAGAGCGTGTTGGGCTTCATGCTTCAGCCCAACCTGCTTGTCTGCGTTAAGTAAAAAAAAATATAGACCTTATTCAATTATTTACCTGGCATAGCTATTGCGATAAGCCATTAAAAGTGTGCATGCAGGACATCGATTTTTCTCAGGTATACTTGATTTTGCGGATTTTAAAAATAAAGACAATAATAAAGAGAAGTGCAGGAAAGGCATAAACAAGCGCTATCATAAAACTTATAGATGATGTCATTAACCCCCAAACGATCGGAGACATAGCCCCAATAAAATAAGAAAAATATATTTTCTTTTCAAAAGCGACATCTCTGAATTTAAACGTTTTAATATCCGATAGATAGTGATTACCCAATAAAACCCCGCCCAAGCCAATAACACCTAATAAGACAGGTATTAGAGTATAATAATGAGCAACATAAATAGAAAAACAAGATAAGACAAATAACATCATGCACATAATCGCAATGTAAAACTTAATAAGAAATGAGCACATTAGATATACATAACATTTAACATTCATACGTCACGTAGTGTGTGATCGCATGATGCCTTGTTGAACGAAGTTGATGCCTGCGCCCAACTTTAAATTGGAATGCTTAATGTTATAGGATATTGCTTTTTAAGGAAAGCTGGCTTCAATATTAAACCCGTAATTAACGGCGTGTCATACGTGCAGCGTGTAGGACATTCATCATAACCCCCCTTCTCCTCATAACCCCCTCAAGTAGGTTGGCGCTAAGCTTGCGAAGCCCAACGTCACGTATGGTGTATTAAAATGGCGGTTTTTGAGTTAACAGAGCGTGTTGGGCTTCATACTTCAGCCCAACCTACTTGGTTGCGTTCAGCAAGGTAAAATACAAATAAATTCAACAACTTACATAAAAAACCGGTTTAGTGGGTGTTCTGCAAATTAACGGTTAATGCTTAACCATATTCTATCAATCATTTTTGTATAGACTTGATTTAATTGTTAGTTGAAATCTAGGGTAATAAATCAGGTAAGTAGTTTGAATAAATATGAATTGAAAATTTTTAGAAGGGAGGTGGCGATCTCACCAGCTACACCTCGGCACATGAGTCATTCACTGTGGCTGCTCCCTTCCGGGCCTGACCAGATTCATGAACTATCATTGCGAAGGAACCGATAAGATCACCATAACGCGAAAACGGCTGCATTATCCACAAACCCTGCGCTTTAATCAAGGCTAATAAGTAAAATAATTACGATAAAAAACAGTTTGCTGTTTAATTAATCAAGTGTTGTTTAATTATGCTTACAATCACGTGGGCTCTCATCAATTTTGGATATGTAATAGTAAAAAAGTGCCGCACAAATGACATAAATCATGATAATCTTACGGTATTCAAATTGAACAACCTTAGACAATTATACCAATGGAAAGCTTAACTATTCAGCCTATCACTTCTGCCAACGGCGAAGTCACCATTCCGGGTTCAAAGAGCCTATCAAACCGTATTTTATTATTAGCCACGTTAGCTAAAGGTGAAACGCATGTAACTAACCTTTTAGATAGTGATGATATTCGCCACATGCTAACGGCATTAAAGCAAATGGGCGTTAGCTACACCTTATCGAATAATAACACTGAGTGTACTGTTCAAGGTTTAGGCGGCCCTATTAACATTTCTGGCGCTGAAGAACTATTTTTAGGTAATGCGGGTACCGCGATGCGTCCGTTAACGGCAGCACTATGTTTAGGCCAAGGCGAGTTTGTTTTAACCGGCGAACCACGCATGTTTGAACGCCCTATTGGTCATTTAGTTGATGCCCTTTTACAAGTAGGTGCCGATGTAACCTACTTAAAAGATAAAGATTACCCACCGTTAAAAATTAAGGGTAATGGCTTAAAAGGTGGCAGAGTTGAAATTCAAGGCAGTATTTCAAGTCAGTTTTTAACCGCGTTATTAATGGCGGCTCCGCTGGCACAAAACGATATGGAAATTGTGGTCATTGACGAATTAGTGTCTAAGCCTTATATCGAAATTACTTTACACTTAATGAAGTTGTTCGGTGTAGAGGTTGAAAATGACAACTTTGAAGTATTCCGTGTTAAAGGCAACCAATCTTATGTGTCTCCCGGGCGCGTATTAGTTGAAGGCGATGCGTCTTCAGCGTCATACTTTTTAGCCGCGGCTGCTATTAAAGGCGGTACTATCCGTGTTAATGGTGTTGGCAATAAAAGCGTGCAAGGTGATTCACGCTTTGCTGAAGTGCTTGAGCAAATGGGCGCTAACGTTAATTGGCAAGATGAGTATATTGAAGTGACCGGTACCGGTGCTTTAAATGCGGTAGACGTTGATCTTAACCACATCCCCGATGCCGCCATGACCATTGCCACCACAGCGTTATTTGCTAAAGGCGCAACCGCTATTCGTAATATCTATAACTGGCGAGTTAAAGAAACAGACCGTTTATATGCCATGGCAACCGAACTACGCAAAGTAGGCGCAACCGTTGAAGAAGGCGAAGATTATATTATTGTTGAGCCACCGGCTGAGTTAACGCATGCGGCCATTGATACTTATGATGACCATCGCATTGCAATGTGTTTCTCGCTAGCCGCTATGGGTAACACGGCGATCACCATTAATGATCCTAAGTGTACGGCTAAAACATTCCCCACCTATTTTGAATTATTTGAATCGGTTGTTAAACGCTAAGTTTACTTAACGTTTTATATTTTTGAAAAGCCGTTGAGTTGATAAATCAATTCAGCGGCTTTTTTGTATTTTTTTATTGATACGCAAGTGACTTCAATACGCTCAACACCCCACTTTGTTTAATGATTTTGCTTTGAATCTAACCGTGCCGCCTATCGATTTCTTTACACCGGCTTGGTTATACGTTAAAACGAGTTTCTTATTTTTTTGAGCTTCTCGTCTTTGAAAATTGAACTATTAAAAACGTTTGTTGAAGTAAGCCGTACGCGTCACTTTCGTTTAGCGGCTGAATCCCTATTTATTACGCAAGCAGCAGTTAGCGCGCGTATCAAGTTGTTAGAAACTGATTTAAATGTGAGTTTATTTGATCGTGATCGTAAAAATTTACAATTAACCGCCGAAGGACATCGGCTATTAAAACATGCTAAAGCGATGATTTTTGCTTGGCAAGTGGCTCAGCAAGATGTTGCCGGTGCTGATAACGGCAATCAGCAATTAACCATCGGTGCGATGATGTCGATTTGGGATATTATTTTGCAAGATTGGCTGAATAATTTGAATCAACAAGCACCTGAAATAAGCGTAACCACAAACACCGCCAATCATCACGAATTACACAGCCAGTTATTGCGTGGATTAATCGACGTGGCGTTTGTCTTTGAGCCCATTTATCATGATGACTTTACCACCACTAAAATAGCATCCGTTCCTTTATTGCTCGTTTCAAATCAGCCGTCTCAGCCTTTAATTCAAGCGCTTACAGATTCATTTGTTATGGTCGATTATGGCGAATTTGTATTTCAACAATTGACCCGAGAGCTTTCGCCACAACTCAAACCACGCCATCAAATAAATCAGCCTCGGGTCGCACTTAATTATATTTTGCATTCAGGCGGTGCAGCTTATTTGCCACAACAAATGATTAATGAATATTTAGATGAGCAATTATTTATTATTGAAGATGCGCCGATATTGCAACGTGAAATATACGCGTTGAGTTTAATTAAAAGCCAACGCCAAGCGTTAATTGATAAAGCATTTAATTGTTTTAGTTAGCGCAATATGCTGAATAAATTTTAGGTATAAAAAAGGGCTGTATCAACAGCCCTTTGCATTACTAACGTGGAATTACATTATCTAGACGAAAAATTAGATTGATTTTACGCGATCGTAACCTAAGTTTTCTAATTCATCATTAACACACGTTAATAAATAAGCTTTCAATTCATTGGCTTCAATTTCGTCTTCTGCCGCCCAAGCTTTACATTGTGCAACCACATCAGCTAACTCTTTGGCCGGTGCAGGTGTTGATTCTGCTAAAGCGGCAAAGCTAGAGACTAATAAAATTAAAGCGCTGCTAACTAATGATGATTTTTTCATTGTTGTTTCTCTATCAGTACAAGAAAATTATCTTGTTCAATTAATAATGGGGGTGATTTAACTAATCATTTGGTTTAGTAAATCACCGATAGTCTTTTGTGAGGTGCCTAGTTGTGTAGAGCAACCTCAAGCTGCAAGTTAAAAGACCTAATCACCTGCAATAAAGAAATAGTAGCGGGTACTGACAATAAATAAAGCAATATAATTTTATGGTTTTGATAAAAAAATTTATCAACGTTATGTTTATTAATTATAAATCGCGTTGATAAGGCAACGGTATCGCCATCGTTTTAACGGTTTGATTAGCTCTCGCAATAACCATATGATTGCGTTCAACTTTAATCCAGTTTTCGCGATCTTGCGTTAATGGTTCTGATGCAATAATAATTGCATGCTCATCGGTGTTTTGATTATTTTCAATGCATAACAAACCTTGACCACATCGTCGCAACTGTCCTTTAGCATAAAATAATGAAGAAGGCTGAGTGTTTTCATCACTCGAAAAACGCGTTACTAGCGTATCTTCGCCATTAGTCACAGCAAAGTTCATAAATGCATTACGGTGAGCGCCTTTGTTATTTCTTAATTGCATAATTTGTTTAATACACGCCAATAACGCGCTTTGCATGGCATCAACACTTTCACCAGCAAAACGTTCAACTTGTTGAGCTAAATTGTGAAGATACAAAGCAAACGCGTATTCTGAATCTGTGCTGCCTTGTATGGCGTTGAAAAGCGTGTCATTTAACTGAGCTAACAAATCACGTCGGTATAAATCAAACTCGTCGAGTAAACCATTGTGCATCCATAAATAGCGGCCGTGTTGAAAGGGGTGGCAATTTTGTAAACTCACCGACAATCCGCCCGATGCATCACGCACATGAGCAAAAAAGTGTGATGATTTTAACTTGCTCGCCAGTTGCAATAAGTTTTTGTTGCTCCACGCCGGGTCAACACTAACAAAGGTGCCCGGTTCTGGATCATCATGCGTTGGGTACCAGCCAATGCCAAAACCATCGCCATTCACTGGCAAATGTGTTTTTTGTGCGGATTTACTTTGTTTTATCAGCGAATTACACGCGTTGTGTAATAATTCATCCATTAATATTTCAGGGCCACTATAGGCGAAAAATCGACACATTTGCTTAAAATTGTCCTCATCAATTCAGATGCTTAAGTTTACCTTGCTTAAGCCAAATAAGAAATATTGTAAATGTAATGTAACGTAAGGTAAGCTTGCAGTTCGCCTTATTTTATTCATCAAACTGTAATCACTTTATTATGCCTGTAGAAAAACATGTCATTACTTTATTGCTCAATGCGAACAGTGCCTTTAATCGTCAAATTATAAAGGGTGTTGGCGCTTACATGCGAACAAATCAGGTAAATTGGGATCTCTACACTGAAGAAGATTATTTGTGTCGTCTCGACAATATTAACGCGCTTGAATGTGACGGCCTAATTGCCGATTTAGACAGTGCTGAAATTCGTCAAAGTTTAAATCAATTTACCGTGCCTATTGTTGGGGTTGGTAGCCAATCATTTGAACAGTCACAAATTGGCGAAATTCAACATGTTGTAAGTGATAACGCCAGCTTAATCGAATTAGCATTTCAACACCTGCTTGATAAACATATTAACCGTATTGCGTTTTATGGCATCCCCGAAACAAAAGGCAACGGCTGGGCACAAGAGCGCCATCAAGCAACTGAAGCACTCGCCTTAAAACACGGGGTTAGTTTTCAATCACATATTGGCCAACCCATTTTAGCTAAAACCTGGCAGCAAACAGCAGACCGTTTAAAAGATTGGTTATTGCGCTTACCCAAACCCATTGGCATTGTTGCGGTAAACGATGCGCGTGCTCGGCATTTACTACAAGCGTGTGATCATTTGGGCATATTAGTGCCCGAAGAAGTCTCGATTATTGGCATTGATGATGATGATGTTGCCCGCCATTTATCGCGAACCAGTTTATCTTCGGTGATGCAAGGCAGTGAAAAAATAGGCTTTATGGCCGCTAAACAATTGCATCAATTATTAGAGAATAAGAATAGCAATAAATTTGAAGCTCACTTAATTGCCCCCGAAGGGATCGCAGAGCGTCAATCATCTGATTATTTAGGTTTAACCGATCCACATGTCATGAAAGCCGTAAACTTTGTTCGCTTAAACGCGACTAAAGGCATTAAAGTAGAACAAGTTGTAGATCATGTGGGAGTATCTCGTTCAACCCTTGACCAACGTATAAAAGATGCCCTCGGCTATAGCTTGCACACCGAGCTCCATATGACCAAGCTGAATAAAGCAGCCGAACTTTTAACCGATACCACATTAGCCATGCATATGGTCGCCACCATGAGTGGCTACCCTTCTGTACAATATTTATATGCGGTGTTTCAAAAACATTTTGAAACCACGCCTATTGTTTATCGTGAAAATACACGAAAAAACAAAGTTGACGATGAGTTCAACGCCACTTTTACTAACACTACACAAAAAACAACTTCATAAAGAGAAATAATGAAACTAACAAACTTAAACCCATGGCGAGATAAAAAATCAATCGCTCAGTCTATTACGGCTATCGTTTGCGGCCTTTCTTTAAGCGCATGCCAATTGACTCAACCTAATCACGCATCGCAGGCAAGCACTGAACAATCGGCTCCGCAAACCATTATTATTAGCGGTTCAAATAAAGCGCCTTATGACGGGGGAATATACCAAACAACACTCAACCCTAAAACAGGAGAATTAAGCCCTATTGTTAAACTGGCAAATGCAATTAGCCCAAGTTATTTAGCTTGGGATCCGGCCAATAAAGAAACGCTTTATTCTGTCATTCAAACTAAAACCGGCGGCTTAGGCATACTCAATCGTAAAAGCGATAATGCCTTATATGAATCTATTTTTTCACAAACTGAGCTGGCTTGGGCTCCTTGCCACATCGGATTAAGCCCCGATAATAGCCAAGTCGCGATCGCAAACTATATGTCGGGTGATATTCATTTATTTGATGTTGATGGCGCAAAAACAACGCTCGCCAGTCATTACAAACATCACGGTAAAGGCACACATCAACGCCAAGAATCACCTCACTTACATTGGATAAACTGGTCGCCAAGTGGTAAACACTTATTTAGTATCGATTTAGGTACCGATTCGATTTATGGTTATAACTTCAAAAACGGTAAAATTGTCGATTCGTATGTCGCTTTTAAAACGCAAAGTGAAGATGGCCCTCGCCATATGGCATTTCATCCAAACAAAGATTTAGCTTATGTTATTAACGAGTTAAGCAATACAATAATCGTGCTCGCCTATGATGCAAAAACCGGTATGTTTAACCAATTACAACGCATTAATACGGTAGATAAAAGCCATGTAGGCCATAGCCAAGCGGCAGCCATTAAAGTATCAAAAGATGGCAACTTTGTTTATGTGTCTAATAGAGGTGCAAACTCAATTGCCGGTTTTAAAGTAAATAGCGACGGCACCTTAGTTTATTTGCATAATCAAAGCACAGGCGGCGATTGGCCTCGCGACTTTACTATTTCAGCTGACGGCCAATATGTTTTAGTCGCTAACCGCCGTTCTAATACCATTAACGTGTTAAAACGCGATGTTAAAACCGGTTATTTAAGTGCAACACCGCATGTATTAAACGTGCCCGATCCTACCTTTATTTCGCCATTTTAATGAGCTTACGTTTCGTACTTAAACGTTAAAAACAAAAATGCCAGTTCAGCTCGAACTGGCATTTTTTATTCACAAGATCAATTATGCTTAACCGTATCGCCCTTCAATTACGCAATTTTGATTAATCGTAAGTCAACCTGCATCACGGCATTTGGGCCAATTTTACTGCCATTGCCTTTTTTACCCCAAGCTAAGTCAGGTGGTATAACAAATTCATACCGTGCGCCTATTGGCATAAATTGCAAACCTTCTTGCAAGCCCGGAATCGCTTCCGCAATTGAAAACTCATCAGGCAACCCCGCCTTATAGGTATCGGCTATAACACTACCATCGGCTAATAAAATACGTTGATTGGCGATAATGGTATCGGTGAATTTTGGTTTAGCGCCTTGGGTATCTTCAATAATGCGATACATCAAACCCGACCCCGTACTGATCACATCGGGTTTACTCTCGTATTTATCTAGAAAGTCTTCTGTATTTTTACGGTTCGATCCGGCCGAACCCTTTGATGCTTTTTTAACTTTGTTTCGGGCCATTGTGTATTTAATATTTTAAAAAGAGAGCGCGATATTATATACCCAAGTCACTTATACTCAAGTGGCTTCAATATGCTCATCAAAACCTTTGAGTGACTTGGGTAGATGAGCGCACAGCGTCAAATCCGTTGTAAATCACTGCAGCTTGAAAGCCAAAATAGTAATTTAAAATCGCATGCGTATAATGCACATTTCAAGTTAAGCGGTCAGGTTTTGCACGTTTAAACATCGCCTTTATCAATCAATAGAGAAAACCATTTTATATGTTAGCTACCCTACTCGCCCCTATTAATGCTTTTTTAAAATCACCAACACCTGACGCTTGGGTTAATGAAGCCGTTAAAAAAGAAAACCTTGATATTGTTTTAATTGATCATTTAATTTGTGAGCTCAAAGCAGCGCAGTCGGCGATGTTCTTAATCCGAAAATATGCCGTTGATAAAGACAGTGCAGATGCGTTGTTAGCATGGTTAAAACCGTTTGAAGCTCTTATTTACAAACGTGAAGGTGATTGGCGTAGCCTTGCAAGTAAAAATAAACTCACCAAGTCGGTTATCCCTAAATCTGACTCCCCTTACGGCCAAGATTTAATCGATAAAATGGTCGTTTTAATTAAAGAAGAATTACATCACTTTTATCAAGTACTTGAAATAATGGACGAATATGGCATCGAATACCGCAGTATTACACCCTGCCGATACGCCAAAGGTTTATTAAAGCATGTTAAAACGTTTGAACCCGATGCCCTCATCGACAAGCTTATTATTAGTGCTTATATTGAAGCGCGATCGTGCGAACGCTTTGCTAAATTAGCACCGCATGTTGATAAACGTTTAGGGGATTTTTATATTTCGTTGTTACGCTCAGAAGCGCGGCACTTTCAAGATTATTTAACACTGGCTCAAGAGATTTCGACGACGGACATTACCGAACGAGTTGCCTTTTTTGGCGAAGCTGAAGCCGAATTGATTACCTCATCAGACAAAGACTTTAAGTTTCATAGCGGCGCACCGGCGTTTTAGGTTTGTATGTCTGCGTCTTAACGCATTAACGTACAATAAAAAAGGTGCAATAAAAAAGCCTTGAGCAAAAAGACGTTCAAGGCTTTTTTCGTGAAGCTTAAAGATAAACTGTTGTGTTGCTTAGCTTTTATTAATGATCTTGTATTAGCTATCTTGTCTAGATCATAAAGGCGTGCCGATAATATTGAATTCTTGCAGTCCGGTTAACTTACCATTAGGCGCTTGCAATAACACGCGCACTTGTGCATAACTTGTATTAGCAGTAGGGCTATAGGTTTTAAGGCTACTGTTATTACTAATTTGCCAGCCCATTATGTCTTCCCAACTATTAGCCGTATTGTCGTAGTATTGCACTTTCCAACGACTGATTTGATCGGTTGCTGATTGCTCTTCTTTCATATAAAACGTGAGTTCACTCGCTTCTGCAAAACCAAACTCAAGCCACACCAAGTTAGCATTCGTGCCCCGAGTGGCGAGTGCTTCGCTGGCATTATCACTGGCATCACCATCAATCGCATGTAATACCGTGTTATTTTGCCAATTTGTGCTCTGCTCCATTAATGTGCTTGCGGTTACAAGATCAGTCGGTGAGTTAGTTTCAGGATCACCGGGGGTCGCAGGCTCGTCGGGTATTGCTGGCTCATCTGGTGTTGTGGGTTCATTAGGTGTGTTATCGGTTGATAATGGCAACACTAAGCGGTCAATCAAAAAGCCTGCTTGAGCATCGGCTACAAACCGATTAGCCGGTATGCCCTCACCTAACCAGTTTGCCGGTATGTTACCAAACACACGTGCATCAGGTTGCATCGGTTGACGTCGCGGGTCATTCGGTGCATTAACGGTCGGATCAAGCGCTAATGCGCTTATCGTTAAGCCTTGTTTACCATCTGCCGTGTGACAGCTTAAACAGAACGCATTTTGTGTTGAATCCGGACGTGGGCGGTCTTGAAATAACGGACCTTCCGGAAAATTAATGGCATCGCGCACCGTGACTAAACCGGTGGGTATATTGGCTAAGTGTGCAGCATAGTCAGCCGATAAATCGTTGTAACACACATATTGGCCATAGGTTGTTTGATTATTGCGGCTAAGCTCGTTAGTGATCGCATTGTGTGAAGCATTAGCATAACGATTAGCCAATGTTGCCCACTGCACAGGCGCATTGGTATCAACACCAGCCAATGTGCCATTAGCATGGTTACACGCAACTTCAACATTAACCTGCTCAGCAAACACTTTAAAATCATCAATCCAACCGGTTAAATGATTCACATTAGCCGTGTTTTTTCGGTTAAAACCAACCGTTAATTCACCCGGCGTTAATTGAAATAAGGCAGAGGCATGCGTAAAACGGTTTGTTCTAAACCCATTTACGTAGGTTGTGATCGTACGATTATTGTTCGTTAATTGTAAACCTAAATGCGCCCAACCATTAGTTGGAAAAGGAATAATAGTATTAAGCAAACGAACTTGGGTGCCAGTATTATCAATATAAACTAAGCGATTGCCGTTACGTATGCGTACTTCACTGTTATCTGGAAACGTGATTAATGATTTTTCACCCGATTGATCGCCGCGCATATCAACATACAAGCTATAGTACCAATCATGCGTGTTAATCGATTGAGGCTGGCTATCAATGGTAAATTCAATACCCGCGTTTGAGCCATTTAACCATAACCCTTTGCCATTCACGCCACCTTTAGCAATAGGTTCAATGCGTGCATCGCCAATAATCTCGCCAACTGAAGGAATAGCCCAATCATTAGCCGTTGCAGTCGCTGCATTTTGAATAGCGTTATTAACCGGTCGACGTGCACCGTTACTTCTTAACTCAATCGCTTGAGTCATATTGGCATTAATGAAACTGTTTGGATTTAAAAAATCATCAAACGGCACTTCTGTG
Source organism: Algibacillus agarilyticus (assembly GCF_003286125.1). Lineage (GTDB taxonomy): Bacteria > Pseudomonadota > Gammaproteobacteria > Enterobacterales > Alteromonadaceae > Algibacillus > Algibacillus agarilyticus. Next base: position 26,458 of record NZ_QMED01000023.1, read on the forward strand.
GTGCCACGGCCTGAACTCACGAGCCACGTTACATCAGCCGGTGTGATCGGCCGCATGTTAGCTAAATAATTAAAACGATGTTCATTACTATCAAAAAACGTTGTGTTACCCGAACTACCCACCGGTAATAAATCTTCACGATTGTCACGCCCATTGCCAACTCGCGTAAAACCATCGTTGTTACCTTGGGCTTCGTACAACTTTACAAATCGCTGCGAGGCGTCATCACTGTGCAACGTAAAATCGATGTTATTTATAATATTATCCAGTAATACCATTTTACCGCGAGTCCACAACCCCATCATTACACGGCCATTAAGCGCAGAACCATTTTGACTATCCAAATCAGCTTCGCATTGATTTGAGGGTAATACACAGCGCGTTTCGTATTCAGATACACCGGTATCACCATCATATAACTCAGTGCCCACGGCGGTAAACGTGATGTTATCACCCCCTTTATCGATCCACGGGTATGTGCCTATTGGTACACCATCAGCGATAACCTTGTTAGTGATGTCACGGAATAAGTTCATCGCAAAACCATAACGCGTATTAATTGTTGTATCGTAAGGCGCATGGCTTAGTGGATACACTTTGTCCCACAGCCTTACATCACACGCATCGGCGACAACTTGATTGCCGTTAGCATTCGTGTAAGTTGGGTTTTCAGGGTTATCATTCACAAAATACACATTATCTGATTTTGATGTCATATTTTGCCCTTGGCTATTTTGCCAAGTGATTTCAGTGCCCGCTCCAACGCGTAAAAAAAGCAATCGACCATCACTCGTTGCCATCGGCTCTAAAAAACCATTCAATGCAAAGGTTGACCCTTCAATAGGTGTACCGGCAGTGACTTCAACAACTCGAGCATTGGCTGTTTTAGGGTTCGCAACACGCACATGCATCGGTGTGCCATATATTGTTCTTAAATCGCGATTGTTATCATCGCGTTCAGAACGAATTAACGTAAAGTCATAACAATCATCGGCATTATTAACGCCACAAGCTTTAGGGTTTTTAACATTAGAATCAGGGTTAAAAGCCGGATCGCAAAGCCCCATATGCGAAGACGCATCACCAGCGACTTGGTTACTCGCTATACTCGCTTCAGTAGGCGAATATTGTGCAGGGTGACTCATAATATCTAAACCTGAGCCCGCTGCAGTTGATAAAAAAGGTTGATTTAGTTTTTCAGGCACTTGCAAACGAATACCAATACGGCCATTTTCTAATTTGTGTGAAATACCCACTCGACCGTCTGCCGTCGTTTGTAATGTAGGAATAGTTGGCCGTGTATATTGATCATTCTCGGTCATGTGTACATCACGATCAATGGTCGGTAATTCGGGTAAAGCAAAAGCTTGTATGCTGATTAGCGCAAGCGTTACAGGCAATAAACTATATTTCATTTAAACCTTCTTATGTTGTTGTGTAGCGACAGTCGTATTTTTTAAGTGAGTAATTTCATTTTTCATCCAAATCCAGGATTTAATAAATGAAAATGCTAACAATCGTCCTGATTGCAAAACGCCAACATTGAATGGATATAATAAAATAACCTGCGTGTTACCTTTACACGGCACCAAATGTTAAGATTTATTTAAACATATGATGTATTTATTATCAACAAAATAATTCCCTTGAACATGAATTTTGGTATTTATTATTTAATACGTAGCATTTAAGCGAACATAGCAGACATTAGCACCTAATTAGGGGTTTAATACTAAAGCGACCGGTTAAAGAATCATTAACATTTACACGGGCTATTTGTATTTTTTGACGCGTGTCCGTCGTTATATTGTTGATGGACCTAGAAAAGTAAATGCAAATAAACAATAAAAGAAAGCGAGACACAGTTAGTTGAAACGAGGCATTTAAGCAAAAAAAAAAGCCTTGGGCAACAAAGTGCTCAAGGCTTTAGCATTACAGCTTAAGGGTAAAAGTGATAGTCGTGCGTCGACTATATAAAATTCGATTGTAGGCTTATTAACTTACCATTCATTTGACAGTTCTCACTGGCTACTCACATTCTTCAACAACGCATTCTTAAGCAAACCATTTTTATAGTCTTCTCGCTCAGGTTTTATGGTTCATTGTCAGCGCTTTCTCGCCCCAATCACATAGTAGAGCATATGCTCATGGGGTCTCGAAGCTTGACGGCTTTGCTTACATGGATGTAAGTACTTCGGTTTCGTCTGGAACGAGAAACCTGCCCCTAAAACCCGATCGCTTTGACTATAATTGAAACTACTTTATGGTCTTCACTTGCTAGCCTAGGGCGTTGTTAAATTACTTGAATATGACAATGGCTTAGTTGTTAAGAATGATTTAAACATATGATTTTAATGTTATCAACCGAGCAAACGCTTGCATAAAAATTTTATTTTTTTATGCTATTTTCTTGATTTTTTGCTGAAACGGTAGCGTTTTACGCAAGATTTAACATGGCTTGCAATGATAAAAGTTTAGCTTTATGTCCAAACCTGGAGGTCACCTAAAGCGACAATCATAACGACTTAACAATCATTATACCCAAGTCACTTCAATATGCTCGTTCATCATCTTGAAGTCACTTGGGTATATATCTAGCCAAATCATGTTGAGTATCGACATCAAGCAATGCTTCAGGGCAATGAAGTCCGATAACAGACTGTGCATGTTGTTGTATTAATTTCTTAGCGCCCTGGTCACCTGCCAGTTGAATCAATTCATCAAAATAAAGGCTTGGAAAAATCACGGGGGCAACAAAACCTTTAGCAGATTGACTCGCAATGATTTTATCTGGATTGACGTAAGCGAGCTTACAAAGCGCAACATAGTGTTTATTAGTTATAAGAGGTTGATCAACCAGACAAATGAGTACTGATGACATTGAGTTTTTCAACTGTTGAATACTATAAGATACTGTTTCACCCATTCCCTTTTCCCAGCTTGGGTTAAATAATAAATTAATCGACTGAGTTAAGGAGGCGGTCGTGACGGGATTTTCTGGGTTAATTGCAGGGATATCAGTAAGCGCAATGTTTGGTGTAATGGTACGCGTAATAGTAGGCGCAATTGTAGGCGCAATCTGTTCAGCGTTAGCCCCTAACACCACATGGCATTGATTAAGATAAACATTGCCCAAACTAACTTGAGTGATAGTACGATTAAGTAATGTTTGCCCTTCAAATTTCGCAAGCTGCTTGATACCTTTAAAACGTGAACTCTGCCCTGCGGATAAAATTAAAACATCAATGAAAGGGGTTGCCATAACAAATACTCATGCGGGTCAATTTATAAAGCAAGACCATACTACTTACAAACTACCCTAAATAAAAAAATAAAGACTACATTCAGCTCAAGTTTAACAGCCAGCAACTACTCAAACGCATTTAAGCTTGCGCAATCTCCGGCTTCAATTTGTGCATGCGCTTGCGCAATTATTGCAAGTGCAATCGACTCAGGTAATTCGCCACCTAAATTTAAACCAACAGGGTTATGCAAACGAGGTACTAATCTGTCTAAATTTAATTCAATGTCATCAAATACTTTTTCGGTTCGATGTTTTGGACCTAACAAACCAATATATTTAGCCAAACTCAGTTCACAAGCCTTTAACGCCTGGGCATCTAAACCCACATTATGATTCATCACAACAATAGCATCCGCATTAATCACGTCAGGCGCTTGGTTTAATTCAGCATAAGGTTGTTTAATAATATGATCAGCCAAAGGAAAGTAAGCTTGTCGAGCGTAGTGCGAACGACTATCGACCAAGGTTGTATGCCAACCTAAATTATGGGCCAGGTTAACCAAAGGCAAAGCATCTGTGCCTCCGCCAAATATGCACAACCGGGGTACTGGTTTAACACAAGTAAAAAACGCAGCAGGGGTTAATACACTTTTACCCTTTGTAGATACCAATGCAAAATCGGTTTGACTAACAAGTTGATTAGCATAAACATCAAGAGGCTGCTCTACACACGTATTGAGTTGATAATAAGCCGGTTGGCCTTCTTGCAGTGTTGAGAGTAATTCGATCAACCCTAAATAACCATTGGCTTGATTAATAGGCTGTAATAACACCCGCACCATGCCACCACAACCAATACCTAATTGCCAGCTAATATCAGTATCATCTTGCATATCATAACAAACTTGATAGCCCTTATTATCGTGTAGGCATTTACGTGATTGACGCATCAGATCAGCTTCTAAACAGCCGCCACTCAATAACCCAAAGCTTTGGCCAAAACTATTCAGTAACATCATCGCGCCAGCTTTGCGATAAGCCGAGCCTTTAGTTTCAATGATCGTGGCGAGTACCCATTCACCATCATCTTTTAAGGGAAACCACTGTTGTAAAATATGTTGAAATCGGTTTGACACGTAAGTTTTCCTATAAAATGTGTAATGAAATAAGCGCTTTGTCTTTCTTAGTTTAAACTTGTAATTTACTTAAAACAGCTATGCGTCTAATGGCTAAATTGGGCTCACAGTGTAACAACATGCAAAATAAATCAACAATAATAAATTGTTAACTACTTGCAATAACGTTAATAATTTACGTTTTAAACTGCCATTTTCATTAACAATTTGCAAGCCTTGCTAAATTTAAAGCAGTGATAATATCGTGATGAAAAATTTAAATGATAAACAACGAACAATAAAGTAATACAAGTACAAATTGAGATCGGAATAGTAAGTTTGATAATAATGCGTTAAAAGCTATGGGGCTGGAATTATTCATTAAATGATAGCGCGTTGCTAAATCTAGGTTATAAGTTAGGTGAACGACCTAATTAAAATTAAACCAACTTGCTTGTACGAAGTTCTAGATTTGTACAAACAAGTGGCTTAATTACAGTTTATTAATTAAAAGCTAAAGACTTATTGGTCAACTCGAACAACCGCATAGTCATCAACGAAGACTTGGTCGCCTTGCATTAATCCTTCAAATAAGAACTCAGGAATAACACTTGTTGCGCCCTCACCAGTACGATGAGTCCATGTAGTTGGCACAGTAAAGGTCGCTGCTGATGTAGTCGCATCGTTATCCCATTGTTGGTCAACAAATTCAATATACTGCCATTCACCTGGTGTGATCATACCTACAAACTCAGGGCTTAAAGCACGTTTAGCTGGGCGAGCGCCACCAGGAGTCGATAACCAAGGTAAAATGGTATGCGTTAATTTAACGCTATCAGCTGTTGTAGAATTGTCAGCTTTAACCACTTTAACCCACATTGAAGCTTTGATTTCTTTACCCCAAGAACCACCGTTATCGGCTTTATCACGTAATAAACCAAACTCACGGGCTAATACATTGTTAGCTGTGTTACCACGGTTGAAGTTTAGTGAGTTAAAGCCATACTCTTCACCTGCGTTAGGATCACGATTCATGGTAAATACATAACCACCGCCACTTAAACCTTGTGGAGTTGTTGTTAACGTTGCTAAACCCGAGCTAGGTAACGTTCCCCAAACACCTGCGATGCTTTCAAAAGACTGATCAAAATTACCGGTTGCGCCACATGCTAAGTTGTTTTCTATATCAATAGCAGCGGTTGCATCAGCAATATTCCCAGCAGAAAGATTTACCGAAACCATTTTGTCAGTAGCAACAGCATCATTAGTATCAGCACGTAAATATGCCATTTCACTAAAGTCTGCATTTGCTGAAGATGATATTAAATCAAACTGGTCAGCGTCTGAAGACCAAGTATAAACGAACGTACCAGATAGTGTTTCACCAGTTTTAGCTGTGGGTACAACATTGAAAGCAGCGGCTGAACAGCTTGGTACACTTCGCTTAGCTGCGTTATCAATCGCGATTGAAGCAACACCTATTGGAGCGTTCTTAACTTCAACAGTTGCAGTGTCAACTAATCCACCCACTTCAGACGTAATAGTAACGGTAACCGTACCCGCTTTAACGCCAGTTAACATGCCTGTAGCAGCATTTACCGTTGCAATGTCTGTATCACTTACTGACCACGTATAATTTTTATTACACGCATATTCCGGTAAAGCCACAGCCATTAATTGTGTATTACCGCCAACTGATGCAGGAATAGCTGCGTCATTATCAGTAATGTTGATGCTAGCTAAAGCATCTTCGTTACCCGTTAAGGTTAGGTTTAGCTTACGTGCACCTGGGCGAAGTTCATCAGGGTCGCGAGCTTCACCCGTGTACGGCGGTGTAAAACCATTATCTAATACATAATTAATGGTATAAGTGTGCTGGGGCTTGTCGCCACATTGATGCAATAAGTTTGAGAATAAATCGGTGTTTACCGTTAATACATTTCCTTCATGACGGAACGGAGAGAAATCTTCCGCATCTACAGGGGGCGCTAAATTAGTTTCATCGGTTCCGCCTGCATTCTCAAATGAGAATTCACGCACTAATATACCGGTTGAACTAGCCGTCAATGCTTCACCATTAGACATTGCACCTTCGAATAGATCGATTGTCACAATGCCACTGTCTTCAGCGAATGTTTTGTTGATTGAGTCGTCGCTATACGTTACCGCTTCTTCATTACCAAAATTAAAATCGCGACCTTCTTCTACATCACTACAACCGGCAAGCGCGGCGGCAATCGAAACCATTACAAATGTGTTTTTTAGTAAGGTTGTTTTCATCTTACTTCTCCAATTATTTCTTTTTACTTGGCCTATTCGGCTAAGCCAAGCAATATTTAATATGACTATCTAAACAATGACTAAATTAGAAAGTAGCGCGTAAACCTAAACGATACTGACGACCTGTTTTGTATTCAGCCCAAGTACGTTCATCGTAAACGCCGCTATCATTCATTGGATTACCTTCGTCTAAGGTTTGACCATCACCTAATACCGTAGTTGTACTGGTGTAGAACGTACGACGCTTGTCATCTGTCAAATTTGTCGCTTGGAAAGTAACCGTAAACATTTTATTTATACGGTAGCTAGAGCTGAAATCTAAACGATTTGAAGCATCTTGCCAGATAGCACCACCCACTAAACCACGGTCAACAAGTTGAACATCATTAAAGCGGTTTGCTAAACGTAATTGGATACCGTTTTTCTCCCAGAAAATAGTCGTATTAGCAGAATGTTTTGGTGTAAAAGGTTGTGGTAATGGTTTCAAGAATAAACCTGAATTACCAATTTCTTCTGCATCAGATTCTGAATCAGCATAGGTGTAGTTAATGCTTAAACCTAAACCTGATAATGCACCTGGTAAGAAGTCATACGTTTGGTTATAAGCAAGTTCAACACCTTTAATCGTTGCGCCTTTACCATTTTTGATAACATCAACAGTCGCTTCATGACATTCAAATGCCCAATCTGAATTTTGGCCACCCATGTAACGATGAGCTTGACAATCACTATTGCTTGGCGTCATACCGTCAACTTTCTCAAGTAATAAGTCACCGCTTGCTAAGTCATACTGTTCGCGAACATCTTTGTAGTAATAAGGCGTTTGAACTTCTTCTTCAAAGTTGCTCATGTCTTTATAGAATATAGCAGCAGATGTCATGCTTGATTCGTTAAAGTACCACTCCCACGATAAATCCAAGTTGTTAGATTCAAGTGGTTTAAGTTGCGTATTACCGACTGTTCCTTTTGCTGTTGGCTGCCAACCATCTTCACGTAATTCTAAACGTGGGTTTAAAGAATCAAATGTTGGACGAGACATGGTTTTAGATATAGCAAAACGCCCAATCATGTCAGCATTAAACTGATAGTTTAAGTTTAAGCTTGGTAAGAACATTGAGTTGCTACCCATATCCGTTAATGCAGATTCACGAGAGAACGCTCTGTCGTCATCTTCGCCAGGTAAAGCTTGTAAGATAGTCGTAGTATCAACATAGCCACGTAAACCCGAGTTGAAACTTCTGTGCTGACCAGGTTTTGTGCTTACAGTATTGCCATTTATATCAATAATAGTTGAAGGCAACACATCATTGCGTGTAACGACCGGTGTGTCACCACTATAATCAACCCATAATAGGCGATTTACATCATAGTCAGGGTTACCTGCTGCATCTTTAAAGCGCCACTCACCGGTAGCAGGATCAACAGGCCAGGTATTACGGTTATTGTAAACATACGCATGGGTTACACGCCATTCATGACAATTTTGTAATTCGGCTTCGTTAGCGGTACCGTAACGTTGATCACCCACACCATTAGGAAAGAATTCATTAAATTCCGGCTCTTCCGAACATGCCCCAGCCTCTACATTAGCTAAACCACGGTCAAAGACTAACTCGTATGGGTTAGTTGCATGTGCATTGGTATAGAAGTTAATACCTGATACACCACTGGCAACCGTTTCATCTTTGATATAACGGAAACCAACGTCACCAGTTAAGCGACCATCCATAAATTCAAAGTTTACTTTACCGTATAAAGCTTGCGTATCGGTTTCGATTTCGCGCGAACCTAAGGTATTACGGGCAGCACGAACTGAATCAGAATCGGTATTGGTGTATTCAGCAATCGCTTTTGATGTGCTTAGCATTGGCCAACCAGCAAAGAAGTCATTTGATCTGTCGTCCTGCAAACCTTCAGCAAAATTATTCACAGGGAACGCTTCGTCAGACATGATGTCAGCTAATTTAATTGACTGCATGCCGTTAGTCGCATAGTTTAAATCTGAATTTTCAGAATCAACGAGTGCTTGACCATTGGTAATACGCGTTAATAACGCATCAACATCTTTTTTACGGTTTGAAACTTTAAAACCAAATTCAACCGTTGTTATACCGCCTACATCCAGATCCCAATCAAAGTCAACAAATAATGATTTGTTAGTATCTTCTTGATAGTTATCACGGAATGAAAACCCACCTAAATGGTTAGCATCTAAATCAAATGGGTTAAAACGGCTGCTCGCTGTAATCAGTGAACCATCGAGTGGATCGGCTTGAGCAACTGTTTCGCCGGTAAAGAATGAACAATTGGCTGGATCTGAACAATCATAGCCAATTGGCTCAATGACAGAGCTGTCCATACCTTCAATAAATGTTTGACCCGTTGTACCCCAAGTAGCAGAAGTAATGGCTATATGACCATCTGTTTCATCATTTGTATTTGAAAAACCACTGGTTAATGAAACTTTCAACGTATCAGTAAGTTGGTGCTCAATTGCAAGTGAAACAACATCTGTTTCAACTGTCTGTAAACCCGTACTTCGGTTAAACCAACCTGACATATGACGGCCACGTGTTGAGGCTAATGTGTTGTTTTCTAAATCAACACCGTTCCATTCAACTAAAGGATCACCACTAAACGGTAATATAGCCGGTGCAAAGTTTAAACGAATACGGTGGTTATCCGTTTCTACTTCTTGCTTTGTATGACTGATATCAAGTTGGATATCAGTGTCGTCACCTGGGCGGAATTGTAAACCTAGATTAACCGTTTCACGTGAACGGATATTAAAGTTAGCACCAAAATCTTGGAAATCACGTGCTAATACGTTCAGGTTACCTTCGTGATATACATAGTCATCAACATTGTAACCCGCTGTACCCACTTCAGGTAAAGTTTCAGCTGTTTGGCCTTCTTGCAAAATACGAATTGGCTTGCCAGTCGCAATATCATGGGCTTTACGGCCTGAATTAGAAAGTGCATCAGCAATTGGAATTGAAGACTCATACCAATCTGAAGTCATGCGATCTTGGCGAGTTTTTTGCTCATCTTTACTGACAGTGAACACAACACCAAATGTTTCGTCAAAAAACTTGTCAGCAAGACTTAACGATACACGGCCATCTGTTTCACCCGAGTATTCATTGTTACGAGCTTCAACGGTGACATTACGACGAGGCGCATTTAAGTTTAATGGCTTAACGGTACGTAAAATTACGTTTGCACCTAGAGAACCTTCATCTTGATCAGCAGAAGCGGTTTTGATTACATCAATTGAAGATAGGATATCAGCTGAGAAAGAGCTTAAATCAACGCTGTTATCGGCTACAGCATCATCGCCATCGCCAGACAAGCCACCCGTTAAGGCAACACCATTCATTGATATTTGGTTTAATGAAGGACCTGCACCACGAACTGAGATACGTGTACCTTCACCATCTGACTCTTGAACGGTTACACCCGTTACACGAGATAATGCGTCTGCGATGTTTTGGTCAGTTGATTTACCAACATCTTCAGCATGAATTGAATCGCTGATACCTTTAGCAAAACGCTTAGCGTTCATGGCTTTTTGTAAACTACCGCGAAAACCGGTAATTTCAATAACCTCAATGCTTTCATCAGCAGCTTCTTCGTCGACTTCTTCCGCAGCATAAATAGGCATGGTGATAAACGATGCAGCTATTGCAACAGAAATTGCTTTTAGTTTAAATTGTTGTGTCATGTGGCCTCTCCACTATTGTGATGTAGTGCTTTATTTTGCTAGACAGGCTTAAAATCAAACCTGCCTTGGCTTATTAATAATTAATGCTTAGGGACGGCTATTGTTCCTTCAATAGTGTCTTTAGCTTTAATTGGTTGTGTGTCCATTAATGTCCAACGGTACTTGTCCATACGCTCTATGTCGTAGTTTTCAAATTGCCTTTTTAGCAACCAACGCGGACGCTCTAACGTAGATTCCCAAGCAAATAGTTTTTTAAACATGGCTTTTACACGTTCAGGGTGTTGCGCTGCTAAATTACGAACTTCTTGAATATCATCAGGTACGTAATAAAGCTCTGCTGGACGGTCAGGAAAACGAATTAATTTCCAATCGCCCTGGCGGATGGTGGCGCGAGTATCTTTTTTCCAAAATAATTCATGATGCGGGCGTTCGTCTTTTGAACCATTCACATAAGGCAATAAATCAACACCATCTAAATCAGTTACTTTGCTAACATCGCCGCCCGCAGCCGCATAAAAGGTAGGCAGTAAATCAAGGGTACTTACCGGCAAGTCATATTCAGAACCCGCTTGTATTTTAGCCGGCCATGTCATCACAAATGGCACGCGTATACCACCTTCTAAATGATTAGATTTAGAGCCGCTGAGTGGCGCATTATCTGAGGAATTTTTATCCGTTGGGCCACCGTTATCATTGGTAAAGATAACGATCGTGTTGTCATCTATGCCTAATTCTTTAAGCTTATCTAAAATTTTGCCTGAAGCACGATCAAGTGCTAAGGTCATCGCGGCAACGGTTTTACGTTTACCCGTTAAGGTCGGAAATTGATCTAAATCTTCTTTTAATGCTTCCATCGGGGTATGTACCGCATTAAAAGATAAGAAAGCGAAAAATGGTTTCTTCTTTTTAGCATTACGCGTCATAAAATCAATGGCTTCGTCAGCTAACACATCAGTGTAATAACCTTCAGGTTCAACCATTTCGCCAAAGCCACGCTCATTATAATCAAGGTCGCTTGCGGGCGCGTTATCATAAGCGTAGTAACTACGAGCGCCGCCTCTAAAACCATAAAACTCATCGAAACCACGCTTGGTTGGGTGAAATTTATCATCGCCCCCTAAATGCCACTTGCCATATACAGCCGTTGCATAACCTTGCTTTTTCAAATAATCAGCGATTGTTTTTTCATTAACATCTACACCCATTTCACGGCCATCAGCGGCAGAGTTAGGGCTCATGTAACCGGGTACGTTGTTTTCTTCAAAACCAAAACGTTGTTGATATTTACCGGTAATAAGGCCTGCACGTGAAGGACCACATGTTGGGTCAGTTACATAGGCTTGTTTGAAAATCATGCCGTCTTTTGCTAACTGATCAAGATTAGGGGTTTTCATTATTGTGCTACCTTGAAAACCAAAGTCGGCATAACCGGCATCATCTGCAAATAACAAAATAATATTAGGTTGAGTTTGTCCTGCCATGACAAATGCACTTAGCAACAAACTAAGCGGGGCAAATATGAGTAGGTGTTTTACTCGTTTCATATACTTATCGTCTCACTTATTAATGTCTAATTAGTTAATCAACAATTTGTCACTAGTAGATAGTATGTATAAAGATTCAAACTTTGCGAACAACCTATTAATAACAATTAACCAAACATATGATGTTCAAGATTTGACTCAATTAAAACATATGATGTTTAGATAATCAACATGAAAGCAACATGTTATTGATATATTTTGTTATGTCACAGATTTATATAACTTTTTTTTAACAAATAAAGAGGCAACACATTTGAGGCGAACATGAACGGATAGTTAAATGCCGAAAAAAATGTAATTTTTTTAATAAAATTCATTTTTATTATTTTTTTTTCGTATAAAAAAATTAAAGATTGAATACCTAAACATAGTATGTTTATATATTTATTATAGGCAGTAAATTTAGTAGAAAAATTATGAGTGAATTAGTTTATTACGATTTAAAACGTGCAACCACAATGGCCCCTAGCCTTTCTGTGCAAATTGCCCGTGAATTAGGCCGTCGCATTGTAGCCGGTACATTTGAACCAGATACGTTAATAGATGATGAAAATGCATTATCAGAGCGTTATCAAGTAAGCCGTGTGGTTATCAGAGATGCCGTTAAAATATTAGTTGGCAAAGGCATGTTAGATGTTCGACGCGGTATTGGCACCAAAGTACGCCCGCGTAGCCAATGGATTTTATTAGATGATGATGTTTTAGCGTGGCACATTACTGCGTCTCCTAAACCAGAATTCCTTAACCAATTGATGGATATTCGCCTGTCTTTTGAGCCAAAAGCTTCTCGCTGGGCAGCAGAACGCGCCACACCAGAAGATTTAAAAGCCATTGAAAGTGCCATTATCGGTATGGAAGAAGAGAAAGGCAGTGTTGAAAATTTCATCATCGCGGATGCTTTGTTTCATAAAGCCGTTTTACATGCTGCACATAATGAATTTTTAACCGCAATGGAAGGTGTAATATACTCTGCTCTATTAGTGAGCATTCGTATTACTAACCAAGACCCTCGTGAAAACGCATCATCAATTCCTTACCACCGTAAAGTATACGAAGCGATTTTAGCGGGAGATGGCGATTTAGCTGAGTCATTAACCGGTCAATTATTAGGTGATGCTAACGACCGTTTAAAAGATAAAGATTTTAAATAGTTGCATTTGTTAGTTAACTTAGCCGCACGGTTAAGTTAACTGGCTCATCCTTCCTTATGTACAGTCTTCTCGCTCAGGTTTTAGGGATCATTGTCAGCGCTTACTCTCGACTTTGCTTACATGGATGTAAGAACTTAGGTTTCGTCTGGAACTTAAAACCTGTGGCTCCTGCGTCGTTCTAACACCTAAATCCATTTAGGCGGCCCCAATCACATAGTAGAGCATACTTATATAATTCGTTTTTTCTACCTTGTTAATCTAAACTCAAGGTTATGAGTTTTTATAGGCTTTGATTATAAAATTGAACCCACGTTATTTATTAAAAATGGTTGGCTGTTTTGTGGTATTACTTGCCAGTTTCACGGCTGCAAGCCAAACACACGATATTGTTATTTCTGTAACGCCACAGGCACATCAAAACTATAAACAACTCATTAATGATAAGCCGTGCATTGACGTTAATCACTATCTACAAAAACCCGTTTATCGTGGCAGTTTAGAATTATTAATTATTTGTAAAGCTTTAACATTAGGCGGCATAAAACCTCATTTTATTTTTAAAACCGTGCCAAACTATTCTCGCGCATTACTTGAAACCCAAAAAGGTCATGTCGCCATAATGGGAGAAAGTGTATGGTTAAAAAACATCGACACCACTAAACTGTGGCAAACCGCGCCCATTTTTAAATCAGGTGAATATATTAAGGGTTTTTATACAACCCATTCTCAATTAGCCTTTATTGAATCTCAGATTAAAAAATCACAATTAACCAAAAAGCCCACTTTGAATGTTATCCAAACACTCACCGTGGCTTCATCCAACAATTGGGTATTTGATTGGCAACTCTTAAACGCGCTCGATTTGACAGTAATCAATGTGCCGACAACGCAAAGCATGTGTGAAATGATAAAACACAACCGAGCCAATGTTATTCTGACCGATTTAATGATGAGCGGCTCAAAAGATATTCTTTATCATTGTGCTGATACCGTGTTTTATCCGGTTAAAGGAGTAAAAATCACATTTAAGCAAACTCGTCATTTTGTCGTATCAAAGCAACATCCAACCAGTGTAGTGGTTCACCAAGCACTGCAAACAGGCTTAGCACAATTAAGAGCCCAAGGGGATTTAGCCAAGATGTTTTTTCCGGAAACAGCCAATGCGGCTTTAGTTAATAACTGGGAAGACCTTGGCACTAATTTAGATGTGTTCTTTTAAGCAGATTTTAAATTAATAACCCAGTAGCTTAGGGTTAGCTAGAGAGTGTTTATCTTTTGTGTATGCTTTTAACGTAGAACCACTATGCCATCAAGCCAATGTCGCGATCAAAACGCTTTGGAATTGAACAAAATCTATACGACAAAGATAAACACGCTCTAGTCATGTGGTAAACCAGACCAAAAACTGGACGATATTTCAGTAATGACATTGGATTCACTGTTAATTAAAATAGCAAAACCAATATCATGTTTGGGTGAATAGCCAATGTCGGCTCTAAAACCCGCAACCCAACCCGCGTGGTAATGAATGGTTAACCCTTCTAACTGATATATTCGCCAACCATAACCATAATGCGCATCCACTAAATGATTCCGCCAATACTTTCGCCGTAGGTTACGCTTAGTTTTAATTCTTTTTGTGGTTAATTCACTGATCACTTGGGGTTTCAAGGCATTAGGTTTATGACCTAAATTAGCATTCAGCCATTTGGCTAAATCCGTAATACTGGCATTAACCCCAGCGGCGGGTAGTACTTTATAATAATCATGTGAGACCGATATTTTTTTCCACGCTCGCTCATCTACAACACGTTTACCTTGATCATTAAGCCGAAAGGTTGAATTTTTTTTATCAAAAACATGTGGTTTGGCTGTGTTGGCATTGCGTTTAAAGGCATCATAGCCCAGTGATGCATTGGTCATATTTAAAGGCGAAAAAATATTTTTCTGCATCAACTCACTGTAATTTAGCGGCTGCTCGCTTTCGATTGCCTGCTGAATAAAACTGTAAGCAATGTTTTGATAACCATAGCACTCGCCGGGCTGACAAATAGGTGCTAACTTATTAAATCTCGATATTATTTTATCCAGCGACCAGTTTTCATGTAATAAATTATCGTATGAATTAGGCATTAAACCAGCGGTATGGCTGAGTAAATGTTGCAGGTTAATTTGGTTTGCCGTGTTAGGTAATGACAATTTAAAATTAGGGACATAGTCGGTAATAGGCTTGTTCAATATTAACTTATCTTGTTCAGCCAATTGCACCGCCAACGTAGCCGCAAACGTTTTAGAAACGGATGCTAATCTAAAAACGGTATGTTGATTAATCGCTTGCTTAGCGGTTAAGGCCTGACTGGTTAAAGCATTATTGGTGAGGTTCGTATTTGTTGAATCAGTAACGCCATAAGTCGTTAATTTGATAACCTCGTTACCTTTAACAATAACAAAAGCACCACCCGGAATTTTATACTTTTTTAATAACTGAACCGCTTCTTTATCAAACTCATTGATGAAAGCGGTCATGTTTTTATCAGTTGATGTTGCATTAAATGACAGCAAGGTTAATAAAATTAAGCAGGCTTTTATCATCGAATCTCCTGTTGTCACCTTTAAGCAGCGCTAATTAATGGCTATTAATAATGTGAGGGTAAATATAGCGCTACACCACCACACACAAATAATCAGCAATGTTATCATTTTACCCGATCAAACCCCACCCAATAAAAAGGCCAGCGCAGTTATAGTCTTCTCGCTCAGGTTTTATGGTTCATTGTCAGCGCTTACTCTCGACTTTGGCTCCTGCGTCGTTCTAACACCTAAATCCATTTAGGCGGCCCCAATCACATAGTAGAGCATATGCTCATGGCGTCTCGAAGCTTGACGGCTTCCCCTAAAACCCGATCGCTTTGACTATATTTAACACTACGCCAGCCGTATTTTGCTTTTTGCTTGTACGTTTATTTTCGCTTTTTAGTCTCGTGTAAAAAGCGCAACAATCGCTTGCAACTAATACGCATTCACTTTTGCTAACTGCTCATCAGCCTCAGCATTTAAAATCGCATCATTGCATTGTGATAATAATTCAGATTTAGTTTCGGTTGTTACATTGGTAAAAGACGAAATCAAGGTATTTTTACGCTCAACCAAAACTTGAGCAAAACGGCCTGACAACACGGTTTTTTCTTCATGGGTTAAAATCGCATTATTGTTGATTACTTCGGCACCGGCTTTAATATAATCTTGCTTAACGTGAGTATACTTCGAAAAAACGGCTTCCATCTTTTTCGTAAAATCACTATCAAGTGCAGGACAATGTGTTAAAAACACATCAAATAAATCAGATTTAGAATAAACATCAATTGCTTTTAACTGAATATTGTTTTCAGCCATCGCGTGCCATTCAGTTTTAGATTCTTCATCGGTCGCTATAAGCACTTTAACCATCATATTGCCTTTGCTCTTTAGTATGATGTCTGATTCTTGTTGAATAAATTGGGTTAAAAACGCTGATTTAGGTTGATTAACGGCAACTAAATCACTTTTATTCTGACTCTTAAATAAAGCCACTAAATCAAAACGCTGTAATGATTTAGCATAATCAGCGGGGCTTAAATCATCAATCATAAAATCGGCTGCAACACCTTGATTGTATAAATAAGCAATCAATTCATATTTTGCGTCATTCATTAATGCTATATACAATAAATTTTCACCATCCTCGTTTACTTCATTTAAATCTGCACCGCGGGCAGCTAGTTTAGCAATGACCTCATTATTAAGTTCATTTTGGATCGCAAGCTCTAATAACCCCGCCGCGTTAGCCCATTCATCAGGTGCATCAAGTAGCGCAAGTATAACGGGGCTTTCTGTCGCATAAATAGCCAATTCAAAAGCATTATTATAGCCATCGTCCGCAACGGGTAAATTGACATCGGCACCCGCTGTTATTAACGCGACAACAAGTTCGGTGTCGCCGGCATAAATCGCATTATGTAAACTCGTGTAACCCTCTTTAGTTCTGTAATTAACATCGGCACCGTTAGCGATTAAAGAACTAACATCGCGAGCGTCTAACGATTCTAATTGAGAATGTTCAGCAATCGCTTTTTCTCCATACATAAGCGGTATTTTAGCCGTGCCAACAAACGCAATTAAGCCAATAAATATCCACCCGCTGTTTTAACCCCAGAAACGAATTTACGTCCATAACGGCCTTTTAACGATAATTTAGTCACCACAGGTGGATTAGTTGCGCGTTTATAAAGCCCATATAAACTAAGTAGAGCCCATAAACCACATACAATGATTGTCACCCAACGCAAACGATCAATATATAAACTACCTAACCCGATTGCGCACAACAAACTAAGTACCGGCGAAATACTAGCCGATAAAGCCGATTGCTTAGCCACGGTTAAGCTTAATTGAGGAAACTCACGAGCAGTCATCAATTGTAAACACGCGTTTTTTTGCTCAAGCGTTTCAAAATCAAGAGTGAAATCTTCAGTGCCTTTTTTAGCCAAATACTGCAGATCAATACTGGTATCCGTGTTTTTACTCGTGAGGTTTTGTAATTTATCAAAAGGAATAATTTGAATGTCTTCAGTGCCTAACACTTCTATTGGAGCAACATCGGCTGTGAGCTGTGTAAATACATTGTCGTAAGCTTGTTTATCACATGAGCCCACTAAAATATTATTTTGTTGCAACACCACAACGTTGTTTGATTCTGAATTACGATCTAACCAAAAGTTCATTTTTTATCCTTACCCTTATTAACACCTGACTAACACTGACGTGTGAGTTAGGCGATTTCCAACGAATCGGAATGTCCCTATGCCCTATGCATAACTAACTGCTTTTTTAATAACCTATAGTCTTCTCGCTCAGGTTTTATGGTTCATTGTCAGCGCTTACTCGCCCCAATCACATAATAGAGCATATGCTCATGGGGTCTCGAAGCTTGAAGGCTTCCCCTAAAACCCGATCGCTTTGACTATATTTAATAAAATACAGACCAAATAATATAATCTCTATTTAGGGTAGGTATTAAACCAGTTCAATATACTATAGGCTAGTTATATTTTTTAGGGGAAATTTTAAAATTTGGTTAAATATATAAAGCGAAACCCAATAAACTAAATTTTGATCGTTAATAAAGTCTCATTGATCAATAACTATTATCCATTAAGCCAAGTGAGTGAATCCCCTCAGCGCACAAAACATACCATCTTTACACTTGTAATACATTTAATATCATTTATATTACAGCTTATTCAATTTTTTAACGCTTTTGTTATCTGACTTATCGAATGACATCGATCGTAACCAAAGCAAACAACTCACTTCATGGAGAATAATGTGTATAAAGGTTACTTGTTACTTTTAACAATTTTGTTGAGCTTTTCGTTTTCAGCCAATGCCAATTTTAACGAAGCCAATAAAGCCCTAAATGAAAAGGATTTTGAACATGCCAAAATGTTGTTTTTACAAAAAGCGGTCATGGGTAATGCCCAAGCGCAATTCAACTTAGCAGCACTTTATAGTGATCCTCAATCAGGCCTAGCTAACCCTAAAGCGGCTTTTGCCTGGTTATTTTTAGCATCTGAATATCAATACCCAAAAGCCGAAGCATTTGCGGCTAATATCTTTAACCAGTTAAGCCCAACAGAACAAAAACAAACAAAAACATATACGGAAAAATTAGTGCAACGTTATGGTAAACAAGCGCTTGAGCAATCAATTTACCCCACGCTGGCAGATACCAGTGTGCAAGTTGTCGCCACCCACCCTTTTAAACCCGCTAAATTAATTCAACATACTAATCTAGATCTAAATGATGAAGTGCAATTTAAACGTCAACGTCGAGTAGCAGAACATAACAATGCAATTGATCGTCAGCACGAGCGTATGCAAAATATGTTAACCGGTTACCGAGTCGGTTCTGAAGATAATCTATTTAAATTACGTAAGCAGCCTGAACCGGGCTATTTTGTGATTAAACATGATATTGATGAAAACGGCAGAGTCCGCTCACCTGAATTATTATTTGCTTGGCCAGAGGCCGTGTATGACGAGATCATTTTAAAAACGATACAAGATTCGATTTATGAACCCGCGATGAACAAAAAGACGCCTGTGAATCAACATAATGTGATTTCATATTTACGTTTTGGTTACCACGGTAAAAGCAGTTTGCAAATGGGTTTTCCGAGTTATGTTGAACACTTTAAAAGTTTAACCCGTAATCAAACCACCTTTAGCCAGCAATACCAATATGCGCAATTTTTACGGGCATTTGGTGATTATGTTGTTCCCAAAAATCATCCCCATTTTAGTGACGTTTTATTAAATTTAAGTCAAAAAGCTTATGCACCGGCACAACTCGCCTTAGCTCAGTATCAAATTTATGAAAACAATAACGCAGCAGCGGGCTTACCGTGGTTAATAGCGGCCGCTAAAAATGGTAATATAACCGCTCAATATCAATTAGGTAAATTAGCGTTAAATTCGCCTAACCAACAAATCACACCCGACTTAAATAAAGCCAGTTATTGGTTAAGCCAAGCGGCCGAACACGGGCATTATCAAGCACAAGAAAACCTGCTCGAGTTTGCGTTTACCCATTTAGAACCAACAGACTTAGATCCTGTGTTTATATCAACAGCTGATACTTGGTTGCAAAATATTATCCAAAATTCACAAGATTCTGCTTACACCGTTTATTTACAAGCCAAGTTGATGCAGTTGCAAGGTTATCCATCTAAAGCGAAACGTTATTTTAATGAAGCCATAAAGCAAGCTAAAGCCGTTAATTGGGCCGTAGAAAACTGGAAATTAGACTAAAAAAGGCTGATTTTAAAAAATTTTAATGAATTCACATAGCAAATAAAGTAACAGAGCCTACTGCTCTACTCTGTTACTTTTTCATGGGTTAAGCGGCTCGCTTAATCCACATTTGCGGGGCTTTAATTTATACGTACAAGCGGATATAGCATGTTATGACAGCACGCATTAAAACCGATTACTGATCCAAAAGCGCAGTTTAAGTTTGGCGATAAAGCCTGTGCTAACCATTGCGCTTTTAATACGTTGGCGCAATAGTTTTTGAGGAACCAACGCTAAATGATGGCCTGCAGCGGGTTGATAAGCATGTTGGCATTCTCGTAGTAACGGATCAAGTGCAGTTTGCACCGTCTCTAAACTTTTACCTTCAAGCGTATGAGCCGCACATAAAACCCGATAAACATATTGCTCAATTTCAATTAGCTCAGAAAAATCAATCACGTTAAGTTCTGATACATCAACTTGGTTATTGACACGCCAATTTTCATAAACTGACCATAATCTTAAATTATGCAGCACATTATCTGGTGTTAAACTTAAACCTTGAGTGATGTACGGCCCAGCTTCATCCCATCGGTTTTGCATTTGGAGTGCCATTCGGTACTGATAAAAACAAAATGCCGACAGCGCTTGTTTATCCTCTGTTTGTTCAAACCAATGCATCGCGGTATATAATTGATCGCACATTGAATACAAGTTGATCAATTGTTGAACCAACTTAGGATGACCACTAATGCGTTTCGTGTCTTTTTCGAGTGTTTTTTGATCAGGCGTGATCTCATGATCATTCAAAAATTGCAACACGGCTTGCATCGCGCCTAACCAAGCTATATCTGACTGAATAGGATGAATCACATCCAGTAGCTTTTTGTATCCTTGTTTGTTTTTCTCTTCGAGCTGGTTCTCTACCCACACGTAACTTTGAATTTCAGTTAATGATTCTTGACGCTGTGCTAAAACAGCAATGACCTTTGCGGGCTCAAACACAGTCACTAACGCTTCAAACGTCCGATTGATCGTCCAATAATCATCTTCTCCACTTTCGAGCAGCACTTCAAACGCCCGTAATGCTTGATCGGCTTGCTGCAAATGCGCTAACAAGATGATGTAGCGGGCTTGCACAAACCCACTCGCGTTAGTTTTAAGGTGCTCAAGCGTTAAATCTAACGCGGTTTTGTATTCTTTTTGCGTGGTTAAATAATCAATATAGGTTAGCGCAATATATTCGTCATTAGGGGCTAATTGAAACGCTTTTTCAAGATAAGATTTGGCTTTGGCTTGATCGGCTTTTTCGCCTTTATTTAATAAATTTTCACTCGCAATACATAACGCGTCAGATGCATGTAAATTAAGCTCAATATGCTTATAACACGCTTCAATATAACCCTTTTGATCAGACAATTGCTCAAGCCACGCGTAAAGCTTGCGCCACAAATGGGTTTGACCTTGTGTTTTATAAAGTAAACGCTTTAAAACATCGACCGCATTTTGCGTTTGGCCAATATCACTTAATAATTCGGCTCTTACACTGGCTAATACTAACGGTAAATCTAGTTGCCAAGGCGTATCGTCAAGTGATTGTAACGCCGCGCTATAATCACCAAGTTCGATATAATATTGGGCTTTATCTCGATAAGCGTTGGTGTAATGGGGATCACATTCTATCGCTTTATTGAGCAACAATAGTTTTTGAGCGCCATCGGCAACAAAGGCATAATCACACCATACCGCTGCATTAAAAGGACTTTTTTTGCTGATCTTTTTAGCGGTATCAAGCGCTAAACTGGGTTGACCCAGTTCATCAGCTAGATTAACCAAATTAGACCAAGCCCACCGATAACCATAATGATTTTCAACCGCTTTAACAAAAGCGGTTAAGGCTTCATTTTTACGGTTCAAGCTTAACAATAACCCTGCTTGATAACCGAATAAAACACCGTCATTTGAAACAAATTTTAACGTGTTTTCAACGGTTGTTAGTGCCGATTGTAAATCACCTTGATTCTCTAATAAATCGGCTAATTGTTTAGCGACGGTATCCCATTGTGGGTTTAATTTAAGCGCATTTTGATAACAGTTGATGGCATCGTCAAATAATGCTTGAGCTTCATAGGTTTTACCTAAATCATAATGAATTCGAGGTGTTAACGGAAACTTAGCTATGCCCTGTTTAAGTATTTCAACCGCAGCCGACATATCGCCGACTTGCGAATAATACATGCCCGCAATCGCATAGGTTTGCCATAAATGCGAATGCTTTTGTAATAAAAATTGTACAAAATCGAGCAAAGCATCGTTATCTAAAAAAGCTTGTGCCTCGAACCAATAATTCCAAGCATTATTACCAAATAAAACCTGCTCAACCATTTGGGTTCGAATAAACAGTAAAGCTTGCGTTTTTTCATCTTCTGTTTGGCTAGCCGAAAACAAAATATCAAATGCGAGCTCTTCATCAATCGATTGTGTTAACACCTCTTTAGCTAACGTTTTAGCCGATTCAAACTGGTTTTTCTTTAACAAGCATTTTGCTAAATATGCACTATTTAGGCGTGAACCTTTTAAGGTATCGACTGTTTCGAGTGCCAGTTTATGGGCTTTGTCTGTTTGGTTAGTTTTAAGATACAAATCAATCAATTGTCGTCTTGCCGCCGCATAGTCTGGACGCGCTTTAATCGTCTGTTCCAGCACAGCTATGATCCGTTGTTCATCACTATGCCAATCGGCTAAATAATCCCAAACAACGGCATTCTGCGGGTCGGTGTTGTATAGCGTAACGAGCTCGGCATCAATGCGGTCTTGCTGACCATTTTGCTGTAATAACCAGAAATATTCATTGCCGATTTTAGTCACAAACGGAGATTGCTCAAAAGCCGTTTGATAAAACGCAATTGCTTTTTCAATGTGCCCCGATTTAGATTCTTTGTTAGCTAATAATAAATCATGATCATGTTGGCTTAACACACGCTCAAAGGTTTCGGCTAAAGCATCAAATCGCGACCATTCACTGTTTACAATCAACTTATTGGCTAAATAACGTAATAAATCAGAATCATTAGGATGAAGCTCAA
The DNA here is from genome assembly GCF_003286125.1 of Algibacillus agarilyticus. GTDB lineage: Bacteria > Pseudomonadota > Gammaproteobacteria > Enterobacterales > Alteromonadaceae > Algibacillus > Algibacillus agarilyticus. The sequence goes on from NZ_QMED01000023.1 coordinate 49,433, forward strand.
TTGCTTCAAAAAGAAACTCAAACCCTTCATGTTCTAAATTCTCTAGCTTGTAAGCTTCAAATAACGATATAGCGGGGTTAGCTGAACGCGTTTTATATTTTTGATGTCGTTGCAATAAAAAATCTAACGCGACATGCTGTTGGCCAAGATAACGCGCCGCTTTGTAGTAACTTTCAACAAACAAACTATTCGTATCATCTAAGCAATGGGCATATAAATAATAGTCTGTTGCCGCTGTAAAAGATTGATTAGACCAGTAATAATTAGCGATTGACCAGCAAGCAGATGCCGAGCGATACCCATACATTTTTAATTTATCTAGCAAGCTTAACGTTAATGTTTCTTGTTCATTCGTTTCATAAATTTCATCGAATAATGTATTAATTAAATCCAAACTTGGCTTTTTTTCGACATATTGAGCGAGGGTTTTGATGGCTTCGGCACGAGATCCAGTATCTCGCTGGCAAAAAAATTGTGAACTTAATAAAACAACTTCATCAGGATAACGACTAAGCAGTTTATTATTTACATCAGCAATCATCTGCACATCGTTATTTGAAATAGCATAAGATCGCTGACACCGAAGCGTTAAGCGGTGATCGGGGGCTAACATTATTAACTCGTTCAACTCTCGCTGTACGGCGACAAAATCATTTTTATCTTGCGCGAGGTGAAAACGATCAACATAGGGATATAAATCACTCGCCGGAAAATCAAACATGTCGAGTTTATGTTTTTGTGCCTCAGGCACAAAAACCAGACAGCGCGCGCCAGCAAAACCTTCCGATTTAATTAGCTCTTCTGCCAGTATATCAACCTGAGTCGAGCTTGAAGGGTCCATTAAATACAGCGTACCCGTTTGATTATTAAAACCAATAACGGCTTGTAAATGCGACGAATACCCATTGGTTGTCACTAAAGCAAATGGCAGGTCATGCCTGATTAAATCAAACGCTAATTCAATGTCTAATTCAAACTCTTTAAAAGCAAATTGATTATCACGTAACCATTGGCGTTCTTTAGTATCCGGCGTACCGTCAAAACAAATCTCTTCAGCGATAGCTTTTGAATCAAAATTAACACCCCAAAATTGTGAAAGCGCCGCCATTGTTGTAGGGGCACAAGTAAGATGTTCTTGGCGCATAAAAGGCACATCAAGTATTTTACTTTCGGCATTCTCAGGCTTATTTTTAAGGTTTTTTTGTACAATTTTCCAGTAGACGCTTTTAGTGTCTGCCAACAGGTTAATGGCTTGAGCGGTTTCGTTTTTATGTATCGCTAATTGAGCCTGAAGTGAGATGACAAATTGCTCATCTGATTTATCTTTTATAATACGCAGTGCAATAAATTGTGCTAACGCCGCTTCACATAAAGACCAGTCATGTAAATTACCAGCCAAGCAAGCTAGGTCTAGCCACAACGCAGCCGATTGAAATATCGTGGTGTACTTTTGTAACGTTGAAAGTGCATTGCTTAAATCTGATTGGCGTTTATAAACATCAACAACTAATCGCACATTAGCAATAGTGGTGTGCGAATCAAGTAAAGCTAAGGCTTGAGTTAATGCCTCTGGCACCAAGTCTTGATCGAGTAAAGTCCTAACCCATATTGTTTTAAACCACGCTTCGTTCGGTTTTAAGTCAATCGCTTGTTGGATTTTGGTTTCAGCTAGTGCAAAGTTTTTAAAACACCGGTTAGCCAAGGCTTCATACAGGAGTATATCGGCTTGTTTATCTTCTCCGTCAATTGAATTAACATCATCACCAACCATGAATTCACGATATTGCTGTAAAAATTCAGAGGCAAAGATAGGGCCTTTTTCATTAAATACGTAATAAAGCATGCGCTCTAACACATCAGCATGAGTTTTATGTTTGCGCCATAATTTGAGCGTGATCACATCTGAATAGCGATCACCACCCAAGTTGTACCAAATTGGACGGGCGATTAGCTGCTGCTCTATCGTTTGCCAAGATTTTATTGGCCCCCAATGTTGCTCACCTAGGGTCAAGGCATCAATAAACAAACCTTTTTTTATTAATGCTTTAACTTTAAATTCAAGCTTGTCTATTTCACCTGATTTTTCAAAAGATTGAATATCAACAGCCGGCAAACTAACAACATCAGACACAATAAAATCCTTTTAATAATTAACGAATATAAAACGCTATTGTGATCGAAAATAACATTTTTTCAAGTTACTTAACCCTAACCGTTAACATTCAACAACAATATGATTTTTTAAGATCAGCGTATTAAGTTCGCCTCTCGTGCGGGACAGGCATCTCTAAACCTATGATATTATTGTTTTTTAGTTAGACTTTTGTAGGGTGCCGTGAGCTTGCGAACCGCACCATTTATGTTCTAGGTAACTCGGTGCATATAAGTCGTATTTTGTAAATAATTTAACTTTTTATGTTTGGGTATTAAAAAGCGACATGGGCCAGTTGCGATTCGTTTCACTCATGGCAACCTACGGTGTAATTTAAAAAAGTATCATGCGAGACAGGTATATCTAAAAACCTCTGATATTATTGTTTTTTAGTTAGACTGTTGTAGGGTGCCGTGAGCTTGCGAACCGCACCATTTATATTCTAGGTAACTCGGTGAATATAAGTCGTATTTTGTAAATAATTTAACTTTTTATGTTTGGGTATTAAAAAACGACACGAGCCTGTTGCGATTCGTTTCACTCATGGCAACCTACAGTATAATTTAAAATTAAAATCTACATCATTAAAATAACGATAAAAACGTTTTGTACAGGCTAACTAGCATTCGAGGTGAAAGATGCCAAAAGCTAAAAAATTAACGCTTAACCAGAAACGAGCTAAGAAAAAAGCCAAGTTAGAGCGCCAAAAAAAATATATGTGGGTCTTTAAAAATGGTAAGCAAGTAAGAGTTAAACGGCCTGCGATGATAGACGAGATCCCGCAAGAAGATTGGTTAATGCAAAATGCAGATCCAATTTGGCTGCACCAACATGAAATGTGGCACTTACTATATGCTGCAGAAGAGCAAGATACCCACTAAAGTGAACAAGAACAAGAACAAGAACAAGAACAAGAACAAGAACAAGAACAAGAACAAGAAAATACAGTACCATTTTAGCCTTGCTATAAAGCAGAGATGAAAGACATGCACTGACATTTACTAACTAGCGCTTAATGACTAACACTGAATGGCTATTACCTATTCACTGATAAATAATCAACCTACAAGCAAATTGATGCCGTGAGCGTTGAATGATAAAGATAAAAAAGCTGATGAAAGAGCCCTACTCTGAGCCTTTCGTTTCGCTATTTTATGTAATCCGTATATTTTACGTGCCGCCTCATATTTTACGTAACGCTTCGCTATTTTAAATAACGTTGGGGTTTAAGCGCCCCGTGAGCTCTTTTGGAAAACACCGTTCAATTGCCAAAACTTCAGCTCGCTGGCTAATTTCTGTTTCGGTTAAGCTGTCACTCACTGAAGTCGTATTAACGGGTTTACCGCCTTGTGGCAACAAGCCCTGTGCAACGAGTTGATCGACTATCGTATTAGCGGCCGGTAATGCAGATGAGGCCTTTACAATTTCACATCTTGCGTATCTATTGGATTGAAAAGTCACATCGGCAACGCGTAATGTCGCGTCAATACCCGGAATTTGCTGCGCACCAAACATAGGCGGGCCGCCTAACGTTGCATTGTTAAAAGATGGAATAAAACCGGCTACTTTATCAATGGCCTTTAGGGTTCTGTTGCTAACCATTTGAGGGTCCCATTGATTGTTCACTTTGGCTAAAAATTGATGAGGCAGTTGAGGCTGTGCACTCTCGCACTTTGATGCAACTAAGCCATCTTCAAATAACGTAACATCCGGCGTCATAGCATGAATTTGAAAGTACCCATTAGGGTAAGGTGTTAATTGTGTCATACCATTTTTTGTGCCTCGCTCACCATAAAAGATGATCTCAGGCCAATTATTTTGGTGACTAGACCAATGACTAATATAAGCCGCTTTAAATTCAACCATACGCTTTGGTCGCAACCCCACCATATCGTCAATAGTACCGGTTCTAAAACCACAGGCATTAATTAAATAGTCGACTTCAAATGTCTGATTTTCACCTTGGTAGTTCGCTTCTATACTCCATGTATTGTTACCATTATTTAAGGCAACCGAACTGACCTGAGTGTTAGTAAACAACTGACAATTTTGACTGTTTTCAAGTGCCAAGCTTGTAATGGCAGCAAGCCTAAAAACGTTAATGCCATACTCTTGAACTAAGATCAAAGGGAACTTTAATTGATTCAAATTGGCATTTTTAGCGAAGGCAATCATCCATTGTTCGGATGTTTCAGGTTTTTTAGGTGTAGGCAAGCTTGCTAGCTTTTCGATTTGTTCGCGCTCATACAACGTAAAATAATGTGCGGCAGGCCCCAATACTTGGTTTAAAGCGTCTTTATCGATTAAATTGGCATACTCTTGCTGCAGCGTTTTTAAGCGAGCGATAACATCGTTCGGATGGCCGTTATCTTTTAACGGCACGGCAACAATGGTGGGCCTATAATCAATTGCATCTTTATAAAGGCGTGCGGTACTGATCGATTGTTTTAGCAGTTCGATACATTGTTGGTCTGAAATTTCTCGATATAAATTACCGCCAGCATGAAGATGACACATAGGCGGGCCGTTAACTAAGCTCGTTTCTTTTTCGAATAAAAAAACATTCGCACCTTGTTGGCTAAGGCGTAACGCGATAGTCGCCCCACCAATGCCACCGCCGATAATACCAACTCGCGTATTGGCGTGCGCACAACTTTGATTATTCATAGACTACAGTTCAATTGGGTAATATAACGGCTGATAAAGGCGCTAGCATGGCTACGCTAGCGTTTCGTTAATCGTAGCAAAATCATCTAAAACGAGGGTTGCACCGTGGCTGTTGATGTCTTCGCCATGATTGTAACCGTAGGTTAAACCGATACTTTGCATGTTAGCCGCAACGGCAGCAAAAATATCATTTTTAGAGTCGCCAACCATTAAACAAGCCGCGGGAGGCATATCTAGCTTTTCGCATACATAATTTAATGGCATTGGATCAGGTTTTCGTTTAGGTAAACTATCGCCGCCTACCACCATTTCAAATAAATGATTCAACTCTAACTCGTTTAAAATAGGACGAACAAACTGTTCTGGCTTATTAGTAACAATAACCAGGCGGTAACCTTTGCCGTGCAAAGTTTCGAGTGTGTTTTTTACATTTGGGTAGAGCGTGGTCTCTACGCAGATATTTTGCGCGTAACAATCAAGAAAAATGGCCAAGGCTTTTTCAACCAACGCGGGATCAAGATCAGGGCTAATTTTTATATGGCCCGACAACGCTCTTTTGGTTAACACTTCGGCTCCGTTACCAACCCAACTACGAATAACTTCGGTCGTATACGTTTTCATACCCAATGTTTTTAACATTTGATTAATGCTAAGTGCTAAATCGGGCACACTATCAATTAACGTTCCATCTAAATCAAATATCAAGACTTGTTTATTGTTAAATTTCAATTTTACAACCTACTGTTTGCCCTCATTTTAAGGGTGCGTAGTTTATCTTTAAAAGGGCGGCTTTTCTACGTTTTAACCGCTTTATATTTTCATTTATAGCGCGTGAAATTTTCTTTGTTAATCAGCATTTACACGGCTGTTTTCAAAACATGCGTTCAAGCATGCTGATAACTTAACGTATATTTTTAGGGTACTGCGAGCTCACTAACCGCACCTTTACCTTTTGATAAAAGGCGAATTTAATTGTGTTTATACCCAAATGTTTGTTTATACACCAACCGTTAAAAAAGCCCCTGCAAAAATACCAGCCTAAATCAGATTAATTGATATAAATAAAAAAAATAATGTGTCGATTTGTGGCCATGACAACAATATATAGTTATTACTATTGAGTGACTTATTACCACCCGTAATTTTTAGGTTTGTAAGTGCTTTTAACCGGATAACAGTATGTACAAATACATGAATAAATATATGACTAAAAATTCAATTAAACATTCAATTAAACATTGCTATCTCGTGCTGTTCGCTTTGTTGGTGATGGCAATAACGAATGCACAGGCAAGTTCAGTAAAATCGACAACCTTATTAAATTTTGAAAAACCTGAGCAACTCAAGTTAATTGAACTTGAAAATTCAACCGCCATATTAGTAAAAAAGAAGAAAAATACGCAAGTTAATATCAAACTGGCAGCAAAAAATAATCACAATGCATCGTTTAGTTTAGTGCCTAAACCGGCGTGGAATTTTAACCAACACAAATATGCGGCTATCGCGCTTGATATCAGTAACCCCGCGCCCGCTTCAGCGCATGTTTACATTTACACGCATGGTGCCAATAACGCGTTTCAACTGCGTAATGTTGATGTACCCGCAAACAGTAAACGGACTTATTTAATAGAACTAAATGTGCCCGCGTTAGCCCTTAACTCAGGTATCCGTAATAACCCCGTGAGTTGGCAACATGATTGGGTGCAAACAATCTGGCGTGGCGGCGTAAAAGCACTTGATCTGTCGGCTATCACCAAAGTGCGTTTTATGATTTCAGGCGTACTCGAAGACAAAGAGCTCGAAATTGATAATGTTCGGTTTATAGAACCAAATCACTTTGACCCTAATTATATGAAAGGCTTGGTTGATCAATTTGGTCAAAACGCAAAAATCGATTTCGAAAATAAAATTGATAACTTAAAACATCTACGTGAAGTATCTGAGCATGAACAAAAAAGCTTACAAGATAAACCTTTTACGTCGCGTTCAAAATTTAATGGCTGGGCCAATGGGCCAAAACTAAAAGCAACAGGTTATTACCGAACTGAAAAGTATCAAGGAAAATGGTCTTTAGTCGATCCTGAAGGCTATTTATTTTTCTCAAATGGTATCGCCAATATACGCATGGCAAATACATCAACGATCACCGGTTACGACTTTGATAAATCGTTGATCACACAACGTGATGCAAACGACTTTACCCCCGAAGATTCAATAGGCTTAAACAGAGCACCAAACAATGCAATAAACAGCCGATATGTGAGTTCATCCTTGCGAGCTGATATGTTTACTTGGTTACCCAGTTATAACAGCAAAGAAGCGGCCAGCTATGGCTACCGTCGAACTGTACACAGTGGAGCCGTTGAACATGGCGAAACCTACAGTTTTTACCGAGCTAATTTAGCCCGTAAATATGGCTCCCACAACGAAGCTGAATTGATGGAACATTGGCGCGATACCACAGTTAAACGCATGCACTCTTGGGGATTTACCTCGTTTGGTAATTGGGTTGATCCCAGCTTTTACCAAATAAACCGTCTGCCCTACTTTGCAAATGGTTGGATCATTGGCGATTTTAAAACGGTCAGTTCGGGTAATGACTATTGGGGAGCAATGCCAGACCCATTTGATCCGGTATTTGCCGAACGAGCCGCGGTTACCGTTAAACAAATCGCGCAAGAAGTTCAAAATAACCCTTGGTGTGTTGGCGTGTTTATTGATAACGAAAAGAGCTGGGGATCAGAATGGGGAGCTGAAGCACAATACGGCATCGTGATTAACTCACTTACTAAACCAGCCAACGACAGCCCACTTAAACAAGCCTTTATGGCTAAATTGCAGCAGCGATATAAAAGCATTACCGCTTTAAATCATTCATGGCATAGCCATTTTGCATCTTGGCAAGCGCTTGAAGCGCCATACACCGTGGCCGAAATCACACAAGAAATGCAAAACGATTTTGCGGTTTTACTTTACGATTATGCCGACAAATATTTTAGTATCGTGTCTAATTTACTTAAGCAACACATGCCAAACCACCTATATATGGGCCCGCGCTTTGCGCACTGGGCCATGACACCAGAGGTAAGAAAAGCAGCAGTAAAACATGTCGATGTAATGAGCTACAATTATTATCGCGAAGGTATCGATCAACCTTATTGGCAAAAATTAGTTGAGTTAGATATGCCCAGTATCATTGGTGAGTTTCATAATGGCGCCATGGACTCTGGCTTATTAAACCCAGGGTTAATTCATGCTGAAAACCAAAAAGACCGCGGTAAAAAATATCAAGAATACATGCAGAGTGTTATTGATAACCCATACTTTGTTGGCGCGCATTGGTTTCAATATATAGATTCGCCTTTAACCGGTCGCGCTTACGATGGTGAAAACTATAATGTGGGATTTGTAAATGTTGCCGATGTACCTTATGCGCCTTTAGTTGAGGCCGCCAAAGAGCTAAACCATCAACTTTATACTCGACGATATAAATAAAAAAACCTAAGCGGGATATTTTCCGTTACAACGGCGTTGAATTCGCAATTTTTTATACCACGTTCAAGTTAATTAGTGTTAAAGGCAGAGTTAAAATGAAGAGTTAAACTGCAATTGCTCATTATACTCTAAACGAAAATATAAAACGAAAATCTAAAACAAAAAGCCCGCTCATAAACGCGGGCTTTTTTAACGATCAAGTTGGTCATACTAACTAAGAAACTCATCGGTTACTTACGCTTGCCAAAAATGATTAATCAAGCAATATCAATACATTATTAATGCATGTCACCGATGATTATTTCTGGATCTTAGGCTACATTTGCTTAAATAGTTACTCTTTAGATACATCTAAAACAAATACAGAAACTAAATTTTTAATATCTTCAGGCAATTCATCCTCTATCTTATTCTTTAGTTTTTCCGCACTATTTACTCCATTAGCTTTACGAGTAGCTATGGGGATAAGATGACCGAACCAAAAGATTAAATAAATACCCTGAAAATCAGCATCAGGATGTATTGAATAACGTTCAAACAGCTGATTATTTGCTGAACTATATAAGTCTTTATGCCATTGGCCTTTGGCTTCGATCGGAAGTAGAATTCTTTGTCCTTCGAATTTCTTGCTTACAGTTAAATCTATTCGGTTTTGATTTTTAGTCTGTTTTTCTACTTCAATCGTAAAGTTTTGATGGGCTAGCTTAGTATGTAGATGCTCTGCAATTATTTCAACACATGCAACCTCATTAAGATGATTCCATTTCTTATCTGTTTTATTATAATTATAAAAGCGATCAGCTGTATTAAACTCACCACCATTAATTTCTGCTTGATATTTTTTAAGATTTTGTAATATTAAATTTTTTAAGCCTGCAACTGAAATGATCTCACAATCATCTAACAATTTAACCGTTTTTTGTGGTGATGGTGGTTTAAAATTTTTAGATAGTTGATTGGTTATTTTCTCTACTAATAACGTTTTTAAAGTGCTACTAATGTCAGAAAATCGGCTATCTTGGATTAAATGATTTAGGACTTTTATTGCTGATACTGAATCCGCATCTTGATTAATATACCAAACTATATTAGTTAACAATCTATATGCTTTTTCCTCCTTTGGACACCCTGTTCCATATGAACTTGGCAATGCCACTTTTGGCCAATGTTCAAAAAAAGCAAATAATACCTCCCCGATTTTTGCTGCCGATAAATTTGGCCAACCTTTTGGAGCTGCATAAGTATAACTTCCTGATACATTAATAAATAAAAATACAGAATTCTTATTTATTGTTAGCTCATTCCAATAGAGTGCTGATTTTTGTAAAGATAAAAAATAAAAAGCACGTATAAACCAAAACTCTTGAACTTCTTTATCACCTTCTTCATTTTTTGATTCTATTAATAAATCATCACACCTGGTTATAATCAGCTTATTCACTTCGTTTATATCTTCACAAGAACTCAACGCTATTTCAAAAAGCTTATTTAAACTATAAGTATTTAAATTTTTTATTTGATACAGCCATTCAAATGACAATTTGGAGCGCAATGGGGAAAAAGTGAAATCATTTTCAAACATTTCTATTTTAGGGTAATAGTCTTTTCCATTAAATAACTGTGGTTCAAGTACTCCGCGGATAAACTCTTCAGGAGAGGTAATGTGAGGGAATAATAAAGCATCAAGTTCTGCTTTAAATAAAGAGCTATCTAATTGAGGAAGTTTGATTAACTCATTTTCACAGCAAACTCTAACTGATAAGAGGACGTTTTTATCAATGTTTTTAAGCGTATTATCTTCCCGCCAAATGATCAAACAAGCGGTAAAAATAACCATGACTGAATCGTTGATTTGGTGAGTTATTTCACTTAAATTACTATTTTCATGTTTTGTTATTTTTAGGTAGCGCCTTAGTCCCTTTTTAAAAACCTCTTCATGATTTATAAAAAACTCATTTTCAACCACGAACACCCTACCGTGGTTTAAGCTGAATTCGGCAAATATCTTTAAATAATCAAAAGCCAAACCTTGTTCAATTAAAGATAGGTTATCTTGAAAATGCTTTAGGCTTCTTTCTTGGCGTCTTATATTCTTTAAATTATTGCGCCTTATCCTACGCTGTGATTTTGAATCGTGTTTAAAATACAATTCATTTGCTAACTTTTTATTATTTCTAGTAGTCTGGGCCCAAATTTTCAATAAATCTGGATCTTGATAAGCTAAAAATCTCAAACGTTTTCTTCCAGCTTTTAATTCAGAACTCACATTTGAGACATTACGGTTCGGTTCGCAATCACTTAAAAAACTTGCCCACAATGACAAATTTTTATTTGTCGCAGCAAGCTCTAAAATAAAATAAAAATCTTCTCTTTTAAAACTTAATCCAGCATGAGTATATCTACAATATAGCTTTTCTTTAGCTTTTTTAATATCTTCTTTATCAGTTAAATTTTCAAATATGTGGGTCAAAATACCGTGTCGTAGTTCTAGATTGTTAGAAAGTATTTTTACTGAGTATATGTTTGATATATTTCTTGATATTGGGAAATGTAATTTATTTAACCAACTGTATATTTTTTCTGGCGAGTGATTATATTTAGAAATATTAAAATAATTGTCTAATAATTTGCCAACTAGTTTACTTATCCCTATGCGACATTTACATGTATATTTGTCTTTACCACAAAGACAAGCAATATTCATCGTTAATACATCTAATAATTTTATTGTAAGCGCTAAGTTAATTGTTTTTATGAAGTTGTTTAAAAAATATATAGTGGTGTAGTGACCAGCCAAATTAAACAATTTGGCGCATGCACAAAAATAATTAGTTAGCTCTAAAAAACTAACTCTACTGTAGCCAAATTTTTCAATTATTTCAGTCGCTATATGTAACGATATTGAACTCTTTTCTCTGCATAGTGCTTGAAGGTCGTGAGCGGGTGTATATTCGCTTGTTTTTAACAAGCCCCGCATAGATTGAAAACGTATTTTTTCCCCCTCTGACGGTGCTAACATTAACTCGCGTAATTCTTTAGAAACTCTACCTACCAAAGGGCTATCGCTAATCAATTCTAAGAGCAAATACTGTAAATCACCGCCCTCAATACTATGTAGAATTAACGGCTTTAGGCTTTCTAATATATCAGGTGTAAAGAAACCTGATATATTAAACGTTCTCCAATTATCACATCGTCGGAAAAAAGGATCTTTACCCTCCGTTTCTTTTAATTTTAATAACAACCATTCTTTAGATTTTTTTGATAATTGCGCTGGATCTCCATTCGAAATAACCGAATACGGGTCTAATGTAATTAAGTCGATTTGAACTGCTTCACTACCTAATGCCGCCATCCACCCCATTAGCCCTCTTAACTCCCTTCTCACTATATTATTTGGTGCAATTATTGTTAAGCACTGCTCTAGTGTTAAAGGGTCGAGGGGGGCCGACAATCGATTTGTAAGAAATTGAGCAGCGCAATACTCTGCAACGATTCGATGTACAGGTATATGTATATCGGCCTTTTCAGTTGGTTTAAAAAACCTAGTATTTAATACATTAACTTCCGCATCCTGCTTATGTTTAAATAGAGAACCGATTAGTGGGTATGTGTTAGATTCTACATGTTCAGAGGTTGATATACCTTCAGCGCCGGAAAGTAATACTTTGGTGAGAACTTCGGAGGTTATTAAGATTCTAGATTCAATAGAAATTGCTTTGTTAGTTGGTATTGTTGGCTTTATTTCTTTGGCTAAGTTCTTAATCGCTAGATTGTATATTTCAACCTTATTATTGAAAGACTTATCACTTTCAATATAAGCATCGGCAAATAATTTTAAAAACTGTGGGTTGTGAAGTAATTTATCTAAAGAAAACTTGGATATCTCTTCTCTAAATTCAAAGAAGTCAGTTTCTTTTGTATAATTATCATAAATTTGTTTTTGATCTGACTCTGAAAATTCGATTAATCTAACTATTTTAAATTGGCGATGTACGTTACCTTCTAAAATCATAGTGGACGATGTAAACCATTCACTAGATCTACAAGATATTATTATTTTTTTTGCATTGCTTTTTGCAATCTTTGATAAAAGTGAATTAGAACCTTCTATTCCTAACTTTGGTACTTCATCAAATGCATCAATAACAATAGTTGATTCGTCTTGGTATTGTGAGCTATTTGTAAAAAATACAGCTCGGTTTAAAGGCACTGATAATTTTTTAGCCAAACTTTCTAGCAACGCAGTTTTTCCGGCTCCTGGTTCGGCCAAAACAATAATGAAATCATGATTAGACAAAAGTTCACTTTCGCTTAATTTTTCATTATCCGCTTGGAGCGTTCTATTTAAATAGAAATCATAGGACATGTGGAATGGTTCAATAAAATCTGATCATATTTAATATCATAAATTATTATAGATAATTGTGCTCAACAAGTATTTTATACATTTAAAAATATTTTGTGGCTTTGAATTTACTGGGACAGGCACAAACAAGCCTTGTAACAATCCGTGTCGTATTTCCTCAACTATACACGTAGTTGATTAAATCACTCTGGTAACATCCATACGAAAAATTAACTCGCGGATAGCGATGTGGTGTTGGATGCTTTTATGGATTTCGGTGCTTCAGATTAATAACCAATATAAGCTGAATTGGCATTATATCAAAATACAGGAAGAGGCGTTTGTCTCCACCAAAACTCAAGACGCCTAGTAATATGAAAATGATAAAGCGAGTTAAAATATGTCACAAATGTTGGTATGCTGGTTTTTATCTTATTCCCTAAAGAATATTAACTATGGATTGGTTGGACAAAGCATTCACTATTACAAACCCAGAAGACCTTCGAAATGTGGCTTTAGCTCTCATTGCTATGGTGGGTTTCCCTTTCCTCGTTTGGCGCACTTGGCTGGCATCAAAGCAAACGACTATTTCGGACAAGCAAGTAGCCATTACTGAGAGCAACCACGTTAATGACATGTTTAATAAAAGTATTGAGCAATTAGGGGCGATGGAAAACAATGACCCTAGCATCGAGCGCCGCTTAGGCGCGATATATTCATTAGAAAAAATAGCTTTAAATAACCCTAACTATTATCAACAGGTTATTGATGTTTTGTGTTCATATGTAAGGCTTCACGCCGAGCGCCCTCAGAATGTTGAAGACCAAGACCAAGACCGATATAAAGTACGTGAAGATATTCAAGTGGCTATTACGGTTATTGGCCGTTGTTTACCAATGAAGCCTATAATCACGCTAGTCGGTCGTGTATGTCGACATATAAATAAAATAAGAGTGAAACCTGACGAGGAAAGCTCATATCGAAGTGTTAATTTATCGGGTGCATATTTAAGGCAGTATAGTTTATATGGAGGAGATTTTAGTCACGCCAACCTCACAAGCGCCAACCTCACAAACACCAACCTCATCAGCGCCAACCTCATCAGCGCCGACCTCACAAGCGCCAACCTCACAAACACCAACCTCATCAGCGCCAACCTCATCAGCGCCGACCTCACAAGCGCCAACCTCACAAACACCAACATGATCAGCGCCGATCTCAACAGCGCCGACCTCATATGCGCCAACCTCACAAACGCCAAACTCAACCGCGCCGACCTCACATACGCCGACCTCTCAGGTGCCAACCTCACAAACACCAACCTCACAAACACCAACCTCACAAACACCAACTTCATATACGCCGACCTCTCAGGTGCCAACCTTACAGATGCCAACCTCTCATACGCCGACTTCACAGAAGCAGACTTAAATGGTGTAAAAGGGTACAAGCATGAAAGTTCATGATGTGTTTACAAAAGATAAATGTGACTTAGTGGTATTGGAGTGATTTGTGATGTGTTCTGATTAATATATGCAATAAATGTTGATATGGTGTTCGAGGTGGTTTTCGCATTTTTCGCAGTTTTGGGCGTTAATTTTCGCGCGTGGCATCAATAACAAATCAACAGGACACGTAACGCTTGCTCGGTTCTGCTTCGCTCCACAATTTTAGCAAGCGTTACTTAGCCCGTTATTTGGGCGATGTGTCGAGGATAGTATGAGTGTAACTTGGACATTAGATGAATTTACTGGGACATCCATCAAAATTTCATCAATAACCCAAAGAATAAAACACGGTTCTTATTTATCAAACGATATTTTGCACGGGGGCTCGCAAAAAATGTTGATGCTAAGCTTGCGCAGCTCAACACCACTCATGGCTTATTAAAATGGTCGATTTTGTAGGTAGAACAAGGCGTGTTGGGCTTCATGCTTCAGCCCAACCTACTTAAATGTTTTACATGGAAGCCCCGCAAAAAACGTTAACGGCAACTCCCACGTAGGTTGGCGCTAAGCTTGCGCAGCCCAACACCACTCATGGCTTATTAAAATGGTCGATTTTGTGGGTAGAACAAGGCGTGTTGGGTATTTTGCAAGGGGCCCGCAAAAACGTTATCGCCAGCGCCCACGTAGGTTGGCGCTAAGCTTGCGCAGCCCAACGCCACTCATGGCTTATTAAAATAGTCGATTTTGTGGGTAGAACAAGGCATGTTGTTATACGCTTTGTTCGCTACATTCCCAATTACCTTGACTATTAAAAGCGCCAAAAACACCAGCTGCTGCGATGATTGCAATAAGTGCCCATTTAGGAAGTAAACCGCTTGAATATAATACACCACCTAAAACACCAACAAGCAATAACACGAATAATGGAATAATATTGTTTGTTTTCTTTTTAATGTAATTTAGTTTGTAAGCAGTAATTAATTTATTTTCCACGCTAAAATTGCAAGTAACATCTCCTTTTATGAGACTATTTACAATTAATTCAATGGTATAGTTTTTTTCATTGTACTCAAATTGGTGTGTTGAATGTTTCTTATAATTTTTAGATTCAGAGACAACTTGATCATTTACTATCACTGATTCCTTTCCAGATAATGAGTTTGCTTTATATACAACGACATTACCTTCATCGTTAAATGTAAAACTCATCCCATTTTTTACAGAAAACTCAACTTTATCATTTAGCTTCATATAACTCCCTTAATTACAAACACCTAAAATAAGGGTTTATAAATTATTGCCTATAATACCGAGCGGATCGAAAGTAACCAACTGCTTTTAGACCCGATTAAGTGACTTATGTGTAAATACTAGTAAATTGATATTTCTGTGTTCATCTTAACTCACCTTTCCAATACTTTCACTTGGTTAACTATAAACAATTAAATAAATAAGATAACTACTTTTTATAAAAGTAGTTATTAATAATTTTAGCTCCTAAAAAGTAATGGAACAATGAAGACTGGCATAATTTACTGAGAGTAATAATTTACTAGAACATCCATCAAAATTTCATCAAGGGTCTCGAAAAAAAAAGGTTGGCGCTAAGCTTGCGCAGCCCAACGTCACGCATGGCTTATTAAAATGGCAGGGGTTGTGGGTAGCAAGACGTGTTGGGCTTCATGCTTCAGTCCAACCGATTTTTGGATATTTTGTATGGAAGTACCGCAAGCCAAAACAAAAGCCCATTTTAAAACGCGGGCTTTTACCCTGTTTGCTATTCAGGGCTTTATAAACCTATTTTTTACTGATGTTTTCAACTTATTCTATTAACTTATTATTTTTCATGAGCTGTTGTATTTGCTGTTGCTCTAATGCGGCTTCAAATATAAACACTTCATCTAGCCCACCTTTAAAATATTTTTGTTTTTCGTGCGTTGCATCCTTATTAAATCCAAGGTTACGCCCCATCGATAATGGTTTAGATTGTGGATGATTTAATTGCGTATTCACTTTAGCAATAGACTTGTTATGTGTTTTTTCAAGTAAACCATCAACATATAATAAAACGTGTGTTGAAATATCTGATGTCTCACCGCCATATAATACAATCGCAATGTGATGCCATTCGTCATCACGTAAATCGGTTGAGCCAACAACTTGAGCATTATAGGTGCCTATGCGAATACGCCCTAATGGGCCATTAACAGGTTCTGGGTTAGGCGAAACCTGCCAAGCAGCGTAATTTTGTTGCAAGCCCCAACTCAAAATACCGTATGCATTGTCTACACTGAAATCAGTTGGCACTTTTAGCCAAAATGCAACCGTTCGAGGTGCATCTTGCCCAATACCCGGAAACGATGTTTGTAACCAATTAGCTTGTCCGTCAAAATAAACCGAACGGCCAAATTGACCAGCACTTTGCGTTATTTTAGGTTTATGTTCTGGTGTTTTATCAATGGCGGTATATTGCTGGCCATTTATTCCCGTACCATCCGACAAATAGGCAGAGCCTGATTGTGTATCGAACGACCAATGTAAATAATCAGGGTTTTGGGCTGATTTACCCGGTAACACGCGCATAAATTCACTTGATTCACTTTTAATCACCAACATTTCGTCAGCTAAATTAAAAGCCAGTGCTTCATCTTTTTTGATGTGTTTATAAGTTTGTAAATTGTTCGCTCGCGCTTTTACTTCGCCATCTAATACGTGTACTTGTGATTCGCCATTTTCTTGTACGTCGACGCCAAATTCAGTACCTAAATCAATGATTTCGGCACTGGGTGTATCAATTCTAAACCCGATGGCTTGTTCTGGCACTCGGGCAACCAACTTGCCTTTGGTTAAAATAACTTGATCAGCCGACCGAATGTCTAATTCAATCGGGGCTTCAAGTACTAACACCACGCCATTGCTAAGCTCAATTTCTGTATACCCTTGTTCTAGTTTTATTTTTCCACGTCGAATGCGGTTACCCACATTTAACGATTTTTGGCTATAAGGCGTTGCGGCTGTTTTAGTAATAACCGCGATGTCACTGTTGATCAACATAAAATTGCTTAGCATAAATAAGCCCATAAACATCACAATACTGGCGGCCATGGCTTGCGGTTTAAAAAACCAATTTTTAGGGGATCTTTTGTGATCAACAACGTTTATAACCTTGTTGGCAATGGATTCTGAACTCGGTTTTTCTAGCGCGATACGCTCCATCACGTTATTAATAAATTGGCTGTTTTGTTCGGGTTTTAGCGCCATTTCAATTAAGCGTTCGGTTCGGGTTAAACGCGTTAATTCTTGCATAACTTCAGGGTGTTCACGGCATTCTTTTAATAATTCAGCACTCACCGCTTCGCCACTCATGTAAGCAGCAATAAGCTGGTTTTGCTTAGCTGTTAGTGTATGGTTATTTTCCATTACCTTATTACCCCACTACCCCATTGCCCGTAACGTTAATTCGATGCAATCTTTTAATTTTTGCCGAATACGATGCATGCGCATTGTCATTGCTGAATGCCGTATTTTATATTTTCGGGTTAGTTCGGCTACCGAAAAGCCTTGTGTATAATGTTCTAACATCAGCGTATGCATTTTATCGTCTAACTTGGTTAAACACGATTTCAGTGCTTCAATCGATAACGACTCATTATGGTCGTCATCATGTTGTTCTAAATTTTGGTTAATTAGTAATTCAAGTTCTGCATCACTGCCTATCGCCACCGGCCGTAATTTGCGAGTATGGTTTTTGAGTAAGTTAATCGCGATGCCTCTTATCCAAGCCCCTAGCGGACGTGTTTCATCAAATTCATCGAGTTTGTTATAAGCTAATATAAAGGCTTCTTGCGCTAAATCTTCGGCCTCGTGCGTATTGGCTAATCTTACGCGTAAACAAGCACGCACCGAAGGTTCGTAACGCTTAACCAATAAAGCATAAGCTTGCACATCGCCCTGGCGTACCTTAAGCACTATTTCAGCATCGGCGATGGTGTGAGCCTTTGTACTATCTAGCATATACATTCACGATTAACTTATTCTTCCTCTATTATTGCGGCGTTTTCAAACCCTGTTCTTTTTGGCTTGCTTTTACGACCTGTTTTTACGACTCGCTTTTTCACTGCCATTTGATTGCGCTTTAATTAACGGCAATTTCAAACAACGCAGCAGGAACCTGCTCTGCAGGGTGGTCTAATTCAATGCGTAATGTATCGGTTGTGATCCCTTCAGGTATTTTAATCGTGTTGACCGTTTGATAGTTACCCACCACATTGGCGATAATCGTGCCATCAGCACTTTTAATTCGATAAGACACTACACAGTATGGCATCTTATTTTCGGGGTGCTCCATCAAAACAGTTTCTAAAGCATGATCAGCATCGGTATCAAAATACAAGGTGATCTGATTAATAACAACCGGTACCGGCCACGTTAACGTTAAGCAAGGCTGCTCGTCCATTAAATTGGCGACCCAAGCATTGGTTTTAAGCCACGGGCGTAAGTAACCATTGTTAACCTGCTCAACTCCATATGCATTTAATGCAGGCGCCAGTTGTATAGCCAAATTTTGGCCTTTAGGTCGGCGCTCTGGCGTCCAAAATTCAAACTCATCAATTCCACTATTAGCGGGCGCTGCTTGTTTACCCGTATTGGATACCGCTTTATGCACTTTATTGAATACGGCCATCGTCCCGCTAATCAATTGGTCTGAGATGGCAATTTCAACAGCTTCGTTTGCTATAAACGTAATAAAGCCATATTGATCATTTAAAACCACATCCGAAAAATCTAATTCTATGGTTTGTCGCCCTGTATTTAAAGGCACTTCAATCGATTTACAAATCAACTCAGGTGTATAGTTTTCAGGTTTTTCACTCACTCTAAGTTGCGTTATTAGGGTTGTTGTTTGGCGCACGTTAACCTCAACTTTAACCTTAGGCGCGGATCCTTTTTTGAAAGGCAATAATTGGGCACTCGATTGGGCTAACAACATAAACTGGCCGCTTGTTGTATACCCTGTAAACGCGAGTTCACTGCTGGCGCTTAATGTAGCTTGAGACACTAAACTGCTTGATTTATCAAGCGGTACGCCAGGTATACCATGACCAAATGCATTCAGCTTTTGTTGTAATTGCCGCATATTTTCATGCTCGGTGAGCGCTTTGGGGGTTAGCGATTTTTCTAGACAAAGTGCGGCCGCGGTACCCACTGCTTGCCCGCCATGGGCGCAGGTTATCATAACTCTTGTGGAGCCATAAGCCATGTGCGTTGCGCTTATGTTACGCCCTGCTAAAAATAAATTATCGATATCTTTACTAATAAAACAACGATAAGGAATTTGATAAACCCCTTTTGAATGATATTGAGAACAGGCTGGTTTATCACTATAAATGCCTTCTGATGGGTGTATATCAATGGCCCAGCCGCCAAATGATACAGCATCATAAAACGAGGTTTGCTCAACCACATTTTGCTGAGTCAGCATGTATTCGCCATTAAAACGACGGCTTTCACGTTTGCCCGGCACCGTGCCCACCCACTCTAGCGTTAAATTATCAACATCTTCAAATTGACCGCTGTTTTTAATGTAATCCCAAATACCATAAACAATTTTCCATAATTCCCATTTAATTTCTTCGGTTTCGTATATCGTGTCACGCACACCGCCATACTCTACCCACCAAAATTTCACACCTGAATCGTGGCCTTGTATGTTTTTTGAACGTGGGATAGCCCCAATCTCTTTTTGCGTGTAAGCAAAATTAGGCGCTTTATATTCAACCACGTGATCGACTTTTTTGCTGTAAAAAAATAAGGTATGCCCGAGTAGTTGATTACTTTCTTGTTCGGCTGCTAATAATTCACCAAATTCATGCCGAGATTCAGCCCCTATTCGAAAACTGGCACCGGCATTAAAGCCAACTAAACCATCGCCGGTTGCATCACAAAATAAGGGAGCCGCAAGGGTATATTCTGTTGAATTTTGACTGCAAAATGCTTGAATACTGGCGATTGTGCGCTCAGATGATTTATTCACTTGATAAGCAGCCGTATTTAATAGCAAGGTTATATTGTCTTCGGCTGCAACTTTATCGAGCAAGATGGCATCAAAATATAAAGGGTTACCGTCTTTATTGGTTTTTAAGTTTTCGAGCATGACCTCGTCAATAATACCGCCTTCACGCGACCAACGATTATTGTTGCCCATGTGCGATGTTGCCCCTAACGCCCAAATACGCACTTCACTTGAAGCGTTACCGCCTAATACCGGACGGTCTTGCACTAAAATCACTTGGGTTCCGGCTCTTGCTGCCGCTATTGCCGCGCATACGCCCGCTAAACCGCCGCCAGCAACAATAAATTCGGTTGTTAATGTCACCACTTTATTGCTGCGTGTTTCTTTATTAAATGCTTGTTTTATCATATTAAATTGTCTTACTACTGTGTATTAGGTTGGGTTCTGTTAGTGCTTTTTCAGCCCGAGCTAAGTGCTGTTCTGCCGTTAAGCTTTGCGCAAAATAAACATCGGGGTGATGAATAATATCGGTCTCTTTCATGTCGGGTTTGATCCCACGTTTCACTTGGCTGTCTGGTACTAAATTACAATCAAAACGGCCTAAAAAACTGTGTTTGGTATTGGGATCCGTTTTATCTGAAAAATGCGATATGCCCCAAGTGATACCTTCGCCATATTCATTGCTATTAAAGGCATCGGCAACATAAGGCCCTGCGGCTATTGGCATTAAGCCAGTGACAGAGGCAATGCTAAAATTAACGCCGTCTGCTGCATATTGGATCGTATTATTTTCATTACCATTACGAATAGCAAAAGCGGCAACGCCTTGTTTGAACGGAAAATAGGTCGTCTCGTGCCCTGAGTTTAAAATAGGGTTAAGCGGGTGTTTGTTAAAAGGGCCTAATGGGTTGTCGGCAATAGCTAAACCATTACCAACTAAATACTCAGGCCGATCACCATAAGCCGATTTGTAGTACAAATGAATTTGCCCATTGCGCACTAACAGGTAAGGATCGTGTATCGAAAACTGATCCCAACTGCCCTTTTCGCCATTTTCAACGACAATTTTGCCGCAAGGTGTCCAAGGGCCTTGTGGTGAGTTAGCCGACGACATCGTCACTGGGCAGTGATCACCTTTTAAACCACTGGCCTCCATAAAGGCTTGATAGTATAAATAATACCGACCTTGCCAAACTAAAATATCGGGCGTAGAAACTGAGCGCCAACCCAAACCGGGTTTACGGGGTCGACTCACCGCAACATTTTGTTCTTGCCAGTTAAAACCATCTGCACTGGTGGCATACCAAATATCGGCTAAATCCCAATCGGTTGATGGTACGGTATCGCTGCAACCTTCTGGCCCGCTTGGCGGTATGGGTGTATGGCGTTTGGTATACCACATGTAATACAAATCATTGACGCGTATGATCTTTGAAGGATCTCGACGTGATACGGTGCCGTCTCCGCCGTTATAATCAAACCCTTGCAGCTGAGTATATTTAAAGCTAGTAAATAAGTCGTTGTCTTCTGGCCTTGGGGTTAAATACTGATCATACAAACGTTCCATCGCCTGACTAAGTGGACGTTCCGGTTTTGTTTGGGGTATATCCCAAGGAAAGCTCGCTTGCGGCATTTTAGTAAAAGCACCATTACTCATAAGTCACCTCGCTCGATTTAACAATGCGAAATTTATATAAAATAAAACAGCCAATAAATGTGATAACACCGCCCATTAACGCGACCATTATGACGTCTTTAATGCCCCCCTGTGCGGAGCCTTGATCAGCAATAACCGCCAGACACAGCATCAAACAACCGATTAAGGTGATGCCAAAACCGATAACACGTGTGCCTTTTGTATTCTCTGACGTTTGTTCTTGTAGATGTTCTTGTTTAGCAGCTTGGGCTTTTTTCAACTCGGTCGCTTTATAGTGTCGATACAAGGGGGCTTCTTGCCCTTTAACGCGTGCAATTAATTCAAAAACCGTTAATAACATAACGGGGATAAAGACCCCCATTAACATTTCTTCGGCTCGATCTAATTTAATATCAAGTAAATTGGGCGCAATAAATTTAAAGAAACCATTAATCGTTAACGAAATAAACGTAGTCGTTAAAACGGTTTTTCCGGTTTGAAAACGTGAAAATAACAGCCAAATAGGCGGTAAAAATAAAGCGCCGCCGGTTAAAGCCGCTAAGGTCATAACCACTTCAACCACGCCGCCCATGTAAGGCACCAACAAGGCAATGGCAATGGTAACGCAACCTAAGCCAATTGTGGCTAAACGCCCCACTTTAACCAGTGTTTGTTGTGATGCATGCGGTTTGAAATGTTTAAAAACATCATTGGTGATCACACCCGCCGTGATATTTAGAGCCGTATTAATTGAACTCGATGTTGCAAACACCATCCCCCCAAGCATTAAACCCAACATACCAATGGGTAAAACGGCTTTGCACATCAGTAAATAGGCACCTTCGTCGGCTAAGCCTGTTAACTCTGGGTTTAGCGCACGATAAATCATCGGCGGTAACATCCAAATCAATGGGCTGATTAAATACAAGGCACCAAAGAGCCAGCCCACTTTTTTAGCATCTTTAGGCGTTGCCACACTGGTAAAGCGTTGAATATAGGCCCAGTTACCGGCAATAAAAAATAAATTGTACAAACCAAAGGCTAAAATAAAGCCCCACGAATATTCACCGTTCACTAATGAGAAAAAATTGTCCGGTGCTTTGGCAATAAAATTACTGACACCGCCAATTTTATCAAGCGATAAAGGCACAACAATTAATACCGCTGCAGTTAACACAACAAACTGTAATATGTCGGTTACGATCACCGCCCACAATCCACCTACCGCAGTGTAAAACAAGATCAACAACCCCAAACCAATAATAGTGTTAACAATGGGCAACCCCGTTGATACTTCAATAATCTTGGCAACAGGATATAAAAACGTACCCGTTGAGAAAGTCGCAATCGTTAAAAAGATAATGGTATATACTTTTTGAACTCGGTGCCCTAATCGCGCTTTTATAAACTCTGCAGCGGTTAATACATGCGTTTTTTGCCATCTTGGCGCAATAAAAAAGCCGATAATCAAACCCGCTATGCACATGGTCCATTGTATGGTTACGGCAACCCAGCCATTGCTATAAGCAATTGAGCCCCAAACCACAAATGTGCCTGCCGAAAAAAAGCTCATAAACAAAGACAACCCGCTCATCCACCAAGGTAAAGCGCCGCCCGCTGAAAAAAACGTTTTCATGTTTTTGCCCGAGCTCGAAAAGCTTAAACCACAGCCAACAACGAGTAAGGTAAATATAATGATCACGCTAATATCGATACTACTCATATACTTCTTCTTTCATTAAATTCTTTATTCAAATAAAGTTAAGCACGTTAAGTGCTTAACAAAAAAATAAGACTCACAAGGAATACCGGCTATTTAGGTTGGTAATAACGCACCCAATCAATTTTCATGCTGGTACCATCAATGGCATCCGTGACAGGGCCGGCAATATCGGCTTTTAAAATGGCAAGGCTAAACAGCAAAGAGGTTTCGTTAAAACAAACGTCGTTGCGCAGGGTGTAATACAACTTGCCGTCAAAATAGAATTTAAAATAATTTTCATCCCACTCTAAACCGTAGGTGTGGTATTCGTCGGCGAAGTTAGCAGCTTCAATTGCGGCATCATATTGCTTAATATTTACCCATTGCTGACCATCATAATAATCCAGCGTGTAATCGCTCATTAAGTTACGATACATACCGGTTGAGGGTCCTGATTCTTGTAACCAACCGTTGACAAATTGCACTGCGCCGATTTCTTTTTCGTCTGCCCAGCTGATCTCTAACCATTTTTGACCATGCTTTTCTGACACCCAACGCGTATCTAATTTATTATCGATGGCATAAATTTCTTTTGACGGTAAGCGATTAAAAATACCGTTAGTTGCAAGCTGTGTATCTGGTGCTTGAACATGATTTACGGGAGCCTGTTCATCAAGTGGTAACAAAGCATTGGGGTATTCTGTAGCCGGTGAAAATACCCGAAATTCATTAATATGAATTGACGCAGGATTAGACGACTTTAGACGGATTTTTTTAGTTTTAATGGCATTTAAAAGCGTGATGGTGTGATCAGGTTTACCGATCAGGGTGTGATGAAGCTGATCATCAGAATGGCTCACTCGGCCACTTGGCAAAGTGTAGGTGTCGGTCCAATTATGTACATTAGTATTAATTATATTGGGATAATGGCCTTCATTAATGTCAATTTCACATGATTTTTCGCCTTCAGCAACGCCTTGTTTAGGCCAAAACCAAAAAGAATTGTTGGTTCCGTATGCGCCCGCGTATTTATAACGCGCTTCAAAATAACCATAGCCAAATGTGCGCTTGGTCCATACATTACCAGATGTCCAATCTTGTCCGCCTCTGCTCTCTTTACGGTTAATCAACTGTAAAATTCCGTCTTTAACAACCGCGTTTTCACGCCAACGACTACCCAATACCCACGGATTTTCGGTTGCTGAATTTTGCGAAATCCATTCAGTATCTAATTGTTCGTTAGCATAGTTAAATTCGTCATGCCAAGCTAATTGCCATTGCGATAAATCAATAGAACGAGTGGCCGTTTTGGCATTTAATGACGTATTCGTTTTATTTATGGCTAATTGATTAGCGGAATTAGAGACGCAGCCCAGTAAAAGCGTCGTCGTAAAACATGCCAACACAGATGATATTTTCATTTTTAAGTCCTGTATGAATGAATGTTTTCCGCGTTACTTATGCTGTTACAAGCAATTGTTACGGCGGCTTTTACAACAAGAAACAAACGGTATATACAGGTGTATTGTCACCACAATTAAAACTGACACTTTAAATTTTAAAAAAGATTTAGGTTAATGCGGTAGAAAAATGAAGGTGAAAAATAAGGTAAAAAGAAATCAATATAGCGCCATAAAACTAAATAGATGTCGGTTTAACTAAAACGAAGATAGAGTGATCAATTGTTTGTATCGATACGTATTAAAATACAATGATACAAAGCATTAATAATAAGTGAGCCTATATGTTTTCATTTTTAAAAACCGACCCAAGCAAAAAATTAAATAAGCAACACGCGTTAAAACTTGAGCAAGCCATGCACGCCCAACGAAATGGCGACATTAAAACTTATTCAATGTTAACACTTGAAGCCGATACGATTTACAAACAAATTCTGGCAATAAAAGAAGACGAAAATAAAAAAGCTTAAGATCAAACAAAGGCAGTTTAGAAGACGATTATACCCAGCTATTTAGGTATAATCGCACTTAACTAAACGACTAAAAGAAAAGATTTTTTGGTTAGAAACACAGCGCTTAGAATTAATAAGCTAAAGCGATATTATACCTATAAGATGATGTGCACTGCTTAAGTGTTTTTTAACCAAATATCGGCATTGATTGGCGGTTTATTTTTACGTTTTTTCTTACCAGTACCTTCAGGTTTTGCCATCGGTTTAGCAACGGGTTCGCTAACCGTTTCATCCGCTTCAAACCCTTCGATTTGTTCACGTTCAAGTCTAATTTTATTCTTCTTTTCAATAATTTTAAAATGGTGGTAGTCTTCGTGATCAATCAATGAAAAAGCTAATCCCACCTCGCCTGCACGTCCACTTCGACCAATACGGTGCATATAATCCGATGGGCTTCTTGGTAAATCAAAATTGATCACAACCGGTAATTTTTCAATATCGAGACCACGAGCGGCAATATCAGTCGCGATCAATACATCTATTTCGCCAGTTTTAAACGCTTCGAGCACTCGGGTGCGAGCACTTTGCCCTTTGTCACCATGAAATACATCGGCCACAATACCGCGTTTAGACAGTTTATCGGCTAAATGGTTACAACTACTTTTAGCATTAACAAATATCAGTACTTGTCGCCATTGATGCGTTTTTATTAAATGCGCCAATAGCGCGGTTTTATTGCCTTTATTAACCGTAAAAACACGCTGTACTAACGTGCTTGAATCCGCACTTTGTACTTGAATTTCGATGGGGTTATCAAGTAATTCTTCCGTTAACGTTTTAACTTGTTCTGGAAAAGTAGCAGAGAATAATAAGGTTTGTTTTTGCTTAGGCAGCAAGGCGAGCAACTCAGATAACTCGTCGGTAAAACCTAAACTCAACATGCGATCGGCTTCATCTAATATTAACGTTTTAACGTTATCAAGTTTTATCGCATTGCTTGAGATTAGATCAAGTAACCGTCCAGGCGTTGCCACCAGTATATCGGTCCCCCCACGCAAAGAGAGCATTTGTGTATTCGTAGATACCCCACCAAAAACAGCAACCGTTTTTATAGCGCCGTTAAAATGGACCGCATACGATTTAATGCTATCAGCCACTTGTTTAGCAAGCTCTCGGGTGGGCACTAAAATAAGCCCCGATACGTAATTACCTTGTGGCTTAACTTCATTTTTACGCGTGCTGAGTGGTGCATCTTCATAAATGTGTTGCAATAAAGGTAAGGCAAACGTGGCTGTTTTACCTGAGCCGGTATTGGCTCCCGCAATAAGATCTCGTTTTGCTAACACACTGGGTATCGCTTGTGCCTGTATGGGGGTGGGTTGAGAATATTCCAGCTCAACAATTCGAGCTAACAGCGGTGAAATAAGGCCAAGATCTTGAAAAGTAGCGGGAGTAGTATCAGAAGTCATGAAAGTTAAAGCTCAAAGCAAAAAAATAGCTGAGCATTTTAACTTATTTAAGCCTAAAGGCGTTAATAAAATAGGCAAATTGGAATTTAACAACGGATTAAATACGACCGAATAACAAGCAATCAAATGTTTCGTCATTAAATATAACCTTATTTCAATTTACCAAAGTGTAATATAAATGTTAACATTTGGTAATAACACTGGTTTTACATAAGGGTTTTGTTGTGTATTTATTTGTTAAGTTACTTGTTAAGTTATCCGCTTTTTTATTAACTCTCTGTATTTTATGTTTTTTTTGCCTGCCTCATCAAGCGATGGCAACACAATTCAAATCGTCTAATACCATTACTGTTGCAACGCATATTGAGCCGCCTTTAATTAATATCGAAAATGGCATGTTTGTTGGTCAAAATGCCGATATTGCCCGCCTGCTCGCCCAATCAATTAATAAGAAAATCAGTTTTATAAAATGTCCTTTTGCTCGGTGTTTAGCGATGGCTGAAAAAGGTCAAGCCGATATGATGATCGCCATACGCAAAACGGCTGAACGAGAAACTTATTTAGATTTTTTATCTCAGCCTTTTTCTAGTCACATATTACCCGTGCGTTTTTATGTGCGTAAAAATAGTAAACTGGACATTAATCAATACGATCATTTACTGGGTTTGAAAATAGGCATGCTTCGAGGGGCTACTTTTTTTGAACGTTTTGATCAAGATCATACCCTACAAAAAATTACGTTGCCCAATCATAACCTATTAGTCTCTATGCTCATAAAAGGCCGTATAGATACCTTTTTAGGTAGAGAAGTTTCTATTGAAGCACGCACCGATAAAGAGACTTATCAAAACGAAATGAAAATGGCACCGTATATTTATCAAAAAAAGGTAGATGCTTACATTGCCGTCTCAAAAAAATCACCACTGAGAAAACAAGTTCCTGCTTTATCTAAAAACTTAATAACGTTGTTAAATAATGGGGCTATCGAAAAATTACTCATTAAATAACCTAAGCTTGGTATAACAACTTGCTTTCTAGGCTGTATTCTCAGTTTGAATGGGCAAACATAGGTGAAATTTATTTATTATTAATGACAAATAATCGTATTATTTTGGTAATATTGCTCTAAATAGTCATTAATCACACATTGATATGCAGCTCACTTCTATTGTTACGTCTGACGAACCAAAAGCAAAAAAATCACTCGATAAATTTAATCACCTGTGGAAAGAAATCGATAGAAAAACCCTCCGCAATCAACGCTTAAAAGAGAAGCAAGAAGCGTTTTTTCAGCATTTTCAAGACCAAGTCAGCCAGCATGAAAAAGATCTACTCCTCGCAACTGCCAATTTAGCCAGTCATTTAACTCAATTTGTTTCGCGTAAATCATTGTCCGATGTAAGACGAGAATGTTTAGTTGATTGGATAGAATCTGAACTTTATTTTGTAG
Organism: Algibacillus agarilyticus; assembly: GCF_003286125.1. Lineage (GTDB taxonomy): Bacteria > Pseudomonadota > Gammaproteobacteria > Enterobacterales > Alteromonadaceae > Algibacillus > Algibacillus agarilyticus. Next base: position 77,725 of record NZ_QMED01000023.1, read on the forward strand.
AGCAAACCCCCTTAGCAGCAGAATTAGGTATCGAGCAAATAAGACAAAACCTGCATGATCAAATCAGCCGTTTAGTCGAGCTAGATTCAGACGCTGATGCAGATCAAGCGATGGATTGCGACCACATTAGAGAACTGCTGATTAATCTAACCGGAAGCGACTTTGATTTATCAGATGAAAAATTAACAGAGATAGGCCAAAGCCCAGCTGACTTTGAAGCATTTTTAAAAAATGAATTAGAAGCGCTGCTCGCGAATGAAAGTAACGACGATCAACATGACGGACCTTTTGGTGCCAATGATTTTGATGAAGATGACTTATTTAATGGCTTTAATTTTAATGAAGATACAGATGATGACGAGCAAAAATTTAACCATAACTCAACGCAAAGCCCACAAAAACAAAGACTCGAGCAGCTGTTTAAAAAAAGTCATATCAACAAAATGTATAAAAAGTTAGCTCAGGTATTGCACCCCGATAAAGAAACCGACGAAAGTAAAAAACATGAAAAGCAAACGCTCATGCAAGATCTTTCTAAAGCGCGTGAGCAAAATGATGTGTTTACTATTATCTCTATGTTTAGCCAGTATATTCCAGATGCCGATATCACATTAGATGATGAGTCGCTTAAAAACATCATTTGGCTGCTCACTAGCCAAACCGATGAGTTAGATCGTGACTTCGCCGATTTAAAATATAGCCGAGACCCAATCGGCATCGTTTGGAATAAATTTGGTAAAGGTCGAAAGCACGAAGTAGCAAAAAGATTAAAAGAACACAAAGCAGAGTTAACAGAGAAAGTTGATGACATCGAATATATCATCAAATATTGTACTAATTTAAAAGTTTTAAATAGGTATTTGGCTGAACGAATTGAAGCAAATGAAATAAATAACTTCGGTTTTAGCAACCCATTTATGGACGAAGATATTTTTGACCAATTTTTTGATTAAATAAAAGATTTGTAGGCCATAAAAATCAGCATTTTATGGCCTTTACCCCCACTTTAGCGGATTGGCTAATTAGCAAAACGCCCGTTTAAATATTGAATAATGTCATTAGATTCATACATCCACTCAACACTACCATCTGGTTTTTCAATTTTTAAACAAGGGACTTTTAATTTACCGCCGCCTTCGAGTAACGCTTTTTTACTGGCCTGATCACGTTTAGCATCAAAGGTATTTATCGTTAAAGATTGGCGCTTCATTGCACGTCTTACTTTTACACAAAATGGGCAAGCTTTATATTGATACAAAGCGAGTTTGCTAGTTTGTTCGTTTATTTCGGTTTGGCGCTCAGGTGTTCGTTTAACACCACGCGGTGTGGATAACCAATCAATTAATAAAATGAGAGCGCCTAAAATCGCGCGTATAATAGCCATGAGGTTCCTTACTACAATTAAATTGCGCGAGATTTTAAACAAATTAACCAAAAACGGAAATAATAAATCGGACTGTTATAGTTTAACTCAACTTAAATTCAAAAAATAAAAGCGTCATAACGACGCTTTTATCAAATCTCACCTCAAAATAGGCAATATTAGCCAGAAAAAATTAGTTATTGGTTTCAATGGCACTTGGTTTTTTAAGCTCAAATAAAGATAAAACAACCAAGCCGGCAATAATACCGGGTAAGCCTTCATATACCATCGCATGCAACTCAACCCAGCGCCAAGTCAATGCGACAGCAAAACCAATAATAACAGCGGTAATGCTAGCCAACTGTGACGGTTTTTTACCTAAGCATAGCCATAATAATAAAGGTGAAAAAGCACTGGCTAAGCCCGACCACGCCATAATAACCATGCCAAATACACTTTGGTTATTCATTAACGCAATCAATAAAGCAATGCCCGTTACGAATACCGTTGTTGTTTTTATAACCCATGTTTTTTCAACTTTTTTAGGTAAAATGTCATGTGTTAATGCAGCAGAACAACTTAATACTAACGAATCAGCCGTTGAAATAGTCGCTGCAAATATCCCCGCTAAAATCAAACCGACTAACACAGAGGGTAACAATGCTTGCGCCATTGTGGGCAGTGCAAGCTCGGCATCAAAAGTAGCCACATCGGGTAAATAAATACGCGCGAGTAAACCGACTCCGGTCGCCATACAATAAAACAGCGAAAACCATAAGTAATACCATGCTTTAGCTTGCTTCATGTTTGATGTGTTATTGAGTGTCATAAATCGCACCATAATATGCGGTTGCCCAATAACAGAAAGCCCAGCGACTAGCCAGCTAACAATAAATAACACGCCCCCCATCACACCCGGTACAACGAGATCTTTAGGTAGCCAGTCCATATAACCATCAACGGCTTGCATTTGATCAATGGCACTACTCACGCCCCCCAAGTTCATAAACGCAATAACCAATAATGTGCCCATCGCCACGATCATAACGATAGATTGTGCCGCATCGGTCCAAATAGAGGCGCGAATTCCACCCGAAAAGCAATATAAACTCACTAAAACCGCACCACCTACGGCCCCCGACCACAATGGCCAATCGAGTAATACATGCAATGCTTTACCACCAGCAACCAATTGAGCTGCGGCGTAAACCAATAAAAACAGCAACGAGATGATACCGATAAGACGTTGCAATGAAGAATGCTTTTGCCCATACCAATTACTCAATACGCCAGAATAACTGATCTCTTGGCCAGCATTTGTGGCTTCAAGTAAACGCCGGTGAACATATAAAGACGCTAAAAAGTCACCTAATATCCAACCAATCATTAACCAGATAGAGGCAAGCCCAGTTGCGTAGGTATAACCAATCACCCCAATAAACATGTATCCACTATTATTAGTGGCGACAGCAGATAAACCCACTAACCAAGGTTTGATACTGCCACTCGCTAAATAGTAGTCTTCTTTGGTGCCTCGGCTGCGCCAAGCAGACGACAAACCAATTAAGGTAAATAATAATAAAAAACCAACAAATGAAATTAACATCGATATCTCCTAAAACGAGATTATTGCAAACAATATGCTTAATGATTTAATGAATGAAGCGCCCAAAATGTATACTCACTTTTAAGCGGTTAAGGCGTCAAGTTAGCCCATCAATAACAAACGGCTCATGATTGTAAAATTAATTTAATATTTGTTTTTTAACATGAGTCCACTTAAATTTTACGCCCGCAACTTAGCATTAATAAAGATAACCTTCAAATCTGCGTGGTAAAAACACAACAAAGCACACAAGAAATAGAAACCGCACTCGGCACCTTCAAAGCGGGCGCAAGCAATGTGGTTGTGGCGATAAAACGAACCGAAAACACCAGCCAAACCGCGGTTAACGAAGCACAAGCAGTCACAAATGACTTAAATGAGTTAACCGATTATGTCACACAAATAAACGAATTAAGTGTGCAAATATCAACCTCTGCCCATGAGCAAAATTCGGTTATTCAAGAACTAAATCGAAATATGTCTCGTATTCATGACATGGTCGATAACTTAAATGCGAAAGAACAAAATGTGCGCCACGAAACTGAAAACATTGAAGAAATAAATGAGCAATTGGTGCGTATTGTTAACACCTTTAAATTAGATTAAATATTAAATTTAAAATAAATTGGGTAGCCAATAATTCATTTTACTTTTAGATATTTTAACAAAAAAAAGCTCGATCTTATTGCAAGACCGAGCCTTTGAACATGACACCATTCTTAGTTTGAATGGCTCTATTTAGCGACAAGAGCGCGGGCGTTGTGTAATTTTTTATAGCTTTCAATTAACCGCAGATGCTTGTCGAGCCCTTCTAAATTCATACTTGTTTCGGTTAAACCAAAAAAGGTAATTTCACCAAAAACAGACCCAACAACATTTTCCATCTGTTCTTCACCATACATGCGGTTAAAGTTGGCTCGGTAATCGTCTAGCTCGAGTTCGTCATCAAGTGTCACTTCAAGCACGGCACTCACCGCTTGATAAAATAAGCCGCGCTCAACGGTATTATCATTGTATTGTAAAAATTCACCAACCAGTTCGTTAGCTTCTTCTAAGGCGCCTAAAGCCAAATAAATTAATATTTTAAGCTCTAATATGGTTAATTGGCCCCACACAGTATTTTCATCAAATTCAATGCCAATAAGCGTACGAATATCAATGTAATTATCTTGTTGGCTTTCTTCTAATCGTTCAACCAAGCTAATTAATTCATCTTCGCTTAAGCGGTGTAAGTTAAGTATATCTTCTCGGTAAGCGAGTGATTTATTCGTGTTATCCCAAATCAAATCTTCAACTGGGTATACCTCAGAATAATCAGGAACCAAAATGCGACACGCCGTTGCGCCCAATTGATCAAATACCGCAACATACGACTCTTTGCCAAGGTCTTTTAATATAGCCATTAAGTTGTTGTTTTCTTCTTCGGTTGTACCTGAAAAATCCCACTCCACAAATTCAAAATCATGCTTAGCGCTGAAGAACTTCCATGAAATAATACCGGTTGAATCGATAAAGTGCTCAACAAAGTTTTCAGGCTCCGCTACCGCCATACTGTTAAAAGTCGGTTTAGGCACATCATTTAAACCTTCAAAGCTTCGACCTTGTAATAATTCGGTTAAACTGCGCTCTAAAGCCACTTCAAAACTCGGGTGCGCACCAAACGACGCAAAAACACCGCCTGTTCTTGGGTTCATTAACGTAACGCACATAACCGGAAATTGCCCACCAAGCGACGCATCTTTAACAACAACCGGAAAGCCCTGCTCTTCTAGCCCTTTTATACCCGCAACAATGCTCGGGTATTTAGCTAATACACTTTCAGGCACATCGGGTAATACAATTTCTTGTTCGATAATTTGGCGTTTTACCGCTCGCTCAAAAATTTCAGACAAGCATTGCACTTGCGCTTCAGCTAAATTATTGCCTGCGCTCATGCCGTTACTTAAAAATAAATTTTCGATTAAATTCGATGGAAAATACACCGTTTCGCCATCTGATTGACGTACGTACGGTATTGAACAAATGCCACGTTCAGCATTACCCGAGTTAGTATCAATTAAATTTGACCCACTCAGTTCATCATCTGGGTTATAAATAGCTAAGCAATAATCGTCTAGAATACCTTGGGGTAACGCGTCGTCGTCTTCAAGTGCAAACCATTTTTCGTTTGGATAATGCACAAAATCTGCATTAGCGATCTCAGGCCCAAAAAATTGATCATTATAAAAAAAGTTACAATTTAAACGTTCAATAAACTCGCCCAATGCCGAACACAACGCACTTTCTTTAGTCGCGCCTTTACCATTGGTAAAACACATAGGCGATGCTGCATCTCTAATATGCAAAGACCACACATTAGGCACAATATTACGCCATGATGAAATCTCTATTTTCATGCCAAGATCAGCTAAAATAGCACTCATGTTAGCAATGGTTTTTTCAAGTGGTAAATCTTTACCTAAAATAAAGGTGCTTGCATCGGTTTCGGGCGTGGCCATTAACATCGCTTGCGCATCGTCTTCAAGACTTTCGACGGCTTCGACTTTGAATTCGGGCCCCGTTTGAATAACCTTTTTTACCGTACAGCGATCAATTGAACGTAAAATACCTTTTCGATCTTTATCTGAAATGCTCTCAGGTAATTCAACTTGAATTTGAAAAATTTGATTATAACGATCTTCCGGATCCACAATATTGTTTTGCGATAGCCGAATGTTTTCAGTTGGAATATCGCGTGCATTACAATAAACCTTAACAAAATAAGCTGCACACAATGCTGAAGAAGCCAGGAAATAATCGAATGGGCCTGGCGCAGAGCCATCACCTTTATAACGAATGGGTTGATCGGCAATAACCGTAAAGTCGTCAAATTTGGCTTCGAGTCTAAGGTTGTCGAGGTAATTTACTTTGATTTCCATTAAAAAATTCCAGTATCGTGGGCAGCGTATTCAACTTATATTGCAGGGTAAACATAAATACGGCTTTTAAGCAGGTTTAAGTATTGCGCTAATTATCGTGTTTTTCATCGCAATAGTCTTGGTAAAATTGCCTTATGATGCAAAAAAATAGCTTATTTGTGTTTTTACATACGCCTTGTTGCTTCTTCCATTTAATACCGATGCTTGAATAAAAAATACGAATCGGTAAATTCACCCTTTTTTTATTCAAACACGGTTCAATCTATCTCACACGCTTTGTCGTTTATCGACAGAAAACAACCAACTTATCTTTAGTGCTTTATTAATGACTTAATACACGATATAAATTAATCAGTGATTAATATGATTTGAATGAGGTATAAGGTTGCTAACTGAAAAAATGGATCGGGATTTAATCGTAGCGGGGCCGATTTTACGCCATGTTTCATCAACACAATTTACGTTGTGGTTAGTTACACAAAAGCAACTCAATGCCAGATTAATCATTAATGATAACCAGCAATCAACGCTATATTCCAACCCCCTTGATGCAACGAATTGCAGCACAACCCAAGTCGGCACCTATTGTTTTGTACACTTAATACACATTAATTTAAATGTGCCCTTACCCACAAACACATTATTGCATTACGACCTGATTTTTAAATTACCCGAGGGCGACAAGCATTTAAACCAATTGTTGCCCGATATTAACTACACAGGGCAAAATAAAATAAGCTTTAGTGTGCCTGAGCAAATCAACAGCCTTATGCATGGCTCTTGCCGAAAACCACATCATTACCAAGATGATGCTTTAAGTGTATTAGACGATAAATTACAACATACCGCTCAAGACCATCAAGCAAGACCCGCAATGCTGATCATGTCGGGTGATCAAGTCTATGTAGATGACGTTGCCGGCCCAATGTTAAGTGCGATACATCAAACCATGCAGCTTTTAGGTTTATTTGAAGAGCAATGGCAAGGCACCGATATAAACAATACCACTGAATTACTCAACAGCTTGCAATGTTATTATGCGCGTGACCAATTGCTACCTGATGACAAAGCCAGCCAGAAAGTACTAGAGCTATTTTTAGGCGGTAAAAGAAAACCTATTTTTACCGCCGTAGGCGCACATAACCATTTAATTACGTTTTCAGAAATGATAGCCATGTATTGCTTAGTTTGGTCACCTACTTTATGGCAACATATTAACTTAAAACACATTAAGCCCAATTTACCCCCTTCGCATAATCAACGTTATGACAAAGAACAAATTCAAATTGAAAAATTTGTTAACGATTTAAGCAAAGTAAGACGTGCACTAGCCCACGTGCCCACGTATATGATTTTTGACGATCATGATGTAACCGATGATTGGAACTTAACACGGGGTTGGGAAGAAGCCGCCTACGGTAATCCCTATTCTAAACGCATTATTGGCAACGCTTTATTAGCGTATTGGTTATGCCAAGGATGGGGCAATAAACCTGAAAACTATACAGAGCTAGCCGAACAAATAAAACCACAATTTACTGAACACGGCCTGAACAATCATGATCAAGCCGTGCAAAACGTATTAGATTGGCCACACTGGCATTATTATTTAAACACACAACCTAAGGTCATAGTATTAGACACACGAACACACCGGTGGCGCTCTGAAACAAATCCTAATAAACCCTCAGGTTTGATGGACTGGGAAACATTAAGCGAACTACAAAGCCATTTAATTAACGAACCCAGCGTAATAATGGTATCACCGGCCCCGGTGTTTGGGGTTAAATTAATTGAAGCCATTCAGCATATTTTTACCTTTTTTGGTAAGCCACTCATGGTTGATGCTGAAAATTGGATGGCACACCCAGGCTCTGCAAATGTGATCTTAAATATTTTTAAGCACCTAAAAACGCCGCCCAATTTTATTATTTTATCGGGCGATGTGCATTATTCATTTGCTTACGATGTGACACTACGCTTTAGGCGTAATAGCCCACGGATATTACAAATAACGGCGAGCGGTTTAAAAAATGCCTTTCCGGAAACGTTACTGCGCTGGCTAGATAAAATAAACCGCACCTTGTATTCACATCGGTCGCCGCTTAACTGGCTAACAAAACGCCGTTATATGAGCATTAAGCGGCGGTTAATCAAAAACGATACAACAAATTCGGTATTATTTAATCACGCCGCCATAGGCGAAATCGTATTAGCGGATAATATTGATGATGTGCAAGTTAAAGTGCACACACCCGACGGGCGAGAAATAGAATTTGAATGCCCAACCACCCGCACATCAAATAATAAAACGCCTTAACGCACAAGTTAAAGGTAAATCGAACCGCTTTGTCCGTAAATGGGCTTATGGATATAATTTAATTTAACCAGACTTGTTTAAAAAGTGGGGATTTCACCTTCTGTATTTAGTAGCAAGCGTGCAGGACAGTCATCGAGTAGCAAGCGTGCAGGACAGTCATCGAGTAGCAAGCGTGCAGGACAGTCATCGAAATTTAGCCTTTGTTAGTGTTTCTATCGAACAGTTGGTGAGTTGTATTTTTTCATTAAGATCAACAAAAAATACCTCCATCGCCGACAAATCGGCAATGGAGATATGAGTTAATCATTATTTGATAAAAAAATAGCAATTTGTACGCACGTGAGAAATCGTGCAGGACAGTCATCGAAATTTAATTAGCCGCGATGGGCTCAAATCGTAAACGCTACCAATCAAGTGAAGAAATACAAAAATATGCGGGGATTGCGCCGGTCACTGAACGCAGTGGTAAAAAAGAGTGGATACATTGGCGATACTCATGCACAACATTTTT
>NZ_QMED01000024.1 GCF_003286125.1 Algibacillus agarilyticus
CTGGCTCGTTGGCTAATTCATCTGAAGTAGAAAGATTTTCGTCTTCTTCAAGTTCAAATTCAGGTAAGTCAAGCTCTTCATCTGAGTCTTCAAGCTCAAACTCGGATAGATCAATTTCGTCTTTGACTTCTATCTCAGAAGCATCTATATCACTCGTTGGCTCAGATAACTCTTCAACTGGCTCATCGCTAGATTCTTCTGTATCAGGAGTATTCTCATCATCTTCAAGTTCGAATTCTGATAAATCAATATCATTATCTGAATCAGTATCTAAATCGACAAGCTCTGATTCAGGCGTTTCAATATCACCTTCAGATTCTGAAGTTAACGCGGCTAGATCAATATCGTCATCTGAGTCTTCAAGCTCAAATTCGGATAGATCAATTTCGTCTTCGACTTCTATCTCAGAAGCATCTATATCACCCGTTGGCTCAGTTAACTCTTCAACCGGCTCGTCGGCTAATGCTTCTGTATCAGGAATACTCTCATCATCTTCAAGTTCGAATGCTTCTGTATCAGGAACACTCTCATCATCTTCAAGTTCGAATTCTACTAAATCAAGTTCATCATTGATTTCAGTACCTGCCTGAGGAGAATCTACATCATTATCTAGCTCTGTTAGTTCTTCAACTGGCTCGTTGGCTAATTCATTTGGAGAAGTATTTTCATCGTCTTTAAGTTCAATATTTTTATTGATTGACGAAGGAGAAGATATGAAACTATCGAGCAATTCACCCAAATAGACTTCATCTAATTCTGGACGCTCTGGCTCTGGCTCTGGCTCTGGCTCTGGCTCTGGCTCTGGCTCTGGCTCTGGCTCTGGCTCTGGCTCTGGCTCTGGCTCTGGCTCTGGCTCTGGCTCTGGCTCTGGCTCTGGCTCTGGCTCTGGCTCTGGCTCTGGCTCTGGCTCTGGCTCTGGCTCTGCAGGTGATTGTAAATCCATACTTTCTTCGTCAGAAAGCATTTCTTCATTTTCAGTTGAATTATCTTCAGCTTCAAGCTTTGGGCTAGTACCTACATTCTCCTCTTGCTCATCTTCTTTTAATAAGTCCTTAATTTCATCAGAGCTTATTTCATCAGGATTTGTTAGTTCTTGGTCATCGCTTGTTTCATCTAATAATGATTCAATATCATTTAAATCAAAGTCGTCAGCTAAATTATCATTATTTTCTTCATCAAATAACGCATTAATATCATCTTCATTTAACGAGTCACTATCCTCTAAGGACTGTTTTTGCTCTTCTTCAAGTAAACTATCAACATCTATATTCTCTAACGCATCGATATCATCAGTTTCGTCTTCATTTGAAGACACTACTTCAGCACTTGCTTGCTCATCAAGTAATGAGTCAATATCAAAATCATCTTCAATATCGTTAGTTTCGGCTGTTTCTGTATCCGCTTGCTCATCGATTAATGAATCAATATCAAAGTCATCTTCAATATCGTTAGCTTCGGCTGTTTCTGTATCCGCTTGCTCATCGATTAATAAATCAATATCAAAGTCATCTTCAATATCGTTAGTTTCGGCCGCTTCGGTTGTCTCTGTTTCCGCTTGCTCATCAATTAATGAATCAATATCAAAGTCATCTTCAATATCGTTAGTTTCGGCCGCTTCGGTTGTCTCTGTTTCCGCTTGCTCATCAATTAATGAATCAATATCAAAGTCATCTTCAATATCGTTATTAACGGCCGCTTCGGTTATTTCTGTATCCGCTTGCTCATCAATTAATGAATCAATATCAAAGTCATCTTCAATATCGTTAGCTTCAGCAGCTTCGGTTGTCTCTGTTTCCGCTTGCTCATCAATTAATGAATCAATATCAAAGTCATCTTCAATATCGTTAGCTTCAGCAGCTTCGGTTGTCTCTGTTTCCGCTTGCTCATCAATTAATGAATCAATATCAAAGTCATCTTCAACATCGTTAGTTTCTGATGCGCCTGTACCGGCTTGTTCATCAAGCAAAGAATCTATATCGAAATCCTCTTCGCTATCGGTATCAGGCTTCGCTTCATCAAGCAACGATTCAATGTCTATGTCAGTGTCTAGCTCATCTTCACTTATTGCTTCAGTGCGACTGCTATCACCGGCTGCCAACAATGCATCGATATCGTCATCATTCATATCTTCATTAGACGTTTCTGAATCTTCAGATAAGAAATCTTCAGCATCATCGTTGTCGATTTCAGGCGCCGTCGCTTCATCCAACAACGCATCTAATGAGGCTTGATCTAATTCAGATTCACCGGCTTCATCTGGTGAATCGACACCGGATAATAAATCATCAATATCAGATTGATCGACCGTTGCATTATCATCATCTTTTTCTTCTGGTCCTCCTCCATTCAATAACTCGTCTAATTCGTCCTGCGATAGTTCTTGTGGAGGCGCTTCTTCATCAACACTGTCTAGTAGTGCATCGATATCCGTTTCATCAACCGTATCATCACCACTTAATAAATCATCAATATCAGATTGATCAATTAAGCTATCACCATCATCACTTTCATCAATGGCTTCATCAGGGACCGATAATAAATCATCGTCATCATCTTCGTCATAAACCAGAATATCATCGAGATCATCGTCATCCTCCATAGGAGCCAGTAGGTCATCGTCGTCATCTTCATCTAAACGAATTGATTCTTCATCAGGTACAAGCAAATCATCAACCGCATCGTCTAAATCATCACCCATCAATAAGTCATCTTCTTGTAAACTTAAATCGAGATCAGGCGCGGCGGCAGCGCTGTTAGCATTAGCGGATGTAGGTGATTGAGGTTGAAAAATAGCTTCGGGTTCAGCGGTTTGCTTTTTTCGGAAGAAAATTAAAAAAGTCAGCCCCACAATCAGTAATACAGAAAATAAACACGTTAAGATCAGATACAGTAAATTATTACTAATAACCTGCCAAAGCTCAGCTAAAGGGTTTTTAGCAGACTCTTCTGCATCTCGTTTTTGTTCTTCTATAAATTGAGTTTGTTGAGCGAGCAACAATTCTATCTGTTGCTGTAATTCACTACCTTGACCCACTTGTGTCCGTAAATTTTTAACTTCTTCATCGACAGAGGTTAACCTGTTTTTCAATCTTTCATTTTCTTCGAGTAATACTTGGATACTTTCTAAAGAAACTGAAAATTGATCTTTCATTATTTTATATGAAGCAACCTGCTCCATTTGAAGAGCTTTTATCTTGCCTTCAAGCTGATCTTTCGCAACTTCAATATCCGCTTGTTTAGCATTGGTTTGACGTTTTTTTTCCGCAGGTGATGTTTTAGCCGCCGCAACACGGCGCATTTTATCCGCCCAAAGGTCGTCATCTAAATCAGATTTATTTTTTGCTGCGGTTTTATTTATTTTACGAATAGCAGAAACGGTTGGAATTTTTAAAGAGGCACCAGTGCGAATATGGTTAAGGTTGTTATCTAAGAAAGCTTCAGGGTTTGCTTGAAATATCGCAACCATCACTTGGTATGTCGATACACTTTTATCAGGTTTAACTTTTTCAGCAATGCGCCATAACGTGTCGCTTGAAAGAACAGGACCATATGCAGTGCCGCTTAAACCATTATCAGTTTCTTTATCACCTCGAATACGCATACCTTCTGCGTATGCATTATTGATGAATAAGCCAGTTGATAAGAAAAATTCCGAACTAATTATTGTGGCCAAAGCACACACTAACAAGATTCGTCTTATTAAGTGCATCATATTTATCCTGAAATTGACTTTTTGTGAGTCAATTATTTATTTAAAACCCAGCGTTTTTTTATTAATAAGCAAACACTGTTCCAGCTCGTCACTATATAGCAGATTATACACAGGGTCTAATTTAGCCCTTTTGTAATGCTTTTGCTAAATCTTCAGGTGTATCAATGCCCGCAGGCGGAACCACATGCGCTTGCTCAACATGAATTTTTTCGCCGTACCAAAGTACGCGCAGTTGCTCTAGTGATTCTATTTTTTCAAGTGCTGTCGGGTTCCATGTAATGTATTGTTTAACAAAACCAGCCCGATAAGCGTAGATACCAATGTGACGAGAATAGAATTCGCCTATTTCTTCAATGGTTTCTTTATTCATAAATCGCTGTCGATCATAAGGGATTGTCGACCGACTAAAATATAATGCGTAACCATCGTGATCGGTGACAACTTTCACTGCATTTGGGTTTAATGCTTCTTCAATATCTAAGATAGGCACTGATAAAGTTGCCATATTAATATGCGAACGTGACACTAAATTCTGAGCGACTTGTTCAATTATCGCTTGTGGGATAAAAGGTTCATCACCTTGTACATTAACGATTACTTCATTTGGCTCAAGGTTAGCCAGTTCAATAACTTCTGCAATTCGCTCCGTACCCGATTCATGCTTTGCCGATGTCATAATAACTTCAGCATCAAATGATTTAGCAACATCGGCAATGCGTTGATCATCAGTAGCAATAATAATACGCTCAGCTTGAGTTTTAACACATTTATCATAAACATGTTGAATCATTGGCTTACCTTGAATATCAACTAAAGGCTTACCCGGAAAGCGAGTTGAACCATATCGAGCAGGTATGACAATCGTATAACTCATAGCATTATTCCTTTTCAGCGAGTGTAATTACCCGAGCTTCATCCTCAATTAACACCGGTATCCCCTCTAGAATAGGATAAGCTAAATTAACGGCTTGGCTGATTAATTCATTTTTTTCAGCATCGTATTCAAGTTTGCCTTTGGCGACTGGACACGCAAGGATCTCTAATAATTTTTTATCGAAGTTCATATTTTTTAACTAAGCCTTGAATTTTGTTTTGTAGGGTCGATGTAAATGAATCGCTCACCACCGCTGAAATTGGTAAATACCAATAATTCTCAGTTGCAAAATGCCGACACTTCACGGCATCTTTCTCTGTCATAATGATACATTGATCATAGAGCTGACTAAAATCTGTTTTTTGATATTGATGGTGATCAATAAATTCTATTTTTTGATCAATATCGATACCGCATTCAGCTAACGACTGATAAAACCGTTGCGGGTTACCAATAGCAGAGACCGCCACGACAGCCCCCGATAAATTTGAAAAAACACGATTCGGATCTAATAAGTTGATAGGGGCTTGCGGCTTTATTTGCATATGATTGGGTCTATCATTTATGCCCGAATATAACGTCAAATCATGATCTTTAATCCGCCATTTCCCTTCTCTTAATGGTCCGGCTGGCAGTAAAAATCCATTTCCTAATTGTCGGTTTCCGTCGATAAGAATAACTTCTAAATCACGGTCTAACGCATAATGCTGTAGACCATCATCACTTATAATAATGTTGCAATTTGTATACTGAGTGATAAATGCGGCTGCTTTTGTTCTTTGTGGTGCAATGACGACAGGCACTTGTGCTTTCTCAAACAGCAATAAAGGTTCATCACCGACCTGCTCTGCGGTGTCTTTAGAAGATAGAAGGTGAGGAAAGGTTTTAATGTTGGCCTGATAACCACGAGAAACAATTGCCGGCTTTAGCCCCATTGATTTCAACAATTTGACTAGCCACAACGTAAAAGGCGTTTTACCGGTTCCCCCAACCGAGATATTACCAACGATAATAACCGGGATACCAGGATGGAATGTCGATAACAAATTGAAACGAAATAAAAGTCGTCGCAGGCTTGATAGTAAAAAAAACAAACCACTTAGCGGTAATAAGAGCCAAGTGATTAAATTAGGATTATACCAACTCGCTTCAATTTTACTCATTTACTCTACGCTGCTGTAAATTGCAAATCATGTAAGTTACGATAATGACCATTTAAAGCAAGTAACTCATTATGAGTGCCTTGTTCTATTATTTGTCCTTCATCAACCACAACAATTAAATTTGCATTTTCAATTGTTGATAGGCGGTGGGCAATGACTATCGCAGTGCGATCAGAGCGCAAGCGATCAATTGCTTCTTGGATATGTCGTTCTGATTCAGTATCTAAGGCCGAAGTAGCTTCATCTAAAATTAAAATAGGGGAGTTACGTAAAATAGCACGAGCAATCGCGATACGCTGCCTTTGGCCACCCGATAACATGACCCCGTTTTCACCAATTTCAGTATCTAAACCATTAGGCATATTATTAGCAAATTCATTAACATGAGCCGCTTGTGCTGCTGCAATTATTTGTTCATTGGTGACTTTATCGGCACTACCATAGGCAATATTATTTGCAATCGTGTCACTGAATAAGGTGACATGCTGCGATACCATCGCAAACTGCTTTCGCAATGATGTTAATTCAAACTCATTAATGTTCATTCCATCAATTAAAATTTGGCCTTCATCGTGATCATAAAAGCGGGTAATTAAATTAGACAGCGTTGATTTACCGCTGCCTGATTTCCCAACCAGAGCCACGGTTTGTCCAGATTTGATTGCCAGGTTAATATTTTTAAGTGCCGGCTTATCTTTATTCTGATAAGTAAAAGTTACATTATTAAATTCAATATTTCCGTTAACCCGTTTTATGACTTGCGTGCCTGTATCAACTTCTGTTTTTGAATCCAAAACCGCAAAAATACTATTACAAGCCGCTAACCCCTTTTGAAATTCACTGTTCACAGTGGTTAATTGTTTTAACGGACGTAGCATCATCATCATAAAAGTGAGTACAGTCGTGAATGTCCCTGTACTTAATTTATCTAAGAATTCAGGGTTACTCGCAATAATCAAAACCGCTGATAGCGCAAAAGACGCTAACACTTGAATAACCGCAACACTGGCCACTCGGGTTGTCACCAACTTTAATTGTTGTTGACGGCTTTCATTATTAACTTCAGAAAACTTTTCACCTTCAATTTTTTGCCCGCCATGTGTGATCACCACTTTATGGCTATTTAACATTTGTTCAGTCACGGTAGTTACACCACCAATGGCCGTTTGAATGCGCTGGCTAACCAGACGAAATCGTTTGCTGACATAACTAACGATAATACCAACAGCAGGGCCTAAAATTAAAAATATGAGTGATAATTGCCAACTCAAATAAAAGACCCAAGCTAACAAACCAATAACAAACGCGCCTTCGCGGATTAAAATAGTTAACGCTTTACTTGATGCATTATTAACTTGCTCAGTATCAAACGTTATTTTAGAAATCATTTCACCAGTCGAGTGCTGATCATGAAAACTGACCGGTAAAGCAATCAAGTGCTCAAATGTTTGTTGGCGCATTTTTGCCACAACTTTAGCACCGACCCAAGACAAAGCATAAGTACTAATAAAGTTAGCGACACCACGGAAGAAAAAGATCACGGGGATAGCAAGACCCATGTTAAAAAGCAATTCATGCTTTTTTTGTGTTAAACCTTCATCAATAAATTTTTCTATATTTGACAAAAAATAAACATCGATAGCGGCATAGGCTAACATGCCAATAATAGCGATAGAAAAGACGGTTCTATATTCTCGAATATAAGTTAATAAACGTAAAAAATTATTTTTGTGAGGTACTGAAACGTTTGAATCCTGCATCATGCAAATGGTACTTAATACTTTATCACCAAAAGATAGGCTCTATTCTAAAGGCATAAGGCAATCAATGTCACTTGTTAATTATCAGTTAATTATATTGTTTAATTTTTGAGCCACCAAGGATTAAACAAACGCCCCAATTGAGTCTCTATTGCTATTTTCTCCTCAAAAAGAGTAAAAGTAGTTTGGCCATTGTATGCCGTATCCCAAACGGGGTAGCCAGATAAACGCTTTACAACATCTGAATGAGGGTGGCCAAATCGATTATATAAACCTCGACTGAGTAACCAATGGTCTGCATTAACCAGATTAACAAACGCATCTGTCGTCGATGTTTTACTCCCATGATGAGGCACTAAGGCAAAAGTTGATGTTAACGTATCGTCATTAAACCGAGTGGCTAGTTCAAACTCGGCTTTACGCTCGATATCTCCCGTTAATAATAACGACATGCCCTCTTGGCTTACTTTCATAACACATGAGCTATTATTATCACTTAACCGTTGGGTTAGATGCTGATCAATCGAGTTTTGATTGGGCGCCAATACCTGCCAATCTAGGGCTAACCAAATAAATTGCGCAGGATAAATACAACGATTATTTTGAGGCGTGACTAATTCAGTAAATGGAAATTCATCTTTAATTTTTTGCAAACCGCCGGCATGATCATTATCTGAGTGACTAATAATAACAGCGTCTAACGTAAGTCCTTTTGCTTGAATATAAGGTAAAACGACAGCATCAATCATATTAAAACCACTAGCATAGGCCGCACCTGTATCATAAAGTACAGCATGATTTTCACGTTCAATTAAGACAGCAAGTCCTTGCCCTACATCAAATAATTGAATACGCCACCAGCGGTCATCTTCTATCGGAATGAGTAATAAACTGAATATAACACCGCCAAAAAATTTTAAATATTTATTTATCGGAAGCAAAATCAACCCGATAGAAAGAAAAGCACACCCAATAAATAAGGGGGAAAATTGAACGGATATAGCAGAAGATAATGAAGATGCATAGATAAGCACTCCCCATAATAATTCAAAACAATAATCAGCCGAGCTATATAACATATAGCTCAATGTAGGTTCAATAAAGGAAAGTAATAACCCAAGTAAGGCTAAAGGAATAACCGTAAATGACATCCAAGGTATCGCGAGAGGATTAACGATAAGGCTCAAGATTGAAAATTGCCCTAACACCCACCATTGAATCGGAATAAGTAAAACGCCGAGAGCCAATTGAATACCTAAAAATTGTCGCCAGTATAATGCCCAACCTTTAAAATGCAGTAATTTTCGCTTGGTAATCACCAAGCTAAACATAATGGCCGCTACCGCACCAAATGAAAGCCAAAAACCAACACTTAAGGGCGCAAAAGGATCATAAATTAAAACGCAAAACATCGCTAAATAAAAACGTAACGACCAACTTACCGGTTTAAAAAACAAATAACCGACAACAAAAACACTCAACATGATCAATGCACGAACAGTCGGGATCGCAAACCCCGAAAACCAAGCGAAAAAAATCGTCGCCACTAATGCAACAAGACTAGAAAATAAATAAATCTCGCCTTGCTTAAATACACACAAAGCCCATGCATTTATATTGGCCGATTTAAAATTCAAAATGAGCAAACTATATGCTTTGATAACAAGCAGGCTTAGCGTAAATGTCCAAGCAAATATTAAACTTAGATGTAAACCCGAAATAACCATTAAGTGCACAGTGCCGGTATTTTTAAGCACTAACCATTGGTCTTGAGAAATCGCCTGTTTATCACCCGTTAACAGAGCATACAGTAAAGCTTGTGAAGTAAAGGAATGCAGTGATTGCTTGATCTTTACATATTCATTTTCACGCCAATCCAATCCGTGCTCAATCACGGTAATGGCTTTAACATAACCTATCGCTTGTATTTTATGACTTACCAACCACTTTACATAATTGAAACCATATTGATTGTGCAGACCATTAATTGGTTTTAAACGCAAGGTTGCTTCTATTTTGTCGCCAACATTCAGCTTTTCTTCAAGTTTGTATGTATTAACCCGTAATTTTGCACTTAATGCTTGGTCATTTAGACTGATAGTTTGTAAAGTTAGCGTTTGATTCTGATTTGACTTAACCATTTGTGCCGTTACAAATGCCGTAACTTGCACATCTTTTGCAATATCTTGCGCTTTAACTTGCCAGCTAAGGTAGTTATTTGTAAAAATAGCGCAGATTATAAAACCAACGGTGAAACTACTTGTTATTTTAGCTTTATTTATGAGCAGCACACTTAAGATAAGTAAAATAATAAGAATGTAATAAGGCGCTTGTATAACAGGTGAAAAATTAGCGGTTACCCAACCCATTATTATCGCTAACAGACACTTTTCCATGTGACACCTCTAAATAATATTAGGTAATGCGCAACTATGCCCAAAAAATTGATAAAACGAATTCTTCCGGACCACGAAACCATTAAAAAAAATAAATCATTGAAAATGTTTGGCCCGGTTTTAAACAATCCAAATTTGTGGTGTTTAAATCGCCGTTCAGTTTCAGGCGCTTTTGCCTTAGGCTTATTTAATGCGTTTATACCCGTGCCTTTTCAAATGTGGCTTTCTGCATTGGGGGCAATTACTTTTAAGGTTAATTTACCTCTGTCAATTGCGCTAGTTTGGATCACGAATCCTTTAACTATCCCCCCTATGTTTTATTTTTGTTATATTGTCGGTGAATGGGTTCTTGGTGATAGTGGGCATGAATTTGCTTATGAAATGAGCTGGGAATGGCTAACTAATAGTATTTCCACTATTGGCCCCACATTTTTAACCGGTTGTTTAGTTTGTGCGACCTTTTTCTCTATCGTAGGTTACTTTGGCATTAATATATTGTGGCGACACAGTGTAAGAAAAAACTGGGCCAAACGAAAATTGCGCGTAGCTCATGCCGTATAACCTTAAAATGAGATTAAGTGATTAATTCAATATTAATCACTTAATCAATGTAAAAAGCAACATAATGAATCCCCCCACTATTCTCTCAAGAAAACTTGTAACACATGTAATGATTTGTAAAATAAAGCAGTTTAAACTCACATTTTTACTTAAATTAGTTACACTTAAAAAGGTGTATACCCAGCTCGCTGCAACACACAGGAGCCAGTGCGAATTTAAATTTATTTAAGCACGGCTTCCTGTTCACGCTAAGCACCTTGGTCCTGCAGGCGAGGCAAATAGGTGCAAGTTTAACTAATGGGTTAAATTAAGTCGGTTTAATGCAGCATAAATCAATTTATAGCCTACCGAAATAAAGTCTCTTAGCAGATGTTACTTCGGCATTAAAATCACTTGAGCATATTGGTTTAAGCGCTTAATAAACTGTCAATTGTAGGATTTTAGTCATGATCAAATTAATCTTTTTTATCAGCTTAACAATCAATTTAATAAGCTGTGCGCAGCTGCCAACAGAGAAAAAAATACCATCAATCAGTGATATTTTAGCCGAAAAAACCCAACAAGATGGCAGGGTTTGTATTGATAAAAGTGATATTAAAGGGTTTGGTACGGGTCCTTTCGACACTTTATTTGTCGATGGTAACCGCGATGAGTATTATATTATCACGACTCGCTTATCTTGTTTTTCTTTAGATACCGCCTTTCAAATCGGTTTTGAATCACGGAGTTATCAGATTTGTGGTAATCGAACAGATTCGATTGTGACAGCCGATTATAAATGCCCAATAGGTAAAATATTTAAACTTGAAAGCCGAAAAAAAGCACATGATTTAATGGATGAAGCGCAAGCAATACGTGAGTCAATGATGGAATAAACGACGGCTATAAAAAACGCTCTACTTATAGAGCGTTTGTAGTGTTATGCGTTAAATAAGCAAATCAGTTTATTTGTCGCGACGTAACTCGGCTTTTCGTACCGCTTTTCGAATGCGGTTTGATTTAATGACATCGACTTTATTACTACGAGGTAATTCTTTACGTGCTTCAATCGGCCCCATTTTAACGGTTTTTCGCAAATAATTAACTTCTTTACTATCAAGTTCAGCCCAGCCACCTAATGGTAATGAGCGTGGCATTTTTATATCACCATAACGAATACGCGTTAAGCGACTCACGACTACTTCTACCGCTTCCCACATGCGTCGAACTTCACGGTTTCGGCCTTCAGATAATGTAACATGATACCAACGATTTAATCCCTCTCCGCCTTGGCGAGAGAGCTTAGAAAACTTAGCCGGACCATCTTCTAATTGCACGCCAGTTCGTAATTTTTGTGCCATACCATCGGTCACTTCACCAAATACACGAACAGCATATTCTCGTTCAATTTCATGTGATGGATGCATTAATCGATTAGCTAATTCACCATCTGTCGTAAATAGAAGCAAACCTGAAGTATTGATATCTAAACGCCCCACTGCTATCCATCGACCACCAGGCATACGAGGCAATCGATCAAATACCGTTTTTTTATGCTCAGGATCAGAGCGGCTACAGATCTCACCTTCAGGTTTATTATAAACAAGCACACGACATGGTATTGATTCAGCGGTTTGATAACGAATTTGTTTGCCATCAACACGCAATGTATCACCTTCACCAACACGAACACCCAACGTGGCTATTTCGCCATTAATACTAACGCGACCTTCAGCAATCACACGTTCCATTTCACGTCGTGAGCCGATACCGGCTCTCGCTAATACTTTTTGTAATTTTTCAGACATTATCGGATTCTCCCGAATCGGATTGAGTAACTACTTGACTATTTTCTATAGCCGTTTCGTTACTTAAATTAAACATAGTCGGCGCAACCTCTTGTAACACCGGTAAATCTTGCAACGATTCTAAACTAAAATAGTCTAAAAATGCAGAAGTCGTTGAAAATAATGCCGGGCGACCAGGAATTTCTTTATGACCGACGACTTTTATCCAACCTCGTTCTTGCAAACTGCGCATAATATTTGAACTAACAGCAACCCCTCGTATATCTTCAATTTCGCCTCGCGTGATCGGCTGTTTGTATGCAATTAAAGAGAGTGTTTCAAGCATAGCTCTGGAGTATTTAGGTGCTTTTTCAACCCAAAGTTTACCTAACCACGGGCTTAGTTCGCTTCGCGTTTGAAAACGATATCCTGTCGCAACTTTGGCCAATTCAATTCCATGTTCGTGATAACTTGTTTGTATATCAGTGATCAATTCAATGACGTAATTAACGGTTAAATTAAATTCACTTAATACGGTTTGCCGGAGATCATCCACACTGAGCGGTTTACCGGCAGAAAAAATAGCCGCTTCTATTATTTGGCTATAATGTTTTTTTCGTTTTGCTTTTATTGGCATGTTAACGAGTCAACTCAACAGTATTAGGTTTGCTTGCCATGACCCGCTCAATCGTATCCACTATCGTTTGCGTTTGAGTATCAATTTCAACATTAACCTTGTGCCCCACTCGCAACTTATCAAAATTAGTGATGTTTAATGTTTCAGGTATTAAATGAACGTAAAACGAATTAGGGCTCACCTCCCCTAACGTTAAACTACAACCATTTAAGCCAATGTAGCCTTTATACATAATGTATTTTTGCCACTCTGGTGAAATAGAAAATTCAATCGAGAAGGCTTTTTCGGCTTGAGTAATCGATACAACGGTCGCTTGGGTATGAATGTGTCCAGATAATAAATGCCCACCAATATCATCGCCAAAACGGGCTGCGCGCTCCACATTAACCCAACCTTGAACACCAAGATCATCTAAATTAGTTAAACGCAATGATTCCGGAATAACATCAAAGCTTAATAACAATGCGTAATTAAAAGCGGTAATATCACATACGGTTAAACACACCCCGTTAAGTGCGACACTCGCCCCCAATGTAATATTGCCAGCATAATCCGCATCGAGCAAAATACTAAAACGCTTGCCATAATCTTTCACGTCAACCGATTGCAATTGTGTTTCTAATTTAACAATGCCTGTAAACATACTTACTTAAATACCTTATATTTTTATCTGACCCAGCGTAGAATGCAGCTTCGTAAACCAAAACCAAATATTCAACTTAATTTATTACTATTTTAGCAAAAATAGCCAATAGATATCGTCAATTGAACTTAAATATAGTCAAAGCGATCGGGTTTTAGGGGGAAGCCGTCAAAGCTACCGCGTCCTGCTCTCGCCCCTTACCTGCATCCATGCAGGCAAGCTTCGAGACCCCATATGCATATGCTCTACTATGTGATTGGGGCCGCCTAAATGGATTTAGGTGTTAGAACGACGCAGGAGCCAAAGTCGAGAGTAAGCGCTGACAATGAACCATAAAACCTGAGCGAGAAGACTATAACTTAAGTTCTTAAATAAACCCATTTTAATAGCGTGGATTTTAGTTATATGACATTACGAGTGCAAGCCAAGCGCATCATTCTTCTTGCCTGGCCTATCGTCATCACCCAGCTTGCGTTATCTGGCATGGTAACTATCGACACGATTATGGCTGCAGATTTTGCTTCAATCGATATGGCAGCATTAGGTACATCTTTAGGTATTTGGCATCCTATTTCGCTTTTTACGTTAGGCGTGATCACCGTTTTCAGTCCCATATTATCGCGTGACTTTGGTAGCCGAAATAAGGCTAATTCAAATATTCATTTTAGCAATGCGCTGCTAATTACATTTGGCTTATCTATTTTTAGTGTTTTGCTCATGCTGGGTAAAACACCTTTACTTAATTTGCTCGATCTTGAACCAAACATGCTCATTATCATGCATGAGTATTTATTCTATTTAATGCTGAGCTTGCCTGGCTTTTGCTTTCTCATTTTATTTAGAACCCTGAATGAAGCCATGGGCAATACACGTTTGATCATGTATTTGCAGATAGGAGCGTTAATTTTAAACATACCACTTAATGCTATTTTTATTCATGGTTATGCGGGTATTGAAGCGATGGGCGGCGCAGGAGCCGGACTCGCCACAGCCTTAATTAATTATGTAATGTTATTTGTCTTAATGTATATCAGCTTTAGAAAAAGTAACTGCCAGTTCTATATTAATGATTTAACGTATGCTCATATTAGTCGAGCTAAGATAACCGAATTTTTAAAGTTAGGTTTACCTATTGGTATTACCCTCTTTTTTGAAATAGCATTATTTGGCGCAATAGCCCTCGCCATTGGCACTTATGGCGTTGATGCCGCTGCCGCGCATCAAATAGCCATTAGCTTTGCCTCTAACATGTATATGCTACCTTTAAGCTTAAGTATTGCGACAAGTGTAGTGATAGGGCAATTAATCGGTGAAGAGCAGCCTAATGCGGCGATAACAGCAGCTAAATCAGGTATTTTACTCGCATTAAGTATTGCTGTCATAACTGCATCCGTTACACTATTTGGTCGTCAGTACGTATCATTACTTTATACTAATGACCCCGATGTGATCGCTGTCGCACTGGCTTTATTAATCTGGGCGGCCGTTTTTCAATTATCCGATGCGATCCAATCGGTAACACTAGGCGCCTTACGTGGGTTTAAAGATACACATATTCCGATGGTTTATACCTTGATATCATACTGGTTAATTGGTTTTCCGATTGGATGGTTACTTGCCGAAACCACGCTATTAACGAGCCAACCTTTAGGCTTACATGGATACTGGGCGGGGTTATTAATTAGTTTAACTAGCGCAGCCATATTATTATCGCAGCGTTTATTTAAAATCATTAAACATAACCAACATTTACTCATCAATACTGAGTACTCACTAAGGTAGTTCATAGCCAATACTCACCTTTAGTCGTTTGTTAGCAAGTCAATTAATTTACGCTAAAACCGCGTTAAGCAGTTGGCTTGGTAAAGTCTAATTTGTTATCATTGCCAGCCATTTTTTATGAACCCCCCTGTCTTTTTTAGGAATATGATTGCATGAGCCTTGCAGATAAAGTTTTAGCGGTTAATGATGACCTCCCGATACGTACCCATAAACCAGTCCATAGCGGTAAAGTGCGCTCAGTATATTGGTTAACCGACGAAGACAGCCAACGCTTAATAAAAGAAAAAGGCTACGACGTGCGGCCTGACGCCCCACTCGCTATCATGGTGATAAGTGATCGTATATCAGCTTTTGATTGTATTTGGCAAGGTGAAGGTGGAATGAAAGGCGTGCCTGGTAAAGGGGCAGCACTTAATGCGGTATCAAACCATTGGTTTAAATTATTTAAAGAAAACGGCTTAGCCGACAGCCACATTTTAGATATTCCTCATCCATTTGTTTGGATCGTACAAAAAGCTAAACCCGTAAAAATAGAAGCTATTTGTCGTCAATATATTACGGGGTCAATGTGGCGAGCTTACACGAAAGGCGAGCGTGACTTTTGTGGAATTAAGCTGCCAGAAAACCTCAACAAAGATCAAAAACTAGAAGAGATTTTAATTACACCTTCGACTAAGGGTATTTTAACAAATATTCCTAACGTGCCAGAAGTAGACGATGTCAATATTACCCGTGATGATATTATTAATAATTTTTCAGCGTTTAACTTTAATCAAATTGAAGACATCGCGTTATATGAAAAATTATTAAAAGAAGGCTTTGCCGTAATCAGTAATGCGCTAAGTCAAATTGAGCAAATTTTTGTAGATACTAAGTTTGAGTTTGGCTATGTAAGTGACACTCAAGGTAACGAAAAGTTAATTTACATGGATGAAGTTGGCACACCTGATTCATCAAGAATATGGGATAAAGCCAGTTATGATGCAGGTAAGATAGTCGAAAATTCGAAAGAGGGTTTCCGCCAATTGCTGTTAAACCACTTCCCTGATCCAGATATTTTATTAAACAAAGACCGTATGAATGAGCGAACAGCATTAGCGTTAAACAATCCGCTTCCTGTTGATGTGCTCATGCAAGTTTCAGAAACCTATGTGGCAATCGCTGAGAAAATTACAGGTGAGAAACTCACACTATCGGATAATCCCAAAGCCGAAATTATTAAGGTGCTGAAGCAAGAATACGGTTTAATCGATTAGTCGTTTAAGCGTATATACTTAGGTCAATCGTGGTCATTGTAAAAACCACCATTGACCTAAGTTAAAAGCTAAACCTGCTTACCAAATTTGCGTAAACGCGCTGCCTTTATCTCTTTTCTTTTGTGGCACGGCCGATTTAGCAGTCCCTAGATATAAAAATCCGACTATTTCATCTTCTGCTTTTAATTTAAACTGTTGTTTTACATGGGCATCATACGCTAATGCGCCTGAACGCCAAATACCGTCAAAACCCTGAGCTACCGCCGCCATCTGCATTGCATGCACACAACAACCTGCGGTTAAAAGCTGCTCCTGTCTCGGTATTTTAGTGCTTTCTTTAATATCAGCGATGATGGCAATCACTAAAGGTGCTCTTAACGGCATCAATTTAGCTTTCTCAACCAGATCAGGTGCCGCTTTTTGTAATTCGGCCGCTTCGGCAAAAATTTCCCCTAAATCACATAACGCCTGATCTTGAAAAACGATAAAACGCCACGGTTTTAATGCACCATGATCTGGAACACAAACAGCCGCATCTAAAATAATATCTAATTGTTCAGTAGAAGGAGCCGGTTCCATTAATTGATTAAATGAATTGCGTTGTAGTAATAATTCTAAAGCTTGCATATAAAAACCTATTTAGAGCGATTAAGCAGACATCACGTCATCACGAGATGGTTTATCAGATAAAGACGTAGCACCTTGTGCACAAAATATATCTTTGTGAGCTACGTATAAAGAACAGATAGTGATGGGTAAGACAATCAGTAGCCCTAACCCTAAGGGTATAAACGAAATGAAAAACAGGGCAGCAAAAACTAAACCAAAAGCCGTTAAGGGCATCGTATTTAATATACAGGCTTTAAAGCTAAAAACCATTGCTTGATAAGCGGATACTTGCGAATGTAAAACCACAATAATGGGTGAAAAAATAAAGGCCATAGCTGGAATGAGATAAACACATAAGCCAATTAGCGTGTTATACATAAACTCACTCAGCTGTTCTGGAGTTGGCGGCGTTTCAGAAAATAACGGTTGAGCAGACTCACCTACAATAGGATAAAAAATAGCCATTGCAACAATTGAATTTATAATGCATAACACACCAAGCGGTAGCGCAGAATGCTTCAATGAATTAAGTACCGCCATTAAATCAAATGGCTGATCTTGATCACGTTGTTGAGCTACAACATAAATACCACTGGCTAAAACAGATGCAATCAAAGAACCAATATACGGTATAAAACTTAATAACATCATGCCACCAAGATAGGCCATATATCCAATAACCCACCAAAGTGCATTCTTTTTAAATAAATCAAAACCTTGGCCAAGCCATTCAAACCCTTGCTTAAAAGCAAAAGTTTTAATTTCGAATGTAAATTGATTCGCTGACGATTTATGCTCTGTAGGCTGTTCCATTAAAAGGCCTTTCTAAATATATAATTAACGTTTAGGCCATAGATATTTAGCAAGCGCAGGTAACACTAAAATTGCACCAAGCATGTTTACAACAAACATAAAGGTTAATAAAACCCCCATATCGACTTGAAATTTTAACGTTGAAAATAACCACGTACTCACACCAATAGCCAGCGTAAGACCGGTAAATATAACTGCGCTGCCCCGTTCTTTAAGGGCTTCTATATATGACGCTTGTACACTGTAGCCTTGGTTAAGATAAATAATCATGGTTGATAGAATATAAATACCATAATCAACACCAATACCGACACCCAGCGCAATTACCGGCAGAGTATAGACAGTTAAACCAATTTGTAAATACGTCATCAAAGCTTGGGCTAACGTAGACACAACATATAATGGCACAATAACCGCGATTGTTGCTTTAAGCGATTTAAAGCTAATCAAACACAAAAAGATGACGGCTCCGTATACATACAACATCATAGGCGTTTGTGCTTCGGTAACCGCTTCATTGGTTGCTGCCATGACACCTACGGGTCCAGAGGCTAACCTAAAGTTGATCCCACTGTGCTCAAACTGTGTTTTTTGCTGTTTAATCTCATTTATCACTCGCTCAATAGTTTCAGCTTTATGATCGGCTAAAAATAAAATAATGGGCATAGCGCTACAATCGCCATTTAATAAGCCACTGTTTGTTGGAACACGTGAGACCGACTGAGCGAGTGTTGCTTGATTTTTAGAGATTACACGCCATTTAGGGTTGGCTTCGTTATAACCAGCATTAATAATTTTAGCAACCGACGTTAAACTAATTGATGACTGTACACCTTCAACATTAGATAACCGCCATTGAAAATCATCGATAGCCGACATTTTTTCATAAGAAGTACAGGCGTCAGGTGATGTTTCGGCGATCACCGATAATATATCAACACTAACAGAGTACTTTTCGGTAATTAAAAAGGTATCTTGGTTGTAGCGTGAGGTTTCATGTAACGCAGGGGCTCCTGCATGTAAATCCCCTACTTTCATTCCTTGTGCGTACCAAAAACCCGCAACAAATAATGTAAAAGTCATGGCTATCGCGATGGTAGCAATTGGAAGGCGGGTTAAACTCGCTAAGCGAACCCACAATTTCTCATTGCTGTTTTGAGGCGCTTGCAAATTAGATAAATCAAGGTAAGACGCCAATACGGGCAGAAAGATCAAATTAGTTAATATAATCACCCCAACACCGATCGACGCAGAAATCGCCAGTTCGCGAATAATGCCAATATCTATGCTTAATATGGTTAAAAAGCCGATAGAATCAGAAACTAAGGCAATAAAACCAGGGATAATCAATGCTTTAAAAGCATTAGAACAGGCTAACTGAGTCGATTTCGATTTATGGTAATCTTTAGCAATTGCATTGATCATTTGCACACCATGGCTCACACCAATCGCAAAAATCAAGAATGGCAATAAAATAGACATTGGGTCTATGCCGAAACCAAGTAATGACAGCAACCCAACTTTCCAAATAATCGCAATCAAAGAGCAAACAATGGGAAAAACAGCAAGTTTAATAGAACGACAAAATAAATAAACTAATAGCGTCGTAATAATAATGGCAAACAAGAAAAACAAAATAACGCCTTTTGCCCCTTCGGCGACATCACCAACCATTTTGGCAAACCCAATAATATGAACGGTTATACCCTGTTTTTCATATTTTTGCCTAATATCGCTTTCTAATTGCTTGGCGATCTCAATGGTATCAAGCGCATCACCGGTTTGCGGATCAAACTCCATTAACTGGGCACTGACCATCGCACAGCTATAATCGTTTGACACTAATCGACCAACTTTACCTGACTTTTCCACATTCTGTTTAACGGTTTCTAATCCGGCTTCATCAGCTTGAAAATCAGCAGGAATGACTGGACCACCCGCAAAACCATCTTCAACCACTTCAGTGAACCTAACAGCGGGTGAAAACAATGAATTCACACTTACCCGATTCACTCCGGGTATAAAAAAGAGCTGGTCGTGAACGTTTTTCAACGTCGAGAAAAAAGAAGCATTGTAGATATCATCTGAAGGGTCACACAACGAAATCAATATGTTATTCGCTCCTCCAAAATCTTGTTGATAATCTAAATACGTTTTCATGTATTCATGTTGCAACGGAATATTTTTGGTAAAAGCAGCATCTAATTTTATTTGTGCCGCGTGGTAGGCAAAAAACAGTGTAAACAGACTAAAAACAACGACAACCGCTTTTTTTTGTTTAAATAACATCATTTCGATAAAAGTAACTAAACGAGAAAATTGCATATAAAAACCTAAATAATGTTAATAAGCAGAAGGAAACTTGAAGGCGCTGATACCTAATTCACCTACAGTGATAATATGATTTTTATAAAAAAGTCCCGATGTTTGGCTTTTCGAGCTTAATTTTTTAATATCTTGGTAGCCTATATTATCGTTATATAAACTTAATAAATTCGAATTTGCCAATATCAAAAATTGATTGTTCGGCAGAATAATAATCTGGTTAATCGATGTTTTTCTTTTACTGTGCAGAGGCTGCCAATCTGTTTCAACACGTTGAAAAACATGCCCACGAAGCCCAGCAACAATGACAAACTCATCTGTTATTTGCACATCAAAAAACGAACCTGCATAAATTTCATCTTCACGATACCATGTTGTACCTTGATCAATACTTTTTGCAATAAGTCCGGCTTCACCAACAACCCATAAATCGCCATTAGCGAATGCTAATTTATTTAAATGGGGCAACACAGCGGCTAATTCTTCTTGATACTCGTCTTCACTACTTTGCTTTATTTCATTTAAGTATTCAATATCATCAACGGGCAATAAAGTCGCATGTAATTCTTTATGCCAAGTTAAACCCCCATCTAGGGTGCGCATAAATAGTCCATATGCACCAATCGCAATCCCTTGTTTATCATTAAAAAATAAAATATCAAAAAACGGTTTTTCTAAGCTAAAATCTTGAAATTGTATAGTCCACGTTTCTCCATGATCTGGACTATATAAAATGGTAGCACCATGTCCAACAGCCCAAACTTGACCAGTCTCAAGCGCAAAAACGCCCGTTAACATCTCGGCAGTAGGAACAGGCTTCTGCCGCCACTCGAAAGACTCAGCCGGTTCATTGTTCGTTTTATTAGCGACTACAATATGACCTCTTTCACCCACCGCTATTAACGCATTACGGGTTTGCGAAATATCTAATAATAAAGATTTAGGTGCTAACGGCTGGATCTCAGCATTTTTAGCTAAGACATCAATAGAGACAATCAATAATAATAAAATAAGAAGCGGATGAGTGAAATTCAATTTAAACCTCAAATTGTGTTAACGATCAAGATAGGTAGAAATAAAGCTGAAAGGACCCGCAGTGATGCAATATGTCATCACTGCTTTAAGGCTGACTTAAATTAACGAGATCGCTAACCGATATGCGCGTTATCGTTTACCCGCTCGACGTAAGGCCGAAGTGGTAAAATCTTTAGGCGATAACTCAACACTAAAATCATACATTGGTTCATTGTTATCTAAACCTAAAGCTAAATAACGACGAGAGTTTAAATCATGATAAACATCAAGTGTTGACCAATGCGTTGGGACTTCGTAGTAGTTTAAACCATAAGAAAAATTGACACGATAAAGTTCATCACGCGCATCATAAGCATCCGCTACATGAATTTGCCAACTATCTTCATCAATATAAAAAACACGCTTTTTATAAATATGACTTGTGCCTTCTTTCAGATCGGCTTCAACCACCCAAACACGATGTTTTTCGTAACGAGTGTATTCTGGGTTTATATGACCAGCATGCAAAATATCATCATAACTAATACCTTTAGCATGCAGTTTATAACTGTTATAAGGAATATACAGTTCTTGTTTACCCTTCAAAACCCAATTATATCGGTCTGGCGAACCATTATATAAATCAAAATCATCTGTTGTTCTTAAACCATCTGATGCAGTACCGGGTGCGTCATACGCTACGTTAGGCGCTTTACGAACACGACGTTGGCCTGTGTTGTAAGTCCAGGCATTACGGGGCGTTTTAACTTGGTCCATGGTTTCGTGCACCAATAATGCAGTCCCCTTTAAACGAGCGGGTGATGTCACTTCTTGGCTAAATTTAAATAAAATATTGGTATTTTCAAGCACTTCCGTTGTCGCATCTTTCATCGAATATTGAAAAATAATACGCTCATCAAAACCAATAAATGTGTAATCACCCGAAGAAGTCGGCATTGCTTGGCCACCGTTACGAATTGCGGATTCACCTCGATAGCGTAATACATGGTTCCAAATAACTTCTAACCCCGTTTTAGGTATCGGAAAAGGAATACCAATCGCAGTCCCTTTAATACCATTTCCGCCTTCAACTAATTCAGCACGTGTTGCGTTAGCCAAGGTTGCATCATAAACATGCTGAGGGTTTGAAGCCGTTCTTCTAGTTGGGTATACCGGCATTTTAAAGGTCTCAGGGTAAGTCGCAAAAAGCGCTTTTTGCCCTGCCGATAAATTGTCGCTATATTGACTGACATTTTTAGCATCAATCGTAAATAAGGGCTGATCAGTCGTAAACGGATCCGGATGGTGATTCCCTACTTTATAATTTGCAGGGGCTTTTGTTATACCTTGTGTCCAAGCCGGAATACTACCGTCTTTATTACCTGCCTTTTCAGCCCCGAGCGGCGTTAAATCTTTACCTAGGCGTGCTGCTTCATCTGCCGTTACTTTAGCCCATATTGCACTTGAAGAAAGAGTCAGTGCAATGGTTGTTGCTATCAATGTTGTTTTATTAATCATATCAAGATGCCTAACTTATATTGAATATTTAATACTAAAAGATACATAATCTCTATCAGAAAACGAGTTAGTTGTCCCTACCCCGCCCCAGAAGGCATTATATGAAAAGTCAGCACTTAGCTTGTTTTGATAATCAATAGTCACACCTAAGCTGCCAGATTTGCGTTCTTCAACAAACAAAAACATCGGATCAGGCGTGATGCCTTTCACATCATGAGAAAAAATAGCACGAGGGAAAACATTAACCATGCCTAAAACATTGTTATAAGTTAATTTGCTAACCAATCGATAACCCCATGCATCTTCAGTTGGAAAGGGATTAGTTTCATGCCCGCCAGATAATGAACCTCTCACACCTTGCTTAAAATCATCATAACCAGCGCGTGCCGTACCGGGTCCATTTAAATATTGATCTAAACCATCAGGAAAATCATCAATATAGACATAGCCAGCTTCTGCAAGCAATGCAACCGAGTCGGCACCTAATGTTGGCCCTAATAAATGAGTTACCGTGGCTTGAAATTGAGTTGTATCTCGGCGTATATAACCTTGAGCAATGTCACCAGATTGAATACCTTCAATTTGAGATATCCCCGCTGCCGCTTCAAAGCCTGGTATGCCCGCATTAGCTAATTGTTCAGGCATCGCGGCATAAAGTAACTCAACATCATCTAATTGTAAGGGCTCATCTTGTCGATGTGCTATTTCACCGGCAAACGCAGTCTCGCCGATACTGGTATTAAAACTAAACCCATAAAGTTTAATATCTTCTGGATATTCTAAAATGGCCTGTGTAAACACATCAAACTCTTGCAATGCATCTGGATTAGCGCCATTGGCTAAAAGGTTAGCAACATCACCCTGCAAACTCGCAGTCGTAAAATTAGAGGCTCGGCCTGAAATTAAAGGACGACGGCTATGATAATTCATATGATAAAAGCTAAACTCAGTGTCATTCAAATCTGGAGAATATATTGAAAACTTAATCCCATATTGCCCTTGGTCATCCGGTTCAATATCTGTATTTTTACCCATTACAGATACTTTTGTGCCTAACCCAATTAAAGCCAAAGGTATATTGGCCGCAACAGCCGCTTTTTGATCTTCAGGGGCCGTTAAATAAGCCGCACGTAGACCATTCAATTGCGCAACTACGTATTCCGCATTCATGTCAGGGTTTTGCGTAAAGCCTAATTGTACATTATTTTGATAACCCCCATCTCCGGCAAAATCATTAGTTGAAAAATAACTTCCTGGTGCCGGTAAAATTGTTTTCTCCCATTCATATTGATAATACATATCTAATGAGATGTTCTCGGTTAAGCCAATCGACGTCCAAATCATACCAACAGGAATAAAAGCTTCTTTTAATTCAGCACCGGGGGCTTTTAATCTGGCAATATCCACAGGGTTAATCGAGTTAATACCATGCGAGATAAGTGTGCTTTCTCCCCAACTAACAACTTGGTCACCTATACGAATAGAAACAGGGGTTTCTTCACCCAGCGTGAAGTCGGCATAGAAAAAAGCGTCTAATAATCGAAAGTCTTGGCATACTTGCTTTTTCGATTCTTCATCTGCACATACGTCATAGCGCGAGCCCGTTAATGGGTTGTTCCAAGCCGCACTGCCTTTAGCTTGATCATCATAAAAATACATAAAGCGTGTAAAAAAGCCATAATCACCCGCATTGATATCAACTTCATGTGTACCTTTAAATAAGGTACTAAATGCTTCACCCGGATCATGGTTTAAATTACCTAAATCGCCATTAGCCGAATACGACCCTGATTGCTGCCAAATATCATTGCTGGCATAAATAGGATTAGATAACGAATAGTTAGACCAATCAAATCGAGGGTGGTTATTTTTCCCTATCAGATCAAAATTACGGTCTTCAATTCGATAGCTAGTACCTAGTGTGAAAGTTGAATCAAAACTAATGGTAAAGTCACCTATTTCAAATTCACTGGCAATTGATGACGAACTCATCGCAAGTGCAATAGCTGCACTTAACACTTTTATTACAGGTGTTTTAGCTAAATCTTTACCGCTTAGCTTCATATTTTTCTCCCAAATTGCCTTCGGTACTACTCGGCATTGTTATTTAAATAGGTAAACCAAATAATATAATTACAATATATTAACACTCACATCAGGTCTTACCAGTATTAATTTATTAATATTTCAACAGGTAAGCATTTATGTCAAGAAAACACTTACTCTCTTTGTAGATTAATTGTTATAAAATGTAAAATTAATCATCGATTGTTTATTAAATGAACGTCAGTGAATAAAATCGATGATTGGGACCGTTAATGGATGATGAATTTTGAAAGTGCTTTCAAAAAAGCCATCTTCACTCGCTACCATTAAGTGCTCATGATCAATAATAATACTCCAACTTAATTTTTTATTAATACTACGCGACAAACTTTCAATTAATGATGTCTGTAACTCAATCATTTGTAACTGTGGATGTTTATTAATTTTATTAAGTAGTTTCTCATTCTTGTCTTTATCACAATAAAATAACCAAACATGTTCACTTTTCGCTTTTGCTTTTTCCAAACTATCTAGGGTAAGCGTGCCCACACTACACCAATGTAAATAATGACTTTGGTTACGTCGAATATACAATTCAGGTTCGTCAAACTGCTGACAATTAGGGCTGATCTGCATTTGTGAGTGATGCAACAAAGCACACGCCAGTAATTTTTCAACAAAATAAAAAGGCGTTATACGCGATGAGTAAGCAAGTGTTTGAGTAAAATGCTCATAATTATCAGAATCAATACGCGAAACATCAAATTGTGCACTGACTAACAAATTAGAATACGACATTTGACACCTCAGCTAAACTTCAACCATTGTTTTAGTTTAGTGCTAAGGCGTCAAGTTAGCCATTTTTGCATGTTTAATAAAATAATTTAAGTGGATTTATTCTATTTATCGTAACGTGCTATACAACGTAAATGTACCGTCACTTCTTCACGATCATGGTATAAGTGCTTAGCCACTAAGCTATAACGAATATCGTGATCAGATAATTTTTCTTCGATCGTTTGAAAACTATCTTTCACTGATTGATAACGTTGCTTCATTGGAAGTTTCAAATTAAAAATGGCTTCTTGGCAATCACCATTGATCAACCAATTTGCCATCAGCCGAGCAACCTTTGTTGGCTTTTCAACCATGTCACATACTAGCCAATGTACATTTTTTTTACGTGGTTTAAAGGCAAATCCATCTTCTTGAAAATGCTTAACTTGCCCCGTATCCATTAAGCGAGTATCCATTGCACCATTATCAACGGCCGCGACAAACATGCCTAATTGCACCAGTTGATAGGTCCAACCGCCAGGTGAAGCACCCAGATCAACCGATTGCATACTTGACGCTAAACGCGTTTCTCGTTCTTCAGGTGGTACAAAATATAAAAAAGCTTCTTCTAACTTTAATGAAGAACGGCTGGGCGCATTTTTAGACGCTTTTAAGCGGTGTATACCTAAATGATGAGCTGATGAATTGGTTAAAACGCTCGCGCCAAGAATAATATGACTCGATTCTTGAAGAAAAAGGTGTAATGCACGCTTAGCACCTCTGCGTAAAATACGTTTTTTTTCTAAAGCTTTTGTTAAAGGTAACGTAAATTTTTTGGCAAATTTTGCCATTTCTTTACCGTTGTTAGTATCAGGATAATCAATAGAAACATGACTAAACTCTTCACCATTTAACGCCTCAACAATAGGTGTTATACGATCTCCCTCGGTTAACTCTTCTAACCGAGAAACCACACGAAACCATTGACGGCAAAAAATAACGTCTTGTAACTTAATTAACTTAAAGAGCAAGCCATTTTCAGCTTCAGTTGCGCTAAACTCAATAAAACCTTCGTTTTCTTTAACTTTACAAAAACCGTATATTTCTTTCATTGCCGCTTTATCTTGGATCTCTGCGGCTAAATCTTTTTCAAAACCGGGGCGGCAATATAAAATATAATCTGACATTAAAATCGTTTAACTCCAAAATAACCCAAATTCAGCCATGCAAATATAAATGCGAGCCCGCCGATTGGGGTAAGAGGCCACAAAAATGACCATTCAAAGACAGCTAATCCATATAAACTGCCAGAAAAAAATATAATACCAACAATTAAGCTTAATGCAGAAATTAACACACTGCGATCAGACTGGTATTTATATAAAATGCTCAAGGCAAGTAACCCTAAGGCGTGAAAAAACTGATATTCAACTGCAGTCTGAACTGCCTCTAAAGACGCTAAGTTTAAACTGTTTTTTAACGCATGTGCAGCAAATGCACCCAAACTAACGGCTAAAGCTAAAAATAAGCAGGCACTAACAAACAAAATTTTATACAGGGGCATCAACAAACGCCTTAATCAAATGAATAGCTGAACTTAAGTTATCATCTAAGCTGAAACCACTGGCTTTTCTGGGTTTAAAACTATGGTCACCGTCTGGTAGCCATTTAATACGTGTTGATAGGTATTGCGCTAATTGATAGCTTTCTACATCGCTTTTATTACCAAAAGTATCTCGTTCACCTTGAATAATTAAAAAAGGCGATGTGATCGCATTAAAATGGGCTAATCGTGTTTTCTCTGGCTTACCTGGCGGATGAAATGGGTAACCTAAAGCGATAACCCCAGCGATTAAATCAGCACAAATTAATGATAAGTGTGAAGCAATCCGACCGCCCATCGATTTACCGGCAATAAAAACAGGTACATCAGTTTCTTCGACAGCTTCATATAACACCGCTTTATAACTTTCGATTAAGATATCAAGCTTGTTAGGTGGTCGCCTTTTACCGGTTTCATACATCATTTGCATATACGGAAAATCAAATAATAAAACACTGATGCCTTGTGCTGATAAATTACGCGCCATAAACTGCATAAAATCATGCTGGCTGCCCGCACCTGCACCATGCGCTAAAATCAATAGCGCATTTGGGGTTTCGGCTTTAAAATATTGCTTGTTCATCAATAATTTCTTCTTGTTCTTTTTTCACTAATGCTAACATCCAAGCCCTAAACGTATTTATTTTACCGATGTCTTTTTGACTATTTCGGCAAACCAAGTAATAAGCGTTTTTAGTAATTAACATTTCAGGAAAAGGTTGAATTAAACGACCAGCTTCTAGTTCAGGTCGTGCAAGCACACTATGCCCTAACGCAATACCTTGACCAAAAACCGCCGCCTGAATAACCATACTAGAATGGCTAAAAATGGGGCCATGGTTTACATTAATATTTTTTAAATCAAACTTACGACACCAAAGTTTCCAATATTTACGATTACTGTCATGTAATAAATTATGAAAAGTTAAATCCGATAGTTTATTTAATGGTTTGTCTAATGTAATTAAATTTGGCGAGCACACGGGGGTTAAATATTCGGTATGCAATTTAGTCGCTTCTAATCCGGGCCAGTTACCTCGCCCAAAATAGATAGCAACATCAACATCATCAGTTAAAGAGCCTTCATCCATATCAACCGCTTTAATTCTTACATCAATCTCAGGGTGTTGGGTTGAAAACAAATTAAGTCGAGGTACAAGCCATTGAATAGCAAAACTAGCCGGTAAACTCACTGTGATCGCACCTTTAGCACCTTTAGCTAATAAACGTTCTGTTGATTCATAAAGCGCATTAAATATATCTTTGATGTCGACATGATACGACTGACCTTCTTCTGTTAATAACAAGGCTCTATTTTTTCGCATGAAAAGTTTAATACCGAGAAACTCTTCTAACGCTTTTATTTGATGCGACACAGCCGCTTGAGTAACGAACAACTCCTCTGCAGCCTTTGTAAAACTTAGGTGTCGAGCTGCTGCTTCAAATGTTCGTAAAGAATTAAGTGGGGGTAATCGTCTCATGATGTATTAGTTTTTCTTATCCGAACAAATAATTTTAATCATTTTTAATAGACATGCATATCAAGTAAATTATACACGTCAAAGGAAAGATGGTACTTAATTAAAGATTTAGCCACTTTTTTTAACATAAAAAGAAACTTTATTACATAAATTTTACTAATGTAGGAATTAAATTATGAAAACACTTAAAACAATCACATTTTTAGCAACATTCGTTACTGCAAGCGCATTTGCCGCACCCACTAAAGTTGAATTAACTGAAGAACTTAAAGCATTTGCTATCGCTGATATAACAACGAACATTGAAGTCGAAGTTGAAAACAGCATTAAAGTTAACGACACAGCAATTAAAGTTGCTTTACGTAAAGAAGCTGAAGGCGCAGATTATAATACAGTAACAATTGCTGCAAGCAACAACACGAAAACGCAAGTGGCTGAATAATTCCACTTGCTAATTTTCGTTATTATTAAACTATTTAATCTCAATCGGCGTAAAACTTTTAACTAATTCATCAAGCGACTTGATTTGACTTAAAAAAGTTTCAAGTTGTGAAAGCGGAAATGCTGATGGACCATCACATTTCGCATTATCTGGATCAGGATGTGACTCCATAAATAGACCTGCTAATTTTGTCGACATACCCGCACGAGCGAGTTCTACCGTTAAATGACGACGACCACTCGATGCTTCTCCCATCGGATCACGACACTGCAGCGCATGAGTCACATCAAATATAATTGGGCTTCCTTGAGTCGTTTCTTTCATCACCGGAAAACCTAACATATCAACAACGAGGTTGTCATAGCCCATACAAGAGCCTCGTTCACACAGAATAACCTTGTCATTACCACACTCTGCAAACTTCTCTACAATATTTTTAACTTGTGATGGGCTCATAAACTGTGGCTTTTTAACATTAATAACCGCTTGAGTATCTGCCATCGCTTTTACAAGGTCAGTTTGACGCGCTAAAAAAGCGGGTAATTGAATAACATCAGCCACTTCGGCAACCGGTGCAGCTTGTTCACATTCATGCACATCTGTGATAACCGGCACATTAAACGTTTTTTTGATCTCTTCGAATATTTTTAGACCTTCATCTAACCCTGGCCCACGATATGAATGAATAGATGAACGGTTTGCTTTATCAAATGATGCTTTAAACACATAAGGAATATTTAGCTTTTGGGTTACTTCAACATAAGCTTCAGCGATTTTCATCGCTAGATCACGTGACTCTAAAACATTCATGCCACCAAATAACACAAAAGGTTTATCATTATTTACGGCAATATCTTTAACTTGTATCGTTTTTTGATTCATTTTGAATAACTCATTGAGAAATAAATTGTAATACTTGGCCACAAAACCAAGCTATATAAGTACCTAAAGCATAACCTAAAACGGCCAATAACACGCCAACCGGTGTTAAGGATGAAAAGCAGAAGCCACAATAGGTGTCGACGCGGCCTCCCGTAAAGTAGTTTGATACCAACCGCCAAATAAAACAGTGGGGCTTTAATGATCTAAGCCCTGGATCGCATTATCACTATGTGTATCAAAATCTACACACTGCCGAGAAAAAAAATAGACGATATAGTGATTGCAGTCACATCCGTTTATAAGCCATTAGTCGCAACTAAAATAGTAATGAAATAATAGTCATAAAAATTTGAGCTATTTTAGTCGAACCGACACTTTCTAATTTTCTTACGGCTAAAATAAAGGCTAATCTCTACCATTTTACAGTTGTAATCAGCCAAAAAAATGACAATGTAAGATAACACGGTAATTTAAGAACGAAATAGAAAAATGACGCTCAACAGCGCCATTAAAATACCAAATAAACAGTATCATTAGCGATCAAATACATGAAAGTTAATGGATAATTTGTTGCGACATATTAAAATCATCCAACTGCAACTTTAACATTTTAGCAATGGGATCATCAGGGCATTTCTCTACAAAATAACGATAGTCCTCTAATGCTTGTGGCTTACATTCCATTTGTTCAAGTAAATAACCGCGCTCTCGTCGTAAGTAAGGGTTATCAGGTTCATCAAATAATAAAGATTCACAAATTTTAAACGCCGGAATAAATTTATTTTCGGCAATTAAAACCGCTTTATAAAGTGTAATGATATTGAGTAATATGTTCTCATCCGTTTCAACTTCAATCGCTTCGACTTTCTCTTCTGTATTTACGCTATCAACATCATATAGCGCTTCTATTTCGTTCCAGTCATAAGAATAACCAGTTGATGGCTCAATAAACACATAAGCGTCATCATCAACACTAATACGCACTAGATAAGGAGAAGGCGTGATTAAAACATCCGATTCAAAACCCAGTGCGCGCGAAAAATCAGCGAGAACGAGAGACAGTAATCCCTGTTGTCCAGTACGATATTGGATCACATGTAATAAGCTAAAGAGTTGGCTATTTAGATTGCGATCATGCTTATCAGGCTGACTAAACATCGCTTCAGTGAAAAAAAAGTCGAGTAATATTTGTATTTTATCTACTTTTTCTTCTGCAGAAGCCACAACCTTAGTGCGAAGTTTATCAATAAGACTGAGGTACTCTTGAGTGGCTAATTCGACACTCTGTGGCGCATAAACAGACTCAGCGATATCAAGATATTGAAAAAAAAGAGATGTAAAAGAAGTTTGATGATTCAAAACACAGAAAAATTTTTAGTTAACTTAACTATAAAATGGGGACATTAAATTAAATTTCAATGCCCCTTCTATTTTTTATAATATGAAAGCTTGTTTAGACATTGCTAAATGGATAATCACCGCAATACAAGCAATCGAGGCACCGAGTGTCAACGCACGCACTTTAGCATTTGCTGTGTTTTTGATGGTATAAAAACCAAAGCCAATATAAGCAATAACTAGCAAGAGTTTTTCAGTCAACCAAGGTGTTTGAAAAGGATATTGCTGAATAGTAAACATTAAACCAAATGCAGACACTAATAAAATAGTATCAATGACATGCGGCATGATTTTCAACACTTTTTTATTAATCATCGCAGAATCACGGCAGATTAAAACATAACGAAAAATAAGTAACGAAACACTGAGTACAACAGCAAGCATGTGAACATGCTTTATAGCAAAATAGGGCATTATTTATCCGGATTATTAATTAAAATTTGTTCAAATTCGTCAACACTATCGATAAAATAATTAACGATTTCGGGATCAAAATGATTTCCCGATTGTGATTTAATATAGTCAACGACATCTTCTCTTGGCCAAGCATCTTTATAACAACGTTCATTACGTAAAGCATCATAAACATCGGCTAACGCCACTATACGACCATAAATATGGATAGATTCACCTGATTTTCCTTCAGGATAACCTGTACCATCCCATTTTTCATGATGATCTTTAGCAATAATAGCTCCTGCCTTAATTAAAGGGCGATCGCTACCTTGTAATAAGTTGAAGCCTAATAATGAATGCTCCATCATATTTTCACGTTCAAGTTCATCGAGTTTAGCCGGTTTATTTAAGATATCGTCGGCAATACCAATTTTACCTAAATCATGTAATGGAGCTGCATGCATAATCTGGTCGGCTTCTTCTTCACTCATCCCTGCTTTTAACGCTAATAACCGACAATATAAAGAAACCCGTTTAACATGATTTCCTGTTTCTTTTGATCTACATTCAACGGCTTCACTTAGGCGCATTACGATTTCACGCTGTGTATCTTCTAAATCGCGGGTTAATAGCACATTATCATAGGCAAGCTGAACATTAGTGGTGAATAGCTCAATTAAATGTTTATCGGTATCGCTTAATTCATCATTTAAACCGGCAATATAAAGCAATGAACCTTTAGATGATTTACTCTGACAATAAGCAATAACGTAATCTTCGCCATACACGATTTCTTTATTATTTAAAGCCTGATTAAAAGCAGACATCATAGCGGGTTTTAAAACCGTTTTAACAGATTTACCTTCCGCGTTGGCATAATCGCCCTGTCCCGCCACAACCACTAAGTCAGAATCATCTTGACTATGATCATTTGCAATCAGCGTTGTTGCATACATCGCTTTATCACTGCAACTGATCACCGATGTTAACTGTTGTACAATGCCACTAATGAATGATTCCATTGAATGAATAGAAAATAGATTGGTTGATGCTGTGATTATTTTTTCCAACCCTTTCCTATTTTGTTCTATCGCAATAATATCTCGATAAGAGCGCAAGCTAGCCATAATCACGGTAAATAGCTTTTGTGCGGTTAGTTCAGTTTTTGATTTGTAATCATTGATATCGTAATTCACAATAACTTGTCTTTCAGGCGCTTGCCCTGGCTGACCCGTGCGTAAAATAATACGCACAAAATGATTTTTTGCACGCTGACGTATATATTCAGCGACTTGCAAACCGGCATCATCCGATTCCATAACAACATCGAGCAAAATAATTGCCGCATCTGGGTGGTCTAATATCAGTTGTTTAGCTTCTTCTCCCGAATAAGCACTATGAAACTCTAAACCTTTGTGTTGAAAGCTAAAATCACTTAAAGCGAGCTTAGTCACCGCATGTACTTCAGGTTCATCATCAACAATTAATATTTTCCAATTCGAATCTGATACTTCGACAACATCATTGCTGTCATCATCATCGGCAAATAAAAAATCATTCACTATCTATTTCCTTAATCACTGATTATATTAACTTACGGCTGCCAGACAAAATACGCTTAAAGACTCAGTCGTTTTTATAAATACTTACCTGAACAAATTGTCACTTGAAAAAAGAACAGACTCAGTTTTTAACTTATTTATTCCATAAATGAGTTAAGTAAAGTATTAGAAAGCATATTGTGCAAGTGTAACTCGTGCTTGACCATTTAAATCGGCAATGTTTTCAATATTAATGTAGTTACCTTTTTCAAACAACTTTATTACATCTTCTTTTTGATCATAGCCATGCTCAATTAATATCCAACCTCGAGGCCGTAAATAGGTTGGTGCATTTGCAATAATATGCATAATATCTTGCAAACCGTTTAACGGCGCAGTTAAAGCGGATAAAGGTTCAAATCGAACATCGCCTTCAGTTAAATGCGGGTCGTTTTCTCGAATATAAGGCGGGTTAGAAACAATAATATCGAATTTTTC
Source organism: Algibacillus agarilyticus (assembly GCF_003286125.1). GTDB lineage: Bacteria > Pseudomonadota > Gammaproteobacteria > Enterobacterales > Alteromonadaceae > Algibacillus > Algibacillus agarilyticus. Next base: position 33,894 of record NZ_QMED01000024.1, read on the forward strand.
ATGTTGTACAGGTAAAGCGTCAAACCAACTTCCAGAATACAAATCAATGTCGAGCTGATTAAGAACACTGTTTTCTTTAGCTAATTGTATGGCTTCGGTTTTGTAATCAGTCGCGGTTATTGACCAATCTGGTAATTCACTTTTAAGCGCTAAAGCAATAGCGCCTGTGCCCGTGCCTAAATCTAAAATATGACCTGATTTTTGTTGTTTTTTCAGAGCAAGTGTTAAAGCGCTTTCAACAAGCGTTTCGGTGTCTGGTCGAGGAATCAATGTTGAAGGCGCGACTTTGAATGGCAACCCCCAAAATTCTTTGTTCCCTAAGATATAGGCAATTGGCAAACCTTGTAGGCGCTTATCTAATAGGCGATTAAATGTCACTAACTGTTCATCAGTGACTATTTTGTCAGGCCAGGTATACAAATAAGCCCGGTTTTCTTTGCCTAAAACATGCAAAAGCAACAACTCAGCATCAAGTTTGGCACTATCAGAGTCAACTAACCGTGCGCTAGCATGCTTTACAATTGCCTGTATATTATTAAGCATTAATCGTTAGACAATGCAGCTAATAAATCAGCTTGATACTCTTGCATAATCGGATCAAGCAATGCCTGTAAATCACCCTCTATAATATCGGTTAATTTATATAAGGTTAAATTAATACGATGATCGGTTACACGCCCTTGAGGGTAATTATACGTACGGATACGTTCTGAACGATCACCACTGGCGACTAAGTTACGACGTGTTGAGTCTTCTTCTTCACGACGTTTTTCATCTTCTGCCGCTTGTAAACGCGCTTGTAAAACCGACATCGCTTGTGCGCGATTTTTATGTTGAGAACGTTGATCTTGACACTCAACCACAACCCCGGTTGGGATATGCGTAATTCGAATGGCTGAATCAGTTTTATTAACGTGTTGTCCACCCGCGCCTGACGCTCTGAATGTATCAATTCGTAAATCAGCCGAATTTATTTCTATCGCTTGAGATTCAGGGATCTCAGGCATAACTACAACCGTACACGCCGAAGTATGAATGCGACCTTGAGATTCAGTTTCAGGTACACGTTGTACACGATGCCCGCCCGATTCAAATTTAAACGTACCATAAACACTGTCGCCCGATAAATACAAGATGATCTCTTTAAAACCACCATGCTCACCTTCATTTGAGTTCATGACTTCAACACGCCAACCTTGCGATTCGGCGTAACGTGAGTACATTCTAAATACATCACCGGCAAAAATTGAAGCTTCATCACCACCCGCACCGGCTCTGATCTCAACATAACAGTTATTATCATCATTAGGATCACGTGGCAGCAATAAGATTTGAATGTCCGTTTTTAACTGCTCAAGGTTAGCTTTACCGTCTTTTATTTCTTCTTGCGCCATTTCGCGCATTTCTTCATCATCTTCTTCAAGCATTTCATGTGCAGAAGCTAAATCACTCACCGCTTGTAAATAATCTTGATAAGTTTTAACGATTTCTTCAAGCTGTGAATATTCTTTAGATAATGTTCTAAATTTATCTTGATCGGCGATCGTCCCCGGATCACTCAATAAGGCCTGAACTTCTTCATAACGCTCTTGCAAGCCTTCTAATTTTCTTAATATGGAGTCTTTCATAAACTGTTTATTTTGACCTAGAGCTTTTTTGCTCAGTAATTGTTTCTATAAATTCGGTTTGCTCAAGCTTCACGGCTTCTCTTATCGCCACAGTAGGCGAATGCATCAGCTTGCGAGTTAGTTGAGTGGCTAAATTTTGTAAAACTTGTTCAGCCGCCGCGCCATTTTCTAGCTGTTTTAACGCTTTATCTAAAGCGAATGATTTGTGTTCTTCACATTGCTGACGGTAAACACGCACATAATCAACCGACTTTAAACTTTCAAGCCATTCAAGAAAAGCATTAACTTCCGTTTTGATAATAGATTTAGCTTGCTCTGCAGCCGCCAATCTTTGCTTTTGATTGTTTTCAATTATGCCTTGCAAATCGTCAACGGTATATAAGTATACATTATCTACCGCGTTTACTTCTTCTTCAATATCGCGGGGCACCGCAATATCGATCATTAACATGGGTTGATTCATCCGCTTTTTAAGCGCTTTTTCGACCATGCCTTTACCTATAATGGGTAAAGGTGAGGCAGTAGATGATACAACGACATCAGATTTTATCAATAATTCAGGTATTTCATTTAAGGTTGCACTAAGGCCATTAAATTCCTGAGCTAAAGCTTGAGCTCGCTGCAAAGTCCGATTAACCACCGTAATTTGCTTACAGCCAGCCTCATTTAAATGCCGAGCCACTAATTCAATTGTTTCACCCGCACCGACTAATAATACTTTAGCATCGCCTAAATTTGAAAAAATATGCTTAGCTAAATTAACCGCGGCAAAAGCGACCGATACTGCAGAAGCGCCGATATCGGTGTTAGTGCGGATATCTTTGGCCACTGAAAAGGTTTTTTGAAATAGTTTTTGTAATAAAGTATCAAGGTGATTTCTATTTTTAGCTTGTGTGTAGGCTTGCTTTAACTGCCCTAAAATTTGTGGTTCACCTAAAACTAATGAATCTAACCCGGCCGCAACCGACATCAAATGCTCGATAGCCGCTTCCTGTCGATAAAAATAAAGACAATCTTGGATCAGTTTATTGTCAATATTCGCATGAAAAGCAAACCAATTAACAACATCATGTTCAGTGATACTATCCGCTACCACATAAACTTCGGTACGATTACACGTTGAAACGGTAACAACTTCATTCACTCGATACGTTTTTTTTAAGTCAGCTATCGCGTTATCAAGATCTTCGGTGGAAAAAGCCACTTTCTCCCGTATACTAACCGGAGCGGTTTTGTGACTTATACCAAATGAAAAAAACGCCATATAAACTGCCTAAGAAGCGATCCGGAAAAATGAGAGGCCTGATTTTACGAGAAGGCAACGCAGAATTAAAGCTCTATACCCAAATGATACGAAGACTTTTTAATAAATGATTAAACTTTATACAATTGCCCTGTTATGTTTTTTTCTTATTTCATGTGTAAACACACCCGAAGAGATAAAACCCACTCACTATACCCATATTAAACAAATTAAAAATTTTACAATAAAAGGCAAAGCGGCTTTTATTTCGCCACAAAAGAAAGAATCCCTTAATTTTTTCTGGCAACAAAAAAATGACCAATACGATATTAAGTTCACGACTTTCATGGGTATTGAAGTCGCCCATATTACCGGTAACAACCGCACTATCAATATCGTTGCCGATGGTGAAACTTACACATCAACACAGCCTGAGCAGTTATTAAATGAAATAACAGGATGGGACATACCCTTGCGGTATTTAGCACGTTGGATAACTGGCAATCATTCTGGCGTTGTTTTAGATAAACATATCGATATAAACCAGCCAAAGCATGTTTTAGCACGAATAAATGCAGAGCAAGAATGGAAGCTTGAATATCAGGCTTATTATCCTTACTTTAAATTGTTATTACCTAAAAAAATGCAATTAAAGCAATATAATAGCCGCATTATTCTATCGATTAACTATTGGAGATTAGATTAATGCAAAGCCAGTCAGTGCAATATAGATGTCCAGCGCCTGCCAAAATAAACCTCTTTTTACATATCACGAGCCAGCGATCTGATGGTTATCATAACTTACAAACTTTATTTCAATTCACTGAATTTTGCGACTGGTTAACTTTTAGCCTCAATTCTACAGACGATATTGTCTTAACCGGCGACTCCGTCGGCATTTCACCTGAAGATAATCTTATTTATAAAGCGGCCCTGCTGCTTAAATTTAAAACCAAGTGCCCGTTAGGGGCAAAAATAGACCTAGAAAAAAATATTCCCAGTGGCGCAGGTTTAGGCGGCGGGTCATCCGATGCAGCAACAACGCTTTTAGTCTTAAATAAGTTGTGGGATCTAAAGTTAACAAATGATGAGCTCAGTGCCATTGGTTTAACGCTCGGTGCAGATGTCCCCATTTTTATACATGGCAATAGCGCTTTTGCTGAAGGAGTCGGCGAAAAGCTGATTAATGCGGAATTAAGTGAATTAGATATTGTATTAGCCATGCCAAAACAAACATCAATTTCGACGCAAATCATTTTTACTCACCCAGATTTACCACGAGATTCAGCAAAAATTGACTTTTCGGCATACCAATTTGCAAAAACACGCAATGATTGCGAAATGATTGTGCGACAATCTTATCCTGCTGTTGCAAATACATTGAGCTGGTTGGTAGAATACGCGCCGTCTCGTATGACAGGCACAGGAGCTTGTTGTTTCGCTTTATTTAATAACCGTTCATCCGCTGATGAAATGGTAAAGCATTCACCTAATTTTGTGGATTGCTATGTAACGAAAACGTGTAACACGTCGAGTGCACACGATTTCATTGCCACACACTTTAAAAATTAATACTGGAGTAGCCGATAATTGCGGGTGCTTGATTTTTTAGATTTAAACACTTCAGAGGTTCTAACTGTGCCTGATATGAAAATTTTTTGCGGTAATGCTACCCCAGATTTAGCTAGAAAAATTGCTGAACGACTTTATACACAAGTTGGTTCAGCCGATGTTGGACGTTTTAGCGATGGCGAAATTTGCGTTCAAATTAATGAAAATGTGCGTGGTTCAGACGTTTTCATTATTCAATCAACTTGTGCGCCAACCAATGACAATTTAATGGAATTAATTGTGATGATCGATGCGTTACGCCGTGCGTCTGCTGGTCGTATAACCGCCGTTATTCCATACTTTGGTTATGCAAGACAAGATCGACGTGTTCGTTCAGCTCGTGTGCCTATCACTGCAAAAGTCGTTGCTGATTTCTTGTCGAGTGTTGGGGTTGACCGTGTATTAACGGTTGATTTACATGCAGAACAAATTCAAGGATTTTTTGATGTTCCGGTTGATAATGTGTTTGGTAGTCCCATTTTGCTTGAGCACATGTGTGAACAGAATTTTGAAAACCCAGTTGTGGTGTCACCTGATATTGGTGGTGTGGTTAGAGCAAGAGCTATTGCTAAGCAATTTGATGATTGTGATTTAGCCATTATTGATAAAAGACGTCCTCGTGCTAATGTAGCTCAAGTGATGCATATTATCGGTGATATTGAAGGTCGTGACTGTATTATTGTCGATGACATGATTGATACAGGCGGTACGTTATCAAAAGCCGCAACAGCCCTAAAAGAACGTGGAGCTAAACGTGTATTTGCTTACGCAACTCATGCGGTATTCTCTGGCGAAGCTTATAACATTATCAAAGATTCTCAATTAGATAAATTGATTGTTACTGACTCTATTACCTTGTCGCCTAAAATGGCTAAATTAGAAAAAATAGAGCAATTAACACTCAGCGGCATGCTAGCTGAATGTTTACGCCGTGTAAGCAATGAAGAATCAATATCGGCAATGTTTGATAACTACGAATCGAATTAATCGTATAGTTATTTAAAATATAAAAAAAAGCGCTATTAAGCGCTTTTTTTTATATACCCAAGTCACTTAGGTATATAGACAACATAACAGTCATCATGAATAAATCGAAATTAATGCTCTGTTGCCTGCGCGACTTCATTAATCAAACGTCTTAACCAGATATGACTAGCATCATGATGTAGCAATGGACTCCAAATCATTTTTAATTCCATCTCAGGTATTTTAATCGGAGGCTTAGAAATTAACACATTCTCGAAATTACGGTAATTAAAAGCAGCACGATGCGGCACAGTAACCAACATGTTTTTTTCAAGTGCTAATTGGATGGCAACATGATAGTTTCGAGTAAACACCGTTATTTGTCGTTTTTTGTTTAATTGATCTAACGCATCATCAACCCAACCTAACTTGCTAACATCTTCAGTGTCCATACCAACCCCAACACCAAAACCCGTTTTACTCACCCAAATATGTTGGCCTTCTAAATATTCGTCTAACGTCACTTTATCGCCAATCACCGCATCTTTATGCGTCAAGCAAACAAAATGATCTAACCAAATACGTTTTTGATGAAATGAAATGGGTAAATCTTCAAAACGATTAATCGCCATATCAATTTTACCGGCTTCTACATCATGAAATGTAACATCACTCGGTGTCATAATATCTAATGCAACATGCGGAGCTTCATTTCGTAATCGAGCAAGCAAAGGTGGCAGTAAAGTAGATGCAGCGTAATCACTCGCCATAATGCGATAAACGCGAGTACTGCTTTCTGGGACAAAATCATTTGAAGGCTGAAGCGCTTCTTCCAGTTCGAGTAAGATACGTCTTACTACAGGCTGTAATGTTCTCGCTTTTTCAGTAGGCGACATACCATCACTTGTTCTAACCAGCAATGGATCATTCAATAATGTGCGTAATCTTTTTAAGCCATTACTCATAGCGGGTTGAGTAATTTTTAATTGGTTTGCCGCTCTTGTTACATTTTGCTCTCTTAACAAAACATCCAAATAAATTAATAAATTTAAATCTACGTTCGCAATATTCACTAAATTGATACCTTTGTAAAACACATATTCACCAAATAAATATACGCTTTTTTTGATTAGGTTTAAACTTAATTTATGACATTTATTTAAAACTTTCTTATTTAAATCACGGAGTACAACAATGGCTCAAGCCTTAGATATGGCCCAAGTGGATAAAAGTCTTGAAAATTTTGTGATCCCCCCCCGACCAGACTTATTAATTAGATTACAAGCTGAGATTGATAAACCTGAACCCAGTATTATTAATATTGCCAGTATTGTTGAGCAAGACTTAGCAATATCCGAATTCACGCTAAAAGTCGTTAACTCGCCTTTATTTGCGGCTAACCGCGAAATTAAAACGATAAATCATGCCTGTTCTATTTTAGGTTTAACCAAATTAACCAAAGTGATCACCAGTATTATTTTACGCTACACTTTTTTAAATGAAGAAGAACCACAAAGCTTTAATTCAAAACTATGGAACTCAGCAGCCATAATCGCGGATGCGTGTTTTGCGATTGGCCAATTTATCGATGCTGAATCGCCAGATGATGCATACACAATTGGTATGTTCCACAATGCCGGTATGTCTTTGATTATTGAACAGCAACCCAATTACCCTGATATTTTGTATAACGCCCACATGCAAACAGAAATGCCGATCGGTTTATATGAAGAAGAAGCTATTGATACCTCACATGAAGTTTTGGGCTTTTTAATCGCGCAAAACTGGGGATTAGACCATATTATCAGCAACGTCATCGCTTACCATCATTCCCCTTCGATTATTCTTAATACGGGTTCATATACCGAAAAGCAATTGTTCTGTATTTTGAAATTAGCCGAGCATATGGTTAATTTACCGGCCATGTTAGTCAATGGGCATGATGTTTATGAATGGGAAAAAATTAGCCATCAGGTGCTCGATATCTTAGAAATAGAAGATTATCAATTACACGACCTAGGCGAACTTTTATTTGGCTTTGGCGTTAAAACGATTTACCACAGTTAATCTATAAATTAATCTGAGCTCATAGGATCAGTGGCAGTGTTATTTGTTTTTAAGCTGTATTTTATTTTAGCAAGCGTATCGGCAACGGTAATGAGTGACATAGCCTTAGGGTGATGCACTCTTTCATGCCAAGATAACTCATTTTCAGACTTACTTAATAATAGCTCTGCCGCATTATTATATTTATCAATGGTTAAGTCTGCTGCACGATAAGGCCCAGACAAAGCAGAACGCGCAACAGCATAAAGCCCAACCACAGGAACAGAAAAAGCCCGTGCAATATGAACAGGCCCTGAATCAGGGCTGACCAATAAATCACTCTGCGCGATCAACCACAGCAGCTGCTTTAAATTAGTTTTGCCCACGAAGCTTTCAACCAAAGGAGAGAGCGATTTAATAACAGCTGCTTTATCTTGTTCTTCTTTTGAAGAGCCGCCAATCAATATAACTCTATTTTTTTTATCGTCGAGTAAATTTTTGGTCAGTTCTACGTAATAGTTAATTGGCCAATTTCTTTCTGCTTTGCTTGCCGCCAAATTAATTGCAATATAGCGATACTCGCTATCTTTACGAAACATAGGTGCTAAGTTACCTGGTAAGCAGTTTTCAAAATCAAATCCCACAAACGAACATCTACGGTCAGATATATGATCAGCTAAAGCTAGAAACCCATCCAAGATATGCTCATTTTTGTATCTAATTTGTTCAGTAACAAATAAGTGGTGTCCGTCTTTTGCCCGTACCGAATCAAAACCAATTTTCCTTTTGGCCTTGATAAAAGGATAAATAATATTAGCTGAAAAACTCGCTTGAGCACAAAGTAAGATATCAAATTGATAATGTTTCAGCTGCTTTCGAACTAAATAAAGATCGGATAAACGTTTTACCTTATTGATAACGATAAAGTTCACATTCTTAATTCCCGACAATAACTGACAACCAATCTCACTGGTGATCCATGATATTTGGGCATTAGGATAAGATTGCTTTAAAGCGGGAATTAACGCTGAGCACATCACTAAATCACCAATAGCTGATAATCTAAAAATACAAATATGTTGAACATTATCTATTTCGGGTTTAAGCACGTTAAAACACTAAGCTGTTTGTAATTAATATTTATTTTAGCTGTTCATTGTGAAATCAATGTGTCATCGACACTTAATTTACATGTCATGGTTCAAGATTATGCTTGAGTCTAATTTGCTTAAAATATCTATGCTACGTTTGAAATACTTATGAAAAATCATATTTTGTACAACACGCTAATGCGGATCTTGCTTCCTTTTGTATTATTAAATTTAAAACGCAAAGCAAAAAAACAACCTGAATATGGTTTCCGTTGGGATGAACGTTTAGCAAATTGCCCAATTAAAGTTAGGCCAAAAGGCATTTTAATTCATGTAGCCTCATTAGGAGAGGCCTTATCCGCGGCTCCGATTATTCAAGATTTAATAGCCCACTACCCTAATGAAGCAATCACAGTAACAAGTACAACTCCAACAGGATCTGCCCAGATCCAACAATTATTTAGCACACACGTTACGCATTGTTACCTTCCTTATGACCTGCCGATCCTTCAATATCGTTTTATTAATTTAATTAAGCCACGATTACTGGTTTTAATGGAAACCGAGCTTTGGCCAAATTTAATCTCGAATGCTAAACGTGTCGGTGCAAGTGTTGTGGTTATTAATGCAAGACTCTCAGAACGATCATATAAAGGCTATGCACGTTTTAGATCGGTTAGTGCCACCATGATCAATCAGATCGATCTTATATCAACACAATATTATACTGATGCCCAACGGTTTATAGACTTAGGCGCTAAACGATCGCAAATTAAAACAACCGGCAATATAAAATTTGATTGCGAACTTTCTGATGATCAAGCGCTTAAAAACCAACAACTTAAAAATCAATGGCAATTAAATAAGCCAGTCGTAGTAGCCGCGAGCACGCATGAAGGAGAAGAAGCGATTATATTAGCCGCATTTAAAATTTTAAAAACAAACATACCCAACTTAGTTCTCATTATCGTACCACGCCACCCAGAACGCTTTGATTCTGTATTTCAGTTATGTTCACCCCATTTTAATACCGTTTATAAAACACAAATAACTGAAAGCGTCCCTATTAATACCGATATTATAATCGGTAATACGTTAGGTGAAATGCTGCAATACATGAGTTTAGCCCAGGTTGTTATTATGGGAGGCAGTTTAGTTGAGCGAGGAGGCCATAACCCGTTTGAAGCGATTTGCCAACAAAAAGCCGTTATTACCGGGCCGCATATTTTTAATTTTAAAGCGTCTTACCAGATATTAAAATCAAGAGAAGGTGCACTAGAAGTAGAAGACAAACAGCAATTAATCGATAATTTATACACATTATTAATGAGTGAAGCCGAATGCAACACCATCGCGCAAAATGGGTATCGCTGCTTGAAAGAATTCCAAGGTTCGAGTCAAAAAACAACTCAATTATTAATCGAGCAATTTGATAAAACAGTGCCAGTAAATGTGTATAACGTGGTAAAAAAGATTAGTCATGCGAAAACCTAACAAAGCGCACTTAACGCAACAAGTCGTTCTACTTTCGCATAGCATGACAAGAACATTCACGTATGTGTATAGGTTGAATGAGAATATTGTAAAGACATTATCGGTTTTTTATTGATGGTTTTGTATTTAGATGTGTTGAAAATGTTCATGTGTCTCAGCGTTTTAAAACCGAAAAAATAGTTTTAGGTATAAGCCGATTATATTCCGATATTCGGTTTGTAATCGGCTCTTTAACTTATCAATTAGTGATAAACATTAACGCCATGCTCATTATAATAAGCCAGTCTTTGCTCGATAAAATTAACAATCTCAGGTAAATTTTCAGCAATTTCAGGAATAATTTGAACTGCAGTAGCCGGAATAACGAATTGAGTTAAGTCAGGATTGGCTTCAAACATAACACGATAGGTAATCAAAGCGGCTAACAAGTAAGTATTCTCCATACCATGCGGCGCAGAATCGCCATACATATCAGTAAATACCACATCACTCATATACGTTTCATTTTCGAGCAAATCAGCAATAATAGGCCCGACAGGGATCATTCGAATAGACGTATTAGGTGTTGCAGCATTAACTTGGTCTTGATAATCAACGAACCACTCGTGGTAATCGCCTGCCGTATATTGATTATATTCACTAAAACCAGCCGCATTAATTACCGAAATAGGATCGTCTCCCAAACTCTGAATGGCCAAAGGGCTGTCAGGCCAATGCTCATAAATAAAGACATCAGCACTGGGTTGATTTTCAGTGATAAATTCAACGAGCTCTGCAGCAGGAGCTAACGAATCAATCACCGGACGGCTTGGCTCTTCATAGTTAGAAGGCATAAAAATGACATCATCAAAAGATTGTTGCTCAAAACTCGTTCCATCCATATCTGGATCCCAATAAATATCGCTATTACATTCATAAGCATAACCAACACCCGTGTTAGCTGATTGAGCAAGATGTCCAGGAATTTGACCAAAAATGCCGCCTCCAGAGGCTTTAGTTCCACTTGCTAAAGCGAGCATACCCAACCAGTTACCCGCACGCGTATACAAAGTAGGTGTAGCTAAATCACCGCCATCAAAGGTAAATAAACTATGACCAAAAACAAAATAATTTGAACTCGCTACCGGTGCATAATTTTCAGGCGTGGTCACATTAAAATCAGTTGATACATTTGACTCTATATACGAGCCTGTTTGTCCTGAAATATTGACCGTATAATCAGTCGATCCAACCAAATTATCTAATATGATATGAGTACTTGTTGTTTCAGTAATGAATTGACCATTAATACGAATAACATAACTCTCTGTTGGTGTTTCTGCAGGTGCCGTATCTTGCCATGTTAAGTTTATACGCTCAGGTTGAATACAATTCACAGCCAGACCATCAGGTGAAAATGGCCAGATATTGCCTGATGGCATCGGTATTTCAGGTTCAATTGGCGTTTCATCGATAGGTGTTTCATCGATAGGTGTTTCATCAATAGGCGCTATTGGTTCAGGTATGTCATTTGGGGGTAAATCAACGTTTTCATTCACTGTTATCGTCGCGACAGCCCAATCGACATGCGTAAAACAACCACAATCATGACCATCACTCAATGTATAAGTAAACTGAGCTTCCCCCATAAAATCATCGGCAGGTGAAAACCAAATAATTTGGTTTTCACGATCAAATACAAAAGAACCATTCGATACATCATCCGCTAGCAAAACCGTTAACAAGTCGCCATCAATATCGTGATCATTTTCTAATAGCGTTGAAAAAGGGATCGCCAATGACGTATTAACTTGGGTTGTTAAATTGTCACCACTGGCAACTGGCGCAGTATTGGCAGCGTCAACGCTACAAACATCATTATTGCCAAGATCTACATCTCCAACTGCAATTTCAACAGAGCTAAATCCCATTAACCCCCAATCGCCTCCATCCGTCCCATCTGAAACCGCGTAGGTAAAACGAGCAATACCATTAAAATCAGTTTGCGGAATAAATGTAATCACGCCTAATGCTGGATCATGACTAAATGTGCCATGCTCAACATCATCTAAAGTCGCGATCGAAAGCGTATCATTATCAGCATCAAAATCATTGGCAAAGATCTGGCTAACCGGGATCGTTACGCTGGTATTGACAGGCGTTGTGAAATAATCAGAGTTAGGTAAAGGGACATGTTGCTGATCCGCGCGTTGCGTATTCTCAATAACCAGCGTCACATTACCCCAATTCATTAAATTATAATCACCATCGTCTGTGCCATCTGACAAGGTATAGGTAAAACTCGCCTGCCCTGTGAAATTATCGAGAGGGGTAAATCGAATAACACTTTCGTTTGAGTCCGTTACACTATTGCCCTGTGTTGTATCATCCGCCATCAGAATAGTTAACGCATCACCATCTTCATCATAATCATTGGCCGTTAAAACCGAAAACGGTATGCTTATCGTAGAATTCATCGGAACATAAAGTGTGTCAGCTGCCGCATACGGTACAGCCGCAATAGCAGGTGAAAAGATCGATACAGCACCAATAGCTAATAACACCGCTTTAGCCGTAGCCGTTTTAGTCGGGGTCGTAATAGGGGGTTTAAATAACAACATAACTCAATTCCTTTAACAAATTATCTTAAAAACAACGTCAGCTTTTTATAAAGAGTAAAGAAGGTTGAGCATGAAAGAGATGGCACTTAGTGCCAATATCAAGGCAATTAGTGCCACTTAATAAAATTGTGAACGGGTTCTCAATAGTTAGGCGTGATGAGTTAAACAGACATTAAATATTGAGCAGGCGTGCAATTCATCCATCGCTTAAATGCGCGTGAAAACCCACGTTGATCGGCATACCCTAATAAAAATGCAACGTTATGTAATTGACAACTTTTAACTTGCAAGTACGATAACGCCATCTTTTTTCGTTCATCATCTAACAACAGTTGATAGGAAGTACCTTCATCTTGTAGTTTTCTATAAAAAGTACGTTTACTCATATGATATGAGCATGCGATATCTTCAGCTGAAAAGTGCCCTTTTGCTAATCTACCCGCAATTAAGCTTCGAACGCCATTAATAAAATCAACGCGATTATCTAACTCACTTAATATTTTGTCAGCTCTAGCTTGTAAAATGGCATACAAATAATCATTAAATTGCGCGTTTTCAACTAAATATAATTGTTTATCAAAGACAATCGAATTTTGATTTTGGTTAAAATAAATCGGGCAGTTAAACCGTTTTTGATATTGCTTGGCATGTGCTGGTGCTGCAAATTGGCAACTAATACGCTCAGGGCATACCGCCTCCCCTGCAAAAACTCTCACCCAATTTAAAAAGCCACTAAACACACGTTCAATTTCATAACTATGAAAATACTTAGCTTCAATTGAATAAATAATCGAGAAATGTTTTTCTGTTTCTTCTATTTGCAAACCAATATGATCAGCAAGGACTTTAGTATATTTGTATTTATTCGTAACAGCGGTTTTTAAATCTGGGCTTGCAGCAAAAAGTAACCCAACAATACCTCTTTTATAAGGATCTGAATGCGCGCCCATTTGTAAACCAATCCCAGAAAAGGGTAATAACTTATCTGCAGCTTGCCATAATTTCAAATGTTGCCCCACGGGATAACGACTCTCAGGTTGTTGTAAATCAGAAACTGTCACGCCAGATTCGCTGATTAGGTCATCTTGCGAGATACCACTTTGTAAAATGGTATTAAATAACTCGCGACTGGTTTCAACCGCCATACAAGGAGTTTTAAACATTGATATTACTCATTTTTATTATTCATTTTTATTATCATTATTTGCCCCTTGAATTCGCTTAATAGCCACTCATATTGAAATTTTCTCGATGAAAAACAGGTCAATATATACTCATGTGACATAAGTATACTCCCCAAGTAGCACCCAAAATCGGTTACAGAAACACTTGAGCTCATACGAATACACACTCAATATCAGTATGCAGGTTAATCAATACATGACAGTTGTACTATCATTCGGTTTAATCAACAATCAACAAATAAAAAAATTTATGATAAACGTTAAACAGATCAAATTTTTATATCCGAAATTAACCTATAGTCAAAACGATCGGGTTTTAGGGGCAGGTTCCTAGTTCCAGACGAAACCTAAGTACTTACTTCCATGTAAGCAAAGCCGTCAAAGCTACCGTGTCCTGCTCTCGCCCCTTACCTGCATCCATGCAGGCAAGCTTCGAGACGCCATGAGCATATGCTCTAATATGTGATTGGGGCGAGTAAGCGCTGACAATGAACCATAAAACCTGAGCGAGAAGACTATATTATGCCGTTCGTAGAAAACACATCGAACTCATAATTTAAACAGCTAACCTCTTTATGCACATATTCACATTTATCACTATTTTAATTCTGTTTCTGTTTGTCGGTTTTTTAGCATCAAAACAAAGCAATAATAATGCGAGTGACTACATACTCGCGAATAGAAATGTATCATCTCTGTTAACGGCGCTTTCTGCGGCTGCCAGTAAATACAGTGGTTATATGTTTATTGGCCTCATTGGTTATATTTATACTTATGGCCTATCGGCTATCTGGATCATAGTCGGTTTCATTCTTGGGGATTTGATAGCCTGGTTGTTTGTTGCTCACAAAATAAGCCATATAACAACTCAAACATCGGCAATTAGTTTTGCGAGTTTACTAAGTCGAGGTGATGGTGAAGAATATACTCAGTTAAAAAAATTAATTGCCGGTATTTCACTATTATTTTTAACCGTATATGCAGCAGCACAGCTGAGTGCCGCAGGTAAAACACTTTACGCCATATTTGATTGGTCTGTTGATATGGGCACAACTTTAGGCGCGGTGCTAGTCCTAGCCTATTGCTTCAAAGGCGGTTTACGTGCCTCGATTTGGACCGATGCACTCCAAGCTATCATCATGCTTATCGCCCTATTTTTAATCGCCTATCAGGTGTTAGACATCACCAATGGCTTACAAGGTTTCTTGCAAAATTTAAACACACACACACCTGCACACTTAGATTGGGGAATAGTCAGATTTGGTAGCATCGAAGCCGTCTGCTTGTTTGCCCTCGGTTGGATCTTTAATGGAATAGGCACACTTGGGCAGCCTCACATCATGGTGCGTTTGATGGCTCTATCCCCAACGGCTAACCTTAAGCATACCACTGTCTATTACT
This sequence comes from Algibacillus agarilyticus, assembly GCF_003286125.1. Classification (GTDB taxonomy): domain Bacteria; phylum Pseudomonadota; class Gammaproteobacteria; order Enterobacterales; family Alteromonadaceae; genus Algibacillus; species Algibacillus agarilyticus. The sequence goes on from NZ_QMED01000024.1 coordinate 49,158, forward strand.
TTACTTGGAGTTTAAGTTTTGTATGCTTAATTTTGTTTACAGGTTTAAGTGCTCGACTATTTATTGATCCGGCAGCGATCACCGATACCGAACTGGCTCTACCGCTATTAGCACAAAAAATATTACCTGAAGTTACCATCGGCATTGTGATCGCCGGTATTTTTGCATCCATTTTATCTACCGCTGATTCGCAAATCCTCAGTTGCGCTACCGTACTCAGCGAAGACTTCTCACTTTCAAAAAGTCAAGCTGCACGTCGCATTGCAACGTTAACGATGGTGAGCATTGCGTTATTAATCGCTTTATTTGCATTAAGCAATGTATTTAATTTAGTCATATTTGCTTGGTCAGCGCTTGCTAGCGGTTTAGCACCTTTAGTTATTATTATGGCGCTGGACAAACGCCCATCAGAAAAAACCGCCATTTTCATGTTATTAATTGGGTTTAGCGCTGGTTTAGTTTGGCGATATGTGGGATTAAATTCGATTATTTATGAAGCATTTTCCGGCATTACTAGTGGGTTAATCGTTTATCTCGTCAATCATTACTATTCATTACTTCGATCATCTAATACCCATAAATTGAAGCTTAATAAATAAAAAAGCGCTTGTAATATATCAACTACAAACGCTTTGAAATGTGGGATAACCACCTAGGGCTTGCCCTACCAATATGTCAGTCTATTTATTTTAACGAGGCAAAATAAGCCGCAACATTAGCAACGTCTTCATCAGAAAGTGCAGCAGCCATGCCAGCCATAATACCGGCTTGTGTACCGGTGCGCTCACCCGCTTTATAAGCTTTTAAAGCAGAGACTAAATACGCTTCGTTTTGTCCTGCTAAATTAGGGTAAGTGGGGATTAAGGCTTTGCCATCCATACCGTGGCAACCTGCACACATAACCGATTTAGCTTTACCCGCATCGATATTAGCTGCAAAAGCAGAAACCGAAAATAAAGCACTCAATACCGTACTAACTAAAACTAATTTTTTCATTCTATACTCCGGATTAAAACGAAAGACAATAATAGACTTCTTCTGCTTTCATTATAACGTTAAATCGATAAGGGTAAATAAACTCGAATTAAATCATGAGAATAAATAACGCATTTATTAAAAAAGCCCACTTAACTAACATTAAGTGGGCTCATATATTAAAAATTTGATTTTTTAGTTACTAAGCTTATTTAGCTAAATCATCAAAGAAGCGCTTAACACCATCAAAGAAGCCTTGTTCTTTTGGTTTATGCTTGCTGGTTGTTGCTTCACCAAGCTGTTCTAAAAGTTCTTTTTGTGAATCCGTTAAGTTTACAGGCGTTTCAATAACAACACGACAAATCAAATCACCAACGGCACCGCCTCTGACTGATTTAACGCCTTTACCGCGCATTCTAAACATACGACCGGTTTGTGTTTCAGCCGGTATTTTAAGCTTAACTTTTCCATCTAATGTTGGTACTTCGATTTCACCACCTAAAGCCGCAACCGTAAAGCCGATCGGTACTTCGCAATGTAAATTACTTTCATCACGTTGGAAAATACGATGCTCACGTACATTAACTTGGACATATAAATCACCAGCGGGTGCACCAAACTGCCCTGCTTCACCTTCACTGGCTAAGCGAATTCTATCGCCCGTATCAACACCGGCTGGTACTTTAACTGAAAGCGTTTTACTTTTTTGTACACGGCCTTGACCAGAACAAGGTTTACAAGGGTCTTTAATAATTTTACCCGTACCATGACACGTAGGACAAGCTTGCTGAACAGCAAAAAAGCCCTGACGCATTTGCACTTGACCTTGACCATGACAAGTACCACAGGTTTGCGCTTGCGTGCCTTTTTTAGCACCACTACCCGAACAAGGATCACACGAAACCCAAGTTGGCACTTTAATTTCGACCGATTTACCTTTAACCGCTTCTTCTAAAGACAAGTCTAAATTATATCGAAGATCGGCACCGCGTTGCGCTCTAGATTGTCTTCCGCCACGACCACCGCCGCCGCCAAATAAATCACCAAAAGCGTCACCAAATATATCGCCAAAGTCTTGAGCACCGCCGCCACCGCCGCCAAATCCACCTTGCTGAGGGTCGATACCCGCATGGCCATATTGATCGTAACGCGCGCGCATATTATCGTCAGTTAAGACTTCATAAGCATCTTTAACTTCTTTAAACTTAACTTCTAAATCTTTGTCGCCTTGAGTACGATCCGGGTGATACTTCATTGCAAGACGTTTATACGCCTTTTTAATATCGCGTTCGCTGGCATCTTTCGCCACGCCTAAAACTTCATATAGATCCCGTTTCGACATTTTTCTACTCTATTCTATAACTTAAATTGATCGGCTAAATAAACCATTTAACGATAAACATATATGACTAAATGGTTTATCCACTACTTATTTTTTACTTTATATTTTGGTTTTTACGACGAATATCGAGAGGATTCAATAAAATATAAAGTAAAAAACAAATGGCTAATCGTAAAAAACGGGCGGCTATAAATAGCTCACCCGTTTTATTTAAATAACGTTTACGTTATTTATCTTCTTTAACTTCTTCAAACTCAGCATCAACAACATCGTCAGCCGGATTAGCTTGAGTAGGCTCAGCACCTTCTGGCGCTGCGCCGCCTTCAGCTTGCGCTTTAGCTTGAGCAATTTCCATTAATTTAGCAGAAGCCGTGATAAGCGCTTGAGATTTTTCTTCAATCACGTCTTTATCGTCGCCTTTAATCGCTGTTTTTAATTCAGCTATCGCCGCATCAATCGCTTCTTTATCATTAGCCGCTAATTCTTCGCCCGCTTCTTCAACTTGCTTGTTAGTAGCATGAACAAGGCCGTCAGCTTGGTTACGCGCTTGAATTAATTGTTCAAATTTCTCATCTTCATCCGCATTTGCTTCAGCGTCACGTACCATTTGTTCAACTTCTTCATCACTTAAACCAGAAGAGGCTTTAATGGTGATTTTTTGCTCTGTACCCGTGTCTTTATCTTTAGCTGATACATGTAAAATACCATCAGCATCAATATCAAACGTAACTTCAATTTGTGGCGTACCACGCATTGCAGGGCGAATACCTTCAAGGTTAAATTGACCAAGTGATTTATTTAAGCTTGCTTGCTTACGCTCACCTTGAACAACATGAACCGTAACCGCTGATTGATTATCTTCAGCCGTTGAGAATGTTTGTGATTTCTTAGTTGGGATACTGGTGTTTTTCTCGATAACCGCAGTCATCACACCACCCATTGTTTCAATACCTAATGACAATGGCGTCACATCAAGTAATAAAACGTCAGTTACGTCACCAGAAAGAACACCACCTTGAATAGCAGCACCGGCAGCAACCGCTTCATCTGGGTTTACATCTTTACGAGGTTCTTTACCAAAGAACTCAGTAACCGCTTTTTGAACCATTGGCATACGTGTTTGACCACCAACCAAGATAACATCGTTAATATCGCTTACTGATAAATCAGCATCGGCTAACGCTTGTTTTAATGGCGCTAATGATTTTTTAACTAAATCTTCAACTAATGATTCTAACTTGCTACGTGTTACTTTAAGGTTTAAATGTTTAGGACCTGAAGCATCAGCCGTAATATACGGTAAGTTAATATCAGTTTGTTGTGCTGAAGATAATTCACATTTAGCTTTTTCTGCTGCTTCTTTTAAGCGTTGCATGGCTAAAGGATCTTTACGTAAATCAAAACCTTGGTCGTTTTTGAACTCTTCTACTAAATAATTAATTAAGCGGTTATCGAAATCTTCACCACCTAAGTGAGTGTCACCGTTAGTCGCTAATACTTCAAATGAATGCTCGCCATCAACTTCATCAATTTCAATAATTGAGATATCGAATGTACCACCACCTAAATCGTATACCGCAACAACGCTTTCGCCGCCTTTTTTATCCATGCCGTAAGCAAGAGCAGCCGCAGTCGGTTCGTTGATAATACGTTTAACATCTAAACCAGCAATACGACCCGCATCTTTAGTTGCTTGACGTTGTGAATCATTAAAGTAAGCAGGAACCGTAATAACCGCACCTGTTACTTCTTCACCTAAATAATCTTCAGCGGTTTTTTTCATCTTTTTCAAGATTTCAGCAGAAATTTGTGGTGGAGCGATTTTTTCGTTCTTAACCGAAACCCATGCATCACCGTTATCCGCTTTTGTAATTTCAAAAGGCATGATCCCGATATCGCGCTGAACTTCTTTATCGTCAAAACGACGACCGATTAAACGTTTGATTGCAAATAACGTATTTTGTGGATTTGTAATTGCTTGACGCTTAGCCGGTTGACCGACTAATGTTTCGCCTTCTGCTGTATAAGCAATGATCGACGGGGTTGTGCGATCGCCTTCAGCATTTTCTAAAATTTTTGGTTTGTCGCCATCTAAAACAGCAACACATGAATTTGTTGTACCTAAATCGATACCAATGATTTTACCCATTTGGAAAAACCTCAACTTTAATATTTAAATTGGAAATAATTACTTGCTTTATAAGTAGGGTCTTTATTAAAACTTTCAACCGTTACTGATAAAAAATTGTTTATAGCGCATACATTTCGTTTTTAAATGAACGCAATCATGTGCTCTTGAAAGCTATATGGGGGAGTTAAAGACTTTTTCAATTATAAATTTATAAAAGATCGTAATTAATTACATTTATCAGTATTACCGCGGCAGGAGTCAGGTTGGAAAATAGACTCAAGTCACTTCAACAAGCTTGTTCAGAGCTCTTGAGTATATAAAAAAGGCCACTAAACATGATATTTAGCAGCCTTATTAAACAACATTAGGCAAGATGCCCTCATAAACGTTAGCTTATTTAAAAGCTATAACGAGCGCCAACAACATAGCGAGGTCCATATTGGCGAGCAAATAAGAATTGCTCTTCATATCGACCATAACCTTGCTCGGTTTCATTCGTTAAGTTAACGCCATCTAAAGAAACCGTGAGGTTGTCAGTTACATCATAATTAACGCTCATGTCTAGCTGACCAAATTCACGATGATATTGTGGCGGGTTTTCAGCGGAACCTTGCGATTGGCCTACGCCAATTAAATAACTGTCACGCCAAGAATAAGTGACTTTAACCGATAAGCCATCCTTCTCGTAAAAACCTTGCAAGTTCATTGAATCGCTCAAGCCGACCAAAGGCGTTTGAATGGCTTCAACATCATCATTGTCATATTCATTGTCACTTTGAATAATGGTTGCGTTAAAAGCAGCTCCGTATCCAGAGTTTCCAAACATATGCTGGATAGCAAACTCAATCCCTCGGCTACCTAAATCAGTATCGTAATTTAACGGTTTGGTTACGAGCCAAATTAAACCTGGATCATCCGAACTTTGACTAATTGTCGTGCCATCAGCGTCGGCACCACCGTTATCCAAAATCTGCTGATATATTTCGCCAATTTCGGGGGAGTAACTAGGATTACCTTGTGCAGCTCGAATATCGGCAATCGCTTGCTCTGCTCTTGGCCCCGCAAGAGGGTCGTTTAAGCCATCAACCACAACATCTGTTTTTAAGTCGGCGATCCACCCGGCAACGGACTTATCAAAAATACCTAATGTAATCGAGCTCGCTTCGTCATAGTAATATTCAAAAGAAAAATCGATCGTGGTTGCTTCAAATGGTTGTAAGTTAGGGTTTCCCGATGAACCATTACGCGAGCCAGGCTTTGGTCTTGCGCTTAACGATTGTGAACCTCTTAAAGCACCAAGTGGTGCACGTGTTATTGATTTACCCGCAGAGAAACGAGCTATAAACTCGTCACTTAACTCAACTTTAAAATCGAGCGTCGGCAAAGTAACCTGATGCTCCCCCGGCACAGCATAAGTGTCATTTGAGTCTATATAAGTTAAATTCCACTCGGTTGGGTTCACCCATTGCACACTGCTAGGAATATCTTGATTAATAAAGCTCGATACTTCAGTTTTTTCATGACGCACCCCCACATTTAAATCAGCAGGAAAGTCACCAATATCAAACTGCATTGCCGCTTGTAAATAAATACTATTGGTTACCTCTTCTAACTGATCTGAACTTTTATTGCCATTATTGGGGTTGGCATCAAAATCATCACCAAAATAAGCAGCAGAGCGCGTTAACGCCTCATCAAAATTGTAATCATAATAATAATTTGTGGTTAAGTTACTGCCACCGCCAGCCAGCTCATCTAAAAAGTCACCGGTTTCTACACGAGTAAACATACTGTCAGGAAATATAGCTTGGTTATCGCAATAACATACAGGGCCTTGCTGACCAGAACTCGCATTATTAGCCGACAAGTTTTGTTTAGTCTGTGCTAGGCCAAATTTGATATTAGCTAAAATACCATCATCTTGATTAACCCATTCGGAATGCAATTGCAGCTGCTGAACTTCAGATATACCCGCATTACGATTAAATTCAGCAAACAGAAGGTCAAAATCATTAGGAGCAGCCTCTGATGCGCCATCAGGCCAGAAAAGTTCAAACTGTGGCACTTCTCCGGTAGAGTAATCATAATTTTTAGACACCAGATTATTAGGTGCAATAATGATAAACGGTGAGCTTTGGCTGCCACTGTCTGCACCATTATCAATTTCATTTGAAGAATCATGATAATCGAGTTCAACATGCAATGCGTCTGTCACTTGCCAATCTAAATTAATACCAACAGATTCGGCTTCTACTTTAGTTGTCCCTTTGCGTGCAGTATGGGCGTAATCATTATTGGATTCATTAAATTTAATTGCCGTACCGCGTTCATCCAATTCGTATGATTTGATATTGCCGCCAAAGTTAAACCACACGCCAAATGATAAACTTTCATCCGCTAATTCAGCTTGCGTTGTGGTGTAATCTAATGTGGCCGTGAAGTCTTCAGTTGGTGCATACTGTAAGGTAAGTTGTCCATTGTTTCTAACTTTTTCAATGTTGCTTTTACCATATCCTAGATTTCGCGGTAAAAATGAGTGTCCAGCTTTTATCGTATTACCGTCGTCGTCAAGTGTGTCGGGACGCATATCAATAGCATCAAGACCGGTTGCATCACCTAACCCCTGATCCATTTGCCAACCATCAATTGACGCACCTTGCCTTTGAAAATGACGAGTTTGATGCGAAAGCGATAAAGCGACACCAAACTTACCATCAGCAAATGTATTACTATACAATGCCGCTAACTCAGGTGTAATGTTGTCACCTGTATCGACTGACGAATCAATGATCCCTTTGGCAGAAACAGAATATTTTAAGCCATCATTTTCAAGCGGTTTAAGGGTTTTAATATTAACAACCGCACCTAAACCACCACTGGGGTTTTCAGCACGTGCTGTTTTATATAGCTCTAAAGAGCTGACGCCATCAGAAGCTAAGTTTTCTAATTTATACGAACGACTAAACCCGGTACCCGGCATCTGGCGGTTATTAAGTGTAACCAAGTTAAAATCGGGACCAAAACCACGAACAGTTATTTCGCTACCTTCACCGTTTGAGCGACTAATCGAAACACCCGTAATTCGACCTAACGATTCAGCTAGGTTAGTATCCGGGAATTTCCCCATCTCTTCTGCTGAAATCGCATCAACGACCCCAGTACTGCCTCGTTTAATATCACGTGCTTTCATTAAGCTACCGCGAATACCCGATACTTCAATAACTTCAACTTCATCTTCTATATCAGCTTCTGCCATCGTGATCGGTGTTATAAAGGCAGAACCCAGTAATATTGATAATGAAGTCGCTAATTTTTTCTTTTTAAAGTGAGTTAGTTTCATCACAGACCTCTAAAAATGTCTAAGTATAAAAGGGCTTATGAGTGCATAAACAGATAAACATAAGCCAATAATTCAAATTTTACGTGCGTTGAAGTTCGATTAATTTACTCAATAACCACGTTATCAAGTCGGTAGACCGCACCTTCACCACTACCCCATGCAGGAAAAACCATCACGACATCGATATCCGTTAAATCTAAACCGGCATCCATCAACGAAAGTAATGAAAAGCGATAGGTTTGCCATTGACCCGCTACCGGTGCAGCCCCTTCGATACTATCGATTAAATCAAGTTCAACAGCGCCGGTTGCCGCGCCACTCTCAATTTTAAATTTCCAATCAACCGTACCCGCATTTGGCTCTGTGACTATTTTCATATCAAACTTAACCATGCCCGTACTCGCAATTGATGACGCATCAAAACTAATGCCCGAACCATCAGCTGGTTTAAAACCCATCACGGTAGGCGACGCGCCAATCGCAAATTCAACGACTTGCATATGGGCATCGTCATCGGTCGCTTGAGCCGGAGCAGAACCCGCACAACAATCCCATGCCGCCCAATCGCTATTTGGTGTTTCTTTAAACAGTTCTAAACGAGCGGCGGTTACCCCACCTGAATTCGTCGCATTAGGGTTATAAATTTTAGCGTTATCAACTCGATAAACAGCCCCTTCACCCGAGCCCCAAGCTGGGAATATCATCACCACGTCAATGGCACTTAAATCAAGACCGGCATCGGATAAATCTTGCAACTTAAACGTATAAGTCTGCCATTGATCGAGTACCGGATCGGCACCTTCTACACTGGCATTTAAATCCAACTCAACGGCGGCAGTGGCAGCACCACTTTCAATTTTGAATTTCCAATCAACGGCACCGGCTGCCGGTAACGTGGTGACCTTCATCTCAAATTGCACAACGCCTTCGGTTAATAAAGCTGATGCATCAAAGTTCACACCAGAGCCATCTGCAGGTTTAAACCCCATCACCGTAGGTGAAGCACCAATCGCAAATTCAACCACGGTATTGTGATCACCATCATCGGTTTCTTCAATCGGTGTACTTCCGCCACAACAATCCCAAGGAGCCCATGCCAGGTTAGCGGCATCGTCAAATAACACTAATTCAGGTGAAGGTGCAGCGCCCTCTCCTGTGCCAATCATGACATTATCCACGCGGTAAACAGCTCCTTCACCTGCTCCCCATGCCGGAAAAATCATTAATACGTCAATACCTGAAAGGTCTAGACCTGCATCGGATAACGCTTGTAAATCAAAAGAATAATGTTGCCAAGCGCCGACTGTTGGCGCGACACCTTCATTGCTGTCCATCAGTGATAATTCAACAGCAGTTGAAGCAGCCCCTTGCTCAATTTTAAACTTCCAGTCGGCACTCGCATCAGCAGGTGCGCTAACCAGCTTTAGATCAAACTCAACTTTGCCCGTTGTTAACATGCTCGACGCATCAAACGGCACGGGGGCATCAGTTTCATAAATATTGAACCCCATCACCGTCGGGCTTGCACCAATAACAAACTCAGCAACTGCGCCGTGGTCGGCATCATCGGTTTCAACCGTTGGTGTGCTGCCACCACAACAATCCCAAATTGGCCAATTTGGGTTAACCGCGTTATCAAAAATGATGAGATCAGATACAGGTCCAGGTGGAACAGGAGCCGAAGGGATGGGAGCAAGACCTTCAACTAAGCCATCTTCTTCATCTTTATAACCGGCACGAACGGTTTCACAACCCGCCCCCGTATTGCGGTCAAGTGCACATTCATACACGCGAACATAATCGATTAAAAAAGATTGCCCAGCAGTGAAAGCACTGGCATCAATACCGCCGTCATTAACATTAGAGGGCCAAGAACCACCCACAGCAAGGTTAAGTAAAATATGAAAGTTTTGGTCAAATGGAGAGCTGTCCCAATGTGTTTCTAATTCACCTGTACCTTGATCATAATACTCAGTAAACCAACCACGGTGCTTTAAACCTGTAGCTTGGCCTTTACTGTTATAACGCACGTCAGATTGCATTTGCGTTGCATATAAATAACCATCTACATACCAACGAATTTCACCTTCTTGCCATTCAACGGCATAGGTATGAAAATCATCGGCTGGGTTTTGATCTTGAGGAAAAGCATAACTTTGACCAGAATGGGCGTTGTCTGGCCATGATTTACCGTAATGTAAAGTGCCGTAAATTTTAGATTCTAAGGTGCCATCGGCATTAGGTACTTTTAAATTAACCGATTCTAAAATATCGATTTCGCCTGAGTGCGGCCAACCGCCATAAACATTATCAGTCGGTAACATCCAAAATGCAGGCCAGCTGCCCTGACCCGATGGTAACTTAGCGCGCATTTCAAAGCGGCCATAGGTCCAATCACCTTTTTCTTTTGTGCGTAAGCGCGCTGATGTATAAGGTAACGCAGCATCATCGCCAGCCGGTAATGCAACAATATTCAAAATGCCATCTGCGACAAATGAATTATCACTGCTGTCGGTATAACACTGTTGCTCTTGATTACCGCCACCCGAACAATTGACTTCATAACTCCACTTGTTCATATCAATGGCCGTGCCATCAAACTCATCACTCCATACTAATTGCCAGTCACTTGTTGGTTTTTGTGTATCGACCGCGGCAAAATTAGTTTCGGTAGTAACGCTTTCACCACAGCCTGTAAGCCCAATCAAACTGGCTGTTACCGCTATACTTAATGCACTAGTGTGGTTGTGTGCCCACTGTTTAACACCTTTAAGCATCATACTTGTCTCCGATTGTGTGTACTTAATTTCGGTTTTAAATTTAAGTTAGCCAGTTGATCATGCTCGCTAAACCTTGTTTTTACCAAAATTGTTAATTGATACTAAAATATGTAACACAGAAGTTAAAAAAAGCATGATGCGATACGCTAAAGCGGAATGTTCAAAAGCTAAGGCGGACAAAAGAGCCTATTAATAACCGACAGAAAAGTTAAACTTAACTTAGTTTTTATAAACACCTAAATCATGCAATAAACAAGAGAATAGCCATGGATAACAGAACCGCAAATGTATCTGAAATAATCAATAACACCTTAGGAAAACCATCGATATTACTTTATCGATATTGCCAAGTCGGCTTTTGGGGGTTTATTTGCATCGTCAGTTATCTTTCGTTAACGCTGTGGTATGGGCAATACGGTCTAGCTTATTTTTTACATATTATTGTGCAATCATTCATGGGCTTAGGGATCTCTCTATTATTACAAAAAGCGTTCACATATAGTTGGTATTACCCTAATTCATATCGTTTAGCGCTTGGATTTTTACTCATTCTTATTGCGTCGTTAGTTTGGACCGTTGCCCGAATGGAAGCGTTTTCTTACATGACAGCCGAGCAAGATATTTGGTGGAATTTTGGTGGATGGTATTTTGCCGGTTTTTTTATCTTTCTATTTTGGAGTGCCATGTTTCATGGGGTTATTTATTATCAATTATTACAAGCTGAGCATAAAATACTGTTAAATACCCAGGCGGCTTCGCGAGAAGAACAGATTAAACGCATCAAAGCGCAAGCGATTGCGCGCGATGCACAACTTAAAATGTTGCGTTACCAGCTCAACCCACATTTTTTATCTAATACATTAAATGCCGTTAATTCACTTATTGAAGCACAGCAAAACGACATGGCACAAAATATGGTGGTTAATTTAAGTAAATTTATGCGTTATTCGCTCGATAATGACCCCGATGGTAAAGTCACATTAAGCCAAGAAATAGAAGCCCTCATACTATATTTAGATATTGAAAAGGTTAGATTTGGCGACAGGCTCAATTTTTTATTAAATGTTGAAGACCTTGCAAATACCGCGCTGATCCCAAGTTTACTTTTACAACCCATTATTGAAAATTCAATGAAGCATGTCATCGCTAAAAGTGAAGAAGGCGGCACAATCACCATTGGCGCTTATATCGATAATGGTACATTGTTTATCAAACTAAGTGATTCCGGTCAAAACTTTAAAAAACAACAAATTCATATTCAAGGCAACGAAAACCGCAGCGTTGGCCTACGTAACATACAAGAGCGTTTAGAAACCTTATATCCAAACGAACATACCTTCGAATGTGAAGTACACGCGCAAGGTGGTTTACTCACCACAATCGCTATTCCATTTGAAATGAATACATAATCAAAGGTAATGCACGACATGACAAATCAAACCACAAAAATAAAAACCTTGATCATTGATGACGAGCCACTTGCCCTTAGCTTATTACGGGCAAAGTTAAGTAAATTTGAAAAAATAGACATAATTGGCGAATGTAAAAATGGTCGCGAAGCCATTCAAAGTATCTTAGATCATACACCTGATTTAATTTTTTTAGACATTCAAATGCCCGGCTTAAATGGGTTAGATGTGATCCAAAAGATCCAAACAGAACTCATGCCTTTAGTTATATTTGCCACTGCTTTTGAGCAATACGCTTTAGATGCATTTGATGTAAATGCGGTCGATTACATTTTAAAACCACTTGACGATAGCCACATTAAGCGCGCGGTTGAACGAGCCATCGTGAGATTACAATCACAAGAATCGAATCAAGAAACAAACCAAGAAAAATCAAAAGTCATTCAAGCAATCCATGCGATCAACAACCGCCAAACGACCCATTTACCCTCTCACGAGAATAAATTTGTTGCCGCGCAAGATCGCAAAATAGTCATTAAAGATGGTGATGAAATCACCTTGGTTAAACAAGATAATATAGAATGGATAGACGCCGCAGGCGACTATTGCTGCTTGCACGCAGAAGGCGTTACCCATATAAAACGCACAACAATCAGAGAAATGCTAGAAGAACTCGATGCCGATATATTTAAACGTGTACATCGCTCAACAATCGTCAATTTGAAATTCATCACCAAAGTGAACCCATTACCCAAAGGTGAATATTTTTTACAGCTAGGTGAAAACGAACGAGTCAAAGTGAGCCGCACATACAAAGATGCAATTAAAGATTATTTAGCTTAAACAACGTGCTTGAACCCGTTATCGCGCAGGCTCTCATAAAACATGTCTGTTTGCATATACACCCAAGTCACGCCTTTTATTTAATGAACACTTTACATTGTACTAGACATAACACTAGACATAGCAACCGAAAAACCACCACTGCGCTGGCCATTCTCTAGTCGAAATAATAACGGGTTCACTCCTTTTTTTAAGCGTACTTTACGAAAGCCTTCACTCAACTGCCAGCCCTTATGCTGAGGCAAACTATTCCAGACGAGCATATCATTTAGCCACAATTTAGACTGATCATCACTGCCAATCGCCAGCCAAACATCTTGTGCCCTGTCTGATTTTAATTGTGTGTAAGCATAATAAATTTCATATTCCGCTAAATTTTCAGGCACAATCGGAAAATTTGAAAATTGGCGATATCGCCAACCAATAACCTGTTGATCTTTACCGACATATTGGCCGTCTAAATTGATCGTTTGCTCAGGTGGATATGACGTATGAATATGTTTACGCTGGGCGTTTTCAAATGGCCCGATCACATACCACGTGTCCAACATGATCCATTTAGCCGATTGGCTCGCATTGCTTGTCAATTTATGGCTAGCCATGCGTGTATTGCTTTGATTTATACTGGGCACGTTTTGCGGCTTAACACTTTTAGGCGTGACGATATCGTCAAACCGATATTGAGATCCCTTGCCATAGGCCTCGCTCATCGCTTGTGTAAAGTCTTTTAATTGGCCTTTCGCATGTTGCTCACTAAATTCAACGTTTTTTTGTTGCTGTAGCAACTGCTCAACTTCTTTATTGTTGAGTGTATGACCGTGTAATGTACTGTCATCGGCCTGTTCAGCCCGTTTTGTTGCATTTCCGGCTTCAAGCTCGTCACTATCTACCGTCAATTGCGGTTGCTCACCCTCTGTGTCAGCTCGAACACCACTCCCCTGTTGCCGGCGTTGTAATTCATCTAAAATAGTTAAAGCCACTTTTTGATTTTCTTGCATTTTTTCCAACATTTCACTGTCAGACATAGCATTCGCTACTGTTTCAGTTTCAGTTAAAACATTGTCTTTTAAGTCACTAATCAGCTCTGGCACTTGTTCAGCTTGACGTTGAGACATGTGTGTTAACAGTTCATTTGATAAGTTAAACAAATCAGCAGTCGACATTTCATCATGGGCTTGCAACCTGTTTTCATTTGTTAATTTATCTTGCTCAATGTTTTCCATTTCAGTTAAAACTTGATGGATCTTTTGCATATTTTCGACACTCGTGCGCATTGATTCTCGATAAACGTCACGTGTACTTTCAATCGCGGCAATACGCGCTTTTTCATCAATTATTTTAGGTATAAAGTAATGGCCATTTTGTATAATAAAAAACAACACAAAAAAATGAATAACAACAGAGTTAGACACATACTCGCCAAATGTCTTTTTAGGTTTTAATTTTTCTGTTGACTTGACTGTTTTTTTACCCGTCATTGGCTCTTACCCCAATGTTGTGCAAACCTTCAAACTCGCATAAATCGAGTAAATGCACCATATATTGCAACGGTGTATTTCTATCACCATCAATTCTAATTCTGCGTTCAGGATCGGTTTGACTTTGTTTTCGTAAAATAGCGTGTACGTCTTTTACCGCCACTTGTTTATTATCGATGTAATATTTTCCATGCCGATCAACGCCTAACACTAAAGGGGCTAGGCGAATTTCTGTAGGTGAAAAGGCGGCGGCTGAACTCGGTAATTGGATATTTAACTGCTTGACCGTTTCAGATTCATGATCTTCTTTATCAAACGTTGTCGCCACTAAAAAAAAGATTAAAAGTAAAAAAATGCAATCGAGTAAGGGTGCTAAATTAGGCTCAAAATTTTCTTGGTCATCCAAATTAATGCGCATCGCTACCCACCTTTGGCTGTACATTATGGCTAAACCATTCGCTGATAAACGTGTTAGTTTGTTCTTCAATAGCAAAGCTATAAAACGTTATTTTACTTTTAAAATAATGATGAAAACCTAAAGCGGGTAACGCCACAAATAAACCAACCGCGGTGGTAAATAAAGCCTTGTAAATACCATCGGCTAAAATACTGGCATCTCCCATCGCGCCGGTTGCGGCAACAATATAAAATGACTCAATCATACCAATTACCGTGCCCAGTAACCCAGCTAACGGCGCAATAGTCGCAACCACCGCTAATGGATAAGCTTTTTGAATATGCTTACGTAATTGAATAGACGCAATATCACCCGCGCCCGTCGACACTAATTGAAACTCATGATGCCGATGCTGATTGATGTAACCGAGCACGTTAGCTAATGCGCTATTATCTTTTTTACATAACCCGCTGATTTGCTCATGCTCACCCGCTTGCCATAACAGGTTAACGTGCTCAGTTAATGTTTTAGGCACCACCAACGCTTGGCGCAAATTTTTAAACCGTTCAAACACAACGGCCAGCGTTAAAATAGACAAACCAACGATCACCGCGCCCATTACGCCAAATAACTTGAACAATTCACTCGTCGAAAAATCAACCGCAAAAGATTGAGATGAAAAACTAACTAAAAGGGTAAAAATGAATAACGAATAGCGTTGCATACAATGTCCTTATTAAATAATAAGTGGACATAATAGCAAACAATTAACAAAATAATATAAAAAGAGTACGTTATAAATGAATGGTTAATAACATCAACCATCCGCCTTAGCTTATAGATAAACCGCATTAGCGTATTCACGCACAAAAATTTTAACTCTTGTATAACATTACAACATATTTGAATACTCAAGTGACTTCAAGATGCAGGATTCAGTGGAAATTTAAATTGATTTAGGCAAGGCAAACAGGTGCAAGTTTAACGGGTTAAATTAAACCTGTTTAACACCGCATAAATCAATTTAAACCCCACCGGAACGGAGCATATTGAAGTGACTTGAGTATCTAACCCCAAACGCGCTATTAAGGGTTTTGTTTTTTCAATTTTTTGATTCAACACGCTTTTAATACTGATGTAATGACCGGAGCGAACCGATGGCAAATATGGCAGCCTCTATTACAGCAACACACAGCCAACAAACCAATCGAAATGCATTGTTTGTATTAAGTTTATTATTTTTTATGTGGGGATTTATTACCGCCCTTAACGATATTTTGATCCCTTATTTAAAAGGCATGTTCGCGTTAAGTTATTTACAAGCGATGGCCGTCAATTTTTGCTTTTTTGGGGCATACGCCGTGGTTTCTTACCCGGCCGGAAATTTTGTTAAATACGTGGGTTACCGAAAAGGGATCGTATTTGGCCTAGCGATAGCCGCATTGGGTTGCTTAATTTTTTATCCCGCTGCCGAAATGCGTGAATACAGCTTATTTTTACTCGGTTTGTTTGTATTAGCCTCTGGTATCACATTATTACAAGTTGCCGCCAATCCGTTTGTAACGGCTATTGGCACTGCAGAGACCGCATCTAGCCGGCTCAATTTAACACAAGCATTTAACTCGCTGGGTACCACAATTGCCCCTATTTTTGGCTCGGTTTTGATTTTATCGGTCATGATAACAGCAAGCCCAAACGACGCTGAATTAACGGCCGCAGAGCTCAGTGCGCGTCACGCACAAGAAGCAAGCTCAGTTCAGTTTCCGTATTTATTGCTCACCTTAGTTCTCGTTCTGCTATCGGTTGTGTTTGCTAAATGGGTAAAATTACCTGAGATAAAACAGGCAACCGAAGCTGAAGTCACGAGTAGTCAGCCCGCTTGGCACTACAAACATTTAACCTTGGGTGCCATTGGTATTTTTGTTTACGTTGGCGGTGAAGTTTCAATTGGCAGCTTTTTAGTTAATTTTTTAGGCGAAAGTAACATTGCCAGTATGCCAGAACACGAAGCGGCTAAATATGTTTCTATATTTTGGGGTGGCGCGATGATAGGCCGTTTTATTGGTTCAGCCCTTATGCTCAAAATGCGCGCTAACCTACTGTTAGCGATCAATGCAACGATGGTCGTTTTATTACTGGCAGTGGTCATGCTTGCTGATGGAGCCATTGCCATGTGGGCCGTATTAGCCATTGGCTTTTTTAACTCGATTATGTTCCCCACCATTTTTAGTTTAGCGATCGCGCATTTAGGTGCTGCAACGAGTAATGGCTCCGGTATTTTATGTGTCGCGATAGTCGGTGGTGCACTTGTGCCCCTAATACAAGGTGCACTTGCCGATACTATTGGTATCCAGCTCGCGTTTATTGTGCCTTTAGTTTGCTATCTCTACATTATTTTTTATGGCTTGAAAGGTTATAAACCGCAGCTATAAGCCAGCGAATATTCTCTTATAAGCACTTATTTTTAGTTTTGATTAATAGGTAATAACATGAAAAAATCAAATTTAGCTTTATCCATTATCAGTTGTTTAGTTGTGGGATCACTAGTAGGTTGTATGGCCACCACTAAACACCACAACACAACCGCGGCTTCATTAGCAACCACCAACAAACAAACATCTATTGATTTATGGCCACAACCAAAATCTTTAGTTAAGCCAGATCCTAAAATTGAAGCGGCCGTTAAAGACTTAATCTCACAACTAACGCTTGAACAAAAAGTAGCTCAAATGATCCAGCCCGAGCTTCGCTCGGTCACCGTTGCCGATATGAAAAAATATGGCTTTGGTTCAATTTTAAATGGCGGTGGCTCGTTTCCAAACGGCAATAAACACGCCACAACTGAAGATTGGGTTAACACAGCCGATGCCTTTTATTTAGCCAGTATTGACGACACGCAAGATGGTACAACGGTGCCTTCTATCTGGGGCACAGATGCCGTGCACGGTCATAACAATGTTATTGGCGCAACTTTGTTTCCGCATAATATCGGCCTAGGCGCAGCGAATAACCCCGAATTAATTAAACAAGTTGCTGAAGTTATCGCTCGAGAAGTCGCACAAACCGGCATTGATTGGGATTTTTCACCCACCGTTGCAGTCGCAAGAGATGATCGCTGGGGGCGCGCTTACGAAAGTTTCTCGGAAGATCCGGCTATCGTCAAAGCTTACGCGGGCAAATACGTTGAAGGTATTCAAGGTGTCGCGAATGACACATTTTTAAACAACCAACACATACTCGCAACCGCCAAACACTTTGTTGGTGACGGCGGCACCGATAAAGGGGTCGATCAAGGGAATAACTTATCTACCGAAAAAGAACTCATTGAAATTCATGCTCAAGGTTACGTCAGTGCGATTGAGGCCGGAGTGCAATCCATTATGGCGTCATTTAATTCTTGGCACGGCGATAAACTACACGGTCATCAATACTTATTAACTGACGTGCTGAAAGGCAGAATGGGGTTTGATGGTTTAGTGGTAGGTGATTGGAATGGCCATGGCCAAGTTAAGGGCTGCGACAATAAACAATGCGCACAAGCCATTAATGCCGGTGTTGATATTATTATGGTGCCAGAAGATTGGAAAGCTTTCTATGAAAACACCCTTATTCAAGTCAAACAAGGCGAAATTAGCCACGCCAGAATAGATGATGCCGTGACCCGAATTTTACGAGTGAAAATGCGTTTAGGTGCATTTGACGGTAAGCCGTCGATTCGTTTACATCAACATAATAAAAACGTCATTGGTTCTGCACAACATAGAGCAATTGCCCGCCAATCAGTGCGTGAATCATTAGTCTTACTTAAAAATAACAATAACCTACTCCCACTCAACCCGACTGCCAATATTTTAATGGCCGGTAATGGAGCCAACAATATTGGTAAGCAAAATGGCGGCTGGACAATAACGTGGCAAGGCACAGGCAACGACAATAGCGACTTCCCTAATGGTAGCTCAATTTATCAAGGTATTGCAGAAGCCGTAAAACAAGCAGGTGGTCATGTAGAGCTCAATGAAATGGGGGATTACACAAAAAAACCAGATGTCGCTATTGTCGTATTTGGTGAAGACCCTTACGCTGAAATGCAGGGCGACATCAAATCAGGATCGTTTGAATACCAAATGATTACCAAGCGGGATTTAGCTTTGCTCAAAAAGCTAAAAGCGCAAAACATTCCGGTTGTCAGTCTCTTTTTATCGGGCCGGCCGTTATGGGCAAATAAAGAAATCAATGCGTCAGATGCATTTGTTGCCGCTTGGTTACCCGGCACAGAAGGGGCCGGTATCGCAGATGTTATTTTGCGTAAAGCCAATGGCGATATAAACCACGATTTTAAAGGTAAGTTATCGTTTAGCTGGCCAATGACACCCCATGTAACGCCTTTAAATGCACCGGCCAATAACAATAAAGCCAATTACAACCCATTATTTAAACTTGGTTACGGTTTAGATTATAACCGTGTTGTTATGACGCCCCGTTTACCTGAAACGTTTGACGATATGCCAATGCTATCAACCGATGCAGACTTAACCATTTTTAATCAAGCCCCTAAATTAGGCTTTAACTTGTATTTATCCGATCAAAATAATAAACAACGTGTATCAAGTAGCCAAGCAACCTTAGCCAACAGCAAAGCGATTAGCTTTAGTACGCAAAACCGGTTTGTACAAGAAGACGCTTTACAATTAACGTGGCAAGGTAATCAATCAGCGGCAATGACTATTTGGCAAGAAACCCCCATCAATATCGCGGCTTATAATGATTCAGGTAAAGGTAGCGTAAGCTTTGATGTTAACTTAACCGACCCCGTAACCGGTAAAATTGAGTTTGCAATGCAAAAGCAAGACCAACCGATTAAAACAGTGGATTTAACGGCCCTGCTTTCTAAATTTGAATTAAACAGTTGGCACAACATTAATATCGATTTAGCCTGTTTTACAACCGCTAAAAACAACAACTTAGTCGCCACTGTTTGGTCATTAACCACCGCGAGCAAAAACCAGTTAACCGTTTCAAATATTAAGTTAACAACGCAAAGTAAAGGTATTCACTATACGTGTGAATAAAATCAACCATATATAAGTAAGCATCTTGCTGCTCGGTTACAACATTTAAAGTAGCCGATCAGCCCGTTAGCTATACCCAAGTCACTTGTGTATAGCTAAATAACCGGCGGCATATAATACCAATCCGTAATAATAAGTGCCCACTCAGCGAGCGTTTAAATGCGCCTGAAAGGAATGCCCCAGCGACTTTTGACCTGCGTTATCGGTATTTGAAAGAGAACAACCATTCCTGTACACCGACGCCTTGTTCAAAAACCGCTGAATGCATTCTGAGTGATCACTTATTTATATGAATTGGTATAAATTCGATTATCCCCCTTTTTTGGTCCTGTTTATCAGGGCTTTTTTTTGCCTGTTTTTTTATTTAATATTGTTATACGCCAATTACCACCTCGATAATGGTCATGCTTATTTTTGAGTATATGATCGCACAGCATCTTAAAATCACTTGGGTATAAATAAGCTTGAGTGTCATAAAAAAATTGATAAAAATAACGTAAGCTATAACCGGTTAATCAACCTTGGAGCTACAATGACTATGATAGAAACCGTATCAAAAACAAACTTACCCGAAGTCCTTCCTCTGATCCGTCAGTACCAAGCATTTTATAATGTTGCTGATATTTCAGACGAAAAAAATGCGGCCTTTTTTTCACAGTTCAATAATGCAAGTCCATTGGGCTGTCAATTTATAGCGCGCGAACACAATGAAGTTGTCGGTTTCGCCACTGTGTATTTTAGTTTTACCTCTACCATCACCGCCAAAGTTGCCGTATTAAATGATTTATACATACAACCACACCATCGTGGTAAAGGCATTGGTCGCCAGTTAGTTGATTATTGCCATCAATACGCAAAAGACAAGGGGGCAGCAAGGCTTCAATGGGTAACAGCGCCCGATAATGAACCTGCAAAAAGACTATATGATTCGCTCAATACGACTCAAAGCACTTGGTTATTTTATGCTTATAACTAAATGGTTTTTCGACACGCTAAGCAATGAGAAGTGACAACAAATGCAGAATCACCTTAATTAACAAGCGAATATTTAGAAAAGAAAAAGTGAAGATTTAAAATGACGATTAAAGACACTCAACTCAACCTCATAGGCTTGTGTTAAGTGTCTGAATGCTTAGGTTCTAAATACTGAGTATTTTAGAAAGGCTTCTTTTTAAAAGCTAAAGCGACTAAAACGATACCCGCTAATAAAAATGGAATACTCAACAACTGACCTGTTGATAAGCCAAAATCATTGTCATAAGCAGCCTGTTTTACTTTTACAAACTCCAACATAAAACGAGCAGAAAACACCGAACATAAAAAGACACCCAATATCGCACCGCTATATTGTTTAATCTTGGTCCATTTATAAGCGGCAACCAACACAGCAAAAATAGTTAAATAAGCGATTGATTCATAAAGTTGCACCGGATGTCGCGCAAGGTTATCAATTTTAACAAACACAATCCCCCACGGAACCGAGGTGGGCAGCCCAACAATTTCAGAATTAAAGAAGTTAGCTAAGCGTACAAAAAAACCGAATAAGGCAGTCGGTATGGCTAAGCGATCGAGTAACCATAAATAAGGTGTTTCAAACTTTTTATGATAGTAATAAAGGGCTAAAATCACACCTATACCCCCACCATGGCTGGCTAAACCGCCTTCCCAAACGGCCAAAATTTTAAGTGGATTGCTAAAGTAATACGCCGGATCATAAAAGAAACAATGACCTAACCGTGCACCCACAATAATACCCATAACCGAATACATTAAAAGCGGGTCAAGGCTATCTGTCGATTTACCTTCTTTTTGATACATCCATTTCATAATATAAAAGCCAGACATAATGGCAGAGGCAAATAAAGCACCGTACCAATGAATACTGACACTACCAATCGAAAACAAAACAGGGTCGATGTTCCAGTTCATACTTAAAAATCTCTGAATAAAATGATATAGGTTTGCAAAAGCACCTCGTCGCTATTCATTAGCTTAAACCGTAAATGCGACAATTTAAAAACGAGCCACAACTTAGCCTAACTCAACAGCCTTGCCAACCCTCTTTTATAAAAACAGGCTAATCAAACAACCGATCACGTTAAAAAAGAAAGATGTTTACCTACAATATTCATCTTTATCCCTAAGCAACTTAGCGATAAAATAATCAAAGAGGCTAACATCATTAAAATTTAAAGAGTGTATTATGTTCAAACGTTATGGAAGTATTGTGTGGCTTAGCCTTAAAGTCGGTATTTACATTATTATCCCACTCACCACATTCGGTTATGTAATAGAAATGCTATTTGATATTGTTGCAGGTCATTCCATCGCCCCGTATTTTACACTTTCTTTTTTACACTATTTTATTTTTCATGAGCTGATGCTTATTTTATATAGCACGGTTTTCACCTTTACACTGATTGGCACCTACTTATATACGATAAAAATAAAACCTAAGTTAAAGCCTCGATAAAATACAATTGAAGTGGCACTCCAATCGATGTGGCCATAAATCACTGACCACATCAGCATCTATCTTAAAATACCTTATTTATTAGTGCCTTAAGCCAGTGGATAAATAACAACCCTCATTATTTATTCACCATTTGTGCCTGGGTCTTCACCGCCAATCCCGACTTCTTGCTCTTGATATAATGAAATTTTATAACCCAATGCAAAGTCACTTGGCAATACGTTAGGTTTACGAATAACCAAACCGTTCTCGTTTAGCTGCCAATTGACTTTTTCGTTGCTGCCTAACATTTCAATCGACTTAATTTTACCCTCAAGTACTGATAAGTGGGTGTTCAATGTTTGAATAACAATATCTTGCATCGGAGCCGCCATAACAAAGGCAAAAATAGTATTGTCACCTTTTTTAGTGAAACGAATATCTTTATCCGTATACGCTATTTTTTGTTTTTCAATTTTATGTCCGCCCCGATTAATACGCGTTGGTCCTTCTCCAAACACAGTCCACGGGCGAGTTTCGTATATACCTTCACCATTAATCGCGAGCCATTCGCCTAGTTTAGCCAGCATGTCTTTCATTTCTGCTGGTATCGAGCCATCCGGATTAGGGGGTACATTTAATAACATCAACCCATTTTTAGACACAATATCAATTAAAATATCGACAATCTGATTCGGCTCAACAAACTTCGCATTTTCATAATAAAACCAAGCGCCAGGTGATGTATCCGTCATCCAAAATTCATCTTTTAATTTATTTGGCCGTCCTCGTTCATAATCTAAAACACCAATACCATCAGGAAAAGACGTGTTTTTATAATTAATAACTACATCCTTACCCCACTCTTTGCCTTTATTATAATAATAAGCGACAAACTTTTTACGATATTCTTCGTTTAGCACTTCAACCCACCAATCAAACCAAATAACATCGGGTTGGTATTTATCAATCACTTCTTTTAGCATCGCAAACCATTGCTCATGAAAGCGATCATTGGGCTCAAAATCTGTTAACTCGTGTTGATCGGTATATAAATCAGCGGTTTCAGGGGTTGCATCAAATTTATACGCATTGGCATAATATACCCAAGTAAAGGCATGATGAAACGATGTTAAAAACTTAAGGCCTCGTTGCTCTATCGCCGATTTTAACTCGCCTGTAATATCTTTACCGGTAAAGGCTTTTGAGTTCCAGCGTGTTACATCGCTGTCCCACATCGCAAAGTTGTCATGGTGTACGGCAACCGGTCCGGCAAATTTAGCACCTGAAAGTTTAAATAAGTCAGCCCACTCTTGGGCATTGAATTTATCAGGGTTGAATTGTTTAATGATATCTTTGTAGCCAAAATCAGCTGGATCACCATGAGCCTTAACATGGTGCTGGTATGTGTAAGAGGCTTTAGGTTGCTTTTTATCACCAAATAATTTTACATCGCCTGTTTTCCAGTCATAAACTTCATCCATATACAGATCGAGGCCATACCAACCTGAGGCCCATTTCATGCCAATATTAGCCGTTGAAGTGGGTCCCCAATGAGTATAAATACCGAGCTTTGCATCTTGAAACCAATCAGGCTTGTGATTGACCTTGCTCAGCGAACTCCACTCTTCTTTTAGCTCGACTAATGCAATATCAGCGTTTTTATTTTGTTGAGGTTGAGCACCCAATACGATAAGCGGTTCTATCACTTTATCGGAACTAACACTGCAAGCGGTTAACGAGATAGCGATAGCGATACCCTTGACGATAAAAAAATTTGATTGCATACGATAATTAATTATATTTGATTTTGATAAATCAAATATAACAAATCATTTTTAATTTTAACAGATCAGTTATAAACTAAATGTATATTGCTTTTGGCTTTACTTTTTGCCGCTTGAATTTAAGTATTAACGGTAATCACTTATTGAAGATATTGCTCTCAATTAATGTCGCGTTTATTGTTTTAGCCCACACTATAATCCCCTTAAACAGCTCTCCAAAAAAAGAACTCTTATCACAAAATTAAACACGTAAGATGATCAAAAAAACGCAAATAACATAACAATAAAATCAAAGGGTTTTTAAACCCACCTAAATCAGCGCACTACAATAAATCAACCACCCAAATTAACAGGGCTATTTTGGTGCAATAATAGTAATTATCGCCAGATTTACATCGCTTTTTATGTAGAAATGGCTAGAATCATGCCGTTTTAATCTTGGTTCAATAATTGCTAAGTTAACAATACAAGTAATAGGTAATATTTATTCGCTTTGAGTTTATCACTCATTAATTCTGAGTTAGCCTCATTCAACTATTTTTATTTATTGCTAATTTTTTATATTTTGGGGGATTTATGAGCGGAAATGACGTAAGAGTATCAGCAATCAGTGCTATCACTAACAGCACACCATATGCGACAGAACAAACAGAACCACTAAGCAAAATCTGGGCTTGTGATGTATTTAACCTTGCAAAAATGGAAGAATGTTTATCTAAAAATGCATTTAAAGCCATTAAAAATACCGTTAAAACAGGTGCGCCATTAGACAGCGCAACGGCAGATATTGTGGCAGCCGCCATGAAAGACTGGGCCATGTCAAAAGGCGCTAAGTTCTTCTCGCATATCTTTTATCCAATGACGAATGCGACCGCTGAAAAGCACGATGGTTTTATTATTACTAACAGTGATGGCAATGCAATCACTGAGTTTACCGGTAGCCTATTAATTAAAGGTGAACCCGATGGTTCATCATTCCCGAATGGCAGCCTACGTATGACTAACGCAGCGCGTGGTTATACCGCATGGGATCCAACAAGCCCTGCTTACATTATGAATACCGCGAATGGCGCAACACTCATGATACCGAGTGTGTTTATGTCGTGGACAGGCGAAGCCTTAGATAAAAAAATTCCATTGTTACGTTCAAATTCAGCAATGAACGAAGCGGCACAAAAAGTATTAAGCTTAATGGGTGAAGAAGAGATCGCGCCTTTAAATTCAAGCTGTGGTGCCGAACAAGAATACTTTTTAGTTGACGAAGCCTTTGTAAATGCACGCCCTGATTTATTATTAGCAGGCCGCACATTATTTGGTGCGCCACCGGCTAAAGGTCAGCAATTTGATGATCATTATTTTGGTGCGATCCCAGAGCGTGTTCAAGTTTTCATGCAAGATTTTGAAGACCAGCTATACCGATTAGGGATCCCAGCTAAAACACATCATAACGAAGTTGCACCCGGTCAATTTGAAATTGCACCTTATTACGAAGCCGCTAATGTAGCAGCCGATCATCAACAATTATTGATGACCGTTATGAAAGCGACAGCCAAAAAACACGGTTTAGTGGCTTTATTACATGAGAAGCCTTTCGCTGGCGTAAACGGTTCAGGTAAACACGTAAACTGGTCAGTGGGTAACTCAACCCAAGGTAACTTACTTGATCCGGGCAATACTCCAGAAAAAAACCTTAACTTCTTACTTTTCTGTGGTGCGGTTGTGCGTGGTGTTCATTTATATGGGCCATTACTACGTGCGGTTATTGCTTCGGCGGCCAACGACCATCGTCTGGGTGCTAACGAAGCACCACCGGCTATTTTATCAGTTTATTTAGGCGACCAACTCGAAGGTGTGTTTAAAGATATTTTAGCGGGCAAAATCAATGCAACAACCTGTGGCGGCTTAATGGATTTAGGTCTTTCACAAATATTGCCATTTAATCGTGATCCGGGCGATCGAAACAGAACATCACCTTTTGCCTTTACCGGTAATCGTTTCGAATTTAGAGCCGTAGGTTCTTCACAATCGGTTTCAGGCCCACTTGTGGCGATGAACACCATGTTAGCGGATTCATTAAATTGGATTGCAGCACAACTTGAAACCAGTTTAAGTAAAGGTGCCGACCAATCTACAGCGGTATTTGAAGTACTTAAAACGATAATGGAAGATCACGGTAACGTTATTTTTGGTGGCGACGGTTATTCAAGCGAATGGCATAAAGCCGCAGTTGAAGAACGTGGCTTAAAAAATCTACCCACAACTGCGGATGCATTACCCGCATTTTTAGATGAATCTGTTAAAAACTTATTTGATAGCACAGGCGTATTATCACCCGTTGAATTAGCCAGCCGTTACGAAGTTTACTCTGAGCAATATATATTATCGATTGAAGTAGAAGCTAAACTGGTTATCGATATGGCAACCACAAGTATCTACCCTGCTGCGATGAGCTACCTCGCCGAATTAGGCACAGCAGCATCAGCTGCCGCAACATTTGGTGCCCCATTCAACAATGATTTAGCGATACAAGTCGCTTCAGATGCAAATCAAATGATGAGCAGCGTAAGCGCACTTAAAGATGCCATCGCGCAGCATGATTTTGACAGCACCGAAGATCACTTAAATTATTGTGCAAACACCATCATCACGTTAATGAACGAAGTAAGAAGCTATGCAGATTCACTTGAACAACGTGTAGCGGACTCAGCTTGGCCATTACCAAAATATGCAGAAATGATGTTTATCAAATAATTTAGCATTGATAAATTAAACCGAACGATCAAAAAAGCCGCTTTTTAGCGGCTTTTTTATTAACAGAGCCAGTATATTCCCCAATATAGTCAAAGCGATCGGGTTTTAGGGGCAGGTTTCTAGTTCCAGACGAAACCGAAGTACTTACATCCATGTAAGCAAAGCCGTCAAGCTTCGAGACCCCATGAGCATATGCTCTAATATGTGATTGGGGCGAGTAAGCGCTGACAATGAACCATAAAACCTGAGCGAGAAGACTATAATACCAATCCGTAATAATAAGTGCCCACTCAGCGAAAGTTTAAATGCGCTAAGCAAGGCACTTGAATGAAGAAATCGTAGCGCTCTTTTGAGTTTGAGCAACACAGAGTAAGTGCATTTAAAACTCGCCTGAAAAGAATGCCTAACAAAGCAATGATTCATAAAAGCGCAAATAATAGTCGTTCCCGTAATACAAAACTCGACAACATGGCTTACGCAAATTAAACTGTATAAACATACAGTTTAATAGGTTATATAAATGCATGTCATTCCTATATTAGTTGAAGCCGGCATCACAGGGTTTGAATCACCCGCAGCAGAATATAAAGAACTGGGTTTATCACTTGATGCTTTGCTTATTGATAACCCTGATGCCACTTTTATTGGTATTGCATCGGGTCAATCCATGCAAGATGTGGGTATTTACGATGGCGATTTATTGATCGTCGATCGTGCTAAACAAGTCAATAACAACGATATTATCGTCGCTAATTACAACGGCTGTTTTGTGTGTAAAATTTTAGATAAACAACATGCCACTCTTATATCAGCTTCAGGCACTTACCAACCCGTAAAAATAAAACCAAATGACGATTTTCAAATTGAAGGCGTTGTCACACGAACGATCCGTATATTTAGACAAATAAAAGAGCTACCAACATGTATGCGTTAGTTGATGCCGTTGCCTTTTATGCATCGGCAGAAAAAGTTTTTGACCCAAGTATTCGCCACAAGCCTGTTGTGGTATTAACCAACAATGATGGTTGCATATGTGCCGTGTGCCCTATTGCCAGAAAACTAAATATTCCTAAATTTGAGGCTTTTTTCAAAATAAAAAATGACTTAAAACAGCACAACGTTGTTGTACGTTCATCAAATTATGAATTATATGCGGATCTAAGTGATCGAATGATGAATGTCATTAGCCGTTTTAGTGATGAACAGCATGTGTATTCAATTGATGAAGCGTTTCTAAAATTTAATCACGATTTCAATGACTGGCAACAATACGGAGAGACAATCCGCAGAACGATTTGGCGAGAAACGAAGCTGCCGGTCGGCGTTGGATTTGGCACAACCCCAACGCTAGCTAAAGCCGCTAATCATGCAGCCAAAAAACTAACCGGCTTTAACGGGGTTGCCATCATAAAAACCCCTGAGCAAGCCAAATTAATTTTAAAGCAAATGCAACTAACCGATGTGTGGGGAATAGGCGCTAAATTAGGTAAACGATTAGCGTTATTAGGTTTAAAAAATGCTTATGATCTTGCAAAACAAGATCCGAAAAAAATGCGAAAATTTCACAGTATTGTGTTAGAAAATACCGTGAAAGAATTAAATGGGATCACTTGTTTAAGTTGGGATGATGTCAGAGAAGACAAAAAAGAAATCTTTTCAACACGCAGTTTTGGTCAACGCGTCACCGACTTATTTAGCTTAAATGCCGCCTTAGTGTGCCATGCTGACATTATAGGTCGAAAATTAAGACAACAAGGTTCAACAGTTAAAAAACTGCTCATATTTGCCCACAACTCTCAACACGATGTCGCTTATATTAAACGCAGTTACTTATATGAATTTCCGGTGGCAACATCCGATAGCCTCGTGATAGCTAATGCGATAAGCCGTTTGATCCACAAAATATACCAACCCCAAGTACAATTTTATAAATGTGGTTTAGGAGCGGTCGAGTTAGGTAAAGAAAATGCCACACAACTCGCATTATTTGAACCAATTAAAGACAACCCTCAACTCATGCAATGCTACGATCACATTAATAAAAAATACGGTGTGGGTAGCGCTTTTATCGCCAGCAGCCATTTAACACAAAATTGGAGTATGAAACGTCATTACCTATCGCCTCAATACACCACAAAATGGTCAGACATTCCCAAAATAATCTGTTAATCGTTGAGGTTAACGCAAACTCCCCCAAGTGATTGCAGAGTTGATTTTTAAGGTGGTGCCGCACAGGCATGAATATAGCGCTATCTCTAAATAACCTGATTTTATCGCGCTTAGAGTGGCTGTCACCGACGATAATCAACTATTCATATTTGTAAAAATCAGATATTTTAATTCATAACGGGGAAAGCTATCCTGTGTATGAATAATATGAATCGAGCGCACTTGTCGAGGACCGCACTTGTCGACACTTGTCGAGGACAGGCATCACTAGTAAATCAATAGGCAATTACAGAAAGCCAATAAACCATTGATTTAATTTAATAACCCTCTTGTCGAGGACTGGCATCAATAAACCCTGATTTTATCGCGCTTAGAGTGCCTCCAATAACCACTCAAAAAAGACTGTAAATAAGATTGAAGCCGCTGACAAACTCAGATACTGTTTAACGCAATTAAAAATAACAATAAAAGCGAGTAATTCTACAAGCTCGTTATACGCTTTCTGGAACTTGAACAATACTGATGAGAACTGCAATTTTAGCTTTTAATTTTCTTTCCGTGATATATGCAATTATTGCAGCAATTGGGTTTATGGTTATGATGGCTGGATCATATGTATTTTTAAAAAATATTGATGTTTCTCCATTTGCTAGCTTATATATATTGCTACCACTTTTATACAACATAGCCACAGTCTATGGCTTAATAACATTTAAAATATGGGCTTATTTATTGGCAGCAATACAATTATTAGCATTAATATCGATTCTAATATATCAATGGGCCAGTGGCGATTGGCAAGATTTTATAGGTAGCATTTTAGTGGTAGGTCTGGGTAATGTTTTGTATTTTGACTTTAAAAATAGGCCGGTTGTGAGTGCGTAATCGAGGAATTATCGTGTGGGACTATCGTGCGGGACAGGCATCAATAAACCCTGATTTTATCGCGCTTAGAGTGGCTGTCACCGACGATAACTAACCATTCATACTTGTAAAAATAAGACATTTTCATTCATCACGGGGAAAGCTATCCTGTGTATGAATAATATGAATCGCATATTCGCATATACAACGACCTCGCTCTATACTTAGTTAAAAACACCACTCAGGTTAACTATGCGGATTGTTCCTTTATTATTGTTGATGTTAGTAACAGTCAATGTTCACAGCTCTGACACCTATGCATTACTAGACTTATCTTTAGAAGAATTGTTACGTATAAAAATTACCACCGTATCTAAAAAAGAAGAAACCATAGCTGATGCGCCTGGCATTGTAACAGTGTTTACCGCTGATGATATTCAAGCTTTTGGCGCTCGAAATTTAAAAGACGTTTTACTGCGCATTCCTAATTATTATTTATTTGACTCTCACACTTTCTATAGCACGGGTAGCACGTTACGCGCCGGAGCAACCCAACACTTAAATAACCACATTCTTTATTTAGTGAATGGTCGTCCGTTGCGCGAATCGCAAAACGGCGGCCGACAAACAGATATTAACTTATTATTTCCAGTAAGCGCTATAGACCACCTTGAAGTTATTCGAGGCCCAGGCTCGGTGTTATATGGTAGTAACGCCTTTAGCGGAACAATTAATATTATTACTAAAAAAGAAACGTCGGGTATTGGAGCTGGCGTAAATATAACCATGGGCGAGCATAACTATAAAGCACTGGAAGGTAATGCATTTGCCGGCACTGATGATGCCAGTGTACATGCGTATATCAATATTATTGATAATGACGGCATGCCTGTTTCAGCATTCGATGTTGAAGGGAATTTAGGCGGAATCAATAATAATAGACAAGGTCATTTTGCAAAAGTTGACGCATCATATAAAGGCTTATCACTAGAGACAATGTTCAGTGAATTAAACCTACCGAGTGTGAGCGGCCGCTATAGATGGTCAACTTTAGGCGACTGGACCCATACCCGCAATTATTTCAATATTGGCTACCTTCATAGTCATAATAAAAATTGGACCTCATCGATTAACCTAAGTCAGAACAACCTTAAAATGTATATTCCGGTGCCAACCCCTACCACTTATTCATCAAACGATTATTTATTTTAATTTACTGTTAACGGTAAAATAAATACAGACACGGATGTGGTTTTTGGTGCAGTGCAAGATCATATTAAGGGCCACTTAAGCACGAATGGCGGTAATTACAGCACCGTAAGATCGAGTGTTTATGGTCAGGTAGATTATCGCTTTAACTTAAAAACTAAACTCACCGCTGGCTTTCAAGTGAACAAACCTGATAGGCAAGATGCTCAAACCTCTCCGCGACTTGCATTAGTGCATACTTTTAATCCACATTGGTCTGCCAAAGCTTTATACGCCGAAGCGTTTAGATCGCCTTTTGGCTCTGAACTTTATTTTGATGCTGGCTTCTTGCAAGGTGATGTTAATTTAAAACCCGAAACCATTAAAACAGCAGAGTTTCAACTAAACTATAGCAAACCTGAATTCACTATTTCATCAACCTTATATCACAGTATCAGCAATCACTTAATTGGCCGCAGTAATATCAATGGTGTACCTACTTTTGTCAATTCAGATCAAGAAATAACCTACATAGGCACTGAGATAGAAGCGCGCTGGGCGATCACGTCAAAACTTCAGCTACAAGGAAATGCAAGTTATCAAGAAAATCAAGATGGCGACGGTAATAACGATGTGATGGCCGCATCAAATACTATGGTTAAAATCGGTTTAAATTACACCAGCGACTATGGGGTATCGGCAGGCATATGGAATAACTATTTGGGCGATGTTGCCAAAATAGAAGAGATGCCAAATAACTCGGTGCAGGTATTAAACCCTGAGGCTAAAGCTGTCAATTTATTAAGTATCAATGTGCTCGCTAATATGGAAAAAGTATTAAAAAAATCATCTTGGAGCAATGTAGAAGCCTCTATATATGCCGACAATATACTTAATGAGAAAGTTTGGTTTCCTGAAATGAGCTATCAATCAGTAAACACGTTTCCGCAATCTCATGCACGAGGAGTGTACTTAAAAGTATCGGTAACCTATTAATAAACCCGTTTTGACCATTGCTGAATATATTGACCATTCATTATTCAGCTTCTGTTAGGCGTTTGCCATTTGCAATGAAATGATAGTGTGGCGTGAGAGTGTAGAACACGTATTAATAAAGCCGCCCTCACCTTGACTTATTGGCGGTATTAGCCATGCACGAGTTATACGATGAGCTCCGACAAACCATGCTCTAAAACACTTATTTGCGCAAACATAAACCATATCACCACACTTTATTGCGCATAAAAGTGATCTAAATACTTATTTAATTGCGCATCAAGATGTGTTCACATATACTTTTAGTAAGTAAATGTTTAAAAGTGGGTATGTAGTGGAAAGGTTATTGCTTCAAAAGCTTATTGCTTGGAAAAATAAAAAGACTCGTAAACCAATTCTTCTTGATGGCGCGAGACAAACAGGAAAGTCATTCCTACTTGAAAAGCTATTTGGCGCTCAGTTCGAGCAAGTTATTCGTTTAGATTTTTTAGAGCAACCTGCATTATCTAACCTTTTTAATGACTCTTTAAAGCCGCAAGACATTCTGGATAACATCGAGCTTGAGCTAAATGTAAGTATTCAGCGTGATAAAGCGCTTATTATTTTTGATGAAATTGGTGAATGCCAAGCCGCAATCAACTCATTAAAGTTTTTTTCAGAACAATGTCCTGAAATGTATGTTTGCTCATCTGGCTCTAATATTGGATTGTTAGGTTCGTTTCCTGTTGGCAAAGTTGAGCTGCTAGAACTCTATCCGCTTACTTTCGAAGAGTTTTTACTCGCTTCAAATAAAGCACCTCTGATCAAATCATTTCAGCAAAATAAAATGACATCGGTTGCTCATGATAAATTATTTGGCTTGTTGCTTGATTATTATTACGTTGGAGGAATGCCGGAGGCTGTTAAAGCTTGGTTCGAAACGGAGGGAACAACCGGAATTTTAGAAAGAACACAAATTGTTAATCAAATACACAAAGCTTTAATTGCTGGCTATGAACGAGACTTTGGCAAATACTTTCACAACAGCGCAGACAAAGTATCAGCACAACATATTCAAGCAATATTTCAAAACATACCGATTCAACTATCACAAAACATTGATGACTCAGTAAAGCGGTTTAAGTTTAAAGATATCATTCAGAAGAAAAGAAGATATCAAGAATTAGCAGGGCCAATTAATTGGTTAGATAAGTGTAAATTATTATCGAAATGCCAACCTATTAATACTCAGCCGAGTTCGCCATTACCCGCATTAGCAAAAGAAAACATCTTCAAAATTTTTCTTTTTGATATTGGATTGTTAGGTAATATGCTTGGTCTTTCATATAAAGAGCACAGAGATCAGGGCTTCAATTATAAAGGTTATATTGCCGAAAATTTTGTGCAAAACGAGCTAATAGCAAAATATGGTAGTCCAACCTATTCTTGGGAGTATGCTCGAAGTGAAATTGAGTTCCTATTCAAGCACGAATCAGGGAGTATTTTACCGATTGAAGTAAAAAGCGGTAAACGAACCAGAGCTAAATCACTTGACGTTTATGTTCAGCGTTATCAACCCGAAAAAACAATTAAATTAATAGGTTCACAGGGTTCGGTAGACAACCCTAATGCCTTGGTATTACCATTATACTACGTAAGTAAAATTGAGCAGTTCATAGTGGGTCATGGCTAATAAATACAAGTTGTTTATTGAATTACCGTGTATAAGCTGTAATTCATTTGCAAAAATGTTAGGTATCCGGTGAAGTTTTCGCCGATGACAATCCCTTTTTGAGGCAACTGAATAATTCGAGTGCATTAACATCGATACCGGACAGGCATGACCCATCGATACCGGACAGGCATCGATACCGGACAGGCATAAATAAACACTCACCTCCTTGACAAACACCCCATATCAACCAAACTTAGCTGTATATAAAACCACCTATTATAATCATCATGACAAAAGCACGCAAAAGCCAAATATCACTCGATGACACCGCTTATTATCATTGCGTTTCGCGCTGTGTGCGACGCGCTTTTTTATGTGGACAAGACAACACAACCGGTCAATGCTTTGAGCAACGCCGCGAGTGGCTCGTTACCCGTATTAAACAACTCGCCACTATTTTTGCAATTGATATCGCCGCTTATGCCATCATGAGTAATCATTATCATTTAGTGTTAAGAGTCGACCGTAAAAAAGCCCTAAAATGGTCTGATGATGAGGTATTAAAACAATGGCATTTACTGTGTAAACCCATGCCAGTTGTGCAACGTTATTTAGATAACAACATTATCAGCGACAGTGATTTAATCATTGTAAAACAAGAAGCAGCCAAGTTTAGAGAACGGTTATACAACATTAGTTGGTTTATGCGTTACCTCAATGAATTCATCTCTCGCCAAGCTAACAGAGAAGATAATTGCACCGGCCACTTTTGGGAAGGTCGTTTTAAAAGCCAAGCTTTATTAGACCAAACCGCCATACTCGCCTGCATGGCCTATGTTGATTTAAACCCAATACGCGCCAACATGGCCGATACACCTGAAACATCCGATTTCACCTCAATTCAAGAGCGCATT
>NZ_QMED01000025.1 GCF_003286125.1 Algibacillus agarilyticus
GACCGTTTACGCGCCGAATTTACTGAAGCGGCAATTTAACCCACCGACGTATAATACTCATTGGGTAGGTGACATTACCTATATAAAATCACATCAAGGGTGGAGCTATTTAGCGTGTGTACTTGATTTAGGGACTAAAGAAATTGTTGGATATGCATTATCAAGCCAACCAAATTCAGAATTAGCGATTGCAGCCTTAAATAACGCAATACAACGTCAAAGACCGAATACAGGGGAGCTCATGTTTCATTCTGATCAAGGGTGCCAGTATTCAGCCAACTTATTCAGAGAAAAGCTAAAGAGTTTAGGCATTAAACAAAGTATGAGTCGCAGAGGAAATTGCTGGGATAATGCGGTGATGGAACGATTTTTTAGAAGTTTAAAAACTGAAAAATTAAACCCGTTAACCTTTACTGATCACAACTCGGTTGTTAATGTGGTTGAACAATATATCCGGTTCTACAATTACAAACGAAGGCATTCGGCATTAGATTATCAGACGCCTCATCAAAAATATAATGAGTTAAAAAAAGCGGCTTAAAATCTCTCCAGAAATACTTGACCACTACAATCACGATGGTTATACATGGTCTGGTATTGGGGCTTTTATTCTCATTGTTCCTGTACCTCTAGCATTACCCAGCGGAAATGATGAAACTAAAATTTACTTTAAAAAAAACCAAAGTATAAAGTTAACTTCAGAGTATGGTGAAATGACAGGAATGTTCGGCTATATGTGCGGTAGTAATGAGTGTGGCTTTACGGCAGGTGCTGTAAATACAGACAAAAAAAGAACTATTCCCATTACTTGGTGTAAGTAATTGAAATATCAAAAGCAATTTAAGCGGGCGTTTTATAACTACTCGCAAGTTTGCCAGTGTTATCGATCTCATGGAGAGATGAAATTAGTAAATTAATCACAAAAGAGCACAAGCTATTATTGGTTCTAGCTGTATCCATGCTTATTGCAATTTTTATTGTTAAATGGGCAAATGAAGATAGCCCTATTTATAGACCACTAATTCAAGACATGCGTTTGGTTGACTCAGTTACAATCGCGGACGTATTAGACCAAGAAAGTATTCATTACTACGCCGATGTTAAAAACCATATGCTTTACGTCAACCAAGAACAATCAGAGCTAGCTCGTGTTTCACTGGCTAAAATTGGTATTGTCATTGAATACCCTGAAATTACTAAGCACACAGATCTGAATAAAGCTTACGATGAATTCATTAAACAAAAAAAGATGGATGCGGAAACTGGAAAAATATGGCAAAGACCTTGGTTCTTTAAATTAGTTAAGTTGGTTATGGGCGCATTAGTTATTATTATTTTAATTCTTGCAGTAGTTCGTCCGGCACTAGCATCAATAATTTATGAAGAAGACGAAAAGTAGTTATCACTCATGCAGGACAGGCACTCATAAATCTATGATTTTATTTTAAGTCATCACATAGAGTGCACACAGGAAATTCGAGTGACAACCCCCGATAAAAATAGTATTTATCTACAACTCCCGTTCTTTACTCCCCCTATTCAAGAAAATGTGCAAGTTGTGCATTTTTACCTTTGATAAATTTTTCACCTGCAAATAAACAATATAAATAGCAATGTGTTAGCTTATTTGCTAAAAATACAGCAAGTATAAAAAATGCGCGCAGATTTAACAGGAAAATGCGTAAATCGCGCACTATTAAGCGTTATGTTTTAAGAAAATCTATATGACTAATTTGAAAAAAATTTATGTAATGACGTTCAATCTTTTTATTATATTTTCAGCTTATGGTTCATCTCAAATAACTCTCCAACCAAGTGAAGCTAAAAATATCAATGATTATTTAAAGCAGCCGGAACCTCTATTACTGTTCAAACAACTTTCCAAATCCGGCGAGCTAAAAGATTTCAAAAGTAAAATGTTGGAGACATGTAGCGACGAAAAAAAACGTATTAATGGCTTTTGCGAATGCTTTAAACAAGACTTTACCAAACTAACAGAAAAAGAGATATTTTTTAGCCAAATGTACCTAACTGAAATACAGGAAAACCTTACTAAAGCTATGGGAGCTGGCGACAATAAAGCTTTAGGTGAAGCTATGAAAAAAATGAATCAAACACCGATAGGGGTTATCGAACAAAAATGCAAAATAGCTCTGAGTAAAATTAAAACATAACAATCGTATTAACGCTCGGACTAATAAAGCTTGGCTTGGTTCGTGCATCACCAATTATAGCCAAGCTCTATTAGCCTGTTATGCGGGCGTTGAGGCTGTAGAATTACTCAAAATGATAATTTTTATGGCTTTTTGTATGCGCAGAGAGTCGCTTTAAATGTGTTTTTAGCTCAATATTGCCCTAGATTTCACATAGAAGCGCAATTTAGAGCTTAATTTTAATGATTTTTATGAGCTGTTTTTTCTAAAAGAGAAATTCTACAGGCTCGTTGAGGCTGTAGAATTACTCAATATAATAATTTTTAGGCTTTTTGTATGCGCAGAGGGTCGCTGTAAATGTGTTTTTCGCTCAATATCGCCCTAGATTACACATAGAAGCGCAATTTAGAGCTTAATTTTAATGATTTTTATGAGCTGTTTTTTCTAAAATAGAAATTCTACAGGCTCGTTAGTTTTTCACAAAGGATTGGTGTAAATGTTCAAGAAAATAATTATTCTCATATCTACAGCGTTATTTCTTTTAGGTTGTAATGCAACAGGACCCAAATTCACAGAACTAGAAAGTTTAGACACGAACCAAGCTAAGGTTTATGTTTATCGACCTTGGGCTATGTTAGATGGTGCTGCCGCACCAACAGTCCAAGTAGATGGGTCAGATCGTTTTGATCTAAGTAATGGTGGATATGAAATTATTACTTTAACTCCAGGTATTCATAAACTCACTGTTAAAAAAGGCGCGTTTATGTCTAACTGGCGTGCTGATGAAATGAATATCGAATACAAATTTGAAGCAAATAAAAACTACTTTGTTCGTTTATCTGCGGAATTACAAGATGTAGGTGTGTATGGCAGTGTAATATCTATCTCTGGTAGTTACGGCTTTGCGTTAATCAAAGAATCGTTTGCTATTAATGAACTGAAAGAAGTTAAGAAAAACTAACAACTATAAGCTGTTCAAGCGGGACTGCTAAAGTTTGGCTCGGTTTCGCTTCGCTACACATTTTAGCCAAACATTAACCAGCCCCTTAATATGGCGTTAAGACTTTAGAATTACTCAAAATGATAACGTTTATGGCTTTTTGTATGCGCAGAGAGTCGCTTTAAATGTATTTTTCGCTCAATATCGCCCTAGATTACACATTGGACACTCATGCAGGACAGGCACTAATAAACCTATGATTTTATTTAATTTTAAGTGTCAATCAAGCCTGTCTTAGTCGATTTTACAGTCTTTTAAAGGGCATTTATAACCGCTAAAGCCGTGATTAAAAAATTAATTAAAAGCGGTTTGCTTACTGAGGTTTAGTGCTAATAAATCAATAAAACTTCTTACTTTTGCAGAGGACAGCCTATCTTCTCGGTGAATAATATTAATAGGGAAAGCTGGTTGCTCAAAGGATTCAAGGACAAATTTAAGCTTATTATTTTGTAGTTCACTTGCCACTTGATATGAAATTACACGCGTAATACCAAAGCCTGCCAATGCTGCGTTAACTGCGGCTTGGTTGGTGCTTACTTTGAGTCTTGAGTTAATGTGGTAATTAATCAGCTTCCCATTGTCAGTAAATTTCCAATCCTGATTAAGGCTTCCAACTTGCGTTTCAATTAGTGAGTGGGAGTCTAGTTCTGAGAAGTGCTGAGGTATGCCGTTTTTTTCTAGGTACTCAGGTGATGCAACAAGTGCTAGTCGAGCAGAACCAACCTTTTTTGCTCGCATTGACGAATCAGGTAACTCACCAATTCGAACTCCTACATCATAGCCTTCTTCCAGCATATTGACGATGCGATCCAAAAAGACGGCATTTACGTTCGTTTTTGGGTGCGTATTTAAATATTCTAATACCGAAGGTAAAACATATTGTTGACCAAATAATACGGGTGCCGTAACGCTGATGCTGCCTTGAGGTGAAGCATTTATGCCTTGGACGGCTTCATTGGCCAGTGAGATGTCATCTAAAATACGTTTTACGTCATCCAAATAACGCAACCCTGCCTCGGTAGCTCTTACATACCTAGTGGTACGGTTAAATAATTTAACCGACAAACGCTCTTCTAGTGTTGCAATCGCGCGCGTTACCGTTGGTGGTGACATGTTTAAACGGCGGCTAGCAGCAGCAAACCCTTGTTCTTCTGCAACGGCAACAAATACAGACATTAATTGTATTTGATCTAACATTGATTATTCCAATTATTGAAATAATTAATTGTATATCGTGGATATTCTTAATGAAAGTGATTTGTAGCAAACTAGCTCTACTCCTGAATGAGGAGAATAAGGCAACTTAATATTTTAATAGAGGATTTAATCATGAGCAGAATTAACTTAGTAACAACAGAGCAGGCAAACGAACAGCAACAAGCATTATTTAGCGCAATTGAGCAGCAGCTCGGTGTAGTGCCAAACTTTTTAAAGGTATTTGCAAATTCACCCGCAGCTTTAACAGCGTTCTTAGGGTTACATAGCATTGCTAATGAAGGTGAGTTAGAAGGCAAAACAAAAGAGCGTATCGCTTTGGGCTTAGCTGAGCAAAATGCTTGTCAGTATTGTGTATCCGCACACACTGCTATTGGCAAAAGTGCAGGGTTATCAGGTGACGAAATGTTAGCTAACCGCGCAGGCGGGAGCCAAGATGCTAAAGCAGCAGTTGCGGTGAAATTTGCTCGTTCATTGGCAGAACATAACGGTGATGTAACAACGGCTGAATTATTAGAGATTCGAAATGCTGGTTATTCAGATGCTGAAATTGTAGAAATCATTACTCATGTTGGGATGAATGTTTTAACCAACATCTTAGGAAAGGCGAGCCGTGTAGCAATCGATTTTCCTACAATTGAATTACAAAAAGCGTCTTAAGCAACGTAATCGACACAATATAAAGAAATGCCATTAAAGAGGGGCAATCTCCTCTTTACTCATACTTCTAAATTTGGAGGATATTTTTATGGCCCATCAATATGCACAAATTGCGTTTACTCAATCAGTAAGACAAGTTCAAGAAGAGCAAAATAGCCGCTCAGGCTATGCAAGTATGGACACGGGAGAAGATTATAATTACTTGATCTCACAAGAAGAAAGTAACTTTATTCAAGCGCGTGACAGTTTCTATATGGCAAGTGTTAGCGAAACTGACTGGCCTTATGTACAACATCGGGGTGGACCAAAAGGGTTTCTCAAAGTTATTGATGAGCGAACGATAGGTTTCGCAGATTATAAAGGTAATCGTCAGTACGTTAGCACTGGAAATTTTAGAACAAATGACAAAGTGTCACTTATTTTAATGGATTATCCCAACCGACGGCGTTTAAAAATTGTTGGGCATATTACGTTAGTTGATGAAGCCGATTGGGAGACGTTAGCATCACTAGAAGATGATCACTATCGGGCAAGGGTTGAGAGAGGTTTTATTATTAAGATCGCTGCTTTTGATTGGAACTGCCCGCAGCATATTACTCCGAGATACAATGAATTAGAAGTATCAGCATTGATTGAACCACTCGAAAATCAAATAAAACAACTCAAAAATAATGCGTTAAAACATCTACAGCCAGTACAAACTGCATTAGGTAAT
Source organism: Algibacillus agarilyticus (assembly GCF_003286125.1). Taxonomy (GTDB): domain Bacteria; phylum Pseudomonadota; class Gammaproteobacteria; order Enterobacterales; family Alteromonadaceae; genus Algibacillus; species Algibacillus agarilyticus. The sequence continues at coordinate 5,744 of NZ_QMED01000025.1, forward strand.
GGCGAGCTCCCCCTCGTTATATCTGGCGTTAGACAATTAACACCAGATATTCGTGCTTATGAGTTACGAGGAGTAGAAGGTCAAGCATTGCCCAAAATTTCTGCTGGCTCACATATTCAAGTACCAGTTGAACTCAGTGATGGTGAACTTGCTTGGCGAAATTATTCAATTAGCAGCAATCCAAATAGAACAGACTGCTATGAAATAGCGGTAAAACGCGAAGATAATGGTCGTGGCGGCTCTGTTGCTCTTCATCAACAGTATTACTTAGGTTTAACATTGCATTGTAAAAGCCCACAGAACATGTTTTCTTTAGAGGATAATAACCAACATAGTGTATTGATTGCCGGAGGCATTGGCATAACGCCAATAAAGTCGATGGCACTCGCATTACTTGAAAAACATAAATCGTTTGAAGTGCATTATGCTGGCCGCTCAAAAAAAGACATGGCATACACCGATAGATTAGTAAAGCAGTTAGAAGATAAACTCCATTTATACCCATCTCAAGAGGGGATGAAACTCTCAATAAAAGCACTTATTGAAAATTTTTCTGAGCAAAAAAAGCAATCAACCCATTTTTATTTTTGCGGGCCAGAATCAATGTTGACTGACTTAGTAAAAGTAACACAGGAACTTGGTATTGAAAAAGAAAGCGTTCATTACGAACAATTTTCAATAAATGTAGAACAATCAGCTGAAAAATGTGAATTAACGTTGACTCAATCTGGGGTGAACATTGAAGTTGAAAGCAATCAAACACTTTTAGAGGCTGTTTTAGCGGCAGGTGTACAAGTGCCATTTAGCTGTAAAACAGGCCAATGTAAAAGTTGTGTTGTACAAGCTACACCATCTGAAAATATACAACATAGAGACAATTGTCTTACTAGCCAAGAAAGAGCCTCGGGCAAAATGTGTTTGTGTGTTTCTAGGCCCAATGCCGACAAATTAACCATTGACTTATAAACGGGCATCGAAGATGGACAGGCACTAATAAAGCGTTGCCATTTGCTAATCGTTAGCGTTTGATAACAATCAATTAAAAAAAGGGTGACATTCCTAAAAAGGGGTTTTCACCTTATTAGTTTATGCCCATACTGGGTGTATAAAAAAGTAGCCAGTCGACCTACATAATCTGATTTATTTTGTAAAAAGACGTAAAAACACAAGCGACCATACTCCGGCAATTACGACTGGTGTTGCAAGTACAAAAGGACATTGTGAATAAATGAAAGTTGTGTATTCGAATAAGTGTATGGCAGGTTTAGGTACTTTACCGCTGATGCTTTTTAGTATTTTGTTTCTTTCATTTTTGCCCTTAGTTTTAGGTTTTATTGTTGTTTTGGCAACGTTAATTTTCGGAACACTAGCTTATAATTATTTAGTGGCTAGAGAAGGCCTAGCGAATCAAGGTTATAGATTTGTCTTGTTTTTTACGTTTCCAATATTGTTGTGCTTTGCAGTCATGTACATATAATCGAGTAACTAAGTGGATCTAGCCCCTACCCCCGAATACCTCGCGATTTTGCAGTTGCCATTTGCTAGTCGTTAGCGTTTAATAACAATCAGTTAAATAAACGGTGACCTTCTTACAAAGACTTCACCTCATTAGTTTATGCCATGCTGGGCGCACACAAACGTATCAACATATCAACTAAAAACTTGGCTTGGTTCGAGCTTCGCTAATGATGGCCAGTTATGCGGGCGGTTACCTTTCAAGGGGATCTATGAGTACATTTGACATTTATTTTTGCATAATCTTATTCTTTGTACTCATAATCTCAGGCTATTATGCTTCAAAACGAGAGAAAAAATTTAATGTAACAAGGCTCGATTTTATTTCAAAGTTTAGTTTCAAAGAAGAAGGTGATATTTATAGAGAGCTTCATAAGCATGGATTTAGGTTACTTAATTTTACTGATGAAGATTACGAAGTATGTAACATCATAAGAAAAGAATGCGAAAAAGAAGATGTTTATATTTTCGATTTTGTTTATACCTCTAAGTATGCCGATCGAAGCAATTCTTCTAAACCGTCTACTCTCCGAGCAGTATTTTTTAAGTTTAAAAGTAAAAAGCTATATAGCTTTGAATTATTTCCAGAAAATGTTTTTGAAAAAATAAAACAGCTATTTGGCTTTGCTGACATTGATTTTAGCGATCACCCAAATTTTTCAAAACGCTACGTCCTGAAAGGAGAGGATGAATCCGAAGTTAGAGCTAGGTTTCCCAAGCAACTGATTACTAACGTCGAAAACTTAAAAGGTGTATGCATTGAAGCGCGTGAGTCTTGTTTATTAACCTATAATTTGCACGAAGGCGAGTTTGCAGATTACGAAAAACTTTACAAAAATGCAGTTTCTTTTGCTGACAGTCTCAAGTGATAATTGAGCCCCCTCATTCGGGATTGGTACTAATAAACCATATCCAACTTATCAACTAAGAGTGTATTTTTGTTATTGCAGACTCATGCGGCACAGTCATCGATAAACCTATCATTTTATTTAATTTTAAGAGTAATTAAGCCTATCTCACTCGATTATCTTCACTCTCAAGCTTACGGCTTTTTTTTTATCTCTACATTGAGCTGTATTTTTTATTTATGCTAGCAGGCAACTTAGTGTTCTTACCCCCTCCAGTTTTAAACGCAATAAAAGCAACGAAGAAAATAAAATTTAGTCGAACTTAAGTTTAAATGCAAACTAGAAAAATCATATAAGTAAAGATATGAATATAAAACCCATTATTGCGTGTTTGAAAATACAAAAAACAACACTTATTGGGCTTTTATTGCATTTTATTAAAAAACCAAACGACTCCAACCCGAAATAAAATAACTCAAATATAAAACCCAAAAGCATATATGAAAATATTTACATGATAGAACTGTACCTTTTGTGAAAAAAACAATAATATAATGTTAACAATTAAATGTGCTACAAATGAAATATTCTATTTATGTTGTAGCCAAAATAATAAAAAACGCATTCAAGAATGCGCACGATTCATAAGGCGATCAAATATGAAGTTAATTTTTTCCTCTAAAGTACTGCCCTCTAAAATATCAAAGCTAAGTATAATTACCTTAGCTATTTTTTCGTTAACAGCATGTGGTGGCGGCGGCGACACGACAGCATCAACGCCGACAAATAATCCCGCACCAGACCCCGATCAGTCTACACCAGATAACACAACGCCAGATGAAACAACCACACCAACACCAGATGAACCACCAGCGACCTCCCCAGATACCACACCCTCTATACCAACAGCCGGCTACGTTATTGATGTCAATTTAAATGTAAATCACATAAAAGGCGAAGTAGATAGTTTTGATCGAAGTCGATATATAACCATGCATATTGGGGCAACTGATAATGAATGGCCAGACAACGCAACAGCAAAAAAATTTATGGAAGATTATGATGTCTATTACGGTCGCGATAACGGCTCTACCCCTTGGCAAATGGGACGCCTTGAAGGCGGCTCTGTTGATGGCATATTTAACGATGATGAAATGACGAAAAATGCTGAGCAAAGTAAAACTTGGTATAAAAACAATACCACCGCTCATGCTTTAGAAGATCGAATGGGCAATATGATGTATGGCGGGCAAGAGTTTATGTATCCACACAAAGAATACAATACTTGTAGTGCTAATTGTGAAGGTAATGCTTGGATCGCCGGTTACGATGAATACGCTCGCTTTTTTAGTGAATATCTCACTAAATTTTTTGGCACAGGCGGCACAACAGGCCAGAAAAAACCCAAAATTATAGAAGTCATGAATGAACCGTTTGTTAAATCAGGCAAGTTACACACGACCAATGCTAACATCACTGAACTTCATAAAGTGGTCGCCGATAAACTACATGCTGATCATCCTGATGTTAAAGTGGGTGGGTTTACCGCGGCCTTCCCTGCACTCGAAAATAATAATAATAACTTTGCGCTGTTCGACAACACTTGGAAAACGTTTATTGATGGCGCCGGTCAAGAAATGGATTTTTATTCTATTCATTTATACGACAATCACGATGAAACAAACCACATGTATCGTTCAGGTTCTAATATTGAAGCAATATTAGATATGATTGAGCACTATAGTGTTATTACCATTGGCGAAGCAAAACCTTGGGTTATATCTGAGCATGGTTTTTTTGCACCCGGTGAAAAAGGCAAAGGGCCTTATTCGCGTGAGCGTGACTGGTGGAACATCCGTTCTTTTTCTTCAATTATGATGCAACTTATGGACAAGCCAGATCAAATTCTTACGTCTATGCCTTTTTCTATACTCAAAGCAAAGTGGGCTGGCGAGAACGGACTAAGTGACGAAGGGCATCGTTATTCAACACGCTTGTATGTATTACGAGATGAGTTAGACGGTAGTATTAATGTGCAAGACAATGGTGATTGGATTTATTCTGATATCAAAAAATTCTACGAGCTTTGGTCAGAAGTTAAGGGTAAACGTATTGACACAAAACCAGGTGATTTAGATTTACAAACCGACGGGTATGTTGACGGAAAAAACCTGTATTTTATTGTCAATAATTTAGAACACGAGAATGTTGAATTCGATTTTAATTTGATCGATAAAAATAATACCGCCATAGAATCAATCTCGACTAAACATGTATATTTTGATGCGCAAGCGGTCGCCCCTGTGCTCGAAGAAACCACATTAGAAAACACCGCTACTCGCTTTACCGTTAATGCAAATGCCACCGCTATTATTAAAGTAACGTATGCAGCCGATATTATGATTGATGAAAAATCGGTAGAAACAAAATACTACGCCGATAAGATGAAACAAACCATCACATCGGGGCAAGATATCACCTTTAATATAGACGCTGTAAAAGCGACCAGTGCTAATGGCGAGGCGGTATTAAGGTTAGGTTTAGGCCGTTTACATAATAAATCTTTATTACCTGAGATCACCTTTAACAATACCACAATTGAAGTCCCTGATGATTTTCGGGGTTATGATCAAAACACACGTCATAGCTTTTTTGGTGTAATTGAAATACCGGTGCCTTATAGCGTGGTTAAAGCCAATAACACCATCAAGGTTCGTTTTAGTGACACTGGTGGTTTTGTGACGAGTGCGACCATGCAGGTGTTTGAAACAACAACCGATTTAAACAGGTTCGCACAATGAATCGCTAAATAATCAATCAAATAATAACGTTATCCGATTTATAATTGGGTAACGTTTTTGATTAATATTGTGAATAACTAAGATAATGTTATAAACAAATTGAGTCAGTTAACGTCTATCGTGTCACTTAGGTTAACGCGCTTAACGTCTACCCATTATCGGTATTCAAACGTAACAATAAGGATAAAACAGAGAAAAAAAACACATTAAGCAAGTGGACAAAACATTAAATAAAATTAAGCTAAAATATTTAAAATAATGTTGTTCAATAATTATCCATTCTTACTTTTATTAAATGATACTGCGTATATTACCTTGCATAAATAAAAAAATTTGAACATTATAATTGTTCATTTCAGTGGTTAACGAGCCAATAATGCCTTTCAGTAGTCATATTCTAGAACGAAATAATGTCAAAGTAACCGGCGAAGGTGAAACAACTATCATGCTTGCACATGGTTTTGGTTGCGACCAAAATATGTGGCGTTTTATGCAGCCTTTATTTGAGTCTAATTATAGAGTGGTTCTATTTGATTATGTAGGATGTGGTCAATCAGATACCTCGGCTTTTGATAAAAATAGATACCAATCACTTGAGGGTTATGCTCAAGACATTTTAGATATTTGCACCGCGCTAGATCTAAAAAACATTGTGTTTATAGGGCATTCAGTGAGTAGCATTATTGGTATGCTTGCATCACTTAAATCACCCACCTTGTTTGCTAAAATCGTGATGGTTTGTCCTTCCCCTTGTTTTTTAAATTTTCCGCCCGATTATTTTGGTGGCTTTGAAAAGGAAGATTTAGAAGAACTCATCAACTTAATGGATAAAAATTATATTGGTTGGGCCAATTATTTAGCGCCTTTAGTGATGGGGCAAAATAATTCAAACGAACTCATCAAAGATCTTGAAGAAAGCTTTTGTTCTACTGATCCCAATTATGCAAAACCATTTGCAAAAGCCACATTTTTCTCAGACGATAGGGCTGCACTAACTCAATTAGACTTACCCACTTTAATACTACAAAGCAGTAACGACAATTTAGCGTCTGTAGAGGTTGGCCAGTATATGCATACAAAAATACCTAACTCTGTTCTCAAAGTTGTTGATTCGCATGGGCATTGCTTACATATGACAGACCCTAAGGCGGTTTTTAAAATTATCGAACAATTTTTAGGATGAACAAACCGGCTTTAGATTGCTTTCCGTGCATCTTGCTAATCACGGATATAAAAACAAATAAACTTGAGTATTGTAATGAATACGGTGCCGAATTATTAGGTCTAGAAATAGACAATAAATCTGATTACATTTTGTTTGATTTTATTTCTAAGGCGAGTTCGATATTATTTGAAAGCTATATTCGCCCCTCAATCGTGACATCAGGCACGCTTCAAGAAATACAATTATCATTAGTGTTAAGCTCAAAAGAAAAAGTCCCAGCGATTGCTCACATTCAACTGGTCGATTCTAAAATTTATTGGTCAATGTATATGGCTGCAGCTCGCGATAAGCTTTATCAAGAGTTATTAGCCGCAAGGGAGCATTTAGAAAAAAAAACGGAAGAATTAACGTTATTAACAAGGGTTGATCCGCTAACTAACTTGCTTAATCGGAGAGCATTCACTCATGATGTGACAAAAATAATAAGGCAATTAAATAGAAAGTTTGTACCGATATCATTTTTGTTAATTGATATAGATTGGTTTAAAACCATTAATGATACTTACGGACATGATAGAGGCGATAAGATATTAATTGATCTCTCCGTTATTTTAAAAATAATTACACGCGATACCGATATTGTTGCAAGATGGGGCGGTGAAGAATTTTTAATCACCTTATATAATACAGACTTAACAGCAACTCAAATATTCTGCGAACGATTACACGCAGAGGTCAATAAAATAAAGCTCGATAAAGATAATTCATTATCAATTAGTATCGGTGCGACAGCGTTAAAGCCTAAAAAAATAGCGAGTGTTAATGTCGTTGAGGAGCATATCAAAGAAGCTGATTTAGCCCTTTATCAAGCGAAAAATAACGGTCGCAACAGAACAGAATTTTTTTAATCAGCATAATAATAAAAAGGCAATAATATGGATAAGGATGGTTCTAAACCAACAGAGTTAGATACAACAATAGTAAAGCAAATAACCTTAATATTGGCAATTGTGATTTGTTTAGCCATTGCGATTTTTATCATCCTTTGGGCGCAAGAGCCTGAGCAGCGCCCGTTGATTTCTAATATTGAATTGGTCGATGCGGTTAAAGTGGTTGATGTTCTAGAATACAAAAACATTCATTACCAAACCAACTTGCAGGCCAAGATGATCTTCATTAATAGCCAAGATATGGATAAAGCCAGACTGGCTCTCGCCAGAGTTGGCATAGTGATCAACTATCCTGAAATACAACAAAATATAACACCCGAATCAGCTTGCGCGCTGCTGGCTGATAAAATGGAAGAAGCAAAAATAAATGCCCGTCAACTACCGGTTTATCGGCAACCATGGTTTGAAAAAATCACCCGATTATTAGTCGGTATGGTTATTATTATCGTTTTAATTATTGCGGTAGTACGGCCGATGCTGCGTGAGTTAATCTATCCAAATGGTATGGATAAAGAGGATGATGTTTAAATTTATTTAATCTGTGTAGGCTCAGTATGATAACGGCTATAAAAACCGCAAAGGCATTCTTATTTTAAACAATTGGCAAACACAAGTTGCTTATTATAAGTTGCTAACCAGTTAAGCAACTTGTGTTTCCCTTCCGCCAGATTGTTTGGTATGTCAGGCTATTTGATTACCGAATTTTCAATAATGAGATTATTGAAAGTTCGGTTAATTCAGCCACAACTATTTTTACACACTAACGGCTTTTCATAAAAATAAAAAGCACTGAAAAATCAGTGCTTTGGTTATTGATAATTAATAATTAGTATTGGGTTAAAAACTATTCAATCTTAGTATTTGTTATTCTCTAATTATTTGACCACTTAATGTCGGTTTTTTCATACGAAAACAACGGCAATGTACTGTCAATAATCACTTGAGATCCTGTTTTGCCATCAGTGCGAGCTACCGTAATGCTGGCTTGCCATTGTGTCCAACGGGTTGGATTATTAAATTGGTATTTATCCCATTCAATTATACCGGCATCGTTTAATACAATATGCGGTGAGCCATATTTATCAAAACCTTTACCACTTTTTAACCAGCCAGCCGAGTTAGTTTGCTGCATAAAGTTATGATATGCATGATGCTCTGGCGCCGTTAATTTTTTACGGTAATAAAAAGGAGTCCCGACCGGCTGATCAACATTAAAGCTCAGCTTCACATCGCGATCATTTTTTGTTTCGAGGTTTTTGGGGTCATAATGATAAGTCACCGCTTGTATGCTTTTATCGCTTAAATCAGTTACCACAATAGAACCGACCGATTCTGCGTTAACCTCTGCATTAATACGTGGCTGGCCAAGCATGGTTGCAAATATATCTACTGGCCAGGGTTTGTCTCCATTGCGTAACCCCCATTGAAATACCTGATGAACATCATGCTGATAAAACTCATCGGTTAAAGCAATATTAAAGGTGTCAGCTTGTGGAGAATCGGATGTGATATAAGCATAATGCGGGGGTACAAATCCCATTTTGGTAATAACGGAATATTCTTCAATATCAATAATGGTCCCTTGTTGCCATTTAGGGTGGTCCACCAAGGGTTTAAAAAACTGCTCATATTTAGTTTTAGGATCGCGAGTGCTCGCGTTATTAATAAATGGATAGTCACTGACTCCCCAAAAATCATATTTGATATTATTGTCGGCACAATATTCGATTAAAGCATTAGCAAAAGATTTAATTGGCTCTCCTTTATAATTGGTCACGGTACCATTTTTATAAACAAAACCAGGGGTGCGCGTGTGCAACCCTATTATCGCGTTAGGTAATACCGTACGAATGGCGTTTACTGAGTTAGCAAAATGTTCTACAAAGTCTTGCTCTGAGCCATACCAATGATCGGGGGTTTCGATTTCAGTGCCAATTCTAAAGCGCCATGATAATACTTTTTCTTCACCATATTCTGCAATTAAGCGATTCATCGTGGCTTGTAAAAACGCGTTATAGGCAACTTTGTCTTTTGGGGGTAATGAGTTACCGTAATGCGATATTCGCTGGCTTTCTTTAAAACTAACACCATCATAGGGCTGATCATCAGGAATAAATTGATGCCCAGTTTGAAATGCCCAAGAAGGTTGGTCGAGCACGATTTGATGTAAATTTTTGCCTTTATCTACTATCGCATTAATACGTTCTATCAATGGTTGAAAATTATATTCGTATTGTTTGGTTTGTTCATTATATTTAGCGGTATCATATTCATAGTCAGGTACTTTGTTACCATCTGCATCTTTTTTCATGATGCCGCCTAACATACGGATCGTATTGACTTTCATACCATCGATAACGACAACACCATTAGTTGGCGCAATTCGGTTAAGCGTGCTCCAGATATCATGCAAATCCGCGTTACGACTGTTTAAATCAGTCATATCCGCTTTAACAATTACATCTGCTTTATCGTCAATGACCGGTTTAACTCGGCTATCAGTAAAGTTTTCTTGAACGGTGCCATTAGCGGTAACCGTTATTGTTACTTTATTTGGAATAATGCCTGCCGGATTTGGGATTATGTGACCTTGATATTGAATTGGGTCATCAACCAGTTGTGATTCATCTTGCACGTCTTGACCCACAATACAGCTTAATACAAGTTGATAACTGCCAGTTGCCACATTGTCAAAACTATAACGACCTGTTACTGAAATCGCGCTCGTACCAATCGGCGCTTCGCCTGTAATACCTGAAGCCGGCATTTGAAAGCTAGCGTGATTTTGATCAAACGCATCGGCAAACTGGGTGACATCTTGATCGTATAAATAAAGCTGACATGCATTTATATCGGTAACGTCTGATGCAACCGTACCTTCGATAAAACCAACTGGCGCGGTTTCACCGCCTGTATTATCACTGCCCGTGTTATCGCTGCCTGTGTTATCACTGCCAGCATTACCGCCGCTTGTGTTATCACTGCCCGTGTTATCACTACCAGTATTACCGCCGCTTGTATTATCACTGCCCGTGTTATCACTACCAGTATTACCGCCGCTTGTGTTATCGCTGCCCGCAGTGTCAACGCTATTATTCGCTGTTGCGGTAGAGCCCCCTCCACCACCGCAGGCGGTAAGTCCAACCATCGACCAAAGGCATACACCTGCTACTAATATTGTTTTAATTTTCATTTTTTCCTACGTATTATAATTATGAGTTCATTAGCCAGCTATTGCTCTAATTCATTCAATAGAGCAACCTCATTAAGAAAAGGCTCAAACCTCGCTAAATTGCTACCCACTCATTAATATTTAATTAACTATTTCTACAATCACGGAATATTTTAACGGTGGGGTATCAATTTTAAGATTTCATGGCTTTTCATTGCATAGCTATCTGATATGCAGATCTCACGCATATCAAATATGTAATAGGAAACAAACATGAGAAATAAATTTAATATTAAGCAGCGGTTAATCACTTTAATTGCGGTGGTCATGATCACCCCACACTTTTTAATGGGGTGCTCTGAATCAACCCAGCCAAAATCGGTCTCAACGGGTAAAGCACAAGATCTAACTCAAGCCCCGGTGCATTTAAAAGTAGGTGAAGGTTTCATAAATCCACTCGGTTATTACGAGCAACGTCCACGATTTACTTGGCAATTAAGTGAAAAATCGAGCGCATTAAGCCAAACCGCTTATCAAATACAAGTAACAAATTCTCATCCGTTGTCGTCGTCATTCTTGCAATGGGAAGAGCCTCTCTGGGACAGCAAAAAAGTTATCTCTAACCAAAATGCTTGGGTTCAATATCAAGGCCCTAAATTACAATCTAGGCAAAAAATTTATTGGCGTGTCAAAATTTGGGATGAGCAGCAACGTGAATCAAATTGGAGCGAAATTAATCACTTAGAACTTGGTTTAGTTGATAATGACGACTGGCAAGCCCAATGGATAGGTCACCCTGATAGCCATGAGACTGATGAAAATAGTGTTTATAACCGAACCGTTAAAGGCGGTAATTTTCCGGTGCCAAACAATTTGTATTATCGGCCTCAGTATTTGCGTAATCAATTTACGTTAGCAAATGATATTCAACAGGCACGTTTATATATTAGTGCCAAAGGGGTCTTTAAACCTTATATAAATGGTGTTCCGGTTTCGGCAGATGCCATGACACCCGGTTGGACGCCTTATCACAAACGTATTGAAACCCTAACTTATGATGTCACTTCGCAATTACAACCGGGAGAAAATGCCATAGGGGCAATTCTTGCTGAAGGTTGGCATAGCGGCAGAATATTTCACCCAACCAAACAGCAGCATATTTTACCAATGCGGTTACTCGCTCAGTTAGAAGTGACTTATCAAGATGGTTCGCGCCAAACCATTAGCACAAACAACTCATGGCAAAGCACAGATCAAGGCCCTATTCGCGAGGCCAGCAATTACGACGGTGAACGGTACGATGCTAATTATGAACAAAAGAACTGGCACACCGCTAATTTTACGCCTGAAAATTGGCAAACCGTATTAGCAGAACCCATTGATAATCAAGTTGCTTTAAAACCTAAAAGACATAAAACCGTTCGTACCGCCCTAACTTTACCCGCGGTGAGCATTGTAAGTGAAAAAGACGGTGTTGTGATTTACGATATGGGCCAAAACATGGTTGGCGTGCCGGCGATTAATATTCCCGTTATTGCTAACCAAACCGTTACACTTCGATTTGCCGAAGCGTTGAACAACACTGATTTTGCCGTACAAAATTTACGCAGTGCCAAAAACATCGATTATTATATACCTAACCAAACAGGTACGATCCAATACCAACCCTCGTTTACCTTTCATGGTTATCGGTATGTTGAACTCAGTGGCTACGATACTCGCCAAAAACCCCGTTTAGATTGGCTAACCGGTCAGGTTTTGCATTCTGATTTTACCGTGTACGACAATTTTAATTCAGATAACGCATTGCTAAATCAATTATCAAGTAATGTGTCGTGGGGGTTGCGCGGTAATTTTTTAGATATACCCACCGATTGCCCGCAACGTGACGAGCGGTTAGGTTGGACTGGCGATGCGCAAGTTTTTGCGCAAACGTCGATGTACAAAGCAGATGTATATGGGTTTTGGGCCGCCTGGTTGCAAAGCGTACGAGAAGATCAAGGTATCGATGGGTTGATTCCAAACTATGTGCCTTTTCGCTCTTTTTTAGCTAGCCATACCGGAGCGGCTTGGGGTGATGCCGGTACAATTGTGCCATGGGAGCTTTATCAATTTACGGGCGATAAAAATGTGCTCGCCGAAAATTACACCATGATGAAACAGTGGTTAGCTTACCACACACATCATAGTTACCAATTTGTATCAACAATGAGCAGCCATGGCGACTGGCTACAACCTTTTACCCAAAGTGGCGCAAATGGCGGTGATACTCATCGCGATTTAATTGCGACCGCTTACTTTGCCCATTCAGCCAATATTATGGCGAAATCAGCACGTATATTAGGTTATACCAGTGATGCAGCTCAATTTGAAACGCTGTTTAAAAACATAAAGCAAAAATTTAGACATTACTTTTTTGATGCCAATTTAGATTTGCACAGCGAAATAACCAAACCCCCGCTATATAAAAATGGCAGTGAGAAAAAAGGTAAAACCGTCAAGTTTTCGCCAAAAACAACTCAAACAACCTATTTGTTACCTTTAGCTTTTGAATTGTTTGACGAGAAAGATAAAACGCCAGCCGTTGAAAAACTCGTTACATTGATTGAACAAAGCAACCGCCACCTTAAAACGGGCTTTTTAGGTACACCATTGTTAGCCCCCGTGTTACAACAATACGGTCATAGTGAACTAATGTATGATATTTTATTTAAAGAAACTTACCCATCTTGGTTTTATTCAATCAATAATGGAGCCACAACCACATGGGAACGATGGGATTCATATAGCCTAGAAAAAGGCTTCAACGGCGAAAAAATGAATTCGTTAAATCATTATGCTTATGGCGCCGTAGCCAGTTGGTTTTATCGTGGCATGTTGGGCATACAGCCTTTAACTCCCGGTTTTAAACAATTTGAAGTGGCCCCACAATTTTCGCATAAATTGAGCAGAGTAAAAGGGAGCCACCCGACTCCACAAGGTGATATAGCCGTGAGCTGGCAACTCACCAAAGCAGAGTCGCAAGCCGCATTAAATATACAATTAACGATGCACTTAACTGTACCTAAAAATAGCCAAGCCGTTTTAACTCTGCCACATATTAGCCAATTAACTATTTTATATAACGACCAACCTTTAGTACACAATAATAAAGCGTTAGCCCCTGGAGAATATAAAATAACCGGCTTTATGAACAAATGATAGCCATCTCGCAGGCGAGTATTAATAGACATTTTGATACTCAAGTCGCCCGCATAAATTAACACGACTATGCTCAAGTCACTTCAATATGCTCGCTCTGCATTTTGAAGTGACTAGGGTTTAAACCCATTCCCTATCAAAAAGAAAAAAAATTTTAACCATGGGTATCAATTCACTATTTTTGCGCCTCTTCTTTATATAGGTAAAACGCGTTTGATTCTTGTTGGATTAGACCTGTACGTGTTTTACAACCCCAACAATTTTTAATATAAATAAACAAAATATAATGAATAAAAATAATACCTTTACGACCGCCATTATTGTTGCATTCAGTTTAACGTTATTAGGTTGCCAACCAGAACAAAGCAGTCAATTAAACAAGCAAAAAGCAGCAACCGATGCATCACCCACAAAGCGCCAACATGAAACCCATGGGCAACTTGTTGCTGACTTTATAACGCCACCACATAGCTCAAAACCGCTAACCTGGTTTCATGCGATGAGTGGCAATATGTCGGCAGCGGGGATCACTAAAGATCTCGAAGCCATTGCTGAAGCGGGCTTGGGGGGGACCTTGTTATTTAATGTTACCCAAGGTATCCCACTCGGAAAAGTAAAGTTTAACTCAACTGAACACATTGATTTAATTGGCCATATGGCAAAAGAATCACAACGTTTAGACCTTTCATTTGGCATGCACAATTGTGATGGTTGGACGTCAAGTGGTGGGCCTTGGGTAACGCCTGAACATTCAATGAAACGCTTAACCTTTAATGAAATGCTGATGAGTGGCGGCGATCTCAATATCAAAATGCCACAGCCTTCCTCAATATTAAATTATTATCAAGATATTGCCGTTATCGCTTACCCCGCTTTAGCAACTGAAATAGATGACGCTAACCGCAAACCGGTCATTAGCGCGTCGGATCCTAATTTTGATCCAACACTTATCACAAATCATGATTTAACCGATTACAGCACACTGACACCACAACCTAATACCGCAGCCAATACGGCGGCAAAAACTAATGAACAAAACAGCCAATCAGCTTGGCTACAGTTTTCTTATCAACGACCCTACACTTTGCGACTCGTTGATATGCTATTGCACAATGGCCGAGGTTTAAACGTTGAGCTTCAGGTTTCTAACGACGGTAAAAACTTTACCATGGTAGACAAGCTCACACTGCGTCGGCCGGGTAAGTTTACCTATGGGTTTGATGAGGCGTTCGAGGGGCATACCGCTAAACATTTTCGTTTAGTGACAAATAAAGCCATGAATATTAAAGAGCTTAAGTTATCTTCAACCCCAGCCATTAATAACTATTTAGGCCGCACGTCTGCTAGCCGTAGTGATTATCAAGAGTTTACCCATATTGGTGCCCCTTCAGCTGATTTAACCATTGATTCAAATAAAGTTATCAACTTAAGCCAATATATGAATGCTCAGGGTCAACTGGTTACAACCTTACCGCAAGGCCAATGGACCATTATGCGTTTTGGCTACACCTCAACGGGTGCCGTTAATATTCCGGCCTCACGCGAAGGCACCGGTTTAGAAGTCGATAAATTTAGTAAAGCCGCGTTCAAAGCTCATTACGATGCCTACATTACAAATGTGATTAATAAGGTTAAAGAAGTCGCCCCCAATGCGTTACATACTTTAGAAATAGACAGTTATGAAGTTGGCGCGCAAAATTGGACACATCAGTACGAGCAACAATTTACGCAACAATACGGTTATGACTTAGTGCCCTACTTACCCCTTTTTGCCGGTAAGTTTGTTGACTCACCAACAACCTCCGAATCGGTTTTATGGGATACACGTGATTTTAATAACCAATTAATTACCGAAAATTATTATGGCTATTTTACCGAATTAGCCAATCAAGATGGCATTAAAACGTATCTTGAACCTTACGGTTCTGGCCCGTTTAATGAATTAGATGTTGCACGTAAAGCCGATTTACCCATGGGTGAATTTTGGTTAGAAAATAATAACTTTAGAATTTCGGCTTCGAGTTCGACTGCGCATATTTATAACAAGCCCTTAGTTTCAGCCGAAGCGTTTACGCAATTTCCGGGTAACAACTGGTTATTTAGCCCTGCAATGGGTAAACCCGACAATGATAAAAGTTGGGCGCTAGGGGTTAATCAGCACGTTTTTCATCGCTTTGCCCATCAAGCCAATACCCATGTTATGCCCGGCATGACAATGAACCGCTGGGGGGCGCATATGGATCGCACACAACCCTGGTGGAATGGAGCCGGCAAAGCATGGTTTGAATATATTGCCCGGGGTCAGCATTTATTACGGGTTGGTCATGCTGTGTCCGATGTGCTCTGGTATTTAGGCGATGCAACCCCAACAACCTGTCCAGAAAAAGATTTACTCAGTGCATTACTGCCCATTAATATTAATTACGATTGCTTAAATAGCGAAGTGTTACAGCAACTCACTGTTGATAATGGCAAGCTCAAGCTGCCACATGGCAGCGAATACAAGGTTATTGTATTAAATAATCATAAAACATTAACCTTCAAATCATTGCTCAAACTTCATCAATTGGCTAAGCAAGGTGCCGTTATTATTGGGCAACCCGTAGAACGATTAGCCGGTCGTTTTAATACGCCAGAACAACAACAGCAATTTATGACGATGGTGAATGACATTTGGTCATTGCCCACAACCTATAACGTGGCCACTGCGGCAAAAACCAATCATGGTCATGCCGGTCTTGCACCTGAACACACACTAGCTGAAAAAACGTTAATTAATTGGCAACAAATCTATCAAGAAAACAACTGGCAACTTGATTTAGCCATTGCCAACCAACCACATTATTATTTCACCCATCGTCGTTCAGATACCCACGATATCTACTTCATTTATAACGATAAACCTGAAGCAACAACACTAGATGCCCGTTTTAATGTGAGTGGTAAAGTACCCGAAATTTGGGATGCACAAACCGGTAAAATAAAACGGTTAGCCGCATTTAGCGACAACGGTACAACAACCCAAGTCCCTATTACCTTAGCGGCAAATCAGTCATTATTTGTGGTGTTTCAACAATCTGCAAAAAATATCGAGCCGATTCCACCCGCGCACGCCTTACAGCAAAAACGTAATCTTATTTTATCAACCAAAAATCAAGCCTTGACGCTGCATGAGCAGGCAGATGCTCACGAGGTTAAAGGCGAATGGCAAGTGCAATTTTCCGGATTTTACGGTTTAAATAAGCAATATAACTTTAGTAAACTTGTCGATTGGCGAGCACACCCAGAACAAGCGATTCAAGATTATTCCGGCACCGCCATTTATCGCAAAAGCATAAACCTGCCCCCCCATTATATAGCTGATGATTTAGAGTTAACACTTGATTTAGGTGAAGTGAGTGTGGCTGCTACCGTAAAAATTAATGGCCAGTTAGTGGGCACCACTTGGATGTCGCCCTATCAACTGGATATTACGAAATTTATTAAAGCAGGTAAAAACGACCTTGAAATTGAAGTCGCCAATTTATGGGTTAACCGCCTATTAGCAGACTATAAACACCCTGATACATCCGGTTTTAAAATAGCGCGTTGGCAAGACCCAATCACTCCAATGCCAAGTTGGTATACCAATAATCAACCACCCCCGGCCAGTAAGCGGATCACCTTTAGCACACAACGGTTTATGCAAGACAATGAGCCACGCCAACAATCAGGGCTGATAGGGCCTGTGAACATAATAGCTCATCAGATAAAGGGCTTTACCTTAAATTAGTCTTGCCCAAACAGGCAAGTTTAAAGCTTAACGACATACGCAATCAGCCCGCACAAACGTGTGCAAGCTGATTGCAATAAACATACAAACGCAAACGAGAAAACATCATGAAAACAAACACAAAACGAGCGGTGTTAATCACCCAAACAATAGTGGGGATAATAACCAGTTTATTGTTGCTGCTGTCGTTTCAGGCAAGCGCGAAAAATAATAACGTCAATTGGCAAGCAGAGTGGATTTGGACACCACAAAAAATAGGTAAGCCCAATACATGGGTCGCACTGCGTAAAGAAGTCGATATTCAAAATATCAGCGACACGGCAACTGCTTATATTAGTGCGGATACTAAATATTGGCTGTGGATCAATGGTGAAATGGTCGTATTTGAAGGCAGTTATACTGGCGGCCCATCGCCGGTCAAACCGTCACCGCGCGTTGATAACTTTCCGATTGCATCGAATAAATATTACGACCAAGTTGATATTAAAAAATATTTAAAAAAAGGGAAAAATACCATTGCCGCGTTAGGTTGGTATTACGGCGCTAATGGCGACAAAGGCACGCACATTTCGGCAAGAGTCGCAGGGTTTATATTTCAAGCGCAAGTGGGTGATCAAACCATTGTTTCAGACGCGACTTGGAAGGCCAAAGAACATCATGCTTATCAACCCGTAGAAAAAGAAAAACATCGACGAGTGGCCGCTTGGAGTGTTAATTATGACGCACGCAAAGATATGCATGACTGGACTGAGCAAGCTTGGTATTTACCAAACTATGATGACACAAAGTGGCAATCGGCCAAAAGCATGCACCGCCCACCTCGCCACCCTTTTTATCAATTATTTCCCAGTGAAATTCCAATTTTAAATGATTTTGGTTTAGCGAATTGTACCAACTACCCGGCCGCTAAATTTCCCTTTATTAGCAACGGCAAAAAAATCAGATGTAAGTTAGATTTTAATAAAAATGTGACCCCTTATTTTGATATTGAAGCTGAAGCCGGTTTACAAATTCACGTTAAATCAAACATGCGGTTAAATACGATCCAAACGTTTTATACCACAAAACAAGGTCGTCAACAGTTCGAATCATTATCTTGGTTTAATGCCCGAATTATTGAATACACGATCCCTAAAGGGGTAAAAGTGCATGGTTTAAAATACCGTTGGACCGGGGTGGGTAATACACCTGGGCATTTTGAAGCAGACGATAATTGGTATTCTCGTATTTGGCAAATGGCTGAAAATACACTGTATATTTGCGCCCGCGATAACTTTATGGACACGCCAGACAGAGAACGCGGTTTATGGATCGGTGATGTGGCCGACCAAGCCAGTTATTTATTCTATTCGATGGATCAAGCCGGTCGCGATTTAATGAAGAAAGCGATTAAAGTAACCATGGCTTTTAGTGATTCTGCAGACGGTGTTTTTGCCGGTTTAGGACCGGGGCGATTTCGTGAATTGCCTGCGCAAAGTTTACAATTTATTGAGCAAGGTGTATGGCACTATTATTTTAATACTGGCGATTTAGACACGCTTAAATATGCTTACCCATTTGTTCATCGTTACTTAATGTTATGGCAAAAACAAGATAATGGCTTGATCGTGTTTAGAGGCGGCCATTGGCGTTGGACCGATTGGGGACCGCAAGAAACGGTTGATTATGATGCTATCCACAATGCGTTATATTACAGTGCATTGGTTTCGGCGCGTAAAATGGCAAAAGCTATTGGCGACGATTCGCATATCCCCTTTTATAACCAACGCATTGAAGAATTAAAAAATGCTTACCAAAAAGCATTTTGGCATGACGGTTTTTACAGTAGCGACCCTGAAAAATTCAAAGATGATCGAGCCAATGCGGTCGCGATACTTTTTGACTTAGCCAAGCCTTCGCAATATCAGCAAATTGTTGATAACGTTTTAATACCTAATCAATTTGCAAGCCCACACTTTGAATGGATGGTATATAACGCAATGGCAAAAGCAGATCGTTATGCAGACGCGTTAAGTCGTATGAAGCAACGTTACGCAAAACAAGTCGATAACCCGGCATTATCAACCTTAGCTGAATATCTTCCGAGTGGCGGCACTGAAAACCACGCATGGAATGCACCTAGCACCGTATTAAGTCAATACATTGCCGGTATAGCGCCTACCTCAGTGGCTTGGAAAACCTATCAAATTATGCCCAACATGGCACACATGAAACGGATTAAGCAATTAGTACCGAGTGTACAAGGCGATATTCATTTTGAAATCAACCGATCGGATAATGAAATAACCCTACAGCTAGATTCACCAAAAAATACAACCGCGCTTGTGGGTGTGCCTAAGCAATATTTTGAAATAGCCCAAATCAATTTTAATGGTGAAACGGTATGGCCGCAAAAGTCTTCATTTTGGTCTAGCTCAGATCCAGTCGAGGGCGTTAAGTTTGTCGGTAGTGACGACAAATATCATAAATTTGAAGTTAGCAGCGGTAACTGGTCAATTAACGCGACAAACTAACAACGTATATACCCAAGTGATTACAAGATGCAGGATCGCATATTGAAGTTGCTTGGGTATAAAATAAAAATAATGAGTTACCATCCAGCTTACGGCGCTTCGCACCTAAACCGGTCTACACCCGCATCAATGATAAGTGCAAGTTATGATTTAAGTTTGCCAATTTTTACTTTGTATATAGTGTTAAAAGACTAAAAATTTTACTTAACAAAAATAAAAATCCGATGATGTTTAGTCATCGGATTTTCTCTTCTTTATTTAAAGCTGGCTTACAATCAAATTAACAGAGTTTGTATACTTAAATTGCATAAACGCGCTTTATTTATGAACACGTTTATTTAGCCGCTTTAGCGTTAAATAAGCTGCGTCGGCAAACTAATAATAACGTTAACACCCAGAATAAAATACCGGTGCTACCGCCACCACTGTCACTGTTACTATCGTTGCCATTATCTTCACTTGGACTAGACGTCGGTTCTGGTGTAGGTGTAGGTTCGGGATCGGGTGTAGGTTCTGGAGTCGGCTCAGGCATAGCCGCTTCTGCTACC
Organism: Algibacillus agarilyticus; assembly: GCF_003286125.1. Lineage (GTDB taxonomy): Bacteria > Pseudomonadota > Gammaproteobacteria > Enterobacterales > Alteromonadaceae > Algibacillus > Algibacillus agarilyticus. The sequence goes on from NZ_QMED01000025.1 coordinate 26,229, forward strand.
GAAATAGTCGCTTGCGCTTCTATGGTTAACCCACTGGTATCGGTCGCAATGGCTTTTAGGGTATGGCTGCCTGCCGTTAACCCCAGTAATGCTGAACTTGTTGCCGTCCATTGATAAGGTTCTTCTGTATCTTGTGACACTAAAACATCATTAACATATAAAGCGACATGTTCAATCGATGCAGCTGGCGTGGTAGCGGCCGCAGAAGTTGAAACCGCAATACTGCTATACCCTTCGGTTAAATCTGTTGGCATTGCGCTAAAACTAACGGTTGGCGGAGTAGGCACAGGCGCTACTGCCGACACGATCACTTGCATCGTTGCTTCTGCGGTTACATCGCTACTATCAGTTACAATCGCCTTAAACGTGTGCTCACCTATCGGTAAGTTAAGTAACTCAGCCGAATTTGGAGAATTAGTATGACCCCACTCATAAGGCGCGACAGACTCTTTGCGGATTAAATTGTTATTGATATATAAGTCGACTTGTTTTATCGATAAGCTATCTACCGGTGTTGATGCTGCAATATCAAGCGATAAACTAGCGTAACCTTCGGTTAAATTTAACGTATTTTGAGCAAAAGCAACAACAGGCGTATTATCAACGACATTAATTTGTATTGTCGTTTCAGCCGTCTCGTTTTGACTATCCGTGACAATGGCTTTGGCGGTATATGAACCTAGCGCCAATTTTGATAATTTAGCTTCGGCTTGAGTCCATTGGTAGGGGCCATTTGCTAATTCAGAAACTAATTCATTATCAAGATACAAAGATACCGATGTAATCGTTCTAGCTGGATCGGGTGTATTGGCGTTAACCGATAATGAAAGTGCACTGTAATTCGGACTTAGCGATACTTTTTGCTGATTAAATGAAATAGTCGGTGTGGGTGGCACAACATTAATGTTTATTGTTTCTTCCGATGTTTCGTTTTGGCTATCGGTTACAACCGCTTTAATAATATGTTCGCCCGCTGCTAATCCAGCTAATACCGTGTTTGATTCGTCCCAACTATAAGGTCCGCTCGTCATTTCGCTAACCAAAGTATCACCTACATAAAGACTAACGCTGCTAATGGTTCGATCATCTTCTGGCGAAGCGGCGTTTAAGGCCACCTTGATTTGCTTGTAACCTACCAACAAGGTTTCAGGGTGTTGCGTAAACGAAATGCTAGGCGCTGATTGCGCACCTAATGCTAAATTAATAACTTGCAAGTGAAGCGGACGTGCATCACCTGAGCTGCTTTCTAGTAAATAGTAATAAAGCTTGCCATCATCGATATACGGTACACCTTTTGAAAAGGTTTTACCGGTTGTAGGTGCGTAAACCCGAACAAAATCATTCGTACCACCCGGCGCTTTATCGATATAAGGACGACCATTAGATAAACCGATAATATAAATATCATTACCTGAAGTGTATAACTCATCAGCACCGGCAAAATCAGTTGTCGTCGTAAACTCAGTTGTACCGCCTTTGCGGTAGGTGTGCACGACCTTAGTATTCGCACGATCAATCGTGTCGGTCACCTTTCCGATAAAATGAACATCATCATTATCAGTTACTGTCCAATCAAAACCACCTACCATTGATAGACGAGACGTTTCGGTAACATCCGGATATAAATCGCCGGGCTCTGAAACTTTAATGGGATCGGTATTTAATACTGGAAATTCGCTCAATGTTTCGTGGTTATAATTTTTCCAATCAGATTGACCCGTCGGATCATCAGAATAAGCACCAAAGAACCCATTTTGATATTTATATTTATCGGTTACATTAGCGCGCTGCTGAAACCCAATACGGATTTTACCGTTGAGGTATTTCATTTCGCCATAAACACCATAGTTGTATGCGTTACCACGAGATAAAGCTTCTTTACGGTTAAATTCTTTAAAGCCTGTTTGCCATTTAGCGCCATCGTATCTTATATATGAAAAGTTACCATTTTGAGAACGGCCTTTACGCATATATAAAAATAAATCACCCTCATTCGTTGTAAAAAATTTAGGATACGATAATGCTTGAAATTTATTGGCGTTAACTTCACCGTTTAGGGTGATGTGTTTATATTCGTCAAGTTCATCCGCAGGGCTAAATTTAGCATTGACCGGATCGTTGCCGTCATAATAGTCATCTTTGACAAACAGATCTAAAGTAAATTCTTCATCCGGTACGGTTAATGAGTTAGGCTTAGAATAGTAATATTTGAAGTAATCATTTGCTGCACTGCCATCTGATGGATTAGTTGGTGATAATGAGTGTTGATCAAACACCATGTGAATACTTTCATTTTTTGGACTTAACCCAATCGCGATCGTATTATGCGTTTCGCCAATCCACCAACGATTTGAATACCCCGTATGGCGGTGCGGAAATTCAATAGTGACCTTTTTACCGGTTGTTGTATTGTAACGCGTTAGCATAACGTGGCGATCATCTTTGCCACCTCGATACCATGTCATAAACACAAAATTTTTGTAAACCTTAATACAATCACCATGTGGGTTGATCGCAGGGCCATACATATAATCGTATTGTTCTGGACCTACATCGGGATCGTTTTCGGCCGCTTTAGTTGATGATTTTTTATCGCCGTTAAAATATAAGCCTTTATCGGTTAAAAAAATTTCTTCTTCGAGTTCAATATTAGCGTAAAGCGGAGCAGACGAGAGCGATGCAATTAAGCATAAAAGATGAGACTTAAATTTCAGCCTCTTTTGTATATATTTATTCATCAATGAAACAACCTAATTACTTTTATATTAACAATACAAATCAAAATAAGCCACATTCTGTCATATAAAACTTAACATATAAAGTACAATTACAACAAAAGACACATTTGGATCAATTAAGACCTAATGTGACTTAAAAGGTCGAATTAAATGTGATGGCTTTATCTAATTGATATTGATAGAAAAAGGACGTTAGCTTGTTTATTGCAGGAGGTGAGATAAATAGAGTCGTTTATAGAGAGAAGGAATTAAATGAAAGATCATTAATGTGAAATACATTACGTGTAATAAAGCTAATTACACGTAACGTTTTAAAAGGAAAAAGTCACCTTAGTACACACTATATTGGTTTCATAAAATACCCCCGTCACTTGGGGATATAATCATGCAAAACACGATAAAGTTCATTCATATCAATTGGCTTGCCTACATGCGATACAAAACCTTGTTTTATATAAGCTTTTACATCTTCAACCATAATGTTAGCGGTAAGCGCAATAACGGGAATATGGCTTTTTAGCGCATTAATTTTTTGTTGAGCTTCAATGCCATCCATTTCAGGCATATGAATATCCATTAATACCAAATCAAAATCTTCTTTTTGAATCGCGTCGCAAGCGAGCTTGCCATTTTCGACAATCGAAACGTGCGCTTGTGTCTCTTTTAGCATAGATTCAATAATCACTTGGTTTATCATATTATCTTCAGCAACCAGTATGCGTTTCCCGACCAGTATTGGCGCGGCAGCAGATTGACCCGTCTTGCATCCTGCTTTTACGTCAACGGCTTTTAAGGGCAACATCACCTCGATGCATGTGCCTTGATCAACCACACTGGTTAAATTGATCGTGCCACCCATCAAGTTAATCAGAGAAATACAAATCGACATACCTAACCCTGTACCCCCATATTTTCGGGTAGTAGAAGAATCCGCTTGGGTAAATCGTTCAAAAACCTGAGCTTGTGCTTCTTCACTCATCCCGATACCAGTATCGGTAATGTTAAGGCTTATCGCGTTATTTTGACCATGGTTAACGTGGCTTATTTCTATTTTAACCTGACCTTTGTGCGTAAACTTAACGGCATTTGAAGCTAGATTTAATACAATTTGTTTTACCCTAACAACATCCCCTTCCCAGCCATCAATAAAATTTTCATCAATAATGGTTAAAAATTCAATTCGCTTTGTACTGATAAGCGAATTGAGATCATGCTGCACTGAATTAAGTACTTCAGCTAACAAAAACGGTTGCTGTTCTAAATCGAGTTTGTTGGATTCTATTTTAGAGTAATCCAAAATATCATTAATAACCGTGAGTAAACTTTTTGCTGAATATGAGGCATGATTAAGAATACTCGTGAGACTGGGATCAACTCCGCTTTTGCTCAATAGTTGTAGACTGCCTAAAATCGCATTCATTGGGGTCCGAATTTCATGGCTCATATTAGCTAAAAAATGGCTTTTAGCTTTTGATGCATTTTCGGCTGCAATTTTAGCTTTTTCAAGCGCCCTAATCGTCTCAACTTTTTCGGTGATATCATAATTAACCCCGATAACGCGTATTGGCTTGCCAGTGTCATCTTTAATCACTTCAGCACTGGCTTTCATGGTTCTAATTTGGCCATCAGGCCTAATAACTCTAAATTCGGGGTCATATTTATCTGTACCATTAATTGCATCTGATAATTTTGCGATAGCATTGTCTAAATCATCAGGGTGCACACTACTTGTCCAAGTATCATAAGCGCCGCTAAATTGCTTTTTACTCCTACCATAAAGTGTGTGCATCCACTCATCCCAAATTAACTCATTCGTGTTTAGATCCCATTCCCAAATACCAATACCGGCAGAATCATTGGCGATGTTCATTCGTAGTGCGCTTAAATCGGCTTTTTCTTTAGCGGCTTCGAGTTCTTGTTCATTTTGTTTTTGCTGAGATATATCTTGAACAACAGACCAAATATAATCTTGACCCGTTAACTCGACTATTTTAATACCTGAAAGTAAAACAGGGTAAGTATGTCCGTCTTTATGGATATATTCTTTTTGGTAAGGTCCGTATCGACCTTTTTCTGCCATGTTTTTGAGTTGTAAAAGCTCTTGTTGTTCATACTTTTTCGGGGTTAATTGCCAATAATCCATTGTATTGAGTTCGTCTACGGTGTAACCCGTAAAACGGCCAAACTCGTTATTTACATATTCAAACTTACCATCAGATGCATGATTAATCGCAATACCAACAGGTGCTAAATTAACAAACTCTTCAAATTTTCTTTTTTCTTGCTCTAATAATGCCGACTTACTTTGTAAAAGCGCTTTGGCTTCTTGCATTTGTTGTTTGAGCTTTAATTCTTGGTTTTTGATATCAGAGATATCCGAAACAAAAGCACAAACGAGTTCGTCTTGACCATTTTGTATAAAATGCGCTTTAACACGAACCGGAATTATATGGCCATCTTTGCATTGATGTTTAGTTTCAAAATCGATATGCTTTTTAGTTTTTAATTCTGACCAAAAGCTAGGCCATATTTCTTTAGAAAAAACTAAATCCCATTCCCACACTCGCATACCAATTAAGTCGCTTTTTTCATAGCCAAGCTTTGTACAAACAGCATTATTTACATATATAATTTCTGAGTCTGCTTTTATCCAAAATATTTCATCCGTGGCCAGCTCTGCGGTTGTTTGTAATAACATTAACAACTCTGCATTGTTTATCGACTGTGGAAAATCCAAAGGCTTTTCATCAACTTGCATCGACTTTAATTCGACATTTAATTCCATGCGGCTCTTCATTTAATTTAAGTTTAAATTAATCGTGATGGTTTAATTATAGACTAAAATCACCTTATTACGGGTCAATGTATTTCATTATTCTAGGGCGTGTTGATCTTTTGTGTATGCTTTTGCAACCGTATTTGCACGATTTATACAAGGCAGAGCGATTGCAGTGTCGTTATTCTACATAAAAGAGCGATAGCGTAGTAGAAATAGTGCAAATGAGTTGCCCTTTGGGTTCAATCCAAAACGTTTTGCTCTTTGTTATTGGCTTTTGACGTAGAACCACTATGCCATCAAGCCAATGCCGCGATCAAAACGCTTTGAAATTGAACAAAATCTATACGACAAAGGTAAACACGCCCTAGAAAGGCACTCTTCAATTTTGGTTTGAAGAATTTACATTAAAACGAGCTTCTGCCGCTTTTCTTGGTATTGGGCCGTTAGCTCCCACCAAATAAATCTTGTGTAATTGACTGTTTGCTTGTTTTTCGGCTACCAAAATTTGAGCATCTGGATGCGCATTTTCGATTGTGGCCGTTAAAGCCCAGTTAGCCTTTGCACGGCGTAATAGCTCTTTTTCTTTGATAAAAGTAGGGTCTGCATTATTTGTCGGCTGGCGGGTAAACGAGGCAATCACACCGTCATCGTTGTCTTTGTAGCCTAACAAAAAGGTAAGTTGCTGCTGATTAATATAGAAATCGCCGCGAGTATCGGTATTTGTGTGCTTTGCTGTTGGGTTAATAACCTGCCCTTGGCTCCACTCTTTTCCTGTCCAATAATAATAATGAGTTTGTTTAGGTCCCCCCGTGTTTTTACCTAAATTTTCGCCAATGTTAATCGCAAGATGTGGGTTACCTTGCTTATCTAGCGTTGCTGAGCCATTAAATGTCCAGTGATCACCAGTACGGGCAACTAAGGTTTTTTGCTCTGCGATTTCTCGCGTAACCGGTATGGGCAGTTGTTCATTACTAATGTTACGCAATTGCTGTGTTTTCGTATCTAGCACCATGTAGTATAAGTCGTGACGTTGAGTTACGTGCCCTAACCCTTTGGGGCCTTCATTGCGTAACCAACACACATGGTAATCATAAGATAAAATAATATCACTACCTTGCCCTTTAGATGCCCAAATATACCAACTATCGGTCGCCTTAATATCAGCACGCTGTTTATGCTTCAAAATAGAAACGGCAGGGTCAAACGTGCGGCCGTGATCAGTCGATTTTTGATAAACCCAATCACTTCGATGCGCACCATGACGATAGATAAGATAGATATCGCCATTATCCATTTTAATGGCTTGGTTATAAGTACCAAAAACCGAAACATTATCTAAATTTTCCCATTCTGATATATCATAAGGGCGCTTAGAAATCGCATGTTTATTGCGCCCTAACCCACCTCCACCATATTTATTTTTACCATATTTAGCGCCAGCACCATGGCCACCATAAAAAATATGAATATAACCGAGATCATCAATTAGCAGGGTGGGTTTACCATGACTATCAATTTTTCCACGTGTTTGAAAAACGGTTGCTAAATCACTAAACCCGGCCTGAACAGGGCCAAACCAAGATTGTTTTTTATGGTGATAAGCCGCCACTAGTGGATGTGTATTGGGTCCTTGATAACTAACATAAGTTACACCATTAACATGAACACCCGCAGGGTGTTGAATAATTGCAAGCGGATTACCAAATGCATTATCAGCGAAGTAATCAACGTATGCATCAGTGGTATTTTGGGATGATTGAGAGGTTGTTGGGTTAAGTAAATGAGTTAAATTACAACCCACTAAAAAGCAACTCAAAATTAAGATATATAAAAGAGGCATCATTATTTTTTTTAATAAATTACAGGAAACCATTAAATCAGTCATCCGTAATAAATGTCAATCAAATTAAACCATAAAAACCCATTAGTGGTTATTAAATTTTTAACGATAGCAATTTCAATATGAGTGTTCGATTAAACACTCATATATTTATGTTCACTTTGCATTTTGAGTTCCGTTTATGTCAACAATAATTTTTTGCGCATGGTCATAATATTTTGAATAACTTGGTACTTTTTCGGCTTCAAAAATAGCTTGCTGATATTTCATTTCGGCTAATAATATTCGAGCCAGGATAGTATATGAATGGTATTTTGCTTCATCTTCAAGCGGGTTTTGTAATGCGAGGTTAATGGCTTTAGTCGCCGCTTCAACTTGTTTATGATTAATTAATGTCTGTGCCAGCAAGCTTTTATAAATATAATTGTTTGATAAATTAAACGCTCTATCGTAATACGCTTCAGCTTGTTTTAAGTTTTCATTATCGCTATACCAAGAAGCAAGTAATGAAAAGTTATTTTCATTTTCAGTGCATTTTTTTTCTTTTAAACAATCGGCTAACAACGCTGTAGCGAGTTCATGTTTGCCATTTAAACGATACATTTTTCCTAATCTAATCATATTTTTCTCTGTTCTATTTATGCTTTTGATAAATAGTAACTCCATGTATTTAATCGCATTGTTATAGTCATCAGCCATGAAATATATATTTGATATTGTTTTCATCATTTTGTGATTGTTTGGATCGCTTTCTAAAATTAAATGAGCGGCAGACACTGCGTTATTATAATATTTGATGTCATACCAAGCTGATAAGTTGAGGGATAAAGATTTTATATTTCTATTATCAATAACATAAGCCTTATTCGATGCCGCCGCTGCCATGGCATACTCCTTAAGTTTATAGAAGGAGAGAGCTAATTTAAGGTGATTATCACTTGTCAGGTGCCCACGAGCCGCTAGTAAATCATAGGTATAATCGATAGCTTTGTGATGGTTTTCTTGTTGCATGTTCAATAATATTAGCGTTTTCAACGACGAAATATGTTCATTTTTATTTAAATGGAACCCTGATATTGATTTTTCTAAATATAAAATACCGTTTTCATAATCATCAATTTTAGCGTACAGATTGCCAATAACTCGATTGATAAAAGCGGCATCAAACTTAGATTTAGATTTAGATTTAAGTTTTAACGTGAAAAAAGCCTTTATAACCTCATCTGTACTGTTTTTGTCTATAAGAGAAAATAAATGAGAAACTTGCTTAGCGATCCCGGGGGTCATCACTGAACTACGCCAGTTAATTTTGTTGCTTTTATTGGCAAATGAAGACATTAAATCGTCATATTTCTTTTCTATATCTTTCGCAAAATTAAATTCAATAATGGCCGCTTGGTTAAGTGGCTTGTGCCGAATAATGGCGTTCGCTTTAGTCTGTGTATTTGAGTCAATCGTTTGCTTAGTTGTTTCATTTGTCGATGAACAACTAGCTAAGTTTACTAACAAAAAAATAAATAGCGATTTAGAAAATAGGGTCATGAAATACCTTTGTTTTAATTTTAACGAGCACTTAATAATGATTTTTATCATTATTAAGATGTTGAATACATAAATTAGCGTAACCATAAAAATGGGGTTATTCGCTAAAAATGATGGACAAGTATGAATAAAATCAGGGGACTGTAAAAAATAAGTTACAACGGTTTATGTATATACCAAATCACGTCAAGATTCGAGTTTATCGTTCGGGTGGGCTTTAAAATAACAAATAAGACTTATCTCCAAGTCACATCACATGCCTATTTAGCATGTGACGTGACTTGGCTATATATTACAAATTTGCTCTAAATTCACCGTCATGCCATAAATATAAGCGCTGGGCTTTGCCTTTTCTTACATTGATGATGAGTGCAACAACATCACCACGCTCATTTTTAACAGGGCTCATCTGTATTTTTGCTTTTGCGATACTAAAGTGAGTTTTTTGAATTTGCCATTTTTTGCTATCACCCGAAGCAGAGATTTGCTTAGCAATACCAAATACATTTTCGCCTTTAGCATTACGGTAAGCCACCGCAGCGGTTGCTGAACGCCCTTTTTGTTTGATAACTTGAAGTGAATAAACGCGTTTAATTCGATTACCATTTTCTTCATGTACAACTTGGTTTACCGTCCCAGGCATAGGATGACCATGAGTCCATTTACCCTCTTCAAACAACGCCATACGCCATTCTCGGTAGCCTTCGCCCCTTGCTTCATAAGCGGCGCCTGTTCGGCCATCATCAAGAATTAAAGGTTTGGTGCCAAAGCTTATTTCTTGCGCTTTTTCTGAATCATAAGCCAACGTGTGTTTGTTCGTGTCGGCCAATGTTAATGGCAAGTTTAACTTTTCATTATGGGCGTTATAGAAAGTATCCGTAGTGGTATCAAGCTTCATATAATATAAATTTAAGCGACCATAGTTAGTTTTGTCATGTGTTTCATTAAAATTACACGCATGCCAAAGCGAAGTGATCACAATTTCAGTATCCGATACTTTTAAAGGGTTTATATAATGCGTATCAACCGTTATCGGGTCATTTTTTTGTGGTGTCGGCCACGTAATTTTAACGGGAGGCTCAAATGTTTGAGAGCCATTTTTCATTTTGTAATAAACCCAAGGTGATTTATGCGTACCCGCGCGCGTAAAAAAATAGATATCTCCGTTAGCCATTTTGTAACTTGCCGTGTAAGAGGCAAACGGTGTGATATCATCTTTTACGATAAATTTGCTTAAATCATTGGGTTTAGCCGACACCACATGTGTCATTCTGCCACCCGCATGTGGCGTATCAATAGAAAATGGGTTTAAACCGTCTTCTCGTTCACCGCCATGACCACCAAACACGATATGCACATACCCTTGATTATCAACCTCAATAATAGGTCGACCATGGCTATCGATTTTTCGCTCACCTTTAGATAAAGTGCTGTGCCCTGCTTTATAAGGACCATCCCATTCTTTCGTTTCTAAATCATAACTAGCGACATAAGGGTCAGTTAAATGACCTTGATAAACCGTATAGATTTTATTACCCACTAATTGGTGCCAACCGGTATAGGCGTTACCCGGCAAGTTATCAGTAAAAGCCGCTTTAGGAATAGCAGGAAGCTTTGTGGGTTTTACCCATTTTTTACCTAAACTTTCTTTAGGTAAATCATATATTTCATTAAACTGTTTACCCTCAGTAAATGCATCATAGATAGGTTGATACTCAGGGTATTGGCCATACAAATATTGATCGATACGCCAGCGCCAATATTCACTTGGATAGGTTGTAGCTAAACGTTGTTCTGTTTGTAAGGCCGCAAAGGTATTGTCTTCGCTTGAATATTTAGTTATCAGTTCAGCTCTTTTTTCAAAAAAAGATTGATCAATAGCGCTGTTAAGCGAGCTACTTTTAGGCTGTTCACTCATGGGCGATAGTGTACAAGCATTTAACATTGAAGCCGCTAAGGCAGATAATAAAGCATATTTTAATTTTTTAATCATGGCTCACGCTCTAATCATTTATAGTTTGCAATAACATCTGTTAACAATAACACAACAATTAAACATAACCACTAATTATTTATCATTTATAATCAATATTAATCATAGATTTAACTATATTAAAGCGATCGGGTTTTAGGGCTAGGTTTTAGGGGTAGGTTTCTAGTTCCAGACGCCATGAGCATATGCGCTACTATGTGATTGAGGCCGCCTAAATGGATTTAGGTGTTAGAACGACGCAGGAGCCAAAGTCGAGAGTAAGCGCTGACAATGAACCATAAAACCTGAGCGAGAAGACTATAATTAGCGGTTAAACAGGCTTTTAGTTATTTAAACACGCCCTAATAAATAAATTTAAATTCAAACGGTATCAATTTCACCTACAGCTGTCTGTTCTTTGTATATCAAAATGCGTTACCGCATTATTTAATTCAGATAACGGAACAAACCTCATGCTGCTTTTATCCAAATTAAAACGAACAGCCAATGTACTGGCAATCGCTACATTAACAACCCTGATTAGTTGCGCAGATCAAACATCAAATCAAGCACCTTTAGAGCTGACAACTCGCTCAGCATCTGCAATGTTGCAGCCGTTTAAACAGCCCTCCGCCCATAACAAACCACTCACTTGGTATCATGTAATGAATGACAACATGTCGAAAGAAATTGAAGCAAACTATTTAGAGGCCATGGCTGATGCCGGTATTGGTGGCACCATTTTATTTAAAATTGGCCTTAATATACCTAAAGGTAAGGTAACGTTAAAAACCATTAAAGCGATTAATTTAACAAAAATTGATTGGTAACACGCTAGTTTAAAAAACATAAGCGCATTAATGAATGTATAGGGTGACAAACTAACATTGTAACCCTATAGCCAAGTTAACATGGGTATCCATATGGCTGTGCGCTAAAATAATCAATAACAAGAGAGATTAAGCACATGAACAACAGCACAGTGCAAACAAATTTACTCCGGCAATTTATTTATAACCGGTTAGTTCAATTAACATTAATGTTAACGGTTACGTTATTAACCGCGTGCTCTGAACCAAAACCACAAAATAAGCTGAGCCCACCCACTACAGCAAGCATAAATGCAACAAAACAACCGAATATTCTATGGCTTGTACTTGAAGATATGAGCCCTATTTTAGAAGTTTATGGTGACCATACGGTAAAAACACCCAACATCACACAGTTAGCAAACGAAGGCGTTAAATATACGAATGTTTATTCACCTTCGGGTGTATGCGCGCCAAGTCGAGCGGCTCTCGCGCTAGGCATGTACCCGACTGCCATTGGTGCAAATAATATGCGAGTTAGTTCTTATACTCAGGTAACAGGTTTACCTAAATACGCCGCATTACCACCACCTGAAGCTAAAATGTTAAGTCATTACATGAGATTGGCCGGTTATTACACGACTAATAATTATAAAACCGACTATCAATTTAAAGCCCCCCCAACGGCTTGGCATGAAAGTGGTATTACCGCACATTGGCGTAATAGACCTCATAATGACCAACCCTTTTTCTCTATTATGAATTTTACGACCACTCATGAATCAGGTTTATTCGAACCTTATGGGATCCGTCGTATTGAAGAGCGCCATTACCACGGGGCGAATGCTGAAAAAGCGGTCGAATTACATAAAGCGAGACCTAAAAAAACGACCGAAGAAAATAGCCCAGTGCATTTACCAAAAGATACCGAATTTACAACTATTCCACCCTACTTACCCAATACACCGGTTGTGCAACGCGATTTTTGGAAAATGTATAATAATTTGGCCGAAGCTGATCGCCAAATTGGTGCGGTATTGGGCGATTTAAAAGCCGATGGCTTATTAGATAATACGATTATTGTATTTTATAGTGATCACGGTGGTCCGCTTCCTCGCCAAAAGCGTTTAACCTATGATTCAGGGTTAAAAGTTCCTTTAATTATTCGCTATCCAGATGGTCGAATGGCCGGTACAACCGATGATCAGCTGATTAGTTTTATTGATTTTGCCCCAACAACATTAAGTATGGTTGGCGCCAAAATTCCTAAACATATGCACGGGCAAAGTTTTATTAATAATGCCGACAACAAACGTCAGTATATACATGCAGCGGCAGATCGTTTTGATGACGATAGTGATGTGATCAGAGCCGTAAAAGACAAGCGTTATAAGTATATTCGCAATTATAAACCTGAAAAAGGTTATTACCTGTCTTTGCAATATCGTGAAAAGATCCCAACCATGCAAGAACTTTTAAGATTACGAGACGCGGGTAAATTAACAAAAGCACAAGCTCTTTGGTTTAGACCAAACAAAAATAGAGACGAATTATTTGATACATGGGAAGATCCGCATGAGTTGAATGACTTATCGGCTAACCCAAAATATAAAGCCCAAATGCAAACATTAAGCAATGAAATGGATCGGTGGTTAGCACAAATTGGTGATAATCCAGGTTACCCAGAAAAACAAATGATTAACGACATGTGGCAAGGCAGCAACATAATGCCTGTAACCGCCGACCCCGTTATAAACCTTAAGCAGGGACTTGTCGTTATTAGCAGTCAAACACAAGGCGCATCGATAGGGTATAAAATAATAACAAAATCAGGCAAAACAACTCATGCTTGGCAAATATATGAACACCCTTTTAAGCTACCCGATGGCGCAACATTACAAACCATTGCACACCGTATCGGCTATGCCGAAAGTGCAGTCATTAGCCAATAACATATTAATGAGCAAAGGGGGCTTAACGTTGCAACGACGTGTACAACCTTTTGTATTTAACATCTCAATTAAATAAAGGGTTTAAACCTCTCAAGTTTAAACCCTTTATTTTATAACCTAAGCTGTTATTTATCGTTCAAGCTATCAACGTGGGTAACGTTTTACTGTCTCACTCGTCCATTATTTAAAATTAAAAACAGATATATTATCCATTAACTGATCACCATTTTTAGATAACACTTCGATTGACGATAATGTTTCTTTGCTTTGATTATGCATTGCATCAGAGTCGTCTTTAACACTATGGATCCGTTCATTAATTTCAGCAGCCACATTGGTTTGCTCTTCGGCGGCAACCGCAATTTGATTCGACATATCAGATATTTGATCAAGTTCAGTTTTAATAACACTAAAGGCACCCGTGCTCTTTTCAACAATATCAACAGCCGCTTGACCATTACTTTGCAATGTTTCCATTTTAGATGTGGCCTGCATTGCGCCATTAATTAAGCTTTCAATTTGAACTTGGATTTGCTCGGTTGAGTCTTGCGTGCGTTTAGATAAATTGCGAACTTCATCTGCTACCACAGCAAAACCACGGCCCATTTCACCCGCTCTTGCGGCTTCAATAGCGGCATTAAGTGCCAATAAATTAGTTTGCTCTGATATGCCTTTAATCACTTGTAAAACATGACTAATGTTATTAGCTTCGGTATTTAAATTAGTCACCAATTTACTCGTGTCGCCTAATTCTAAAATCAAGTTATCGATCGTTTGCTTAGTTTGATCGGCATCAACTTCACTATTCACTGAAATATCATAAACCCGCTGCACACTCTCTGATGTACCTGTGGCCATTTTAGACACTTCATAAATAGTGGTTGTCATTTCATTAACCGCCACCGAGATGTTGTCGGTGGCATCTTTTTGGTTATCAATTAAACGCATCGATTCATTCATCGATTTTGAAACGTCTTTAGCAATAGAATCTAACGACACAATTTTTTCGCGCACGCTTGATAAAGTGTGCTCAAACGTTGTAATCAAAGAATTAAATGCTTGCCCAACTAAACTTAATTCGTTTTTTCCTTCAATGTGGCTGCGAAGCGTCATGTCTTTAGTTGAAGCTAAATTATCTAAGTCTCGTATTAAAGCTTTTAAGGGGGTATTAATACTAATAATAATCTTGATCGAAATGAGAGCGAGTACAATGACTAAAATAATAATCAAAATTAAGGTTTGATAAACCTGACTTTCCGCTTCATCTATAACTTGGTTTTTAGCTTCATCAATTTTGTTTAGGGTGTGATCTAATACGTTTTCATAACTTGAGTTAATTTCGCCGCCGATATCAAGCCACTCGTCAACATTAAGATCAATTTGTTTGTTAACATAATTATCTGATTTACGGCCTATCAATGTATATTGCTTATTGGCAAATATATAAGCATCGGTATCGGTTAAGTTTTTACGAAAGTAAGAGACGCTTTCAACATCTGAAAAACGAACAAAATTGTCAACAAAATTGGCTTCTAGTGCCGTTCTTTTAACAATATCACCAAAAAATTTTACGGTTAAATCACCTGTAATACCACGATAGATATCACCTACTAATTGAATTGAACTATCTTGCGCATAAATTAAATTTTTAAGTGCGTTGGTCAGTAATGAAAGCCGCTCGTTTTTAGCGGCTAATAAAACGACCTGATTAGTCGATATTTTTAAACTTTTTACTATTTTTTGGTAAGAAAGAATCGTCCAAGTATATTTGCCAGTTCGATTCATTTCAGGGGTATTCAATAATTTTTTTAAACGTTTGTCAGCTAGATCCCTTGCAATTGTTAACCCTTGCAATGATTGTTTAACTTGATTTATGTCTTTAACAAATTGGCTAAATTGTGCGTATTTCGATTTGTCATTAATAAAGTTATGGTATTTTTTAATGGCTCTATCAACAGGCTCTCGGGTGTTTAACATATCCTGTTCATATTCCATTCCCGTTTCATCACTTGAGCTGCCAGGCCCAAGATACATTTTGGTATACATTAATTCTTGTTGTATGGCTGAAAGTAAGGGCGAAGCGGTATATACGTATTTTTGCAGCATTTCTAATTGTTGAGTATTGGTCAATTCACTTTGGGCATTGCCTAATTTCTCTAATGCTAAAACAAGGGTCGCAATTAATGGGATAGCTACTAAAAGCAATATTCGCGTTTTTATTTTTATCTGACTAATTATTTTCATCTTTAATTTACAACCCCTAGAACCAATCCGTTAGAATCGACAATGACACAACACAAATGACTACACAAAGCACTATATAAACATATATGACCTAATATAAAAAGTAAAACACCACATGTGATTTAGTAAGATTGTTATACCGATAAGAACACACACACCCTTATAAAAACAGGCAGTCAGTTGAATAACCCCGAGTAAATTGGGTATAACGTAATTCACAACAAGTAGATTGATACGGATAATAAGTCAATTATAAGAATTAGTAATAAATTCACGTTGCCAAAGCAACTAGATAACCTTACATTTAACCTATTATGACTGATTGTAATTATTAGTTGATTATTAGCTATTTTATCTAAGTGAAATTTAACAATACATATGCCTACTTTATTGATTCGAAGCCGCAAAAGTCTTTACCTTTTCATTGTTTTTATATTGGTGGGTTGTCAGCAAATAAGCACAATACAGCCATCCTATTTTTTTCAACCCAATGATTTACGAATCGAATTATTAAAAGGCACTCAGGTTTTCAATATCAATGATAAAGCACCTGAATTTAGTTGGGCGGTCAACGCTGAACAGAATTATGCAGCGCAAACGGCTTATCAAATACAGTTATGGGATTTAACCACCCAGCAAGCATATCAATCACAACCCTGGTGGGATTCTGGCCAACAACAATCTGGTCAATCTGCTGCGGTTTCATACCAAGGCAAACCATTAACGCCCAATACAACTTACCAATGGCGAGTCAAGGTTTGGTTACAATCATCACAATTGCAAACGATTGAAAGTGCTTGGTCTGCACCACAACTATTTAAAACAGCTAAAAAAATGAATGCGTTTGCAAGCCAACATCCTTTAACCACCAGCAATGTGCCGGCTAAATACATCAAAAAACTAAAATCAGGCAATTACTTAATTGATTTTGGTAAAGTGGGATTTGGTTATTTAGCGCTTACTTTAACCAGTACAGCAGCAGGAAACATAAACGTTATTTTATCTGAACGCGGCGATGATCAGGGCGCACTGCAAGTCACAAACAACAAATCAAGTGTGCGATATTACCAAGTGCCATTAGCGGTTAATGCCAAACAAGATGTGTATGCCGTGCATCCTCCGCGAGATAAGCGTAATACCAAAGCCAATAAAGCGATTGCGATCCCCGCGCAATTTGGCCGTATTAGCCCTTTTAGATATGTTGAAATCGATCCCGGTGAACTCAGCATTTCAAATATTCAGGCTACGCAAGTGATGTTGCATTATCCTTTTAATGAACATGCGTCTTACTTTAATTCAAGTGATCAAACTTTAAACGCGATTTGGGATTTATCGAAATACAGCATGAAAGCAACAAGCTTTGCCGGTATATATGTCGATGGTGATCGTGAACGCATACCTTATGAAGCTGATGCGTATATAAATCAATTATCGCACTATCTAGTTGACGACGAATATTCGCTAGCTCGTTATTCACATGAGTATCTCATGGATCATCAAACATGGCCTACAGAATGGAAACAACATTCCATTATGATGGCTTGGACAGATTGGCAGTATACGGGGGACCTTGAATCACTGAAACAATTTTATAAACAATTGAAAACCGATAAAGCTTTTTTAAATTTAGCCAACGATGACGGTTTATTAGAGAGTTTCCCTATTCAAAAACGGGCAAAAAATCGTGATATTGTGGATTGGCCACCGAACGAACGGGATGGTTTTGAATTTAAAAAAATCAATACCGTTGTTAATGCTTTTCACTATTTAAATTTAAACCAAATGGTACAAATAGCTAAAGCACTGGGTTATCAACACGATGCGGCTATTTATCAAAAACGGGCAAAAAGACTCTACCAAGCTTTTAATCAACAGTTATTTGATCAGCAAACCGGGTTATACCGCGATGGTGTCGGATCTAATCACAGTTCAGCTCATGCCAACATATTGCCTTTAGCGGTTGGTTTAGTGCCTGATAAAAGAAAAGCTAATGTGATTACTTTTATTAAAGCAAAAAAAATGGCCGTGAGCGTTTATTTTGCGCAATATTTACTCGAAGCTTTGTATTTGACTAATGAATCAGCACACGCTTTATCATTGTTAACATCCAAAGGCATTCGCAGTTGGTTTAACATGATAAGAGTGGGGTCAACGATCACGCTTGAAGCTTGGGACGATAAATTTAAACCCAACCAAGATTGGAATCATGCTTGGGGTGCAGTACCGGGGAATATTGTTGGTCGATTTATTTTAGGTGTTCGTCCTTTAGCGCCCGGTTTTTCAACCTTCAGTATTGCACCTCAACTTGCAGATCTAACCTTAGCAGAAGGTAAAGTACCCAGTATAAAAGGCCCCATTAATATTAAAGCGGAGCAAGTATTAGGACAGTCTGTCACATTACACTTTACCGTACCCAATAATTCAAATGCCATTGTCAGTTTGCCTTTTGCTGAAGGAAAACACATTAAATCGGTTGTCATCAACAACAGCCCCGTTGATTTTGATGCACTAACCGGACGTTTAATTAATGATGATTTTCCACCAGGCGAATACAAACTTAAACTTGTTTATAACGCGAGTAGCACCCAGTAAAACCTAAACTTTGTTATGATTTTAATTACCACTGACAATTAGGGGATATAAATCTATACCTTTTTGTTATAGTGCTCTCAATATTTCATAATAAGGATTTAATGTGTTTCAAACTATTCAATTCGCATCTCAGGGTGCAAAACTCGCAGGCAACTTATACTTACCCGAACAAATCGATAAAACAGAAAAATCATTACCCGTTGTTGTTTTATGCCATGGTTTTTGCGGCGTAAAAGAATTATTGCTACCCGCGTACGCACAAGCATTTGCTAACGCAGGTTATGCCGCGCTCACATTTGATTACCGTGGTTTTGGTGAAAGTGAAGGCGAAACAGGCCGTTTGGTGCCCGCCTTACAAATAGAAGATATTAAAGCAGCGGTTAGTTGGTTAAGCGAACACAAAGCCATTGATAGCGATAGAATTGCGTTATGGGGGAGTTCGTTTGGTGGCGCGAATGCTATTATTACCGCCGCTGCTTTACCTAAAATCAAAACAGTAATATGCCAACTCGCCTTTGCTAATGGTGAAAGAGTGATAACAGACTCGATGTCAGCAGAAGACAAAGCTAAATTTATTGGCACATTAGAAAAAATGCGTGATAAAAAAGCCAAAACCGGTAAAGAAATGATGGTGCCAATTTCTAAAGTGCTAAGTGATGAGCAATCACAACAATTTTACCGCGATTATAAAGACGAATTTCCGGCCTTAGGCATCAAAATCCCCTTTTTAACTATTTGGGAAACAATACAACATAAGCCCGAAACCGTCGTGGCGAATGTAAAAGTGCCATTATTGATTGTTGCCGCTGAAAACGACAGTGTTAACCCATTAGCCGAGTCACAGGCATTATACGATTTAGCCAACGAACCCAAAGCCCTTTATATTGAAAAATCAGCAAGCCATTACCAGCTCTACGCAGGTGAATGTTTCGATCGAGTAATCAACGAACAATTAAACTGGTTAAAAAAATATTTGTAATATTTTAGTTCAGCGAAACGCTTAACAACACCACAAAACTAATACTAGAGCGAGTATTAGAGTAGAGAAAAAAGGCTGCTGAGTATAACACCACTCTGCAGCCCTTAATATTACTGAACATATTATAAACGAGACTGTATTAGATCAAACTTAAATACCATCGCTATCCGCAACAGCCGGGTGGGTTCCCGCTAAGAATTCTTCCAGAGTTGTTAAACCATCTCCGTCCATATCCGCTGTCGCGTCGTTTCCATCATAGTCATTATAACCATGCAACGATTCCCATGCATTCGGTATACCGTCATTATCAAAATCATGTTTATAGACTGGGTTATTCGGTGCAATATCATAACCATCATCTACGCCGTCATGGTCACTATCTGATAATTCGGGATCGGTACCCGCTAAAAATTCAGCGACATTGCTTAAACCATCGCCGTCTTCATCAAGCGCGCCGTCGAGATGATTATCATCGGCTAAAAATGCGTATCGGTATTCCCATTCCATCGGAATACCATCTCGGTCACTATCAAAACTGTACTGCGAACTCAATGGAGCAAAGTCATCATTATCATTTGCGCCATCGTTATCCGTGTCAGCTTCTACTGGGTTGGTGCCTATTGCAAACTCTGCAACGTTATTCAGCCCGTCGCTATCCGTATCGGTAAAAGAATCATTCGCGCTTATATCTGAAAAGCCATACTGCTCTTCCCATGCATACGGTAATCCATCATTATCAACATCGTATTGATAAGCTGAATTGAGAGGCGCAAAATCACTGCCATCAACAACACCGTCGCCATCCGTATCCGCTTTTGTGGGGTCTGTGCCCGCTAAAAACTCAGCGATATTATTGAAACCGTCCGCATCACTATCGCCTGTCGCATCTTGACTGTCTGTGTCACTTAAACCAAACAACGCTTCCCAAACGGCCGGGATCCCATCTTTGTCAGTATCAAGGCTATAAACCGGGTCAGTCGGGGCAAAATCATCATGATCATTAACGCCATCGCCATCGCTATCCGCAACGGCGGGGTGGGTTCCCGCTAAGAATTCTTCTAGAGTTGTTAAACCATCTCCGTCCATATCCGCTGTCGCGTCGTTTCCATCATAGTCATTGGAACCATGCAACACTTCCCATGCATTCGGTATACCGTCATTATCAAAATCATGTTTATAGACTGGGTTATTCGGTGCAATATCATAACCATCATCTACGCCGTCATGGTCACTATCTGATAATTCGGGATCGGTACCCGCTAAAAATTCAGCGACATTGCTTAAACCATCGCCGTCTTCATCAAGCGCGCCGTCAAGGTGATTATCATCGGCTAAAAATGCGTATCGGTATTCCCATTCCATCGGGATACCATCTCGGTCACTATCAAAACTGTACTGCGCACTCAGTGGAGCAAAGTCATCATTATCATTTGCGCCATCGTTATCCGTATCGGGGTTTAAAGGGTCAGTTCCATTAATCAACTCCACAGCATCAGAAACACCGTCGTTATCTGAATCGATAAGAACAGGAATACATCCATCTACATCAACTACTTCGCCAGCGGGCGTATTTGCACATAGATCTTCAGCATCATTAACGCCATCGTTATCAGTATCGGGGTCGAATGGGTCGGTTCCATTAATCAACTCTAATGCATCTGATATACCGTCGTTGTCTGTATCAAGCTGAGAAGGAGAACAACCCTCAATGTTTGCGACTTCATTAGTAGGCGTATTAGAACATAAATCTTGAGTATCATTAATTCCATCATGATCTTGGTCAAGGTCTGCTGGGCGCTGCATTAATATACTAATATTATCTAAAGCCACATCACCCCGATAATTACCATCTGCAATTGCACGAAACCTTAACTGAGAAACGGTATAACTGCTTAAGTCAACTTCAGTATCGATGTAACTTTCGGAATGTCCATTTTGCTGTTGCCCAGATAAATACCATACATCATTGATCCATTCACCAAAGCTCAATACATCAACAGCAAGCGAACCAATATCACTTCCATACATATGATATTGAAATTTCAATTTTATATTTTCATTGGAAAGTAGAGGGCTAACTAAAAAAGCAGTATCACCTTTTGAATAAGCATGCCCAGAAGATGTTTCTAAGTAAATATAGTTGTTGCTAGTATTACCACCTCCTGACGGACCGGTATAATTTGAAGGTGTACTGTTATGGTGCAAAGTCCAATTATTATTATCACCAAGTGATGTGTTAGCCCAATGACCTAAGTCAGTTTCAAAATCATCTCTGAACAGTGGAACCGGAACAGATTTATTATTAACATAAACGACAATGTTGGCTGTCGAACTTAGCTCACCATCTGAAACATTAACTACAAATTGGTTGTTCCCAAGATCCTGCTGGGTCGGGATCCCACTTATAGAGCCATCACTTTGAATAAGTAACCATTCAGGCCCCGAAACTTTAGTGAAAGAATATGTATCGCCATTTTTATCACTAGCATCATTAATTAGACTATCACTGTATAAAAAATCTTGAAAAGCGGCTGGTTTTGTTATCAAGTTCTCATTAAACACAGGTGCTACAGGTTCAATGGGATTATTAAGAATAGTAATATTATCGATAGCTATATCGCCACGATATCCACCTTTAGCAGTCGCTCTAAATCGTAACTGAGAAACAGTAAACTGGTTTAAGTTCACCTTTACTTCTTCATAATCGGAGTTATGACTTAATTGCTGTTGATCTGCAAGTGACCAAATATTATTTATCCAGGATCCACCTTCTAGAACATCGATCGCTAAAGTACCAATTTCTCTACCATACATATGGTAATTAAAAATTAACTCAGTAGCTCCATCTTCAATTAGAGGGCTTTGTAATATAGCAGTATCACCTTTTGTATAAGCATGACCCGATGAAGTTTCTAAATATACATAATAATTACTAGACTCAGCACCACTTGCTGGGCCTGTATTACTTGATGGTGTCCCGTTATTATCTCTTAGCCAATTTTTATTATCGCCTGAAGAGACATTAGTCCAATTACCTAAATCAGACTCAAAATCATCTATACTGATTTGAGTTGAATGTACTGAAAAGCTCCCCGTAGTTATAAAGGCGGTTAAAATTAAAGAAGCAGTTGAGCGTAACAACTGGTATTTTTTTTTATACCTGTAATCTGGGGTCGTGTGTTTTTTCATAATTAAAATACCCTTTAAAATTTGAAATTGTTATGGACTGTAACAAGGCAGACAAAACAATAAGTTATTTGCGGCGTTAGGATAAATGAAACAAACGAATGTCCCAAGTGGTTTTTGATTATTCCCCTTAAATACATAAAAAACCACTTATATCTTACATAAATAACCTTATTATATTTGTTATAAAACTAACTTTTAATCAATATCTATATTCAATTACATTTTTTAACAATGAATAATCTTAGGAATGAAATGAGTAAAGTAGGGTACAAATAGACAGCACGTGATCTTATAATTTAATTGAAGAATTAATAATACATATTATTAACAAGTGACTAGTGTATATACTGTATGCAAAAAAATAGCGCTAACTGAGTAGCGCTATTTTTAATACTTAAACCGCTTGTCTATTAATAAGGTCGTGCCCTATTAATTTAGCCTTGATTAAGGTTTAGCTAGTGGGCTAACCATAGTTGCTTTTGTTGCAGAGTTATTAACATCTAATTCAAGTGCAGCACCTTCGGCTAAATCATCAAAGTTTTGAGTGTAAATAGCATTAGTTCCAGCAACGTCAGAATAAATGACGTAATCATCAACATAAACACCACCTCCTGAACCGCCTTTTGTTGAAACTTGCATTAGCTTAGAACCGATGCCAACGATAAAGCTCGCAATACTGAAAGATGGGAAGACTTCACCAGAAATCTCGCCGCCCGCAGAAGTCACAGGGGTACCATTAATCGATAATGAAATCACAGGAAAACCACCTACTTTAGCATCAGTAGCTGCATTCCAAGTAAAGGCTAAATCATGCCAATCACCAGGCGTGTGAGCTTGATCCAAAGTGAATGTTGCTTTAGTACCGCTACCATTCATCAGTTTAATTTGACCGTTTGAACGCAGTGTAATAGCCGCCATGGTGCGCTTATCATCTGTATTTACGCTTCGACCATAAAATATTATTTTTGCGTCTTTAGTACCAGATGCTTCATAATTAAATTTTAAAGTCATTTTACCTGATTCGTGAGCATCCGCTGGCAAGTCAATTCTAAATATACCATCGGCCGCTCCACCATCAACTTTTGCCGTTAAATTACCACCCACTAAACCATTCACCGTAATAGGAATATCAACAGCCGTGCCATCAACTGACATTACTTTGATTGACTCCATTAATGGGGTTGGCGCTTCACCGTCGCCTTTAAGTGCTACCACTTCAGCGTTAGTTGCATCGAGTTTATAAGTCCAAGCACCGGCTTCATCAATCGAGAAAGTACCATAGCTTGTTGCAACCGCATCTTGTGTTTGAAACTTAGCTTGGTCAAAGTTAACATCCGTTATTGTCAATTCGCCATCGGCATCAACACTATTAACATTAACCATTGCCGTTGCTTCACCAGCTTCATCAATAGGTAAACCTTCAATAACGGCAGGCACAAGTTGAGAGCCTTTAACCGTTATAGTTACTGTACCTTCAGTGCCGTCAGCTGATTTAATAATAAAGGTATCTTCTAATGAAGGCGGCGTATCGGTTTCTTCAGTGTAATTTAAAGCCATTACATCTGTATTTGTTTCGTCTAAATCATACGTCCATTCGCCTTTACCACTATCAAAGCTCACCGAACCATACATTGCAGTTGGCGTTTGGTCAGCCGCAAATAAAGCCTCAGCTGGGTTTGCATCCGTTACTTTGATTGCAGAAGTCGCTGTGCCATCATCATAAAAAACAGAATAGGTTAATGCACCGCTAAATTTAGCAGGAACATCAATACCTGCAATTTTAAGCGCGACAGACGTTGTTGTGCCGTCAAATGCCTTAACCGTAAACGGGTTTTCAATTAACGAAGGCATATCAGAGCTAACCAAAGCAACAACATTTTCATTCGCGTTATCAATTACATATTCCCATTCGCCAGCGGCATTAACCGAAAAAGTACCAAATTGCCCTATCGTGGTAGCCGGATATACTAATGACTCACCAGGGTTTACATCATTGACTTTTACCGTGCCCATTGAAGACGCGGCTTTAGTTGCCGTGCCTGAAAAATCACCACTAAATTCGGCTGGTGATTCAGCCACTATTGTTTGTTCATCATCGCTACCACAGGCGGTTAAGGCAGCAATAATTGATAAAGTTAGGAATTGTTTTTTCATCATTTTTTCCTGTTATATATTCTTTTTGCTCAATTCATGAGAAAGCTTAGAGCGTTTGTCTAAGCGCTAACAAAATCTGACTACAGTTCAATAACGGCTATTACGTTATCTGTTGTTTTTGATTTATAGAACGGGCTACCTCGGTCTGTGACTTTGTCACCCGAAGCTGTATCCTGAAAATCGTCTTCAAAAATTGGCGTTGATAACGCGTCAGCATTTGGGTCGTCATAAATTTTAATATCATCAATAAATACAGCCCCTACTCCACCATTATTAGCATTTTTAGGCATCGTAAATTGAATTTCTGATACATTGTCAGTTAAGCTGTAACTCGCTAATGTTTGAGCAAGGAAAGGTTGAGTTGGGTCAGCCGGAATAGCATCATGTGACGAGCTTACTGTCTCGCCATTGATTTTCATGGTTAATAATGCAGGCAAGCCTGAATTTTTCTGCCAAGTGATTTCAATATCGAACCATTTACCTGCTTCATGCGGCTGATCAAAAATAACATAATCATCAAGAATGTTATTGCTTACCGGATCTCTTTCGTAGTTTTTACCTAAGTATGAACCACCCACTTCAATTTTAGGCGAATACATTTCAATGATGCCATCGAATGAAGCACGAACATGCGCGACACGTCTTTTTTCTGAGTTGTAACGAGAACCAATAACACCAAAACCGGCTTTCGAAGGCGCATCAGGCGTTACTTTAGCTCTGAATGTTAATTTACCTTGTTCACGCATACCCGTTGTGATGCCACCATTATCTTTAGTAATAATAGATAACAATGGTGTTTCATCTTTCAAGCTAGGTAATTTGGCAGCAAAGTTTAAAGGGGCCCCCGTTACTCTTAATGAAAATTCTTTAGTTGTTCCATCTTTAGACATAATGGTGAACGTTTCTTCAACAAAATCTTCTGGTTCAACAAGTACTTGTAACTCTGGCAATGTATTGTCTAGTTTATAGTTCCAAACACCATCGGCTGAGATAGTGAATGAGCCATATTTAGATTTCGGCGTGTCATCTTCGGTAACAACCATAAACGAAGATTGGTCAAAGTTTTGATCATATACACGTGCTAAACCAATCGCATCGGTTTGGTTCATCGCAACATTAGCAACAAACGACCCTTGAAATTCAGCTTCAAGATCAGGTGCTAAACCTTTAATAATAAAGTTAATTTCGCTTGTTGTACCATCTAAAGACGTTAACGTAATTGAATCAGTCAAAGTACCATTTGGGTTGTCCATAATAGCGGCAACTTCAGCGTTCGTTTCATCTAAGTCATATGTCCACGCGCCATCACCCGCTTCGGTCATGGTAAAGGTGCCATACATAGCTTCGGGTATAAGTGTGTAATCTGGATCAGCTTCGCCGTAGTTAACATCGGTTACACCAATAACACCAGAGGCACTACCATGACCCGTTGTTAGTTCAACATCTAACCCTTTGCCTGTGGTGCCAAAAAAGCCGACTTCAGTTTTAAACTCATTATTAAAATTTGCTGCTACTTTTTTAGCAGCGCTGTTATCTATTTCACATGCAGATAAGGCAGCAATCATAGATAAAGCAAGGATTTGTTTTTTCATTTGCTTGTTCCCGTAAATTCTATTCTAGTATTGATTGCGTAATGCGACGGGTTATACGATAAAGCCGCATTTACGCAATTAAAAAACGTATAAAGTTAATTGTCGCGCGAATTAAAAGTTGTAACTTAAGCTAACAACATAAGTTCGACCGGCAAAACGGATACGGTTGATCGCGTCTTCATTACCACCAATATATTCATATTCTTGACGGTTATTGAGGTTAATCGCCTTGAAGTTAACTTTAATACCCTTACCAAATCGATAAGAAGTCGACATATCTAAACGGCCACCTGCAGTTTGCGTACGCGCATCACTTCCAAGGAAAGAGGTTGTTCCGCCTGCACTTAATAACTTTTCGTCTTGCCAGTTGTAGGCTAATCGAATACTGGCACCGTCATTTTCGTAATAACCAATTAAGTTATATGAATAAGGCGCAATTCGAGTCATTGGTTGTCCGCCACCCTCATCTAAATCAACTTTAGTGAAGTTAAATACCCCACCAAAACCGTTCCAAGGGTAAGGTAAGAAGTCTAATTTTTGTTGTACAGCCAACTCATAACCAGTAACCTTAATTGGAATATTACTGTTGAATGTTTCTTTAATCGTAACAGTACGATTACTAACGATGTCTTCACCATTACCTGGATCAAAATCACCGACTTCTTGACATTTTCCGTTAGAAGAACCATCTTGAATAAGCTCTAACTCTCCAACATTGTATTTTTCATGATCACCAACCGGACAAATCGTTTGTGTAAGAATTTGACCTTGGATCTCTTTAGTAAATATACCCACTGATAAGGCTGAACCTTCGCGGTTATACCAAGCTAAAGAAAGGTCAAAATTTTCAGATGTGTAAGGTAATACTTCTGCTTTCGAGTTTTCTAATCTTACTCGCGTTCGCGTATTCGTATTGACTGGGCTTGGCGTTTGCGCTAACAAGTTAGGACGAACAAGCCCTTTTGAATAAGCGGTACGAAATACAACGTCGTCGGTTAAATCAACTGCGATGTTAAACGAAGGTAATGTATGGTCATAATCAGTTTCGGTTAATACAGCGATGGGTTTTTCTTCATCATCAAAACCTTGTCCAATTACATCATTGGTTGTTTCGATATAACGCACACCAAAGTTACCGGTGTAGCTCATTCCCGCAATTTCACCTTCATACATATTCATTAAATAAACCGCGTTAATAACTTGGTCAGCTGAGAAGTTGAAACGATAATTTTCGTTCAGACCGGCTTCGCCATCAGTCTCAGGGTCACCCGTTTTTAACTTAACCGCAAAACCGGTTGGGTCAGCTATCGCTACATCTTCGATGATGTTGCCATCTTCATCATAGGCAACCATATCTTGCTGCACTAAAGTGGCTAAGTTTCTCGAATCCAGTACTTTCCAACCGTCACTCGACCCATAATGACCAGGGTAGTCACCATTAAAATAAACAGTCTGCCCATCTGATGATAATTGGTCTTTATATAATACATCGCCATTAATTTGCGATAAGTTCATCGCACCGCCGCCGACACGGACATCATAAGTATCGAGAATTTCACGAGAATGGCGACCACCAAACTTAATGCTCGAAATTCTAAATAAATCATTACCGATATCAGTATAACGTTCGAAGTTAAGTTCGCCCGATTCATACTCACGCTCTGGACGTTGCACACGACCATTTACATAATAATCGAGTGACTTACCACCAAATTTAGCTAAAGCATCTTCACGCTCTTTAAGTTGAGCTGCACGCGCCTCTGCTTCTTCTGGAGTTAAAGCCGCTTCTTGCTCAGCCGTTAACTCAGCCGGAGCCGCAGGAAAATACCCAGCAGGAAAATGACTTTCTACTAATGGGTTAATCTTAGGGTCTAACGTGCTACCAAAGCTGGTTAATGGCACACTTTTCCAACCATTAGCACCTCGTTTCCAGGCATTTTCGCCTAAATCATAAAGCGGCTCACCTGTTTCAGGGTCAACCTGCGCTAATACACCATTCACATCTGAGTAGTTCCAATTATCAAACCCAGTTAATGTTGCAAATGCATTACTTAAATCACCATTACCTGTATTAATTTCGGCATTCAGTCCCGTTGCAGCGTAATACAATCTGTCACTCGAATCTAAATCGGTATATTGTTTATTGGTTTTATTTTGGTGACGTAAATCTAAACCAGACATATGAAATTCATTAAGTGATTCAGATTTACTCACCGTACCATCAATAACCCAATCATCTGTTATGTAATCAGCGTATAAAAATATGCCTTTTGCTTCTTCTTTTTGCGAAGATAGACGGTTAGATGGTGTCCACGATACATTCGTCATTTGTGCATGTGTTACCGCATAAACCGGAATTGTCGCTAGGTCAGGGTGATGAATGGCTGGATTATAGGCCGGATTAGCATTATCGCTTAAGCGTATAGGTGCACCAATCGGCGTCACTTTTTGCGTATCGAGTCGTCCTTTGTCATCATCGCGGCCAATAGAATATTGAACATCTTCCATATTACTATCGCCTAAATCACGACGCGTAAATAAGAAATTAGCCCCTATTTTTAATGACTCTGTCGCTTGAAATTCAATGTTACCCGTTGCCGACAATCGATCACCACGTGAATTTTCAGTAACTTGCCCTGCTTTACCAATTACTTTTACAATGGCAAGCGGATCATTAATACCGTGCTGAGCTTTATAGGCATTTAGGTCTTCGGCGCTAATAAAGCCCGTATCATGTATCGCGTTATTCTCAACGGTATTTAATGAAGTATATTGTGTGAAGTTTGCCGTATCACGACGGAAATTTTGCTCAGAGGCTGCCACTTTAAAGGCAACCGCTAATTTATCTTTAATTAAATGTTTAGTCGCCGATATTTTAATCTCGTTATCCCATGATTCAGATAACTCTTCGTAACGACTACCAAAATTAAGTGAATATTTGCCGTCTTTTTTACCTAAAGCGCGTTGTAATTTTTTATCAACTGAACCCGCGATGCCACCTTCTTGCATATCAGCGGTTGTTGCTTTAACCACGTTTACACCATCAAATACACTGGCTTCAAATGAACCAAATGGGTTTGACCCACCTACGTTACCGGCACTTCGACTTGGCGTGGCAAATGACTGACCTTCAGCCGTTGTTTTAACAAAGCCGCCAGATAAACCACGCAAGTTAATTTCTGAATTACGTGAACCATCATCTGTATTTAACTGAATACCGGGGATAGCTTGTAATGCTTCACCTAAATCAAGAGCCGGTAATGAATCCATGTCTTTGGCTGAAATCGCATCAATAATAGAAGGCGCATCGCGTTTTGATAAAAGCGCCGACTCTAGTGAACCACGAACACCAGTGATTTCGATTGTTTCCATTTCCTCTGAAGCACTATTTTGCTCTATCGCAGCACGTACTTCTTGAGCGATAACAGAAGGTGCGCTGATACTCATTAATAAGCCAGCAGCAGACCCTACAAGGACGCTTCTATTTAAACTCTTATTTTTATTATGTCTTTTAGACATCAGATATCTCCCGTTTAGATATATGTCAGTATTTCAATTCAAGAACGTTTTTAACATTCTGTTAATATATCACCCCAATTCATCATTGCAAGCACATACAAGCACTAACGATAAAAAACAAACAAAAAACCAAAAACAAACAATCAAATCAAATCACCAATAAAGAGAAAGCCAACCATAAAATATAAATAAAATACTTAAATAACAATTAGTTGTCATTTAAAATAAAAATAATTATCTAAAGTTTGTTTTTTGAAATAATATAGCCACAAACAAAATAGGTCATACGGAGTCATTGAGGGGCGTGATAAAATAATACAATTCATGACAAAATGAACAATATTGTTAAATTAAAAATAGCAACAAAAACAAAAAAAGCACGTTAATCTATTGCCTAGTTCTGATCTAATATTTAAGTTTTAGGCCTTGATTTTAACGCGTTTTATTTATAGGTAATGTGAGGCTTCAGCATTCCTGCTGAGTTTTAGTTTACAAGTGGGGTTGTTACCCCCATCACCGTTGCTTTAGTGATCATGATTAATATTGAAAAATTTTGAGTACAAGACACAATTGACTAAATCATAATTTTGCAAGTTATTGCTAAATGCGTTATCGAGTTTTTAGCCTGCAAAGCTGAGCAGCGGGTAACGACGATGGGGATCGTCTATTGCAGATGAATGTGATTGTTTTATTTGAACGAACGTATTTTGACTATACCCAAGTGACTAAACCCAAGTGAAATGGGTATACAAAATGTAAGGGGTCTCTATTTTACTCCTCTGTTAAACTTGTTATACCCAGTGCTTTCAGCACTGGGTATAAATTAATCTTCAACCTTTAAGCTTAAAAAGCTCTCACTTTTATATACTGACAGCCATTATTCGGCGCTAAAGCGAGAACCGTACCGGTATAATCAGATGACTGTTTATAATTACTCGTCACCGTAATTTCGCCGTTACCGTCAACTGAACTCACTACACCTCTAAAGTCACATGACGAATTTTCTTCGCTGTCCCAAAATTGTACGGTTTTGCCCGATAAATTTTGGTTAAAGCGAATGCAGCTATTATTCCCCGACAGTGCAACTTCTGTTCTGGTGTCCCAGGCAACATCGGTAATTGAAGTACAACTGCTTAATAATGTGTCATTAACAACAACAATAATAGATGCTTCGCCTTCAAGTCCGTTGTCATTGGTCGCAACTGCTCTTAACGTATGTTGACCAACCGATAAACCCAATAATTCATCCGGTATACCTGCATGACCCCATTCATAAGGCGCTACATTTTCTTGACGCAGCAGTTCACCATCAACATAAAGTTTTACATTGTTAATCGCTACATCAGCGATTGGACTCACCGCCGCAATATCAAACGACAATGCTTCATAACCTTCATCTAATTGCACATGAGTTTGTGGGAATGTCACAATAGGCGTAGGATCCACATATTCAGTAACCACAACTGTAATTGATGCTTCGCCTTCAAGGCCGTTTTCGTCTGTCGCGATAGCGGTTAAGGTGTGCTCACCAATAGATAAACCTAGCAATTCATTTGGTTTACCTGCATGGCCCCATTCATAAGGTGCGATGTTTTCTTGACGCAGTAATTGGCCATCGACATACAGTTTAACGTTGTTGATTGCCACACCCGGTGTTGGGCTCGTCGCCGCAATATCAAATGACAACGTTTCGTAATTTTCATCGAGTTCAACACTCGATTGCGGAAAAGTAACAATCGGGTTTGCGTTAATATCTAAATCAATAATTTGTAAATGTAATGGACGAGTCGTGCCCGTCGATCGCTCCATTAGATAATAATAAAGTTTGCCGTCTGCAATATGTACTCGACCATGATTAAATTGTGTTCCCGAAGTCGCTTCATATACAGGCGTAAAATTATTAGTACCACCCACCGCTTTTTCAACATAAGGGTAACCATTTGAATTGAGGCCGATAATGTAAATATTATTGCCCGATGTATAAATGTTGGTCGCCCCGGTAAAATCTGTGGAATGTGTAAAGTTAGTCGCGCCAGCTGGTTTATAAGAGTGGATATCCACTTCTTGATAATCAGCTCTGTTTCTGTCTGACGAGCGCACTTTACTGATCATGTGTACATCACCGTTATCGGTTACTGTCCAATCAAAATAACCAACAATATAAACCGAGTTAGCTTCAGCATGATCGATATAATCGCCTGGCTCAAACACTTTTATTTCGTCTGAGTTAACTAATGGAAACGTCATGCTCTGACCTTTATGATTTTTCCAGTTTCCGTTGCCTTCAGGATGATCAGAATAGGCATAATAAACCCCATTCTGGTATTTATAGCGATCAGAATTATCACTGCTGCGCTGTTGGAAGCCAACGCGTAATTTGCCGTTGACATATTTCATGTGGCCGTACAAACCCCAGTTGTAATCGTTACCGTAGTTTTTAGCCGTAACCACATTAAAGTCAGTGAATTTAGACCACTTTTTAGTCGCCGCATCATAACGGTTAAATACATAACCCCCATTATTATTACCGCCTGCGCGCATATATAATAGTAAGGTGCCGTCAGTATTGGTAAAAAATGTTGGGTAGGTTAATTTCGAAAAATTAGCTTTGTCAGCCAAATTACCCGTCATGGTTAAGTGCTTATAATCATCAGCACCTTGGTTAATGCTGCTGGTATCTTTAACAAATTTATTTAAGGTGAATTCATTATCGGGTACATCGGCAGCACCTGGCACACTGTATGAATAACGGAAGTAATCATCTTTAAACTTACCACCGTGATTATTATCATCATACGCGTGCATATCATACAACATGTGTATTGAGCCATTTATGGGGCTAATGGCAACCGCAATGGTGTTATGTGATTCACCTATTAATTCATTGCCTCTAAAACCCGTATGCTGATGTGGAAACTCAATTGTCGCGATAGAGCCCGTTACCGTATTAACTCGTGACAACATCACATGACGATCAAATTTACCGCCTCGGTACCATGTGGTAAATACATAATCGCCGTAGGTTTTTACACTGTCGCCATGAGCTGAAATATTAGGACCAAAAAAATAGTCATATTTTGCAGTTGTTTCGTCGACTTGACCGACCGTGCCATAATCTAGATTAGCACCATCAAAATGCAAACCATGATTCGTTATTTTGATTTCATTCTCTAAAGTAACGGCCGCGTTTACATAGCTGGTCGATAACCCTAAACAAGAAACAAAAAGTAATAGGCTTTTAGCCTTTTTAATTTTATTTATCATTATTATCAATGCCTTAATTCAATTTGAAATTGTTTTTTTTGTTATTTATTGATTTTATCGTTCTTAATAATTTTATAACTGGTTATTTTTTGATCGTAAAATCGCAAAAGACAATAATACACAAAACCAACCCAATCAAGTCAATTTAGATCATTTTGTTTTATTTGTGTTAACTTTTTGTTTGTGGTTTTTGTTATGACGTTTAACTGAACTTAAGATTAACCCGAGATGAAATATGAAATATTCGCATTGAAAATTGAATCGTATAGTCTTCTCGCTCAGGTTTTATGGTTCATTGTCAGCGCTTACTCGCCCCAATCACATAGTAGAGCATATGCTCATGGGGTCTCGAAGCTTGACGGCTTCCCCTAAAACCCGATCGCTTTGACTATATTTAGTGGATAAAAAGAATGTGAGGCGGCATAAAGCAACGCAGTTGAAGATAAATTTTAACCTTGCTTAACGTTTGTTCTCGGTGTCAAAATCTTAAATCAAAGCCTTGGGTCAAAACGTTATTACAGTCGGATTTTATTGGTTTAACTCATTAATCAAAAATAAACCTAAAATAATTCATAACCCCACCCCGCCTACATAATTAACATTAATTACATTTAAAACAGTAACTTAACATTAACAAACTAACGTCAACAACTTAAAGACAGGTTGTTGTGTAATGTTGAAATATATTTCTATTTAAGCCTTATTTTTAACGTTAGCTTATACGGATAACCAATGTATAGTCTTCTCGCTCAGGTTTTATGGTTCATTGTCAGCGCTTACTCGCCCCAATCACATAGNTAGAGCATATGCTCATGGGGTCTCGAAGCTTGACGGCTTCCCCTAAAACCCGATCGCTTTGACTATAAGCTAGCGACGATCAAACACTGAAAATTAAAGGTTGAAAATTGAAGGTTGAGTTTAGGCTCGTGTTTAAATTTAAAAATAATAATACATACGCAAGGTTGAACTCAATAAACGATTAACGTAAATGATCAGCAAACAATCCACAGCCGCTTTCTAATCTAAAATAAACTTTTGAATTACTTTTTATCAAAGAGTGACTTTAATTATTCACAATTAGCTTAATATAACTTAACATACGACCATATATGACCAATAAGTATCAATATTGAACTTAAGTGCTAATTTTATTTTGCATTTATCTCAGTAAACAAATAAAAAGATAGGTATATATGTTTAATAAAATTAAAAATAATAAAGAGTTTAACTTTTATATGCCGCGTATAGCGATATATAGAGCGGTGTTGATTACGTGGCTAATGAGCATGATGAGCTTTCATGTAAATAGCCATGAAAATCATCTTGAATTTGATGTTTCTACTCAATGGCTCGATTTGGCTAATGGCGCACACAAAATTGGCAAATCACACGGTGAGATTGATATCGACCAACAGGGTCAGTTTTACATTAGCACCATGAGTGATGGCAACACAAAAGGCGGGATTCGTGTTTATTCACCCGCTGGCGATTACCTGCATAATGTAGCGAATGCCCCCGATGATTTTCATGGTTTTGTGATACGCCAAGATCAAAACGGCCAAGAATACATTTATGGAACATCATTAAAATACAAGCAAATAATAAAAATGACGTTGCAAGGCGAAATCATATTTAACATTGCCGCCGATAAAACCATCCCAAAGCAATTCCAAAAAATCGTCAAACATAAAAATGCCGCAAGTAAACCCACTTTAAAACTCACCGCAATCGATGTCGATCAGCAAGGTAATTTATATGTCGTTGATGGTTATAGTCTTGATTATATTCATAAATATAATGAAAAAGGCCAGTATTTAACAACATTTGGAGGCCAAGGTTCGCCTTATTATTTTAATAATTGCCACAAAATACATATCGACCCTCGTTATACACCTAATCGTTTAATTTGTACCGACCGTAAAAATGGCCGCTTAGTACACATGATGTTAGATGGCGGACTAATCGGCACTTATGCGACTGATTTACGCCGCCCTAGCTCTGTAGCTTTTTATAACGATATTGCGGCGGTTGCCGAAATAAGCGGTCGAGTGAGCTTAATCGATAAAGGTGGAAAAACCATTAAAACCCTCGGTACTAACGACATCGCTAGCGAGATAAATACCAATGTAACCGAGCCCGATAAATGGCGCGTTGGGGTGTTTACTGCCCCACATGGCATTACATTTGATCATCAAGGCAACTTATATATTACCGAGTGGAACAAGTGGGGCCGACTTGTGCGGTTTGATTTACAAACACTGCCTAAACAATAGCGTTAACGTGTTCGTTTATCCGACCATGCATCGCACGTCAGTATTTTAAAACGGTTAAATTATGATGAAGTATCAAGTACGACTATTCTCATTAACATCCCCATTAATATGGCTAAGCCTTGTTAGTTTATTAATAGGCTGTACCGAACCCAAAAGTGAATCGAGTGACAAAAAAATATCGTTCAATAACGATATTCGGCCCATTTTAAATAAAAGCTGTACGGGTTGTCATGGGGGGGTTGGTAAACAATCGAATGTCTCTTTTATTTATAGAGAAGAAGCCTTAGGTCGAGGGCATTCGGGTCGATTAACCATAGTACCGGGTGATCCAGATGCATCTGAATTAATCGTACGTGTTGAGTCAAACGATCCAAATATCCGCATGCCTTATAAAGCACCGGCGCTTTCCCAACATGAAATACAGTTACTCAGAACATGGATTGAACAAGGGGCAGAATGGGAAGAACACTGGGCTTTTATAAAGCCACAAAACCATTCAGTACCCACCGTACAAAAAACTGAACGGATCAATAATGAAATTGATGCCTTTTTACAAGCTAATCTAGAAGAACAGCAATTATCGCTAAGTGAGTCAGCAAATAAGACCACACTATTAAGACGTTTATCATTTGATCTGATTGGTTTACCGCCCACCGAAAAAGAGATAGATGCATTTCTTGCTGATGAAGGTAATAACGCCTTTGAAAAACAAGTCGACAGGTTATTAGCCTCGCCACGATACGGTGAACGTTGGGCCGCCATGTGGATGGATTTAGCTCGCTATGCCGACAGCCATGGCTATACTCGAGACGAATATCGCGAGTCGTGGCCTTACAAGCAATGGGTTATTGAAGCGTTAAATAACAACAAACCTTATAACGAATTTGTTATTGAGCAACTTGCCGGTGATCTCATGCCAAATCGTTCGTTAGACAATATAATAGCAACTGGGTTTCACCGGCAAACACCTTCAAATAGCGAAGGTGGTACTGACGACGAAGAATTTAGAATGGTTGCGGTAATGGATCGTAATGCCACGACGTGGTCGGTATTAAATGCCATGACTATAAATTGCGTGCAATGCCATTCGCACCCTTATGATCCAATCGAACACGATGAATACTATGCGTCGCTTAGTTTTTTTAATACCAGTAAAGATGCTGACTACCGAGATTATGAACCGCTTTATAAACTCGCTAAAAACAAGACCGAACATCAACTCGCTTTTGATATTCAAGAAAACTTAATTAAAATTCGTGAGCAAGAAGCCCAAAAAGCATTTGAATTAAACAAACAAACAGAAGCGCTTAGCCCCGATAAAAAATGGCAAAAAGTTGAAATAGAAACCGCGCAAGGAGACGAGCTACGAGGCTTATCGCAATACATTAAAGAAATGGAAGACAAAAATGCTGAACTTACTGCGCAAGGCAAAAAACCAAACTATCGCCATGTAGAGCTCGTAAAAGTGGGTAAAAAACGCATAGCTGAATTAACCAAGCAACCTGTGCGTCATTTTGAGATTAAAAATGGCGAATATTTTGATGCTGGAAAATACGAAGCACGGTTGTATTTTAATTTAATAAGTCAGGCTTTTGAACAAACAACCTTGGTCAATAATATTAAACTAACGGCCACACCACAAAACCCCGATAAAGCACGCCATACTCCCGAAAAACCGTTTCATATTGACGATATAAAACTTTATGTCATCAGAGCGAATGGTGAAAAAACACAACTGTCAATTAACACCCATATGTCGAACAGTACAGAAGTCATGGACGAGCAATTAACCCAATTAAGTAAACTTGATCGTCAGCATGATGGTTTATCAACCGGTGAAGGCGTGGGTTGGTTTGCCCATCGTATCTATTTACCACGTTGGACGGTCGCAGTTCTAAACCAACCACTTACACTGCAGCAAGGCGATAAGATCGAAGTCGAATTAGCCCAGATGCAGCGTACCATGTTAGGCGATGGTATACCTTCTCGCCTGCATCGTGCCCGTATCGATATCTCTGCCGATGCCGAATGGCTAAATTATGCCAACAGCGAACATAGAACCACACACGTAAAACACTATGGTGAGTTGAAAAATCAGCTTGCTTCGATTGAAGGTTATGGCATGCCCGTTATGCTGGAGCAAGACCGCTGGGATAACCGTGCGATGGCTAAATTTAATCGCGGAAACATGATAGCCAAAGTCGGTGAACTGCTTAAACCCAATACACCCGCCATATTCCCTCATTTTACTCAACAACCGAGTCGCTTAGGTTTAGGGCAATGGTTTTTTCAGCCTGACCAACCGTTAACTGCCCGTGTAGCCGTTAACCGTTTATGGCATCGATTATTTGGTATTGGCATTGTTGAAACACTTGAAGACTTTGGCAGTGCCGGCACGTCTCCTACTCACCCAGAATTGTTAGATTGGTTAGCGTTGCATTTTCAAAATGATTTAAATTGGGATATGAAAGCCATATTGAAAAAAATGGTGATGAGTCATGCTTACCAACAAGACGCCACGATTGATCCGACACTGCTCGAAAAAGACCCCAAAAATCAATGGCTATCCCGAGGACCAAGACAACGTTTAACCGCCGAAATGATCCGCGACCAAGCGTTATTAGCCGCGGATCTGCTCGTGAATAAAATTGGCGGCGAGCCAGCAATGCCGCCTCAACCAGACGGTATATGGGGACACCCAGGTAAAATAATAAAAGAATGGACCAATGCAACAGACGAGAACCGTTACCGCCGTGCGATTTACACATTTGTGAAAAGAGCGTTTATGTATCCGAGTTTTTTAACCTTTGATATGGAAACACGCGAGTTTAGCCATGAACGCCGCATTGCAACAAACACCCCACTACAAGCTTTAGTCACCTTAAATGATCCGGTTTATCACGAAGCGGCTCAAGCTTTAGGCAAGTTAATGCAAGACAAAGCGGCTAGTAGTATTGATTCAGCCATTGAGTTGGGTTTTAAACGCGTTTTGTCGCGTCAACCAAACAAAAACGAATTAGCCAGTTTGAACGATGCATTAAATGAAATTCAATTACAGCTTAAAACAGAACTCGCAGATAAAACGGAACAAACAAAACAGGCTAACACGTTGAGCTCAGGCAGTTGGACCGCAATGGCTTCTATCTTGTTAAATTTAGACGATGCATTAACTAGGTAACCCGATGAGAAATTTATTTAATCGATACAATCAAAACATGCAAGTTAGTGCAGCAGAAATACAACAACTGAAATTAAAGCAGCTGCAATTGCAAACAAGGCGTGAATTTATTACGAATAGCGGCGGGGTTTTAGGCGGTGCTTTTTTAGCTTCGTTAATGCCAAACCAAGCCATGGCAACGGCACAAACCTTAGATTTTAGTCGCCCCATCACTCAACCTTTAGCCCCGTTACCTCCGCAGTATCCGGCTAAAGCCAAACGGGTGATCTATATGCATATGGTTGGCGCGCCGAGTCAATTAGAGCTATTTGATTACAAACCTATTCTAGAAAAATATAACGGTAAAGCGACACCTCAATCTTATTTAGAAGGTAAAGAGTTTGCCTTTATATCGGGTACGCCAAAATTATTAGGCCCGCAGTTTCCGTTTAAACAGCACGGTGAATCAGGCGCTTGGGTTTCTGATCGTATGCCGCATTTAGCTAAGCATGTAGATGATATTTGTTTCATTAAATCCATGAAAACGAATCAATTTAATCATGCCCCCGCACAAATATTAACGCACACAGGTTCGCCTTTATCGGGCAAGCCTTCAATAGGGTCATGGGTCACTTATGGCTTAGGCACGCTTAATCAAAACTTACCTGGATTTGTATCACTTATATCCGGTTCTAACGCACCCGATGGCGGCAAACAATTATGGGGTTCAGGTTTTTTGCCCAGTGTGTATCAAGGTGTTGAATGTCGTTCGCACGGCGATCCTGTGTTGTATTTAAGTAATCCAGATGAAGTGAGTCGGCCTTTACGTCGACGAGTATTGGATGCGATTTCAAATATCAATAAACAAAGCTATGACGCTTTTGGCGACCCAGAAACCTTAACGCGGATTTCACAATATGAAATGGCTTACCGTATGCAAATAGAAGCATCAGATGCCTTTGATATACAAAATGAATCAGCTCAAACATTAGCTGATTATGCCGCTAAACCGGGCGAAGCCAGTTTTGCCAATAATTGTTTAGTGGCACGACGCTTAGCGGAACGTGGCGTACGTTATATTCAATTATTTGATTATGGTTGGGATTCGCATGGCTCAGGCAAAAATGGTTCGCTACATCACGGCTTTGTTGATTTATGTAAAAACACAGACCAACCCATGGGCGCGTTACTCGCCGATTTAAAACAACGCGGGCTGTTAGAAGATACGCTTGTTGTTTGGGGGGGCGAATTTGGCAGAACACCGATGCTCGAAAATCGCGGTGGACAAGATGCCCCCTTTGCCGGCAGAGACCATCACCCTGATGCTTATACCATGTGGATGGCCGGTGCTGGTATTAAAGGCGGCTACACCCATGGTGAAACCGATGAACTCGGTTATGAAATAGTGAAAGACAAAGTTGAAATAGCCGATCTACACGCCACTATTTTATATCAACTCGGTTTTAATCATTACGATCTTAATTATCGATTCCAGGGGTTAAACCAACGTTTAACTGGGGTTGAAGAGGCACACATTGTGTCGCAAATATTAAAATAAATGAGGTAAATATAATAATGAACAACACACCTCAAAATACAGAAAAAGCCAAGCGATATTTCATCATTGTTGGCTTGCTAAGTGTGCTATGGCTTGTTTTATTTGTTCGTAGTCAGCCTCATTGGATCCAACACATTAAAGAAGATTTAGGGTTAACGCCGGTTTTGCAAGCCAGTGACGATTCGTTTTATAACAGCCGAATTGACCCCATATTTGAAAAGTATTGTGTTGCCTGTCACGACAGCAATAAAGCAAAAGGCCATTTACGCTTAGATAGCTTTAGACAACTTAATTTTTCAGGCCGTAGTGAAGCTGATTTACGGCAAGCAGACCATAATTTATTGATTGAACGCATGATGCTACCCGAAACAGACCGACTTGCGATGCCTCCCTATGGTAGAGATAGACAAACAGAAGAAGAACTCGCGCTCATTAAGCTTTGGTTAACTAAAGGCAGTTCAGGCACGCTCACCGAAGCTGATTTTCCTGAAGCGCCCGCTAAAGCAAAAGTCATCACATTTACTGAAATAAACTGGCACACTATCGAGCAAAATCGTAAACCTTATGAGCAGCAAGTACACCAATTACAAAATCAATATCCGTTTGTTTTGCAGTATCAAGCACGCACATCAAACCTATTAATTGTAAACAGCTTTGCAATTAAAGCCCGTTTTGATGATCAGCTGTTAACGCAATTTAATAACGCGGTTGGGCCCATCATAGCCGAACTCGATTTATCAAATACTAAAATATCGTCTGACTCAATCACCACCCTACTAACGATGAGTCAATTAAGCACACTGAAAATACCCGGTGTCGAAGTTGAAAATAAACAACTGATTAAGTTAGCGCAACATCCGACACTTAAAACGTTATTAGTTGATGAGCAATGGGTCGATGAACATATCGAAAATATCTATACGCAACAATCAATTGAACTCATCAAAGTAAAGCAAGGTTAGTTAAATGAAAACGCTAAAAATATGGGATAGTGCGACACGTATTTTTCACTGGGCGCTGGTAATAAATATTGTTGCCGCTTGGTACACCATTGAAAATCGCTTAATTGAATTACATGAAATTGCAGGTCATTGCTTGATCGGTTTACTGGTGTTTAGATTAATTTGGGCAATATTGGGGTCTCGTACTTCGCGCTTTACCCATTTTGTTGTACAACCGTTTGCGGCTTTACGTTATTTAAATAAATCCATACGTTTACAAGCGCATCATCAAGTTGGCCATAATCCGGCTGGTGGGTGGATGGTGATTGTGATGATGTGTGTGCTTGGCTTTCAAGTTTTTTCAGGGTTATTAAGCAACGACGATTTAGGCTTTAGTGGTGCACTATCTGATCATGTTTCAAAAGCCTTGTCGGATACGTTTACCCAGCTTCACCGTTATAGTTTTAATGCCTTAGTTACCTTAATTTGGTTGCATTTAGTTGCGGTATTTTTTTACGTATTAATTAAAAAAGATAACCTAATTAAAGCGATGTTCACGGGCAAAAAAACAGTCGAACAGGCCCCTGTTAAACCCTTGTATTTTGCACCCACAAGTTTAGCGTTGTTGTGTGGCCTCATTGCGGGGGCTTTTTCTTACTGGCTCTTTTGATTGTTATCAAAAGGCTTTTAGTTTTATTAATTTAGCTTTCTTAATTTAGCTTTGGTTTTAGCTCAGTTATTTACAAAAAAATAGGCTTACAATGTATTTTATTAAAAAATTAAATAATCGCAGTAAACTCCATTTACTGTCTGCATCGGCTTTAGTTGTCTTCAGTTTATTAACGGGTTGCAATCAATCTCCGGCACTCAATACTGACAAAGTTGTACCCAGCGCATTATTAATCGAAGGTCATACACACCCTTTAAATGTGCACCATCAACATCCACGTTTATCTTGGCACGCCAATGTAAAGCAACAACAGGCTTATCAAATTCAAGTTGCCAGTTCAGTCGAAAACCTAGCGAATAATAAGGCCGATCTATGGGATAGTCATAAAGTAATCAGCGCCAAATCAGTCAATGTGGCGTATCAAGGTTTACCTTTAACCACTAATTCGGTTGTTTATTGGCGAGTAAGAGTTTGGCCAGAAAGTACGACAGAAAAAACAGCTAAACCCTCA
Source organism: Algibacillus agarilyticus (assembly GCF_003286125.1). Classification (GTDB taxonomy): domain Bacteria; phylum Pseudomonadota; class Gammaproteobacteria; order Enterobacterales; family Alteromonadaceae; genus Algibacillus; species Algibacillus agarilyticus. The sequence goes on from NZ_QMED01000025.1 coordinate 68,504, forward strand.
AGGTGGAGCCAAGCCAGTACATGGCAGATGGGCTTACTTAATAAAACGGATTGGCAAGCTAAATGGCTACAGGTAAAAAAACCATCGCCCGCTCTAACACAAGCGCAAACAACCCAATGGATAAACCTCGTGGGTACGGTTGAAAAAGAAGACGGCAGTATCGCAACCTCTGCCATAGAACAACTGCACAAAATGCCGACAGCGAGTTTATTTCGACATGAATTTTCAATTGATAAAACCATTAAAAGTGCCAAATTGCATAGTACCGCGGGTGGGTATTATGAGATTTTTTTAAATGGTCAAAAAGTTAAAGACCGCATTATGGACCCAGGGCAAACCGACTTCGACAAACGCATTTTATACAACACCGATCGCGTTACTGAATTACTTAAAAACGGTCAAAATGCCATCGCTGTTCACTTAGGCAGTGGTTGGTATGATGAAGACATCGCCTTTAGTGGTTGGAAAAACCCCGATAGCCAAGGCGAAAAGCAAGCGCGAAAAACCTATACATTTGGTCAACCCACGTTTATTGCACAGTTAGAATTAACCTATAACGATGGGAGTCGCCAAATTGTTACCTCAAACGAGAACTGGCTTACACATGCCTCACCCGTCATCAAAGAAGGGATTTTTTCAGGTGAACTATATGATGCCAACCAAGCGATACCCGATTGGAATAAGGTAACCACAAGTCAAGACTGGTCAGATTGGCAGCCTGCTAAAGTGCTTAATGATTGGCCAACAAAAAAACTTGAACCGCAATTATTACCGCCGATTCGGCCTGTAAAAACCATGCAACCCCAACGCATTTTACAGCCAAAAGATAACGTATGGGTATTTGATTTTGGCCAAAACTTCACGGGTATTCCAACACTACATCTTGATCAATTAGCACTAGAACCTGGACAAGCGGTTTATTTAAGATTTGCTGAATGGGAAGACGGTAAAGGCAACATTAGTCAATTAAGCGGTGGTGGCTGGGCCACAAACTTAAATGCGGTTGACGGTTATATTGCAGCAGAGAACAACGCGGCACAGAACCCCCCCAAAAATTGGACGCCGAGTTTTACCTGGCATGGTTTTAGATATGTAGAAATAACCGGCTTAACCCAAAAACCTGCATTAAGCGCATTGAGCGCCCAGCTCGTTCGTAGTGATGTAGAACGTGTTGGACAATTTAAAAGTTCAGATGATTTAATCAATCGCATCCACAACACCGCACTCTGGAGCTACGAAAGTAACTTAATGAGTGTGCCACTAGATTGCCCAATACGCGAAAAAGCAGGCTGGACAGGTGATGCTCACGCTACGCTTATTACCGGTAATTATAACTTTAATATGAACGCCTTTTGGCCCAAATACCTTGGCGATTTTCAAACCGCATTACACACCGCGCCGGTTGTTGTGCCGGGTAAACGCACCGGTGGTGGTAAAGTAGATTGGGCAGTGGCCGAAGTTTTTATTGCTTGGGAGCATTATCGCCATCATGGTGATCCACAACTGCTAGCCAATCAATATTCAAGTTTGCTTAAATACATGACTTTTGGCCAAAGCCAAATGAGTGAGTATTTAATTAACAACGGTTATGGCGATTGGTGTGATCCCGTACCGGCTCCGGGCGTACCTCGTGTAGGTGGCAGGGGTACACCACAATGGACAACCACAGGTGTAACCAGCACGGCACTCTTTACGCAAGCAGCTAACTATATGAGCAAAATAGCGAATGTATTAAATAAGCCGGATGACAAAGAAAAATTCATCACTTTATATAAAAACCTAAGCCAAGGTTTTCATCAAGCGTTTTATGATGCAAAAACAGGCCATTATGGCAGTCAAACCGCTGATGCAATGGCTTTGCAGTTTGGTATTACACCGGTTGAATTGCGCCAAGGTGTAGCAGATGCCTTAAATAAAGATGTCACCGAGAAATGGAAAGGTCATTCATCTGTTGGTGCTCTCGGCCAAACCTATTTATATTTATCATTAAGTGATTATGGCTATGTCGATACCGCTTTCAATATATTTAAAGCCAAAGGTTACCCAGGGTATTCCTATTTATTTGATACTTTAAAAGGCACAACATTATGGGAGCGTAAAGGCGCTTTTGACCCGAGTAAAGGCCGAGGGCCTTTACGTTCACTAAACCACCCATTTCATGGCGGCTACGATGGTTGGTTTTATCAAGGTTTAGGCGGTATTCGGCCGATGGAACACAGTGTCGGTTTTCAAGAGTTTATCTTAAAACCGGTATTTCCACGTGATTTAAACGAAGTAGAAGTGAGTTATACCAGTGGTTATGGTGAAATAAAAAGCCGTTGGCAACGCCAAGGTCAGTCTATTTTTTGGCAATTTGAGATCCCAAACAATACCAGTGCTTGGGTTATGTTGCCCAATAAAAGCAAGCAAAAATATCAAGCCGGTAAACATGCCCTCAAGTTTGAATTATAAATAATTAAAATAAAACGTAGACCGGTTTAGCGACGTAGTCGCGTATGCCGGGTGTTCGGAGATGCGGAAATACGGGTATGTAAAAAACCTGCGTCAAAATATTTACCACACACATGGTGACGGTGGCTTACGCCGCTTCGCGCCTACCCCCCTACATAAACAAATCGATTTAGCCGTATTGAATGTTAAAACAAACGTAGACCGGTTTAGCGACGAAGTCGCGTAAGCCGGATATTCGGGGATGCGGAAATACGGGTATGTAAAAAACCTGCGTCAAAATATTTACCACACACATGGTGACGGTGGCTTACGCCGCTTCGCGCCTAAACCAACCAACATCAACAAATAGATATAGCCGTATTAAATGTTATAAAAACGTAGACCAGAAACAAAAAAGCCAGCTTAAATAAGCTGGCTTTGATATTGCTGTTGGTTACAATTTTGGCTTGTTTTATTTTTTAAACAATAACATATCTTTCATATCTGCGGCAGAAGCTGAGTTATTGCCACCCTTATCGGCTCCGGTTATCCACCAATAAACCATACCTGCATCTGAGCAATCAAATTTATTTGTTTGAAAGTTAACAACGCCGTCTTGTTCGGCATAAGCCATCATGCTCCAAATATAATGAATACGTTTATCATTATGGTTTTTTGCCCAATCCCAAGGATACATAGGCGTTTGTAAACCGACATTTTGATCACCGATTTGATGCTGCGTAATACCAAAATCCAAAATTTGCTGCCAGGTAAAATAATCTCCGCTATTATCATTAGCGGGGTGATGAGAAATAACATGAACATGTTTAATCACATCAGGGTTAGCCATCTCAAGTGCATAACCAATTAAATCAGGCTCGCCGGCTTCAATTATCCAAAGCGGATCATTAGCGGTTGAGTTGTTAATGGCATCTCGTAAATCTTCAGCGGCTCCTTGCTGATCAACTCGACAGTTATAATAATCACGTAAGTTTTCAAAAGGACCAAATAACTTAATACTTTCGCCACTTAATTCATGCAATTTTTGCTGACGACGCAATTCGTTTTTAGCATTAATGCGCTGAATGCCTTTATTACGGAAAGGGTCTAAATCACATGAATGTGAAAGATGGACTAATCTATCGTTTAAATTCGTTTGCTGTAATAATCCCATCATGACGGGAGTGGCACCAATATCATCCGGATCGGGTGAATTACCATCAATAACAATCGCTAATCGGCCTTTAGGCGGGCTAATCTTATCTAATGGTGCATTGGTGACATAACGTTCCCAAAAGGCATGAACAGAAGGTGCACGATGGCCTAAATCAAAAATCCACCAATTTTCAACAATGTCAGAAAAATCCACTCCACCTTGCGGTATTACAGAGTGCTTAAAATTAAAATCGGTTTTATCGATAATGCTTACGGCCTCTTGCCACATCGCACGGCTTTCGTCTCGAGTATTTTTAGGGCTTATTGCACTGGCTAACCACTTTTTATCTTCATTAACATATAAGGGCGTTAAAGCACCGCGTCGACCTTTACGGTTAAACTCTTTCATCGCTTCATTGCCATCGTTTACGGCTTGATAACGGGTTTTAAGTTTGACATAAGCAAGGTCAGCAGGCGTTGTTTTTTTCTCATTCCAGTCACTGTGTTGTACAACAATGACGTTATTTTTAATAACCGATTCACTCACCCCCGCTGTAATTAAAGCGTGAACCCAGTCACGAGTAAAATCAGATTGCCCTGCTTCTTGCACCCAAATTTTACCGCCTTGCGCTAGTACCGCTTTTACTCGGTTTTTAGTAAAGTTGACCGCTTTGTGCCAATTTTTTTGTGCACTTATCCAATCTTTACCTTCTTTACCAAAAGCTAAAGTAAATAAATTAGGCGCATCAATATAAGGGCCATTTTGGTTGCCAATGGCACCTGCAACCGCAATGTAATTAACCCCTTCCATATCAGCATGATCAAGCATAGAACCTAAGGCCGCAATCGCATGAATATCATCTGCGTCTGGTTTAGAGTCAAATTGAGCCACGAGTAAATCAACATGCGATCTGAAATGATAGCGTGGCAAATGAATTGCCTTAGCAGGCGTTAATTCAAGTTGTTGCCAACGGCCACGAGCCCAAGCGGTTCCGCCATGCTCTGGTATTTCGCCATTAGTATGCGCGATCGATTCAATCGATAACGTATCACCTTGCGTTAAAGCAATATCAGTCCAAGTATGCGTTTCGGGCTGAAAATCTTTGGGTGACCCTTTACCAATATAAGAATTTCGATAAATGCCAACAACTTTATTATTTGTTAATAAACGATATACCGATTCACCATCTTCTTCAGTTAAAGTGGTTAGCGTAATATCATATAAACCGGTTTTGCCGGTAAATTCATGATCGGCTTGTGCAAATAAATTACGGTATTCTGGATGAACCGCATTAATACTTAGCGCATCTGATCTTTGCTCTTTGTAATAAGGCACATCACCAGCATCGATAACCGAAAAATCTTGAATAGCTTTAAGCACGGTACGGTTAATATTTTCACTTGATAGGTTGTGTTTAATGGGGGTTTCACCTGCCCAACAAAGAGGCGCTACTGAAATAAGCAAAGGTAATAAAATTTTTATCATAGGTTCATTATCGTCTGTTAGTTATCGAATATATAGTCTTCTGGCTCAGGTTTTATGGTTCATTGTCAACGCTTACTCTCGACTTTGGCTCCTGCGTCGTTCTAACACCTAAATCCATTTAGGCGGCCCCAATCACATCGTAGAGCATATACTCATGACCTCTCGAAGCTTGCCTGCATGGATGCAGGTAAGGGGCGAGAGCAGGAAGCGGTAGCTTTGACGGCTTTGCTTACATGAATGTAAGTACTTAGGTTTCGTCTGGAACTCGAAACCTACCCCTAAAACCCGATCGCTTTGACTATAGGCGGTCGAAAATGTGTTGTTGCCTTCAAAGTATTGTTATTTGATGTAATCGTGTCTTTAAAGTTTATGAAAAGGTATATACCCAAACAATTAATTTAAAGAGTCATTAATATTTTATTATACGCCAACACAAATCATTAACAATCACAAATTTGCAACAAATTGAATTAAATATGATAAATATGATTTTAAAATGATTTTTATGCCGCGTTGATCCAATTTTTTTGTTAGTAATGAGACTTAGTAGTAATTAATATAGTCTTCTCGCTCAGATTTTATGGTTCATTGTCAGCGCTTACTCTCGACTTTGGCTCCTGCGTCGTTCTAACACCTAAATCCATTTAGGCGGCCCCAATCACATAGTAGAGCATATGCTCATGGCGTCTCGAAGCTTGCCTGCATGGATGCAGGTAAGGGGCGAGAGCAGGACGCGGTAGCTTTGACGGCTTTGCTTATCATGGATGTAAGTACTTAGGTTTCGTCTGGAGCTAGAAACCTGCCCCTAAAAACCCGATCGCTTTGACTATAGTCACTAAACTAACCTCAATTTAAAGCCCATTTGAACGGAGGCCTTGAAGTGAATGGGGTGTAACTCAAAAAAAAAGCTAATTTTTCTGTCCTTAGAAAAATTAGCTTTGCACACGACTCGAAATAACTCATACCTACACTTTGTGGCTTAGGTACAAGTCATTTAAAATATGGGGGTTATTGCAAATAATTTAAGCAGGCATCAACTTCGTTCGCCGAGCCCATAATAACGGCAACACGTTGATGAATATCATCCGGTTCGATATCTAAAATACGAGTTGTTTCTGTAAACGCTTTACCTTGTGCATTTTCAACTAACATCGCCAGTGGGTTAGCTTCATAAAGTAAACGTAATTTTGCAGGTTGCGTAGGGTTATTAATATTAGTTGGATAACAAAAAATCCCCCCTCGAGATAAAACACGATGTACATCGCCAACCATGGCACCGTTCCAACGCATGTTAAACCGCTTGTTGCGCACACCGCTTTCACCAGCCACTAAATCGTGGATATAAGCTTTAAACAACTCAGACCATTGTGTTTGATTAGCCATATTAACGGCAAATTCTTGTGTATCAGCCGAGATATTCATTTCAGGTTCGGTTAATAAATAACAACCTTGTGTTTTGTCTAAGGTAAACAAACGTGTAGGGCCACCGGTGGTCATGGCCAGCATAGTTGCAGGACCATACAAAACATAACCAGCACACACTTGTTCACTGCCCTTTTGAGCAAATTGTAATTTACTGTCAAAAGGAACATCATCGCGTGCACGGTAAATCGTAAAGATCGTACCAATTTGACCATTGATATCAATGTTAGATGAGCCATCTAAGGGATCAAAAGCAACAATGTAAGGTGCACCTTCTGTGGCGGCTACCACATAGTCTTCTTCTTCAGATGCTATCGTGCGCACTTTACCACTTTCAAATAACATATCTTTAAGCAACTGGTTGCTTAATACATCTAATTTTTTCTGTGTTTCACCTTGAATATTTTCATCTAAAGTTGAACCCAGTACATTCGATAATGCACCTTGGCTTACTCTAAACGAGATATCTTTACAGGCCGTCACGATAGTCTTGATCAACAGAATTAATTCTATTTCGGTTTTATCCGCTTCTAAACAAGGTATCAAACGCTTCATTTTTTCACCTCGTAACGATTTAAACAATTCAATTCAGTAAAAGACAGGACTAAACGTTTAGTCATTGACTGTTCTAATTTTCGCAACCAAACTCGAGGATCATAGTATTTTTTATTAGGCGCGTCAGCATCGCTAGGGTTGCCTATCTGTGTACGTAAAAAGGCTTTATTTTCTTGGTAATAATCTGAAACCCCTTTCCAAGAAGCCCATTGAGTATCGGTGTCAATATTCATTTTAATTACACCATATTCAATCGCTTCGGTAATTTCTGAAGTTGCAGAACCCGAACCGCCATGAAATACAAAATTAAGCGGATTGTGTGGCAAGTTGTGCTTCTCTGATACGTGCGCTTGAGAATTTTTTAATATTTCAGGTGTTAATTTTACATTACCCGGTTTGTAAACCCCGTGCACATTTCCAAACGAAGCCGCGATAGTAAAAGAAGAACTCACGGCATTTAACGCTTCATAGGCATATGCAACATCTTCAGGTTGCGTGTATAACAATGAGCTATCTAAATCGCTGTTATCAACACCGTCTTCTTCGCCCCCTGTGCAACCTAATTCAATTTCGATTGCCATATTTAACTTGGCTAAACGCGCTAAATATTCAGTACAAGTTGCTATGTTTTCTTCGATTGGCTCTTCAGAAAGATCAAGCATATGCGAGCTAAATAAAGGAACCCCAGTTTGGGCAAAATGTTTTTCACCCGCTTTCATCAAACCGTCTATCCAAGGTAATAATTTTTTGGCCGCATGATCAGTATGTAAAATAACCGGGACACCATAATGCTCGGCTACATTATGAATATAATTAGCCGCAGAAATAGCACCAACAATAGAGGGTTCATGGCCGGTTAAGGGTGAACCTTTACCAACAAAGAAGGCTGAACCACTATAAGAAAGTTGAATGATAATAGGCGATTGACATTCACGAGCCGCTTCGAGCGCGGCATTGATCGAGTTTGTACCAATCACATTGACGGCAGGATAAGCAAATTGGTTTTCTCGAGCAACTCGATAAAGTGTATCTAAATTTTTACCACTCACAACGCCAGGTGGTACCAAATCAGCTAAATTATTCATTAAAGCTCCAATATTTTTATATTAATAGACCCTTACGGTCTTAGGCTGTGTTTATCCGTTAATTATCTAGCGCTGATCTGTTAGTTCAAAAACATAACTAATAGCTACACAAAATAAATTAAATTCTGCGGGTGTTTTACCCAATAATATATTTCGTGAAACCACTAAAAATAATAATACCCGCTTACATTAAAAACCTAAGCGGGTATAAAAATTATTATTCGAGCTTAAACAATACCCGAACCGTTGCCGCCACTGTTAGGACGCTCAACGCCCGCTTGCGCTCGGTAACCTGATTTACGGTAAACCGCGATTGGGTCTATCGCTCCACCTTTGCGTAAACGCGCCATCGCTAAAATAGGCGATACATCTGTCGTAAACGCATGCTTCAATGTATTGCTACACATCAAGGCATCGTTTTCAGTTTGGTAACCTGTTAATTTCTCACGGTCTACTATCAAAGCCGATACGTATGAACGTTGTACGCTCGCCGCTGAATTAACTAAACTTTCTATTGGGTCTGTCACATTGTGTGATTGGTCCAACATGTAGTTCGGGCCAAAACCTTCTTGGTTACGGTATTCTGCATCCACTAATTCATTAAAAATTAAGAACTGTTGATACGGGTGTAAACTACCGCTGTCTAAATCATCATCGCCATATTTAGAGTCATTGAAGTGGAAACCACCTAATTTCTTAAATTGTATTAAACGCGACACTATCATTTCAATGTTCACGTTTGGCGCGTGATGGCCTAAATCAACTAATGATTTAGCTTGTGGACCTAATTCCATCGCCGCTAAGATGTTGCTGCCCCAATCTTGAATAATCGTTGAGTAGAACGCCGGCTCAAACATTTTATGTTCGATATGCAGTTCCCAATCACTCGGTAAACCCGCATAGATTTTTTTCATGCTTTCTAAGTAACGCTCAAACGCGCCTTGGAAATGCTGTTGTCCCGGATGATTTGAACCATCGCCAACCCAAACCGTTAACGTTTTTGAATCCAATGCTTTACCGTATTCAATACAATCTAAGTTGTGTTGTATCGCTAAATCACGTGAAGCTTGGCTGGTGTTACTTAAACTACCGTATTTAAAGCTATGCTCTTGACCCGGTTGGTCTTGGAATGTATTCGAGTTAATCGAATCCCATTTTAGGTTTAAGTTATCTGACGTTTGCTTAAGTTCGCTAAAGTCATCCACTTTATCCCACGGAAAATGCGGTGATACGCGCTCGGTACATTGCGATAAATCATTAATAACCGCGCTGTCTTCTAGTTTTTCCCAAATATTGCGTGGCTCGCCTTCACCTGGAAAACGGGCAAAACGTGTGCCGCCGGTGCCAGTGCCCCATGACGGTACCGCAATTTGAAACGTTTCCGCTTTGGCCGTGATGTCGTCAATATTGATGTTTTCACGCGCTAATTTTGCACCTAAAGCCGCGTAATCTTCTTTTAAGAAGCCTTCTAATTTTGCATTTTCTTCTGCAATTAGGCCTTTATCTATACGTTGAGTCATTTTTATGTTTCCTAATATCGGTTGTCTTGTTTACCCAAGTCAGGCTCTGCTCGCTTTTTAGCGTGCCGTGAACATCACTCGGGTAAAAACGGCTTAGCGTAAAAACGCTTCGTGTAAACCACCGTCTACACTAATGATTTGGCCTGTCGTTTTGCTTAACTGACCTGAAACCATTAAGTAAGCCGCTTCCGCTTGGTCGGCCGGGGTTATCGGTTGTTTGGTTAATGTACGTTGAGCATAGAACATCGCTAACTTATCGCGTAATTCATCATCTGAATCATCCGCAGTAAATTCAACGTTGTACTTAGTTAATGACGCTATCACACGGTCACGTGGGAACATGGTGCTGCCTTTAACAACGGTCGCGGGTGCTAAACCATTCACGTTCACTAACGGTGACAATTCAACCGCTAATTCACGCACTAAGTGGTTAGCGGCCGCTTTACTGGTGTCATAAGCCAATGAACCTTTCTTAGAAACCGCCGCATTAACACTCGTTGTTAACACTAACGCACCCGGTAAGTTTTGCGCTTGCCATATCTTGTTAGCTTCGGTGCCAACGATATAACCGCCTTTAACATTAACCGCAAAGCTCACATCAAATTGCTGGTCGTCACTCATACCCGATTGACCCGGCGCAAGGAAAACACCCGCCGTGACAATCACTTTATCAATACCACCATAAGCTAAGGTCACTTGCTCAAACATTTTTTGCACGCTATCACGCTCGGTAATATTTACCGCTTGCGCAATCGCTGGACCACAACCCGAAATACCCGTACCGGCAACACCGATACCTTGACCATAAATGGCCGTTAATTCATCTGCCGTTGCTTGTGCCGCTTCAAAACGTAAATCAGCACAAACCACATGTGCGCCTTCTTTGGCAACACGGAATGCGGTTTCTTTACCGATACCATCACCTGCACCGACAACCACAACCACGTCACGCGCTAATGGCGCTTCTTTTGGCATACGCTGTAATTTAGCTTCTTCAAGCGCCCAATATTCAATATCAAACGCTTCTTGCTGTGGTAACGCCGTGTATTCGCTAATCGCTTCTGCACCACGCATCACTTCTATCGCACAGTTATAAAATTCAGTGGTTACACGTGATTCTGATTTGTTTTTACCCCAACCAATAATACCCACACCTGGGATTAAGATAACCGTTGGGCTTGGGTCACGCATAGCCGGTGAATCATCACGCTTACAGTTGTTGTAATATTCAGCATATTCAACACGATATTGCTCGATACCCGCATTAAGCTTTTCAACTAAGGTGTCAAAGCTGTCGTTTTTCGGGTCGAAATCAATGTAAAGCGGTTGGATTTTAGTGCGTAAGAAATGGTCAGGACATGACGTGCCTAACTTCGCTAAACGCGGTGCATCAACGCTGTTAACAAAACGTAATGCATTTTCATCTGATTGCACCGTACCAATAAATTTAACTTTATTTGATAAAATACCACGGGCTACCGGTAAAAATTTAGCTAATAATTCAGTACGCGCGTCTTCTGGTAAACTTTCAACTTTTGCACCACCAAAGGTCATATCGCCTTTGTCGTGCTCTTCAATATAGCGAGCTGCCGTTTCAATCACCCATAACGAGGTTTCGTAACAACTTTTACTTTCTGATTCCCAGTTGGTATGGCCGTGCTGACCTAATAAAATACCAATACTGTCTGGCTTCGCTGCATAGGCGTCTTCACACACCTTAGCCGCTTCCCAACCCGGACGCATCCACGGTACGTAAGCCATCTTGCCGCCCCAAACCACTTCGGTTAAGGCTTCTTGGTCTTTACATGACGCGATTGCAATAACCGCATTAGGGTGTAAATGGTCAACGTGCTTTTCAGCAATCATTGAATGTAATGGGGTATCAATTGACGAAGCACGTGGGTTTAAGCAAAAGTTACAGTGCTTATACATGCCAATCATCGCATCTTCGCCTGCTTGCTTATAACCTTTGTCATCACGCGCTTGGTAAGTCGCATCTAAGGCGTTTAATTTACCTTGATATAATGATGAGAAATTCTCGACTTTTGATGTGCGTAAATCACCGCCAGAGCCTTTTACCCATAATACTTCAACGTCTTCACCCGTTAATGGGTCCTTCTCGATAAGCTTGGCTGACGTGTTACCGCCGCCCGTATTCGTAATGCGTTGGTCTGCACCTAAAACATTAGAACGATAAACTAAACTTTCGATTGGCGATAACGTATCCGCAACAGCATCATCCCAGTTGTAATCAACATGGCGAAATTCATTTTTTTTGATCGGCATT
>NZ_QMED01000026.1 GCF_003286125.1 Algibacillus agarilyticus
ATAATTCTTCAACGTTGTGGTGATTTTATTTGTTAAATCTACACGGTCTTGCACGAGTTTACGACGATATTCAACCAGTTGGGCAAGCGACCTGACACTTTCGGTATCGGGTGTAATGACGCTCAATTTAGGCATATGCTGCTGTAATATTTCTAATTGGATAGCCGCGTCTGTTGGATCGTCTTTAGCCCCACTGAGTGTAAATGCCTTTCGGTATTTTGCTACGGTAGAGGGGTTTATAGTAAACAATACGATATGCTGAAATTTACTGAGCGCATAAATTAAAGGGCCTTTTTTTAATTCACAAGCGACAGCAACGGGTTGACCATTATATTTTTGTTTTAAAGTATTCGCCCAAGCATTAATAGCTTCTGGTTTTGAGGAAATAACGGTAAAAATGGGTTTGTCGCTTTTCTGTTCGAGTTCACAAACGTCGTGTTTACGATCTGCCCAATCGATAGCGATAAGGGCGGCAAAATCAGTAGGATTAAAAACTTTCATTTTTGACCTCCAAAGCGTAAAGTTAACCATGGAATATGGCAGTGGTATTGTTTCTCGCAGGTCTTATAGATAGTCGATATAGACGGCAATCCCTGAGTATGCGTATTGAAACAAGTGACTTCTGTTGCTCCGAAAGTCTTGTTATAAGCATCGAATGTTTTCGCTCAAATATTCGTAAGCAACAGAAGCATATTCCACCTATTAATAAGTTAGGTAAACTGATTAATTAATGGAACGGAGCAACTATAAGTCGTTTAAAAGGACAAAAAACAGTTGGCTTTTGCTCCTTCGTCGCTAATTTTAGCCAACTATTTTTTGCCTCTTAACGAGGCGTTATATGTCATGAGAAATAATCGCAAACTGCTACTACAGTATCTTTTCGTTTACCCGCTTTATTATGTGGTAGCAATGTTAATTGCGACTGTAATTTTATTCTTCTTAATGTCTTGGTCACATGATTATTCTATTAAGTTTTTCTACATCATGGCTGGCATCATGGGAATTGGTTCTTATTTCTTTCATTGGCGTATTGGATTCTACGCAATCAATGATATATTAAATTCAAAGCGAAGTTAGAGTGGTGCAAATGCCATATAACAAGCTAATAAATAAGGACAAAAAACAGTTGGCTGTTTTCGTTCCTCAACATTTTAGCCAACAATTTTTTGCCCATTATTAGGGCGTTATGCTGCATGAAGAGGGAATAGCATGTACTTCAAAAAAATATGCCTAAATGAATGGCAACAATTTCAAACTATAGATATCGATTTCCATGAGCGTGTAACCATTTTAACGGGCGGAAATGGAAGTGGTAAAACTACAATTTTAAATATTTTAGCGAGACATAGTGGCTGGAATAGTATCTCTTTAGCTACCCCAAAAGCAGAATCTAGCACAGGAATAATAAAATATTTTTCTAGATTCTTTTCAGGTAAAGATAAAGGCAGTAATAATTCGATAGGAAACCTCTATTATTCTAATAACATAAACTCTCCGCTAATTGCTAACAATGGCAATGCCGCACAATATCATGTAACCATTCAACAGCAGCAAGCAATTCAGTCATTTTATATTCCTTCACATCGTTCTATTTTTAAGTACCAGCAAGTCGGAAGCATTCCTACAGCAAAGAAAAATAAACAAAGCGCTTTTCAAGAAGTCTCAAACAGTAACATTCAAAGGTACAATGGCAACCAAAGTCAATCTAGTAGCTTCTTTATGAAAAATACTTTGATTGGTTGGGTCATTCAAGGTTATGGGGTTCATAACGCGAATCAGGCAATAATGCCTTCAGATCATGAACAAATTCAAAATTTTGAAGGATTTCAGGAAGTTCTACGTAAAATACTTCCTAAAAACATTGGATTTGAGCAAATAGAAATTAGAAATATGGAGGTTGTTTTTGTATGCAACAACGGAGATGACGAGTTCGTTCTTGAAACAGCTTCTGGTGGAATAAGTGCCCTAATAGATATTGCTTGGCAAATTTATATGTTTTCAACAAATGAAAAGTCAGATTTTACAGTTTTAATTGATGAAGTAGAAAATCATTTGCACCCAATTATGCAAAGAAGAATCTTACCCGATCTAGTAAATGCTTTCCCAAAAGCTAGATTTGTTGTATCAACTCACAGCCCTTTAGTTGTAGGCTCAGTTCAGGATTCTTCCGTCTATGCACTAAAAAATAATTCCAATGGAAAAGTAGAATCTCATAAGCTTGACCTTAATAATCAAGCTAAAAATGCAATCGAAGTATTAGATGAGATATTAGGTGTATCGTTTACGATGCCTATTTGGGTTGAAGAAAAGCTAGATTTCATAAATGAAAAGTATTCTTCAGGCGCAGAAGACCCGCAAGTTTTTTCCCAGATGCGAGAAGATTTAGCAGAACTTGGACTTGAAAAGTTGCTCCCTCAAGCTATTGAAAAATTGTTGGAGAGCAAGCAGTGATTAGATTAACAAGACCAGAGTGCCCCCATCCAGCAGCATTGGCATCTAACAATTATAAGCACCCTCTGAATAAGGAGGCGCTTAAAAATGCAAGCCATGATAAGTGTATGTATTGTGAGTGTAAAATATCTCATATTGATTTTGCGCATGTAGAGCATATCAAACCCAAGGCCGAAGATAAGTATCCTGAATTAGAGTTTAATTGGAGTAATTTAGGTTATGCCTGTCCAAAATGTAACAATGCAAAATCTGATAATTATTATGAAGATACGCCATATATTAATCCATACAGTGAAGATCCTGAAAATAGTTTGGTCGCGTATGGTACTTATTTATTCTCTAAAAATGGATGCGAAAGGGGTGATATAACTATTTCGGATTTGAAGCTTAATAGACCTGATTTACTTGAAAAGCGGCAGTTACGAATTCAGGAAATTAAAAGCTCAATTGACGCATGTTTTAGAACATCCTCTCAGGTTTTGAGAGAAGCGGCCTTAGCTGAATTACAAAAAGAAACTGAAGCAGATAAAGAACTATCATTATTTGTTAAATCATTTATGGTGTTAAATGCAGCATAACAAGCTAATTAACAAGGACAAAAAATAGTTTGCTGTTTTCGTTCCTCAACATTTTAGCAAACAATTTTTTGCCTGTTATTAGGGCGTTATGTTTACAAGGAAGTCTGACACAATGAGCCACGTTCAAAATAAAACTAAAAGTGAGATTTTAGAAGATATGGCTGGAACAGCTCAGCCTGGTTCGCAGATTCACGAGCAACAAAAAGCTGCAATAATTGTCCGTAGTACAGAGGATGTTCAGGTTGCTTTAGAAAAACAGACAAGTGCAACTCGAAAGGTCAATTCAGCAATAGAGCAACTAAACAATCGAATCTCTAGCCTAGAAAGCAGCTTTAATGAGTCATCAAAGTCGTCTGGAAGAGTAGCATTGGCACTTAACGTTCTCACAGGTGTACTTGTAGTAGTTGGTATTGCGCAAGTGGTCGTAGCGTACATCAAGTAAACATAAAAGGGGTCTGGGACAGTCTCTCTAAGAAAAGATAAATTTAACCGATTTTGACTACATCGTGTTTGATAAATGAGTGAGTTGATCGCGTTATTTATTCATTTTGATGGTGTTCAATACGTGTAAATTGCGTTTGATTGATTAAATTAGCTTTTTTAGGCGTGACGGTTTACATCATTGCTGGTGTTTTGAATTTTGCTGGTTTTGATCTGCAAATATTTAGATTAGCTAAGTGAGTGCGGCGGGGGTTGCATAGTAACGTTGTGCAGCTTTGAGTTTGGCTATGCGTTTTACGTTTACATGTTGGCTATAGGTGCGCATTCTTTGCTCTGCGCCTAGGCTAAAACCAAACTGGTCTTCAATATGGCTTGAATATTCAAGCCAGTTATCAACTGTGATGTTCAGTCGTTTTAAAATCTCTGGTGTGTTGTCATTCATTTTTCCGCGTTTGTTGGGTTTTAGTTGTCGGGCTGTCCAATCGACTAATTGTAAGTAGTTAATTAATTCATACGGAATATGTGTTGGGTTATTGCTGATGTGTGAGTTACCAGCAAAGGGCAATAAACTAGCGGGTTTGATGTTATCAAGCGAAGAAACAATGGTTTGCTTATTTACCATTTTGTCATTATCACTGTTTTCATAAACTGCTTTGTTATTATTCGTACTGTCATTATCACTGTTTTCATTAGCTGCTTTGTCATTATCCGTTCTTGCATTATTAACTTGAGGCTCGATTAAATGATTAGCCACGCCAATGCGCTCTTGAATTGAGGTGAAATCGGATGTTTCAGGTGTATCGGCCATGTTGGCGCGTATAGGGTTTAAATCAACATAAGCCATGCAAGCCAGTATGGCAGTTTGGTCTAATAAGGCTTGGCTTTTAAAACGGCCTTCCCAAAAATGTCCGGTGCAATTATCTTCTCGGTTAGCTTGGCGAGAGATGAATTCGTTGAGGTAACGCATAAACCAACTAATGTTGTATAACCTTGCTCTAAATTTGGCTGCTTCTTGTTTTACAATGATTAAATCACCGTCACTGATGATGTTGTTATCTAAATAACGTTGCACAACGGGCATAGGTTTACACAGTAAATGCCATTGTTTTAACACCTCATCATCTGACCACGCTAAAGCTTTTTTACGGTCGACTCTTAACACTAAGTGATAATGGTTATTCATGATGGCATAAGCCGCGATATCAATCGCAAAAATAGTAGCGAGTTGTTTAATACGCGTCACTAACCACTCGCGGCGGTGCTCAAAGCATTGACCGGTTGTGTTGTCTTGTCCACATAAAAAAGCGCGTCGCACACAGCGCGAAACGCAATGATAATAAGCGGTGTCATCGAGTGATATTTGGCTTTTACGTGCTTTTGTCATGAGTATTAACACAGGTGTTTTTATATACAGTTTAGTTTGGTTGATATGGCTAAAAAATCAAGGTGCTGAAGGATTTTATTAATGGATGTCCTAGAAAGGCTAGGCAGTATATTTTGTCAAAACCGTCCAGATTAAACGACCAGAAATAGTATTTATTTAATGAGCTAGTGAACTAGTTTGTTAATCTTTTCGTATTCTCTAATAAAATAAATGAGGATTCTAAAATGGACAAAGCAGTACCGTTACGATTAGGTGAAAAACTAATGCCCAAAGCACCATTGGTGAAACTTAGTAATGGTGAATATTGCATCCCACAGCATTATTTAACTTACCATCACACATTACAAAGTGTAGAAGACCTTATCTGTGCAATTGATTATGATCCACGTTATGTTGTTTTTGCTGCCCAAGAGTCCGGTTGCATATACATACAAATAGGTGTGGTTGGGCCAGATAATTACGCTAAACAGGTCAATAGCGAAGCGTATGATGAAAAATTAAAACTATTATTCGGGCGTAAATGGCGTGTAGAGCCAGAATTACCGACCTCAGAAATTATTCAAAGCATATTTTTAGCTATAAAAAAATCACGCGAGCATGAAGTTCGAGAATTACTTAAGTTGCGTGTAAATAACTGTATCACCACGCCTTTTAATCCTCATATAGACCTTCCTTTAATGGCTGAGTTTTATAATAAACAAAGCTTTTATAATCATTCACATAATAGTCTTTCTGCTGAGAAACAAGTCATCAATGTGCTTAATTGTATTACTTACGACCACTGTCAGCTTTCATTAATTGAACTTGAACAACGTCGTAATGGATTGTGGCTTGTGGATATTAAAATACATCAAAACCCTAAAAGTAACTTACCTGAAATTGCTGGAAAAATAGTCTGCTTACTAACTGAAGATCTCTCATTAAATACCCTTAGTCGCGCATTGATGCACGAATTTATTAGGCTAAGCGATTTACATGTAGATAAAAATTTTAGTTACGATGGTTTTCATCGGTTTGACCCAGCCATTGATATTATCAATATTGCTGATCTCTCACAACAGAGTCGTAAACACGAACTAGCCGCGCAGTTTGCTAGTGAATTTAGCAAGAGTAATTATGAGACAGATCAAATGCGTATTCCCCCTGTTATGCCTGGAGCATTAGCAAAAAAAAATAAAGCGATTATCGAACGCTTTCAAATGGTATGAACTGCTTCACACTATCAGCAACAGAATATGCACTGAGATATGATTTTATTACTTAGAAATTGAATAATGCTACTCCTAAATCTCTTTCTGGGTATATCTTAGCGTAAAAAGGTTTCAAGGACTCTATTAGCAAAGGTCATTCATGCCGCATTCATGCAGGACATTCATGCAGGACAGGCACTAATAAACTAATGATTTTATTTAACTTTAAGTCTTCCAAGTTAAGAACGGATAAGAAACTGTGTGACGTCTTGAATCTTTACTTCGTTATTTTTTTGTATATAAAGTGCAAACGCAGTCTGTACCACACGATTATCTATTTACGATAAAACCCATCATAACAGCCACCCAAATACACTCATTTGCAACAGACTCATCTGAAGTTGTTAATCAGCATAAATACCCTCAAAAAAGCGTGTAAATAAGATTGAAGCAGCTGACAAACTCAGATACTGTTTAACGCAATTAAAAACAACAATAAAACGAGTCATTTTACAAGCTCGTTGTTCTTCGGGTTTTGGAGTTAATCATGGACATTGATGAAGATAAAATAGATGAAGCCGCCTTAGCTTTAATGTACCTTACATTGCATGATCACTTTCGAGCATGGAAACAAATTGATTGGGAAGTGACTAATCGGTTACATGAAAAAGGATTAATTTGTGATCCCGTTGGTAAAGCTAAATCTGTTGTGTTAACCGATGAGGGACTCAAAAAATCTGAAGCGTTGTTTCATAAACTGTTTGCAAAAAGTTAAACGGTAACTTGAGCATATAGCAAGTAATTTAACAGGCCAAAAGCAGTGGGGTTTTGCTCCTACATCGTTAATTTTAGCCAACAGTTTTAAGCCGGTGTTTGTAGCTTGAAGGGACTATAGGTATGGTTTGAAACACTACGTTTATTGATAGCAGACATTAAGCGTATGCAGGTGAGGAAAGCTTCTCTTAGCCATTTCCGGCCATTCGACTTCGCTCATTTCTGTCCATTAGCGTGCACGACGCAAGAGTTGACCTCTTTTGAGACCCCTTCGTTGCTTTTTTTTAATTAAACGGGTCAAAATATTAACAAAGACTGTCCCGCACGATTTCTCTCGATTTCCCGCACGATTTCTACCAAATAGAGGCCTTTAACCACCAACCTTTTATCAATTTAGCTCGGCGCACTGCGTACGTATGATGTCTTCATAGTAGAGTCAATTTGCCACTTAAAATAAAATCAACAATAAACTGTTAACAATATTGACATTTAATTAAGGGGATAGTAAGTTTTGATTGTGGTTATTTATTAGCCACAACATAACGATTAAATAAATAATTTAAATATAACAATTTGGGGAAATCTATGAAAAAGTTATCGACGGCTTTAACCATTGCCGCCGCTTTATTTGCATCAAGCGCGTACTCTGCAGAACAAACGTTTTTTGAGCCTAAAGCAACAACAACATCGGGCGCAAATTTACGTGTTCATGCGTCATTTGAAGATGGCTTTTGTCAATCTAAAGGTTATGAATATCACAATGGCGGTGAAGTCGAGTTTGTAAACAATACGCATTACGCTACATATAACTACGATCAAAATAAAACATGGACAGCTCAGTATACGCCTGGTCAAGCTGTACTGATGAAAACAATTCATTGTTATACCCCTGACTCAATCGAAACAGTATATGTAAATCCAACCATTAATTTTTACGGTATTGACGTTCCCGTCGCTGTTGTTAGTGTAAACACGATGGCCCCGGGTTTTGTTCATTATTGTGCAGATAAAGGCGCTTCACCTGTTGTTGGCTCAGGTACGTTAACAATAGAAACGCTGCCGTTTGGTTATTACGCTGTCTATAATGGCGCAACTCAAAAATGGCAACTTGAAAATCAACCGTACGATCCAAGTTCGAATACTCAAATCTTAACAAAGATAACGTGTAAGGATTAAACTCATCGCGAGGGATCGTTTATCCCTTGCTTTTTATATCGAGCATCTGAGACATATATGGCCACTTTGTATATGTCTCTCACAATTTTCTTATTTACTTGTCATTTTCACTACGTTTATTGAAAGCCCTTTTTTCTGCTTTTCTAATTACTATAAAGCCGCTAAATTAAATGCGAACGAGAGATTTTTATAAAATAAATAAACATCCTATCTTTGATTTTATATTACTTAAATGTTGATCAGTTGTTAATGATCGTATACATTAGTTTTGCAAATTTGATAAAGGTTGTTGTACAACTTTTTCACCAACCTTTAAGCGTAGCGTTGAAAGCTTTGGCTATAAAACTTACTAATTTGCATTTTAATTACGACTCATAATTAATAACACTCAATAATTTAAGGGCACATAATGCAAGAACAACGTTTAAATAAATCTGTTTTATTTCAGCCAGATAAATTAAAAAAATATGCTTTAACCTCTTTCTACTCAATTGTAGGTTACGCGTTAATCAGCACTTCAGCACATGCTGTAGATTTGGCAAACGCGAATACGTTTAGTGCTAAAAGTGATACGTGGTCGGTTAATTATGCAAAAGCGTTTGACGGTAACTTAAATAATGAGGCTCGCGCAAAAGCTCGCGGTAATACTTCAGATGTTTGGTTAGAATTTAACTTTGGTGCTCAGTACAAAAACTTTGATGTTAATTTTTTAGAAGATAATCAATACCCATATTCAGTCTCTCGTTGGAAAGTGCAAGGTTGGAGATCAGGTGAGTGGCAAGACATAAACAATTGGCAAGCACATAACACTACAAGTACAGACCCCGCGTTTCCAATTCCGCAAAATTACAACACTAATAGAATGCGTGTTTTATTCCAAGCCAGTAAAGATAATGAGGTGGGTTTAAACGAACTCAATATAAGTGGTGTGCCGGTAAATGGTGGAGCAAGTAATGGACCAACGCCTATTGTCGACAGTCAGTTTTACACAGAACCGACTCAATACAGTGTGTCATACAATTTAGTTAATCACTATGGTGTGAATAATAACGACAATAATGACGACAGTGCTTTACTGCAACAAGCCATTGATGAAATCAGTGCTAAACCTAAAGGCGGCAAATTATTTATCCCATCAGGTAAATACTACTTATTAAATGTACAAATGCGCTCAAATGTTCATATTGAAATCGCTTCTGGCGCGACTATTTTTCCGACTTGGAATGGTGACGGTCGCAATCATCGAATTTTTGAAGTGGGTACGGGATCAACTAAGGTCGAAAACTTTAGTTTAACCGGACGAAACAATGGCTTTACGGTTGATTTTCGTCAATCAAATGATGTTAATTTAGCTGTATTTAACTTAGGCGATGTTGATAACTTTAAAATCTCAAATTTCAAAATTGAAGATAACAAAACAATTTTCGCTTCACTACTGGTTAATGCAATCCAAAGAGGCAATAACTTATACTGGCCACACAATGGCATTATCGAAAAAATAGACCAACGTAATGCATTATTTGGCTATGGTGTTATTCAAACATATGGCGGAGATAATATTTTATTCCGTGATTTAAAAGGTGAGGGGGGCATTACCTTACGCATGGAAACCGACACGCTTATTATGAAAGAGTTACAACAAGGTGGTATTCGCGATATTTATGCCGAAAACATCAGTTGTACTAATGGCTTAGCTGCTGTGATGTTTGGTCCGCACTTTATGGAAAACGGCTCAGTGGAAGTAAATGGTGTGCAATCTAACGGTTGTGGTTTTGCAGTTAGAGTGGATAAAGGCTTTGTTGAATTATTTAGCCCAACAAATGAAACACACACGCGTAATAGTTGGAAGGCCGCTGTTGAAGCTGAAATTGGTACTGGGTGTGCCGCAACGCCTTATGCTCGAGGTAACGGCGGAACACGTTGGGCATCAAGAATCAATGATATTCCACGTTGTTTAGATGAAGTATACAGAACACACCATCTTAAACCGGGTACATTTGAAAAATCAGATGTATACAACGTAACCGCGACTTACGGGACAAACGCGCACGTTAAGCAAGATCAGTTAGATTACTTTGATTTAATGAATCCAAGTTGTAGCAATGTATGTTTACCCACCACATCACAATGGGCTAAGCCGGGGCAAATATACTTAGGTCCATCATTAGGTGCGATAATAGACAAAAATGTACAAGGTGAAGAATACAATTTTGAAGTGATCGTGCATGATTACAACATGGTTAACTTCCCGAATCCGCATCACGAAAAAATCGATAGCACGACGACATCAAATAAAGTTTGTAATTATTACGGTATGAGTGCATGCCCTAATAACCGCTGGAACTAAACCTCGAAACGAGAATAAATTAAACAACGATAAAACCTTGGCATTTGCCAAGGTTTTTTTTGAGCTTGCTAATATATTTGCCGATGAGTGTTATACATAAGTTTTAGGTTGTGAATAATTTTAAGGCTGTTATATATTTTAATAAATGAAGTGCTGAAGAGTGGTTCAGTATAAGCAACGATAAACCAATGATTATATTAGGTTTTAACTATTCAGTTATAAGTTTCAATGATGCCTGTCCCACACGATATGCCCCACACGATATGCCACACGATATGCCACACGATATGGTCCCACACGATATGAAATTAAGTTCTGGCTAAATGTTTTAATTGGCTCTAAAATAAGACCTTAATTTAATACTTAATTGGTGGTTATTATGAGACAAGTTTTAGCTGATTGTTCAGCAAGCATTTCTGAACTTAAAAAGAATCCGACGGCTTTATTAAATGAGGCTGATGGTTCAGCTATTGCGATCTTAAACCATAATAAGCCTACCGCTTATTTAGTACCAGCAGAAACCTATGAATGGTTAATGGATGTAGTTGATGACTATGAGTTGGCGAAAGTTGTGGACGAGCGTCGTGGTGATTTATCTAAAGCTATCGAAGTAAATTTAGATGACCTATAAATTAAAATTTCTTCCAGAAGCTAAAAAAGAATGGGATAAATTAGCAGAGCCATTGAAAAAGCAATTTAAAAATAAGCTTGCGGAGAGGCTTGTCAATCCGCACGTACCATCAGCTAAGTTGAAAGGATATGACTCAGTTTATAAGATCAAATTACGTACGGCCGGTTACAGATTAGCTTACGAAGTTTTAGATAATGAAATAGTGATTTATGTTTTAGCAGTAGGTAAGCGAGATAAAAATGCTATTTATAAAAAGTTAGCGTCTCGCATAGTGTAATAGCAGTATTTCATTAAGTTTCAACGGTGCCTGTCCCATACGATACCCCATACGATACCTGAAGTTTCAACGGTGCCTGTCCCATACGATCTACTACTCCATACGATATACTACGTCGCTCAGCAAAAGTTATCACTACCTTTCTACCGAAAATGGCGTTCATCGCTTTAAATACGGAGGTTACAGAGATGTTCCATTAGAGGTGATAACATTAAAATGCAGTATAAAATTAAATGGTAAAATAATAGAGTAAACCACTCATTAGTCATTAAAAGAGCCAAGATTAAAATGCTTAAACGTTATTTCAGAAATAGAAAAATTAAGAAATTCTTGACGATTATACCTCGAACATTAGTGCAAGATTATGGCGGAAAAAGTGAATATACCTTAGGCCAAGTTGAAACCGTTGCTAAAAAAGTGGGTTATCGTGATCCTGCATTAATTGATATTGCGGTCGCCATCTATTGTTGTGATGAGATCGCTAAAAAATTTGGAATTGATGAGGCTTGTGTCAAAAAGTATCGAGGTTATCCAAAGCAATTAAACATACCCGATTACGCTTCGGCGGGCAGTCATGTTGACATGAGCGGAGGGCATGAATAACACGTTAATTGATACCTATTAGTATGTTTTCAGATTTCTATTTACACTGATAACATCAAAATATTTTTTGAATCGTTTCGCTTTAACTAAGGTGCTTACAAGTTGCCTGCCACGGTAAACGTTTTATTATTTTTGTTATTTAAAAATACTTTGGCGGCCTGATAATCTTTACTATTTTTAACAAGGGTTTCAAACTCGCCAGATGTGATCGCACTTTGTAAGGCTTGCTCTATTATATTGGCTAATTGCACGTTGTTTTTATTCACATAAAAATAGGCATTAAGTGGCAGCTGGATCAGAATATCGGGATGTACAATTAAATCGAGCTTGTCTTTTTTTATCCAGTTGTCTGTTGTTTTTTGAGCACTTGATGCAGCAATCGGATAATAATCAAAACGGCTGCCATCGAGCATATAGCCTAAATGCCCACGTAATGTAGAAACCACTTTAAACGAATGTTGTTCTAATAACTGGCGTGTAACGGATGCGCGTTGTAAACCCGCTTTTAATTCGGTTAGTTGGTGAATACCGGTTATAGAGTCAAATTTACGTAAATCTGACCGTTTTATAATAAGCGCCGTAGTGCCTAATAAACCTTGGTAAAGCGGAATTTTGATTGGTCTTAATTGCGCTTCTAATGCTTTACTTTTAGGCGCCCAGATTAAATCGAGATCGCCGGCTTGCATTAAGCTTATCTGATGTCGTCGGTTACCCGCTTTTGTTTGGATTATTTCGATTTTATGGTTTTTAGCATGTTTTGCCATCAGCTTTAAAATGGCTATTTTATGATTGGTTTCTGGATTCCCCGGACGAGGAACCGCAATATCAAGCGCATAAGCGGCGGGTAACTTAAAAATAAAACAGGCAATCACAATGAATAGCCATATTGGATTTTTAACTAATCGAGCTTTGTACGGGTAGTGCTTCATTGTTTATCTCTACCTATAGTTAATTACGATTGGCCTTGCGATCACAGGTTAATCACCGCGAGCATGATAAGTCACTTGGGTATACATCGACATTAACAATTTAGTCACAATTAGTCAATATAGGTTTAAATTTGTCTTTTGTGGGCTGGTTAAACCAGGTTGCAGGTTTTTTGCTAACCAAGTATTAAAGGGTAAATAATATTTTTTACTTTTTGGTAGATAACACAATAAAAAAATCCGGCGTATACAACACCGGATTTTTGTTTTCACCCCCTGAATTGGGTGGACGATTTAGCCATTTATTTTATGCGTAATCGTTTGAACGGTAATAATATAAGCGAAAGCAACAACCAAAATAGGGTGCCACCGCCTGAACCTGAATCCGCAGTCGGTGTATCATCTGTCGTGTCATCGGGCTGTTCAACGGGCACCTCAACTTTTTCTGCATTAACCGTAATTTGAGTACTGGCTGTAAAGCTACCGTCGGTCGTTGTTACGGTTATTTTGGCCGTACCCGCTGATTTAGCTAAAATTAAACCTGTTGCCGATACCGTTGCAACCGCCGGAGCATCTGAAACGTAAGCGACTTCGGTATTCGTTGCCGTAATGGGTAATACGCTCGTTGTCAGCTGTACGGTGTTGTTAATCTCTAGGGTTTTATTTGCCGGCGAAACATTGACTGCTGTCACTGCGATATCAGCAGCAGGGCGAATGTCGGCACTAAAGCTAAACACGCTGAGTGTGGTGCTGGTGATGTGACCGTCGGCATCTGCGAAGGTGATCGCAATATCGTTTTCAGCTTGTAGCAAGCTATGGGGTACCGGTATTTCTAATAAGCTAAAAAATTGTTCACGTTTTTCTTGTTCATCGCCGCTAAAATCAGTTGGAACCATTAACGCGGTATTATTAAACATCACAGTCGGTTGTAAGCTTTTACCATGAGCGCGTGTTATTCCCACCCGTAATACCGCTTCACCAAACTGAGGTTTGTTTACGCCATCAATATCAAAATTAATAGCTTGGTTGGCATTAATTTTTTGTAAATAAGTCGCGGCATAGTGTTTTGTTTCACTCGATGTTTCGTCAACGGTTATATCACGATCAAAACGGTATTCAAATATGGCCGTACCTTCGGCATCAACAGTAAATGATGTTGGTTGAGTTGTTTGCTCAGTGATGGTTAATTCAGATTGATTATTCACTAAATGTAAATGTTTGATATTAATACTTTCGAAAATGGCGTCATCAACATTAAGCAGCGATAAATCAACAACCTGACTTGCTCTGTCTAGGTTAGATACGATCACATAAACTTTGTTTTTATCGACATAACTATCAACTAGCAGGTCTGCTTCACTTGAGATTGTATCTACACGTGTACCGTTAACATTAGCCCATAATTCATAAAATTTAACGAGATCAGAAAATACATAGTGATCGCCTGTTTCACCTGCTTTTTCATCGTTGTGACGCATTAATCGCCAAGCATAATCTCGACCTTCATTACCTGACCATTCTGCTTTAGTTAACATGAAAGGGATCGTTTTTAGCATCAAATCCGGTTTGGCCATGAACTGAAGCATCATTGGACTAAATGCTTTCATTGTTTGCCAATCGTTTAATGCATCCCACGCTTTTGCTTCTAATAAATGATCACGTCCGCCGTATTCTGAAATTAAAAAGGGTTTTACTTCGCCTAGTTTTATTTGGCTGTATTGCTCCATAATATCTAAGGTTGCTTCAATACGGCCTCCTTTAAACGTTTCAATCCCTTTGCTGCGACCTAAGTAATTGAAGTCGTATAAATGAATTGAAAAATAATCCATATGCTCACCGCTGGTGTCGATGAATAATTTCATACGTTCATCCCAACGTTTAAAACTGCGCTCGTCAAACCAGGGAAATGCAGTGGTATAACCACCAATTAAAACGTCATTATTAACTTTACGGATCGCGGTTGCGACTTCATTATGATATTTGAATGTGTCAATTGGATCGCCGCCATGCACATCGACTAATTCATAGAGTGGCTCATTTAATATTTCTAAATATTTAGGGCGTTTGTGTCCGGCAACGGCTGTTTGGTTATCATCACGATAATATTCGTTTAAAAATCGGCCCATATATTCGCCAATGGCATCGGTGTTGCCAAATTGCCAATCACCTTTACCGTTGTGGTTACCTAGCCAAAATTGATTAAGCTGGCCGCCAATCATTAAATCGACTTTGTCTTCATATTGATGGCGATCGGCTTTATTTTTTCCATAAACAGTTTCGCGACTGTATTGGCCTAAAGTAGCCATGTGAGCAGGGTCGGCGTAGCCAGGGCGACTCGGATCTTCATTCACTTGTTGAGCATTCCAAGGCATCGAGCCGTTATCTCGCCCTAGGTAAACATCGAGATCACGTAAAATATAATCTAATTTATCTTCTTCACCATTCCAATCATTTTCGGTTAGGCTTGCATGTAAAGTGATATATTTACTGCGGTCAAAGGTATCAATACCCCCCACATCGTGTTTAACATTTAGGTTGACCGATATTGTTGATTGCGCTGAAGCACCAAACCCCATAATGAGTAAACTGGATAAAACACTCAATTTAATTTTATTCATTGATAAGACACTCTTAGTTAATGGCTGAAACGGACTTAGTAACCGTTGTGATGTCTGTAATACTAATCGTTGTTAATAGCTGCTCACCTTATTGGGGTAAATAACTCAAGTTATAGTCAAAGCGATCGGGTTTTAGGGGAAGCCGTCAAGCTTCGAGACCCCATGAGCATATGCTCTACTATGTGATTGGGGCGAGTAAGCGCTGACAATGAACCATAAAACCTGAGCGAGAAGACTATATATCCGATGCTAATCTAGATCACTTATTAACGACGATTAGTATAATAAATGTCAACAAAAGACAATATTGACACTGATGATTATATTTTTGTCATTTTTGGGTTGAGACGCGTTATTAATATAAAGGCCAGTTTGTAACCCTTTACCTTTATTTCTCCGTCCGGTGGGGAATTTGACTCGAAAGCAATAATAGAGCGAAAACCTAAAACTTCGCTTGATGTTTATATTAGTTACTGTTTTGTATATTGTCAACAATACGCTTTTTGTAATGTTGAGCGTTTGCTATTCTCTTGATTGTTTTTTATGGCATTAAATAAATGATAAACACGCCCTAGGTCTAATGGCTAAATTTCACTTTTACTTGAGTGACGTTTAGCCATTAGGTGTCGCTTGTCTTTTACACAATGCTGCCAAGAGACGTTAAGGCTTAAAGAGTGGTTGTGCGTTCAAGCACCCAGCATCTTGGGTTATGGGTGAAGCCTATTTTTTCGTAGTATTCATTGGCGGCGGGTGCCGAAATTAAAATGAGCTTACACCTATGGTTTAATTGTGCTTGTGTTAAATTTTGCAATTGTTTGCCTATTCCTTGGTGTTGATAAGCTTGATCAACGGCTAAATCTGATAAGTAACAGGCATAATGAAAATCGGTTATTGAGCGCGCTAAACCCACTAATTTTTCAGCGTCCCATGCACTCACGATTAAATTACTATTGCTTAACATGCCTTGCAAACAGGCTAAGTCATTAATGGGGCGTCGTTCACCTAAGGTTGAGTTAATGAGTAAATCATAAAACGATTGCACATCAATCGGCTCATTTATTTTATATTCAATTTGCATAACGTCCTTTTTACTTTGCATTATCTGTTTCACCATTCTTTGATTTATTTACCCGAGTATTTTTCATGAGTTCTTTCATGAAATAAATCCTATAAAAGCATAAATATAAAGGTATGTGTAAAAAATTTAAGCGCGAAAAAACGTAATATTGATTTATCTAATAAATTGCCGCTGGAGCCTGCAACTTTAAGTTACTTGGTAATTTAATCATTTTGCCGCCTTAATCTTAATAAACGGCAAGGTGATTCAAGTGGCATGGCTGTTAAGTGTTATTATTGGTTTGTATTTGATGTCCAATAGAATTTGTTTGGTTTTTCTGCATAACATTCGTTTTGAATAAAGGCTTTAGCGACTTTTTGCAAAGCGGGTCTTTTTTGTAAATATTGAAAAGAGGCTTTGCAGCGTCGATCAAATGCATTGTTAATTTTGCCCTTAACCCAACCTTTCACAACGATGTTGTTACATTCACGGTCAACAAGCGATTTGGTCTCTAAAAAAGCATTATTTTCAACCAAGGTTTTTAAGCTTGATTGGCATATAGTCGTTTGAGTTATTCGGGTATCAGAAAACGGGTCGTAATTGATTGAAACACAACTGGTGAGTAACACGACAGGTAATGTGAGATAAAACTTCATTTTATATCCTTCTGTAATGATCAATTTTATTTGAAATTGATATGGGTAGCTAAAGGGTTGTTAACCACTTATAAACTGAGTGTTTGCAACAAAAACTTGCGCGTTGCCTGATTCAACAACATAGGCACCGTAGCGAATACCCGTTTCGAGTGCTTCTTTAGGCGAAGGCACTAAAAAGTGATGTGTTTTGTCGTTTATTTTCACATCGACATAATGCGTCTCTATTTGATTATGCTGATAAGTAAATCCGGTTTTCATTTCAACGGTAAAGGCT
Source organism: Algibacillus agarilyticus (assembly GCF_003286125.1). Classification (GTDB taxonomy): domain Bacteria; phylum Pseudomonadota; class Gammaproteobacteria; order Enterobacterales; family Alteromonadaceae; genus Algibacillus; species Algibacillus agarilyticus. The sequence continues at coordinate 17,384 of NZ_QMED01000026.1, forward strand.
TCATGCTGTTTTACTTGCGCTATAAAAACTAATTCACGGCCATTATTTGAAAAACGGCCTCCGCGTTTGGTGATTTGCTCACTGTAAATATCAAAAAATAATTCGCCTTTAACGATCTTCTTTTTCGCTAAAATTAAAGCCAATGCCGGATCACCTTTAGAACCTATGTGTTTGCCTTTAGCTTGTATAAAATAAGTGCCTTTTTTATTATCGACATTGGCAATTTTAAAGGTGCCGTTAAATTGATGAAAATGGCCCTGATTAGGCTTTAACCTTGGTGCAAATTTACGTTCCATTCGGGTGCTGTTTTTGGCATCTGTTGATGAGTTTTCTGATATTTCATATTGACCCCAAATGACCGTGCTATGACCTAAGGTTGTTTCAGTGTAGTGGTGCTTGCAACTGCGATCGTCTAATTTACCGTGATTAACGGGTTTTAACAGATCGGTTTGCACATCAAGTGGATCGCAATCTGTGCCTAAACGCTTTTTATTGGTTTTGCTTTTAATTGCGTATGCTTTATTCGGCTCGCTGTGTTGTGTCAAATTGGGTTTAGTGACGGGTGATTGTGTACAGGCTGTGATACCCGTTAACGTTAATACGGTGATTTTAATTGAGGTATTAAGCTTTTTATTAGTCATTATGTTCTCGTTAAGTTTTATACACGACTAACCGCATTGCCTTTTATCTGATATTGATACGCTGTTGACTTTATCATGTGTTGATAGGTTAACGATTATCTTAAGCACGGTATTAGGACAAATTAGGGTTGGGTCATTGAGCGTTTCCGCTTCAATTATTATTGTTTGAGGTATTTGCCACTCGGCTGATATTCGATGTTTTAAATTTAGTGATTTAGCCCAATTTAAAACATCGATTTTATGGCTATAGTCAAAGCGATCGGGTTTTAGGGGAAGCAGTCAAGCTTCGAGACCCCATGAGCATATGCTCTAATATGTGATTGGGGCGAGTAAGCGCTGACAATGAACCATAAAACCTGAGCGAGAAGACTATATTTAGTGGGATATCAGTTTTTACCTTATGTTGCCAATAAGCTTTTCTAGCACCTTGATCTGAAGATGCGCAGCCCATGATAAAAAGGGCTATCAAAATTAAATAAACCTGTATGACTTTATGCATTTAGAGTTCAACTCGCGGTTATTGGTTTATACCGTTAATAACCGCTTTGGTTAAAAAATTGGAGTATCATCACTTGTCGTTTAAGCAATAATAACAACGCTTACAGGGCGGCGGCATTACTCTTTAGTTTAGGTTTGTTATGAAAAGACGGTGCATTTAATGGATATTGTTTATGCAACAAAGCGGTCATGCGTGCTTGCGTTGTTTTATGCTCGGCTTTATCAGCCACGTTTGCTTGTGCAACCGGGCTTAACTGGTGAAAATACAACTCTTTAAATTTCACTGTTTGTGTATTGGCATCTCGCCATTCGGTATACCGCCATTTGCCATCGGTTACCGTTACGCCCATTAATTTTTTACCTCGTGCAAATAAACTATAAGCCGCGTTATCCCAAGGTAAAATGGGGTTGTCTAGCAAGGTGAGTAAGCTTTTACCATCTACTTTAGGTAAAGGTAAACCGGCTGCTTCAGCAATGGATGGAAACACATCTACGTTTTCAACTAACGCCGTTGACGTTACACCGGCCAACCGTTTTTTATGGCTTAATTCACGGCTAATAATAAGCGGAACTCGCGTATCTAATTCCATATTGGTGTGTTTGTTCCAAGCCCCATATTCACCTAGTTTATAACCGTGGTCGCTCATGAATACGATCAATGTATTTTCACGCAACTCTAATTCATCTAATGCTTGCATTACTTTACCCACTTGGGCGTCCATGTAACTAACCGAAGCGTAATAAGCGTGAATTAGGGTTCTTGTTAATTCGTCATTTGTGTCGCCTTCTTTAGGAATTCCCCCATACATTCTAAGCTCATTCCATTTTGTGAGTGCTAACCGATACATGTTGTCGGGTTTATCACGGCTGGGTACGGTAAACTGCGATCGGTTATATAAGTCCCAATATTTTTTGGGTGCATTAAAAGGCAAGTGGGGTTTACTAAAACCGACCATCATTAAAAATTTGTCGTTTTTGAGTGTTTTTAATGTATTCACCGCATCGTTTGCGACTTTGCCATCTTTATAAAAATCGTCACTTACGTCACCCTCTTCATAGGCAAATTTCTTTTCTTTATTACCTGGAATCGCATAAAAATTATCGAGTTTTTTAATATGCGTTGTCCAGTTTTCTTGATCATCTGATACGCTGTGATAAACCTTGCCGATACTGATCGTCTTGTATCCATTTTGTTTAAATAACTGAGGCATTGAAACAACGTTAGGTTGATTGGGTCTTAATCTTCCGGCGCGGTTAATCGTATACAAGCCGGTAGTTTCGGGTCGCAAGCCTGTCATTATGCTTACACGCGAGGGGCCACAGATCGCTTGTTGGGCATAAGCTTGGGTAAACTTAACCCCTTGACTCGCTAACTTATCAATATTCGGGCTTTTGACATGCGGACTGCCATATGTGCCTAAATCAGCTCGCAAATCGTCAACTAAAAAAACAACCACGTTGGGTTGATTTTGCGAAGCACTAATGGGTATTACATAACCTATCAACAAGAACAAAGCTGAAACGAATTGAGTTAAGGTTTTACTTTTTTTCACTGTCATTATATTTCTGTCTTTTTGGTTAGCTAAGCCCTAGGGCGTGTTTATTTTTGTCGTATCATAAACGAGGGTGGTGTGTGAAAACCGCGATCGTTGATTGTTCTTTTTAGCGTTAAATTTGTCGCTGAGTTTACTGTTACACTTACATTAAATCAATATAGGTCATTTTCTGTAACGGTAAAATAACACGTCTTGTTATAAAAATGTCATTAATTATAGGGGGTACATTCATCTATATTGAATTAATAAGCGCGATCACATTGTGTGTTTTTTGATAAATATCATTTGAGAGTTAAGTTTTAAAAAACAATAAGACAGATTAAGCTTAGAGCATTAAATTATTTTAAATTCCATTAATTCAATTGGTTGTGTGTATATTTAGACGGTATCTATGGGAGGAAGGTAATATTGTTCACGATAAAAAACGACAATAGCCTAAATGGAATATCAAGCGTTGTTGTAACTCAACTTATGAAAAGTGATATGTTTTTTACTATTTTTAAAACTCACCCAAATATACATTTATTGCCGAAATGTAATTAATTAGTAAATTTTTGTGTAAAGTTCTTAATATTCATATTAGAATCATAATCAATCATATTTGGCCTTTATGGGCCATTTTAAAAATTGTAGGCTGGGTTGTGAACGAGATACATAAGAACTTTTTTATAACGCTTTTCATTTTATTATTTGTTGCCTCGTGTAGCTTACAAAATTCAGTTGATTTTTCGAACAATACAGATAAAACAAGCCAGCTTAAGCGCGCTGGGCAAGACCCACAACACTTAACCATTAAAGATGCTGCTATTAGCTTGAAAGTAGGAGAAGGCTTTATTAACCCGTTGGGTTATTACGAACGTGAACCTCGTTTCTCGTGGCGGTTGTCGGATAAATCGAATGACTACTTTCAAACCGCTTATCAAATACAAGTTGCATCGTCACTCGCTTTACTCAAGAGCAACCCCGATTTATGGTATACACCTAAAGTTTATTCAGCTGATACGGCTTGGATAAACTATCAAGGCCAACCTTTGTCTTCACGGCAAGTGATATATTGGCGAGTTCGTTACTGGGATGAAAATGATCAGGTTTCTAAATGGAGCAAAGCGGCAACCGTTGAACTCGGGTTGCTAAATAACGCTGATTGGCAAGCTCAATGGATCCGTCATCCCGATGTTGATGAAACGGCCGATTACAAACGAGGTTCGCGTGTTATAACCAATAAACTTTATCGTCCGCAATATTTACGTAAAACGTTTACGACAAAAGCAAAGGTTAAACAGGCTAGGTTATACATTACGGCGAAAGGCGTTTTTGAATCTTATATTAATGGTCATAAAGTGTCTAACGATGTGATGACACCCGGATGGACGCCTTATTTACAGCGCATTGAAACCTTAACTTATGATGTGACTAAGCTCCTTATTACAGAAGAAAGTAATACAGAAGAAAATAATACGAAAGAAAAAAACACGAGTGAAAATGTAATAGCCGCAACGGTGGCAGAAGGTTGGCATACGGGGCGAATTTTATCGCCACAAGTGCGTGACGTTAAGCCATCGGCTTTACTCGCTCAACTTGAAATAGACTATACCGATGGCACAAAACAAACCATCGTAACAGACGATAGTTGGCAAGCGAGTATTAAAGGACCTATTAGATTAGCGGGTAATTATGACGGTGAAACATACGATGCAAATTATGAAATGCCCGGTTGGAATACCGCATCGTTTAATAGTAACGAGTGGCTACCGGTTATTACCGACGCGCTTGAACCGCAAGTTGCACTGGCCCCTAAGCGACATACGGCACCAACAACTAAATTAGTTTTACACGCGCAAAAAATAGTTAACGTGGCTAATCCGCAACCAGGGGTGGTCGTGTTTGATATGGGGCAAAACATGCTCGGTGTTCCGCAAATTAATATTCCGGTGATTGCTAATCAAAAGGTAACGATACGTTTTGCAGAGGCGCTACAACATAATACGTTTTACACCAAAAATTATCGCTCTGCACTTTCGACCGATCACTATATTCCGGCTCAAACCGGACGAATTTCATACAAACCCACGTTTACTTTTCATGGTTATCGTTATGTCGAAATTTCAGGTTTTGATCAACATAAAAAACCAGAGTTAACCTGGTTAACAGGTTTAGTTCAACATTCTGACTTTAAAATAACGGATAGCTTTGAAAGTTCGCATGAAAAGCTAAATAAACTTTCAAAAAACATAGTTTGGGGCTTACGGGGTAATTTTTTAGATATTCCCACTGATTGTCCGCAACGTGACGAAAGGTTAGGTTGGACAGGGGATGCACAAGTTTTTGCTGCACCTTCTATGTATATGGCCGATGTATATGGTTTTTGGGCTGCCTGGTTGCAAACCGTCAGAGAAGAGCAAGCCTCTAATGGTCGGATCCCTAATTTTGTGCCGACTAAACAAAACAAACACACCAAAGGGGCTTCGTCAGGTTGGGGCGATGTAGCGGTTATTGTACCGTGGGAGCTGTATTTATTAACCGGTGATAAACAAATATTGGCCGAAAATTACTCAATGATTAAAGGCTGGATGAACTATCACCAATCACAATCTAACCACTCTATTTCTAACATGAATAGTTTTAGAGATTGGTTACAGCCTTATCCGCAAAGCGATAATAAGTCGCAAGCTCGCCGGGGGGATACACCGCAAAAATTGATCTCGACTGCTTATTATGCCCGCGCATTAGATTATGCCGCAAAAGTGGCCAATGTATTAGGTTATCAAGCCGATGCTCAACATTATTCACACGTTTTAAATCAAGTAAAAAAGGCGTTTAGGCTGCATTTTTACGATGCCAATACCCGCGTTAAAAGCAGCAACACTCAAACCAGTTATTTATTGCCACTCGCTTTTAATCTGTTTGAGGGCACCGATATAAAAAATGCACAACAACACTTGATTTCGACAATTGAACAAGCCGGTCATCATTTAGGCACCGGGTTTTTAGGCACGCCTTTATTAGCGCCAGTTTTACAAGATATGGGCAGAAGCGACTTAATGTATCAATTGCTGTTTAAAGAAACGTATCCATCTTGGTTTTATTCGATTAATAACGGGGCCACAACCACGTGGGAGCGTTGGGATTCGTATTCGCTTGAAAAGGGTTTTAGTAAAGAAAGCATGAATTCATTAAACCATTACGCCTATGGTGCGGTTGCAGAATGGTTTTACGAAGGCATTTTAGGCATTAAATCAACTCAACCCGGGTTTAAAAGGTTCAAGGTTGCACCGCAATTTAATGCGCGTTTAAACAAAGCTAAAGGGGATTACACAACACCCAATGGTGTGATTTCAGTTGATTGGCAAATTGAAGCCGAGCAGTTATTAATGACGGTGCAGATCCCTAAAAATACAACGGCTAATATGGTTTTACCACAGGTGAATACCGAGACATTAACGCTTAATGGTAAACCGGTTATTGCGGCCGCTCAATTAGTTAACTTACCGCCTGGCCAATATGTATTGACTGGGCGCGTGAATTTATAAAATTTAATTTATACCCAAGTCATTTGGGTATAGTTACTTAGGTATATACCGAATCATTAAGGTGTATACCCACACATTAACTTTAAAAAACAGTCGAAAATTCAAGTGGTAGCACTCATTTTAATTAAGAATACTTCACGGAATATAAACGACAACAGGAATGTTAGATGAAATTAAATAAATCATTACCTTTAGTGTTAGGCCTATTAAGTGGCTTTAATTGCCAAGCCGATATGCTAGCTGCACACGAAGCCGCGCAAGAAAAAAACTATACCGTAGCGGCACCGCATTTTAAAAAATCAGCCGATTTAGGCTTAGCTAAAGCTCAATCTTCAATCAGCCAATTATATTTATATGGTGCCGGTGTCGCTAAAGATCCTATTTTAAGTTTTACCTATATGGCATTGGCATATGATCAAACAAAATCGGCCGATCTTAAAACAAAAATGTCGGCGATTTATCATTCGCTTTCTAAAAATGATCAGCAGACTGCACTTGAGCAATACGACGAATACTCGCTTAAAATAGGTAAAGATGCACTCGTTAATAATATTTTACCGGCAATAAAAACGAAGCCTTTTGTATTACGGCCGGGCAAAAAAAAGGAAGGGCCTAGTAGTGTATCGCACTCGGTATTTTCTACGGTTAAACTCAAATTGGCATCTGCGATTTTAGAGTATGACATTGCACCGGATGGTTCGGTGCGAGATGTTATATTAGCACATGACTTTTTTGCCACCGATGCTTTAAAAGACAGTATGATCCGCAGCACCTATTCAATTAAATTTAAACCTAAAAAAGCCAAAGTATATAAAAAATTTAATATAGAGCAACAGCGCAGTGTGTGGGCGCAAACAGAGATCAGCAAGGGTTACTTACAAACTGAATCCCCTAAATTTCATAAACGGATAAAAATGCTTGAAGGGTTAGCTAAAAAAGGCAATGCCAATGCGTTGTATGAGCTGGGTATGTATTATGTTGCGTTTCCGGCGTTAAACACTAACCGCATTAAAACGGTTGCCTATATGGAGCAAGCCGCAAAATTAGGGCATCCCAAAGCGTGTACCGAATATGCCTATTATTTGTTTAAAGGCAAAGGGGTTAAAAAAGATTTTAAATTAGGTGTTGAGTATTTAACACTTGCGGCACAAAGCGGCGATGCAAGAGCACAATATCGTTTAGGGCGTGAACTCTTTAGCGGACAGATCGTTGAACGCGATCATAACAAGGCTTCATTTTGGTTTACGCAAGCAGTAGAAGGGCAAAACGAAAATGCTAAATTTTGGTTAGCTCGCAGCATATTATCTAAAAAGAACAGCGATAAAGCGCAAATAAAACAAGCACATGAATTACTTAAACAGGTAAAAGATGCACAATATATTAACCCTAATTGGCATTACTATTTAGCTAAAGCGTATTTCATGCAAAATAATAACGCCAAAGGCCGCGAGCTATTAATGGATGCAATTAAACGTGCTGAAGCATTTGAATGGCAGGTAGACGATTGGAAAAAACAATTATCTGATCTTAATAAGGCGGCTTAAATGAAATATATAATCGCGTTGATGTGTGTATTGATGTTTACGGCCTGTGCTGACTTTAAATATAAACGGGCCATAAAAAAAACATTTGCTCCGCAAGGTTGGGTAAAGTATCAGCACAATGACCCCGCGGCTGCATCTGGTTATCAATTGATTGAAGCTGTAAAAACAGTAGATAGTTCAATCACGGATATCTTTGAAGTTTACGGCTACCCTGATTATGTTTATGCGCCTCGTTTTCAACGTGTAAACCTTGCTTACATTAATAAATGCCAAGTTTTAGTTTATTTGGTTAAAACGCAAGGGGCGCCTAGAGTATTTGAATTTAGCAGCGCGAGTAATTTGCTGCCAGAACTGCGAGAGGCGTTTGTTAAAAATTGCGTTAAGCAATAATGTTTAAGTCAGTATAAATTAAGCAACAATAAATTAAGCCGACTTTGATGTCGGCTTTTTACTATTCTACTTGGGTGAGTGATGTGCTAATTAGAATATAAGCCGCGACTTCAACAGACTGAGCTCAAACACTGAAGTCGCAGAATGAACTCAGGTGGCGGCTGATGGAAATTAAGCGGCTACCACTTCATTGATATCGGCTACTAAGACTTGAATGCCATTTTGTTTAAAATAATCAATGATATCTGGATCGGCATCAGAATCGGTGACTAAAATATCGACTTCACTGAGCGGACAAAAGATAAAGTTACTGCGTTTACCTAGTTTGCTGCTGTCAGCTAAAATAACCAGTTTTTCTGTTTGTTTTTTAAGCTTTTGCTCAGATCTAATTAAAAGTGGATCAGATTCCATCACACCAAACTCACCAATACCGGGTGTGCCACTAAACATTAATTTGCTGCGGTAATATTGCGTGCCATCGTTATCATAAGAGCTAAGAATAATGCCTTGGCGCGGATAAATCTCTCCACTGGGTAACGACACTTGGCTATTATTGTTTTCGGTGATGTGATTAGCGAGTACAAACGAATTGGTGAAAATATTTAAATTTAAATCACCTAAAAACTCACCCATCATAAAAGTCGATGTGCCACCATTAATAATAATAGAATCGCCATCTTGACATAACTCGACCGCTTTTTTGGCAATTAAGCGCTTAACTTGGGCTTTTTTCGTTTTATCAACAATAAACGTAGAGCCTGATATATGCTTTTTCTTTGGTTTATCATTTATCGACTCGGCACCACCACGTATCTTATAAATGTCACCCTTTTTTGACATTTTTGTGATGTCTCTTCTAATGGTTGCTTCAGAAGCGTTCAATTTTTCGGTTAGATCACGCACACTCGCGAACTGTTGTTGATCGAGTATATCTTTAATCAATTGATGCCGATGTTTTTCTAACATGGGTGAAAATCTCCTGCTTACATAAATGCGTGATAGGAACCCCCTACCAATATGTTGAACTAATACGTTTTAATATACTCAATAATAACAATATATGACCTAAAAAGATAATTATAGGTTGGTTTTGTGTAAAAAATAATTAACAAAATGCAATTTAATAAAAGTTAATTAACGCGTTTACAAAATGTACAAGCCAATTATTTATGTTTTTATATAGTTAAGTTATTGATTTTAATAAACCTAAATTGAAAGTTTACGTTTTGGTCTTTGGTGAGCTGATATGATTGACTTTGTTAATTAAATGTACTTAAAATAAACGCGTAAATTCATTTTGTTGTTCAATTGATTGTCGTTAAATAGCTTGTAGTGAAATTGCGCGAATGCTGGTTTTAACTCGTGATCACACTTGAGATATCAATTTGTTTGAATAATGGTGATACTAATTAAATCGCAATTATTAACCCTCCTTTTTAGTTTTTCTTCCTTAATAATAAGTGATGAAACGAGAAATGATTCTGATGACTAATTTAAAATATGGACTAGCGGCCTTACTGCTTGTATTTATTGTTGCTTGCCAACCCAATAGCACTCTCGTGATCAATGCATCTGATGATGAAAAGGCAAGCAGAGGGGCAGAGAAGGTAATAGATCAACATAATCAACAGGTTTTTGAACAACCTAATATATTGTGGTTAGTGATTGAAGATATGAGCCCTTATTTGCCCGATTATGGTGATCATACCATCACGACACCGACTATTAGTGGCTTAGCGGCTGAAGGGGTAAAGTATACCAATGTTTATTCTACCTCGGGTGTTTGTGCCCCCAGCCGTGCCGCGTTAGCGTTGGGCATGTATCCTTCGTCTATTGGTGCCAACCACATGCGCACAACGTCAAATACCCAGCAAACAGGCCTACCCAAATACGAAGCCGTGCCGCCGGCTCAAGCAAAAATGCTGAGCCAATATATGCGTGAGCAAGGTTATTACACCACTAATAATTTAAAAAACGATTATCAATTTCAAGCACCTAAAGCGGCGTGGCACGAAAATGGACCTTATGCCCATTGGCGACACCGTCCGGCGGGGCAGCCTTTTTTTGCCGTGTTTAACTTCACCACAACACACGAATCGGGTTTATTTGAACCTTACGGTTTTAGAAAGGTTGAATCGCGTCATTATTTTTCGGATGACGCTGAGCGCATTGCAAAATTACCACAGCATCATGCAATAAAATCAGCTGAAAATGAAACGCCTATTCATGTACCCAAAGACACCGAATTTTCGATACCACCTTATTTACCCGATACGCCAATTGTGCGCCGCGATATGTGGAAAATGTATAACAATTTAGCCGAAACCGATAAGCAAATCGGCGCTGTATTACAACAGTTAAAAGATGATGGCTTGTACGACAATACGATCATTGTATTTTATTCTGATCATGGTGGGCCTTTACCCCGTCAAAAGCGCTTAATTTACGACAGTGGTTTAAAAGTCCCCATGATTATTCGTTTTCCGAACGCGCAACGCGCAAAAACGGTAGACGACCAATTGATCAGCTTTGTAGATTTTGCGCCTACTACCTTGGCATTAGCCGGTGTTACTTTACCTGAGCACATGCAGGGTCGCAGTTTTATTAACAATAGCACGCCACAACGTGATTATATTCATGCCGCGGCTGACCGCTTTGATGAAGTAACCGATACAATCAGAGCGGTTAAAGATAAACGCTTTAAATACATTAGAAATTATCGACCTGAACAAGGCTATTATTTACCGTTAGGGTATCGCGAAAAAATTCCGACCATGCAAGCGCTATTGCGTTTAAAAGCTGAAGGGCAATTAAATGAATACCAAGCCCAATGGTTTAGAACCGAAAAACCCGAAGAAGAGTTGTTTGATACGCTAAATGACCCGCATGAGCTGCACAATTTAGCAACTAACCCCAAATATCAATCACATTTAATAACATTGCGTGCAGAGATGGATCGCTGGTTAGCGGATATAGGCGATACACCCGCCATGCCAGAACGCCGCCTTATCAATAATTTATGGCAAGGCCAAAACAGCAAACCACAAACTAAAATGCCACACATCGAATTTACGCAAGGGGTCGTGACCATTAAAAACCAAACCGAAGGGGCATCGATTGCTTACAAATTAATAAAAGAGGGTATAGAACCAACAGATTGGCAGTTATATCAACGGCCTTTTAAAGCCGCTGCGGGTACTCAATTAAAAGTGATATCGCACCGCCTTGGTTACAAAGAAAGTGCCATGCTGACCCATACGCTCAACAATCAAGCGCTTAACAATCATAACCTTAAATAACCGCATAAATGTGTTCAAAAATAGATAAAGCGCCAGCGTTTGCTGGCGTTTTAGGTGAATAAGCATGCGTAATTTTATAATACTATTGTTTATATTTTCACCCTTTATTACTCAAGGGATTGAGTTTTATTCGGGCTCAAAAAAATTTAGCGTGCAATCAATTTCAGGTCAACTTTCAAAACGCTATAAAACTGACTTTACAATTGCCACTGTGGTTGTGGTCTCAACGTTTAAAACCGATCTATATGATCAGCAATGGAATTTTTTATCTAAATTAGATGCCGAAAAATGGCAGCTAATTTACGTCTCGTCTTTAGTTCATAACAATAATGAGAGTGGTTATAAAACAACAAGTGATGTCGCCATTAAGCTATTAAAATCGAATGAATTTAGCGTATTAATTTACAGCCCATCAGGTGATGTATTAGTAGATTCAGATATTCCAATTACAGCTGATAATATAAAAAACTTGTTACAAAAGTATCACCCAAACCACAATATAAGTTAAATAGAATTAAAGAGACCAATAAACTTAGATAGTTAACTTATTAAAATAAAAAGTGGACCTACTACTTTTGGGGTTCAATCAGCGGAGATTAGGCATGATCGAATTTGTACATATTTGTTTAGGTTTTTTGTCACTTTTCACCGGCCTATATATTTTGTTTACTCGAAAAGGCAACCGTAAACATAAACTTGTGGGTCGAGTTTATTTTATATCAATGCTGGGATTAAATTTAACGTCGTTTGGTATTTATAAACTATTTAATGGATGGGGAATTTTTCATTGGATGGCAGTGGCGAGTTTAATACCGTTAATCGCTGGTTACATTGCAATAATTTACAAGAATATTAACGCGCATTATTACTTCATGTGTTGGTCTTATATCGGTCTTTTATGTGCAACAATAAGTGAAATATTTGTGCATGTTCCAATGGCTACCCGATTATTGAATAGCATAAATCATATCGACACGATCTTAATGCTGTGTTTGATTGGATCTGGGTTTTACTTCTTACCGCGCAAGCAACATTTATATACTCGAAAAACGTAACAATAGGCAATGAGATTAATCATGATTGGGTTTAAGCTGCACGTAAGCTAAAGGGCTAATCGTTCAAACCGCTTATCTCAAGTAAGCTTTAAACCTGACCTGGCACGCTTAAAAAGAGTAAAAGGCTTATATGTGCCTGTCCCACAAAACATGTTAGCAACACCGCAGTCTTTCTACGGCTTGTGCAGGACAGTCATCGATTTATTTATCTAATAATCGATGAACTTATGTAATATCAAATAAAATTAGAGACTTATATGTGCATGTCCCACACAGCAACACCGCAGTCTTTCTAAATTTTTTATATTTGTAGACCGGTTTAGCCCCGTTGGCGCGTAAGCCGGGTTTATAGTCTCCGCACAAACCCAATAAAGGTTTTGTAACCTTCAAATTCAATAAACCAAACGGTTGATTCTATATTGGTTTATGAAAAAGGTGGCTTACACTCGTACCTCGTTAAACCACCCTACGTCAGCGCATTTGACCTGCCATACCGCGATGGTTAGCAAAGGCTTATTTATGCCTGTCCTACACGATTTTTTGAATAGCCACCAGCTGAGACTTATATGTGCCTGTCCCACACAGCACTCAGTTGAAGCAACGATGATGCCAGCAAAAAAATGGATTGTTCAATATGCGGTCGCATTGCCGATTGTTTTTGCGATATTAGCAGGGGAGTGACCATATATGTCCTACACGATTCTATTAATTTGACCTAGATCATACTTTCTGTCATTTGCTTTTTGTAGCGCAGCAAGATCTTGCGCTATATCAACCTTTTCAATTGGTTTCTTTTTTAAACTAACCACAATTAGTTTAAGGAAATCAAAGTATGAAAAAATCTATTTTAGCCTTGGCTTTATTAGCCGGTTTATCAAATATTGCAGTCGCTAACGGTTATCAAGCAGGTGATATGGTTGTGCGTGGTGGTGTTACAAACGTAACACCAGATGATGGCAAATCAGCTATTTTGTTAGCCGGTGCAGATTCAACGATGTCACTGTCAGTTGATGATAATAGCCAAATAGGGCTTAATTTTGTTTATTTTTATGATCAAAACTGGGCGGTAGAAGTTCTTGCTGCGACGCCTTTTACCCATGACGTTACGATTTATGATCCTAATGCTGTATTGGGCGTTGATGGCGCACAATTAGCGAAAGTTACCCATTTACCACCAACGGTAAGCGCATTGTATTATTTTGACACTAACTCTGCACTTAAGCCTTATGTTGGTGCTGGCTTAAACTACACCATATTTTTTGATGAAGAATTCGAAGCGGCACCAAAATCATTGGGGTTAAGTGATTTAGAATTAGACGGTTCTTTTGGTTATTCGGTGCAAATTGGCGCTGACTATTTATTGAATGACAAATGGCATGTTAATGCGTCAGCACGATATATCGATATTCAATCAGACGCTGAATTTAAAGTAGGCGGTCAAAATATTGGTAAAGCTGATATTGATGTAAACCCAATGGTTTATTCTCTATTGGTTGGTTATAAATTTTAATTATTTGCGTTGTTTCTCCCTTGTAAATATATATCCGCTTAGCTAATGCTAGGTAAGCGGATTTTTAATACACCATACGTGACGTTGGGATGCGCAAGCTTAGCAATAACCTACTTGAGGGGCTTTATGATGACTGTCTTGTACGTGACTCATGAATTTATGTAATATCAAATAATTCAAAGGCTTATTTATGCCTGTCCTACACGATTTTCGTTAAAATAATACACATAAAAAAGCCTGCTAAATACGATCATATTTAACAGGCTTTAAGGTTGTTAGTTTAAACTAAAAAGTGTAAGTGACACTGGCTGCATAGGTCACGCCATCGTAGTTAATTTTGCTTACCGTACCTTCATCTTCACCTATGTATTCATAACGGTTTTCGTCTGTTAAGTTGTAACCACGCAAATCAACTTTTAAGTTTTTCATTAACTTGTAAGAGGCCGACAAATCAAGCTGACCACGAGATTTTACATTTTTTTGATCTGGGCCACCAAAGCTAGCGCCGCCATCTAACTTATACTTATCGCGGTAGTTATACGCTAAGCGGAAGCTAAAACCATCATTTTCATAATACGCGATCGCATTATACGAATTAGGCGAAATACCCACTAAACCATCACCGCCTGATTCTTTGTTTTCGACGTAAGAATAATTTAATACACCACCAAAACCATTCCAAGGGTAAGGCAAGAAATCAAGTTTTTGCTGAATAGCCGCTTCATAGCCTGTTACTTTGATTGTGCCATCTCCATTGTAGTTAATGGTAATATCAACATTACGGTTAGTTATGGTGCCATCTTGCTTGGTGTATTCATCTACTTGATAACAATCAAAGTCGCCATCGCTTTTATCAATTCGATTAAGTGCACCGGTATCGGCAAAATAGGCGTCTGCACCTGCTTCACCTGGCATCGGGCAAATATTTCGAGATTGAAACAAGCCCGATATTTCTTTCTTAAATACCCCTATTGATATGGCACTGCCTTCACGGTTATACCACTCTAAAGAAATATCGTAGCTTTTTGCTGTATAAGCTGCCACGGCACTTTTAGGCGAATCAATATCAATTTTGTTTTCGGTTTCAGAAATACGGGTAACCGGTGTTTGTGCACGTAGGTTAGGTCTAACAAAACCTTTGTTAAACGCGGTACGTAACAATACATCGTCGTGTAATTCAAAAGCTAAGTTTAATGAAGGTAAATAATGGTCATATTCGGTGGTGGTTACATCATCAAATATCTCAAATTGGTTGGTGCCATCAATAAAGCTTTGTTTTGACCCTTCAATTTCTGTTTGAGTTAATACATAGCGCACACCGGCATTACCGGTATAGGGTAAACCGGCGATCTCGCCTTCAAAATCAGCCATACCATATGCAGCGGTGATCGCTTCGGTGGCTGTAAAGTTGGTTTCCCAGCGATCTAAAACCCCATTAGTATTGGCTTTGGTGCGTGCAATAAAGCCACTTGACGGAATAACGGTTGCCCCCTCTGGCACCACTAAACCCTCTTGCAATTGTGCTTTAATAAAGTCAGTTTTTAGTGTTTGCCAACCGGCATCTGATCCCGCAAAGTTAGGTATTTGGCCGTTAAACCAAAGATTGTCGGTATCAGACAAAATATCGCTGCTTAAGAAATCGCTATTAATATTAGCGACATTAATCCCTCCGCTTGATGGCGTAAAATCTTGGTTTTCAAGTGTTTCGCTTGTATAACGACCACCAAATTGAAATGCATTAATTGTTAATACATCACCTGCTATGGGTAAATCGACAAATCGTTTGAAATTAATTTCACCACTTTGCATATCACGCTTTGGGTTGTCGTGTCGGCCTAATACATAAAAAGCCAAATTTTTAGGATCGGTTGTATCAGCAACATTTAAATTAAGTGAGTTGCCTTCTTTCCATGTTTGGTTGTAGTTAATGTCTTGCCAACCATCAATCGAGATCGATACATCATTTAAATTACCTTTACCGGTGTTAAGTAACGTTGTAATACCGGTAGGAGCCACTGATTTTGATGTGCTACCTTGTAAACGGAAATCAAAACCTGTTTGCTCAAATAAATTTTCTGATTCAGAGTGTGTGACCACACCATCGATAGCCCAATCGTCAGACAAATATTCAAAATTTACGAAAGTACCTAATGATTCTTCAAAAAAGTTAAAGATACGATTAGCCGGTACATAAGTTGCGTTTTCTAAGCGAGTTTCAGATACCGTATAAAGCGGTGTACCTTCAGCACTATAACCTCTTAAAAACGGTACCGCGGTATCGGCTGGAATAATTTGCTGACCCAACCATCTTTTGGCTCCGCGGTTTTGCACTTCCGAACTGACCTGCTCAAAATTACCATCGGTTAAATCACGTTTGGTATATAAAACATCCATACCGAGCTTTAAGTTGTCGGTTACTTTCCATTCGACATTACCGGTTATCGATAATTTGTCACCACGGCTGACTTCAGCAAGTTGTTGCATCGAGCCTGCTGCATAAAATGCTGCATCTTCAGGTATACCGTGTTGGGCGACTTGCTGGGTTTTCCAGTTGTCGTAATCGTTAAATATACCGCTGTCTAACTCTTCATAACGGGCAAATAATAACGAATCACGACGAAAATGTTGGTCTGAATAACCTAATTTTAATGCAACCGCGAGTTCATCTTTAATCAGATGTTTGGCGGCTGATAGTTTAAGTTCTTTGTCAAACGAGTTGTTTGATTCTTCATAACGTGTACCCAAACTTACGCTATAGCGGCCATCTTGCTTGCTGAGTGCTTTTTGTAATTTTTTATCAACAATACCGGCGATCCCACCGGCTTGATTAGCCGCTGTGGGGCTTTTTATTACGGTTACGCCATCAAATACACTGGCATCAAATGACCCAAACGGATTTGAATTACCAATCAATGCAGCATTACGACTGGGTGTCGAAAATGATTGATTATTGGCCGTTGTTTTAACAAAAGCGCCCGGTAAACCGCGTAAGTTGATTTCAGACGAGCGTCTTTCGCCATCACGGTTTATTTGAATACCGGGTACAGCTTGTAAGGCTTCACCTAAATCTAATGCGGGTAAGCTACCAATATCAGCGGCTGATATTGCATCAACGATCGAGCTCGCTTCACGCTTTGTATTTAGGGCGCTTTCAAGTGAGCCACGAATACCGACCACTTCAATTGTTTCAACCTCAGTGCGTTGTTTATTCGCTTCAATCGCTGATTTTATCTCTTGAGCCAATATAGAGGGAGAAGCCAAGGCCATTAAAAGACTCGTTGCACTGCTCACTAACCCTATTTTAGTTATCAATTTTGGTACTGATGTTGCGACTACGTTACTTGCCACTTTTGATGCTTTCATTTTTTTTTCTCTCGAATATAGCTGTCTTAAATAGACAAAACATTTTTTATGTCATGACTACAAGATTCATTGATTGGCACCAAAAGGGTCTCGTTGAGTCATATTCGGTCATTCGCGGCGGATATTACACTTAAAATATACAAATCAGCAACAAATAAAATCGTGTATTTGTGTTATTTTTTAATTTATGTTGTTTTACAATCATTGTTTCGTTGGAGGTATCTTTTTGTTTTAATTTAAGTTGTTGATTTTGTTTGTTTAATTATTTATTTTTGTCGGTAGATGTTTGGTTTTTATATTTGGTTTAAATTGGTCTTTTTTGGGGGTAGGGGCTTGAAAAATCGAAAATATGCGATTTTTAATCATATTAATCTGCCTTGTTCGCAAAAATAAAAGTCAGATTGTGCATCTGAAAAATTCGGTTTTGTTTGTTTTTTATACTCAACGACAGTGTGTTTTTTAAATTAAATGTAACTGATTGAATGTGATTTTCACTTTGAATTGAAATTGTAAAGGCAAAAATAGGTGGGCAGGTTGATTAGCGATTTTAAAACCCAATATTCTTAAGCAACCAGAATATTGGGTTTAATAAACAGGGCAGTGTTATTCAGAGTCGAAATAAAGTGCCGTTATAAATTTAAAAATTAAGTGAAGCGATTAATGATCGTGTTCGGCTTCAGCAATGCCTAACCAGGTGATCGATTTAGCCGCAAAACCTAATTCAATATCATTTACGACTTTTAGTGTTTCAAGATCGACTTGCAACACATGTTGCGCGATCGGATCAGACACATAAACCGTGTCGCCATTTTGAGCAACGGTCATACTAAATGACATACCCTCTGGCATTTGGCTTACATCCTCATCTGAAATGTCTAAACGGGTGGCTAATTCCCAATGGGTTTCTGTATTACCTTGGTGTTGTGTCAGCACATTTAGGTAACCTTGCTCATCTAATACCAAAAAGTGTTCACCAGCAGCTGAAAACGCATAAGATATTGCACTGGCGTCGGCTGCGGGCTGCCATTCTAGTTTTTCTATTGTGTTGGCTTCTGGGTTGATATTAACCACAATGGCATGGCTACCACCATGAGCCGATGCAACGCCAATAAACGAGCTAAGATCTTCATGGCTATATAAGGTTCCAATGCGTAGGCCTTCTAGATCATCAATGTTAGCGATTTTGGCCGCGGTGAATGCCGTATTTTCTTGCTTGGCGACTAACACACCATCACCACAACCAAATAATACATATTCATGATTTTGTGCTGCACCGTGTAAATCTGGGCAGGTTAGGGTTAGCAATTTATCTAATTCATATTCGCCGTCGTGTAAATGATATCCCCCCACTTGATCGGGCAATATTTTAGCGTTTGATGTGCTGTCGGCATCGTCGCGGCGTACGGTCGATAATAAATATTCACCGCGCGGCTCGGCGGCGCCATGCATATTCATTGTATAATCAAGAGAGGCTATCGCATTGTTTTCATTGGTTATATCTAAATCGCTAACCACTTGAACCGATGCCGAGGTGCCTGCATCGGCATTACCATCAAAAAACACAGCGAGTTTACCATCATGTTTAATAATATGAGTAGGACGACTGCCCGTGAGTGAAAAATCACTCATTTGAGGTGCTTGTTTGTAATCATGCAAATGGGCAGTATGGTCTTCACGCCACAAACCACTGTCAATAAAACTGACATGGTCATTGCTTCGGCTTGCGATGATGGCATAACGATAATCAGCCGATACATTTAAGCTATTACTGCTATAAGTTAAAGAAAACTGGTCGAGTAAATCACCATCGTCTAAATCAAAAATAGCGGCGTTTGTATTATCCGCCATTAAAGCGGCTAAACGGCCTTTTGATTCGATTGTGAATTCATCATCATGATTGTGATCGTCATGATCTACAATGGAATCTTTTTCGATAATAGTCGTTTTTGCATCGCCACAACTGGCCAGTAATAAAGTACTCATAGCCATCGCCACGAGGTTAAATTTAAATGAATTTGTCATTTTTATTCCTTGTTAAATATGATTTACCATCACAAAATTTGGTGCGCTTGCGTTACAATTTTAGAAATAACCTTTAATACCCACCGCAATACTGCGGCCGGGTCTCGGGGCTATATCTTTAGTGAATGAGGTGTGCACTCTGGCTTCAGTATTAGTTAAGTTATGGCCTTTTAAATAGAGCGCAATATCGTGATTTAAAACCGATAAATCGTAAGACACACTGGCATCAACTAAGGTGTAGCCTTGAGTTGACGTTTCATATGCGGCGATGCGATCTTGTTCTTGATAACGAGTAATATCTAAATGTGCGCTTAGGTGAGTGGCTTGATAACTAAATTGTGTGCCAAAACGTAATGGCGGTGTGCGTGGGAGTTCGCCACCGTTTTGTAAACGTGCACGAACATAATCAGAGAATACAGTCGCTTTAAATTCATGCGAGACTTGCCATGCAAGCTGAGCTTCAAAACCATGTAAAATAACATCTGCCGTTTGAAACAAATAAACGGGCAATTCATCAGTGTGCTCGTCTTCTGCTACGGCTTCGTTATGATCATGCTCGTCGAGATCATCTTCAGCATGGCCGTGATCATGGTTGTGATCATGACCCGATTCCGCAAATAATCCGGTCGAAATTTGATAATAATAATTGTCGACTTGGTTATAAAATGCATTAAAAACAAACCCGATATCGCCTTGTGTTTTACGAACCGTAAAATCTAAATTATTAGCCGTTTCAAGATCGATAACCTGTTCTGATAAGCCAATATGCGTATGATCATCGTCATTATGTACAGCAAATAACGCACCCACCTCATAAGTTCGAGTGCCAATATGTGGGCCAAACGCTAATAGCTCAGAAGCTGAAGGCGCCCGTTGCGATCGCGAAACCGAAAGACCGATGTTATAACCGGGCGTGAAATCCCAAACTAAACCACCCGAAAATGAAATAGGCGTAAATTCATAGTCAGCGGCAAATACACGCGTAATAGCCGAATCGTCTTCATCGGCGTGATCATTGTGATCATGTTCTTCATCATGGTTTTCTTCTGCATCATGATGTGCATGTGCTTCAAGATGCGGCAGCAATACATCATTCGCTTTTAAGGTAACTTGTTCAACACGGGCTCCGAGTTGCAGCAACACATCGCCAATATGTTTTTCTTCCATTAAGGCAAAGGCAAGCGTTTGCATTTTTGATGGCGGTGTAAAGGCTTCTTCACCTTGCGCTGCTACATCGCTTTGCTTGAAATGAAAGCTCAAACCACCATTCCAACTCATTAACGGGTTATGTAAAAGATCGACTTTAAGCTCTTGAGTTTCATTGTTGAAAATAGTGCCCGCGGTGTTGTTTTCTATTTCAGCGTGTTCATAATCTGAATAGCCACCGCGTAATTTAATACTACTTATCCATTTACCTTTTAAGTTAAACTCACCGAGTAGTTGCACACGTGTTTGCGCTAAATCAGCAAACACATTGGCTTCGTCGGCTTCGCTTTCTTCATGTGAGCGATGCGTATGACCCGGAATACCGTATTGGCGTTCAAATTGCTCCACAGCAAGGCCTAAATACCCTTGGTTGAAAAGGTAGCTACCGCCTAATGTATAACCATGAGATTTCTCTCGGCTGTTTTCAACAACAAATTGACTAGCTTTGTGTTCATCTGTATTGCCTTGTTCAGCCGCAACGGGTGTTTCATAATCATCTGATTTACGCCAGTAACCATCTGCGTATACAGCGAACGCATCACCGCCTGTGGTTACATTAAACGCGGCTGATTTTTGTGTATTAACAGAGTTGGTTTCTAACAACCATTCACCGCGTGTTGTGCTATCGGTTGGCACTCGCCCATCGACTACATTAACCACACCCCCTATGGCGCCACTGCCATAAAACAGAGTGGCAGGGCCACGTAATACTTCAATTTGCTCAGCGGTAGAAGCTTCGGTTGCGACAGAATGATCAGGCCCCACACGCGATACATCACTTACATCTAACCCATTTTGTGCGATTAAAACACGCGGGCCACTTAAACCTCGAATAACCGGTGTGCTGGCCACATTGGCATGAAATTTTAATGCACCCCCGTTATTTTTTCTAAACTGTCGCCTAATGTAGAGGCTTGCTGACGACGTAATGTTTCACCGGCTAATACACTAACCGGCGCTGCCGATTCCATTACCGACATATGAATCGGCGTTGCAATAACATCGATCACTTCTATGGGGGAGGGTAATAACGTTAAGGTAATTAACTCAGCCGCTTCACCCTTTACGCTAATATCTTGATGTAAATGAGCAAAGCCAGATGAAGCAACATGTAACTCTTTTAATCCCGGTTTAAGGTCTGTAAAAATAAAATAACCATCGCGGTTGGTCGTGGTTGCCAAATGAGTGCCATCAATACGGACAGAAGCCCCCGCAATCGCTTTACCATCTTCTTGAGTTATTTTGCCTTCGAGTGTTTGTGCAAGCAAACTAGCCGGCAATAAAGCACTGATAAGCAAGGCCATATTTGAAATTTTGTACATGTCCGTCTCTTATGTGATGTTATAATGTAACGGTTGTGTTTATGTTATAATATAACAAAAGTAAACGCAAACCCGTTTATATAAAATCTTGTTTGTTGTTAAAGCGTTACCGGTAAATGTTGAAAAGGATGTGATTAGTTCAAATAATGAATTTTGATTTTTTAATTGAGGGGATTTTGCGGTGTTAATTAAGCGTTGAACCGTTAGCTCGTAGTCGTATTATTAAGTCATCAGAAATAGAAAATGCAAAGGAGTTATACCAATCCATATAAATAAGTGATCTCTCAGAATGCATCCAGCGGTTTTTGAACAAGGCGTCGGTGTACAGGAATGGTTGTTCCCTTTCAAATACCGATAACGCAGCTCAAAAGCCGCTGGGGCATTCCTTTCAGGCGAGTTTTAAATGCGTTGCTCTGTGTTGCTCGAACTCAAAAGAGCACCACTATTCTTTCATTTAAGCGTCTTGATTAGGCGCATTTAAACGCTCGCTGAGTGGGCACTTGTTATTACGGATTGGTATTAGTGCAAAAATAAAAACCTGATCCTGACGGTGCCCACAAACTCTATTGGTGAAGCGCATCAATACCCAAGTCGGTGGCATATGGGCTGAAGCATCATGCCCAGCACTGCGAGCTAATATACTACTGGTAGCTATTGAGACATGGTCCATAATGGCACATTATATGATGTCGAATGTGGCGTGACCATCACAGTAGTCATCGATCTAAATATGTAATATAAAATAAAATCAAAGGCTTATATGAGTGTTATATGTGCCTGTCCTACACGCTACACCAGTCCTACACGCGACATCTCCTACACGCGAAAGTAATGAAAATGGTAAACAACCCGTGTTTCCGGTGAATCACAATCGGTTTAATTACAATAAAAATATGGTTGCCTTTGTATTCTTCGGTCGCTAGCTTTTACTTAATCGCGCAATAAAATAACTTAAAACTTTGTTTAAACCCCAATACGCAAGTGCACTTCCGCTAATGCCAATTAAAGAAAACCACGTTGGGAGCCATTGCTGTGCATTAGGTTGTGCTTCAAATGACAATGAAATATCCCCAGTTGGATAATACCAAATACCAATGTCTGGGTTTATTATGTGCATAAACGCCATGATGAAGATCATAATGGTCCAGAAGTATCCCATACCTAAAACGAAGGTAGCGAAAGCATGCATTAACCCTTTTTTAGCACTACTTTTCAAACCTTGTAATATCGCGCTTGGGTAACCTTTTGATGCGTTTTGGTATAATAAAATATCGGCAATCAAGGGGGTTAAGTATTCATCAGGCGACCCTAAATTTGAAATAGCATTGATGAGCTTAATTTCTTCAGTTTCGTTAGGGGAAGACGAATGGTCAGACATCGCGTCGTACAAGTGACTGAGAATTTCTAATCTAATATCTGATTGCTCTTCACTTGGTAGCGGCTTAAGCTTATGAATAAGTTCACGGTCAAAATTATTCCAAACGGTTTGTGCTGTTTTATTAGTGATCGGAAACATATTATTCATGATTGCATTACCAAGTTTAAAATTGAGTTATGAGTTTCCGTCCATGTGTTTTTCATTTTAGCTAATGTTTCTAATCCCAGTGAAGTGATCTGATAGTATTTTCTAGGCGTGCCAACGTCAGCTGTTTGCCATTCTGAGACCACTAAACCATCTCGTTTTAAACGATTTAGCAGTGGGTATAATGTTCCTTCTGCCACTTCAATCATTGTTACATCTTTAATTTGCATCGCTAATTCATAGCCATATGAATGACCTTGCTGAAGCCTAAGTAATATGATGAATTCAAGTAACCCCTTTCGAAATTGAGGTACCCAACGTTCCATTATTTTATCTGACCCCATTCCGCTTTTTCTCTCATTCTTAATATCGATGTACATAGTATAACTAGTTAAGCATTGTTACAATTGTCATTTGAAAAAAACATCTAATATATATTACAAAGTATTAAGTAACTGTTTATTAATCATTTTATTAGTTTTTAATTATTTTTTGTTGGGGTGATTTATAAATGGCAAAGTACATTGCATTGCTATGTACTATGTATTGCCTTATAGTTTACCTAGCAATACAAGGTAGTGGTAAGCAAATATTAAGAGGTAAACAAAGATGAACAAATTAGTGAAGCAAGTGATTTTTATGGTTTATATGATGGTATTCAGTGAATTAGCTGTCGCCGCAGTAACATTAGAAACTGTCAAAGGTGCATGGTTAGGGGTGATGGATATACCTAATGGACCTTCTCTTCGCATTGGCGTCGAAGTTTTTCAAAAAGCAGATAATGAATGGGGAGGCAACGTTGCTAGTTTAGATCAAAATACTCGATACATGTTGGTATCAAGTGTGAGCATTGAAAATGATGTATTCACCTTAAAACTGGCTGATGCGCCAGTCAGTATTGTGGGTAAGTTTAATACCAGTAGGAACCTCATTATGGCAAAGTTCAAACAAGGAGAGAGTGTATTTGATTTGAATTTACATAAAGTTGATAAGTTACCAGAGCTTGAAAGAAAACAAACGCCTAGCACCACAAATGATTACCTTGAACAAGAGGTGAGTTACCAAAACAAACATGACAAAACTTGGCTATCTGGCACATTAACGCTTCCTATTGGCACAAAAAAACATCCAGCCATCATGTTAATTGCAGGCTCAGGTCCTACCCATCGAGATTCTTATCATGCAGGGCATAGAACGTTTAAAGTACTTGCTGACCATTTGACGAGATTAGGTTTTGTCGTTTTGCGCTCTGATAAACGCGGCGTGTATAAATCAAGTGGTAAATTTGCAGATGCAAACCTTAAAAACTTGGTAGCCGATACTCAATCAGCTGTACAATTTTTAAAATCTCACCAACGGGTAAATGCAAAAAATATCATACTAATAGGGCATAGTGAAGGTAGTTTAATATCGGTCATGACAGCTAAAAAAGAAGCGATTCAGGGAATTGTTTCGTTAGCGGGGCCAGGTTTATCAGTGTTAGATATACTATTACTGCAAGATCAAACAGAGCCTAGAGCCAAAGGCGCGACTCAGGCAGAAACCGATTTACTATTACAATTTAGTCAGCGTTTTTATCACATGGTATTAAACACGCAATCTGCAGCCGATCGTAAACACAAAGTAATGGCGTTATATGATGATTTAAAGGGTAACGAAGCTAAAGCGGTTGCTAAATGGGTAAATAAGCAGCATGGCACATTAAGTATTGCTTCGGCAGAGAGTGACGCTTTTTATCATTTTTTACAGCAAAGCCCACTACCGTACTGGGAGCAATTTAATGCCAAAGCACTCATTTTAAATGGTAATAAAGATTCACAAGTGCCCGCGCTAGAAAATGTGACAGGGATCATTAATGCCATTAATGACGATAATCAACAAATAGAAAGCCATATACTAGAAGGGTTAAATCATCTATTTCAGCCCGCGATATCGGGGTCTATTGATGAGTACCGTGAAATAGAACAAACAATTGATGAACAAGTGTTGTCTTTGATTTCAACATGGTTACAAGATAATTTTGAATAAATAGGAAAAGTTATAAAATATTCATACGGTATAAAAGCGTTTAAAGCCCATCGGAGGCAAGTTTCACAGAAACGATTTCTGTGTTGTATAAACTCAAAAGGTGCCTATATTCCTTTGTTTACGCGCCTTGCTTGCACGGATGCAAGTCCTTAGCAAGAGCAGGGCGCAGAAGCTGTGAACCCCTTGCTCAGAAACGATGCTGAGTGAGAAAATATCAAGACGGATTGGTATTAGGCGTTATATTACGCACAAAAACGCTGAGCTTTTTATCGTGTTCATCTTTGTGATAAACCTGCGGGCAGCAGCAGTACAGCATGCCGTTGTATTGCATATTAAAATAGTCAAAGGTTAAGCTAAACACGGGTTCGAAGCAGCTAACTGCTTCCTGAGCGGCGCCGGTAGAGATGACGCTAGCGGTTTTTTGCTTAAGTGAACGACCGCGCTTTTTATCGATCTCAATTAAGTCACACATACGGTCTAAAAATAGCTTCATGGTGGCACTCGCTGAATACCAATAGATGGGAGACGCGAAAATTAGGTGATCAAAACTCAGTATGTGTTCCATTAGCGATGCAAAGTCATCGCTTTGGTTGTTATGTTCGTAGTCGTACGGCTGAATGTGATATGAAGCGAGGTCGACGATTTCGGCATTCATTTCACTTGCTAAGTGTTGGGCAAGTTGTGCGGTATTACCTTGACGTCGGCTTGAGCCTAAAATGATGACGCTTTTCATGATAGTTCCTTGTTTAATCAACAGTATTAGTTTTGTTAAATTGATAGCGGTGGCCGTGTGACATGTTTTGGGTCGAGAGACGTTAACCAAGTCACCGCGTTAGCCTGATGAACCTGGGTTATTCGTAGTCATTCCGATCACTGGGAATATCAGACAAGTACTCAACAAATTCAATCTCAAAGCCATTTGGATCGGTAAAGTAAATGTTTTTGCGCGACAGGGTATTGTTGCCATTTTTACTCGGCGTATAACCCGCCGCCGCTAAGCGCGTTGTTGTGGCATCAAGGCTATGCGTGACGTAGGCAAAATGTGACAACCCTAGATTGTTGGTGTCTAAGGCTCTATTGTCGCCCGTGCCATTGTCGCAAAAGGCTAAGTATTGATAGTCATCGCCAAAATGTAACCAACGCCTTTGTGTGCCATACCAGTTTTGCGTGCCTTGACCCCGCACATGCCAGTGCGGAAAAGCCGCTTGATAGAAATCTAAGGTTTTATCCAAGTGATGTACCACTAAATTTAAGTGCTCTAAATGCATGATTTGTTCTCTTTGATTTGATTTAGCGGTACTATAAAACCTCAAGTTAGGTTGAGGTAAAGCGTTTTTTCACAGATTATTCAAATTTTTTGGAGAGGGATAATGCAACAAGATAGAGAGCTAACCGTGGGTGTTGTTGCTAAGCGATGCGGAGTCAAAGTATCGACTCTGCATTTTTATGAAGAAAAAGGCCTAATCAATAGTTGGCGCAATAGTGGCAACCAGAGACGTTATCACCCAGAAGTATTGCGGCGTATTTCTATTATCAAAGCCGCGCAAAAATTAGGCGTGAGTTTGGAGAGTATTAAACAAGCGTTTGCGGCGTTACCCAATAACCGCACACCGAATAAACATGATTGGCAAAAATTGTCTAACCAGTGGCAGCAAGACCTCAATGAACGCATAAACTACTTAACTAATTTACGTGACTTATTAACAGGTTGTATTGGCTGCGGTTGTTTGTCGATGAAGCATTGCCCCATGTATAACCCTGACGATGTGTTGGCCCAGCAGGGAAGCGGCGCGGTAATATTAGAGCAAAATATCGATTGAATCGGTAGGGAGTCCACGCCATAGGGATTGCATTCAGCATTGAACCTTGTGTGCCAGAGGCGGTGGTAACGGCGCTATTTCATCTATTTGAATAACGTCCATTGTATGAAAGGGTCGCCGTATGATTTATGTTGCATCGACATTGACCACGTATTAACAATTGATAGAGGAATACCATGGGGCCGAAAATGAGAATGACACAGGTTTTATCAATTGAAAACTTGTCACCTCACATGAGGCGGATCACAGTGACAGGTGAATCGTTGGCTGAGTTCCCAACGGGCAGAGAAAGTGCGCATGTCAAAGTGGTGTTGCCAAACCCTATGTCGGCAGATAACAGACCTAACGGGGCTTGTGCAGGATAGTCATCGATGCAGAGTCGATAAAATTATGTAATATCAAGAAAAATAAAAAGCTTATTCATGCCTGTCCTACACGATCGTTATTTTAGTGCTCACGGTTGTCGACCTATTTTGTTGCAAGATCACAATGGTGAAATCAGTTTTCGTAATATTTGGGTACGCGAAATTTAGTGATAAAAATGTTCGCTGCCGCTCTTTGGATCGGGTCAGCTAATTATGTGGTTTTAAATATTGTTAACCAAGCAGATTGGGCTGAAGTATGAAGCCCAACACACTCTGCTAAGCCCAAAACCGCCATTTTAATACACCATACATGACGTTGGGCTTCGCAAGCTTAGCGCCAACCTACTTGAGGGGCTTTATGATGGCTGTCTTGCACGATAGTAGCTTGTTTCATCATTTGCTTTAAGTCGAAACTCTTCCAAACTTTTTATATTTGTAGGCCGGTTTAGCGCCGTTGGCGCGTAAGCCGGGTTTCATAGTATCCGCACAAACCCAATAAAGGTTTTGTAACCTTCCCCTTCAAATTCAATAAAACCAAGCGGTTGATTCTATATTGGTTTATGAAAAAGGTGGCTTACACTCGTACCTCGTTAAACCACCCTACGTCAGCGCATTTGACACGCCATACCGCGATGGATAGTCATCGATGCACTTATGTAATATCAAATAAAATCAAAAGCTTATTTATGCCTGTCTCACACAACCCCTGTCTCTCACAAACCCTGGCACAAAGTCTATGGTGCTGAATGTGATGTGATCATCTCAGGAGTCGAGACAAGCGATCGTAAATGATAGTATCGTGTCGGTTACTGCCTTGGTTTATAACCACCGACACGATTAACTTTTATAGTTGAACGTTAATGTTCTACTCGATTAATTTGTAGTACAGCGCTGGCTATTTTACCGCCGTCATCTGGATAACTAAGACTCACGGTGCTTTTTTCTTTTAGCGCAGCCATGGGAATGTCTAATTCCACCATGCCATAAAACATTTTACGGCCTTTTTGGTTGTCACCCGCCCAGTTGGTTGGTAGTGCTAGTGGTGTTCCATTAATCGAAATTTTTGATGGTAGTGGTTGCTTGCCAAGCTCTCGCGCAGGCGATAGACGTAGCGTTGCACTCCCTTTTCCTGTGGGTACGCCATTAAACGTAAAGTTAAGTTGTTGATTGCCCTTTATATCTTGTAGGTAATCCGTTGCGTAAATTCTATGCTCTTTAACTTTGCCTTTAACAGGTAAGCTATGCTTCATTTCCAATTGAAACATTACTATTTCGCCCGCGCTTAATTCAAGGCTTTCTGGCATTTTTTGTAACGCTTTTTCGGCAAGTACTGGCTTTTCAGCGTGAGTGGTTAACGAGCGAATGGTTACTGCATCTGTTTTAATTGTTTTTAGGCCATTTAACGCGATTTGTTTTGATTCGCTATCAAGATTCATCATGATCACATTGAGTCGGTTATTGTCGGCTAACATATGCACACGTACATCGGGATTGCTGCTTGAGCTTAAGCGCCATTCTCCTTTTACGCCTTTCCAAAAATAATAAAATTTGGTTAGGTCGGTTTCGACGTAGGTTTTACCATCTGCTAGGCGTCGCCATAGCAGATAAGGGTTTGCGTCACCCGGTACATAGTCATTGGCCATGCCATATGTCCATGATGCTTTACCCAGAATAAAAGGTACGGTGCGAATTAAACGGTCGGGGTGATCCATAAAGGTCATTAATTGGCCTAGTGCAGAATACAACATGCCGGCCGAGCGCGCTTCGCTATAAGGCATTGTACTCATATTACCTGCGGGTATTTGTCCGTATTCTGTTACCATTATTGGTTTAGCAACGCCAAATTTGATGTGGCTATAAGTATCAATAATATCCATAATGGCTTCTGAATTACTGCCGGTTCTTGCACGCGGCGTACCCATTACGTTTACCCCGTCGTAAATGTGATATGACCAGAAGTCCATGTTTTCACCGGCGATATCCATAAATTTTTTCTGCCAGTTATTCCAGTTATTCCAGTTACCGCTTTCAAATTCAACCCATGCCGCTGAGTAGCCACCTACCATGACATCGGGATTTAGTTCTTTTACACGTTTTGCCACAACGTTGTGTTGCTTACTCATTTCTTCAATGTTAGTGGGGATCTTTTTGGCTTTTACAAAAGGTTCGTTATAGACCTCAATAGCACGCGGTCTGTTTTTATCAGTAAATCCATATTTTAATAAGTGGGCTGTATATTCTGCGGTTGCTTCTGCTGAATACGGCCCCCAAGCATACGATTTGTTATTTTTATGGCCATGCATTTTTTCAGGGTGAGTACACAAAATTACATTGCGCATGTTTTCTGCATTCAGTCGAATATCACTGCCATTTTCATAGAACTTTTTCTGAAATAGATCTTTCATTTTACTAACATCAGGCATTTTAGGGTTTTTACTATCAGCCGGTATGTCATTTGCTAGCCATGATATAAGCCCGCCATCTCGGCCAAACTCAGCTTCTAATTCGTTTTCAATGTGTAGTAAGTCTTCTTCAGAGAGATCACCCGAACCAAAGCTTTCATGCAATGTTATGTATTGTGACCGGTTAAATTGGGTTATGCCGCCAATATCTCGAATGGTAGTGGGTGCTAAATGCACATCTACTACTTCTGCAAAAACGGGTTTTAGCATGCTAGCAGCTATAGAGGCAGCAATAATCAAGCGAGTGTATTTCATTATATAAATCCACATGTTTATATTTAAATAAAATATAGTATAAAAGCTTTTGTGTTAATAAATCTACTCCATTGTTTGTTGTTTGCGCTTTTATTTTGTTAACAACATCATCAGTCATTGTTAAATCAATTAATGTCTGTTGTTCACGAACCTCGTTACCTGGATTTGTATCGCGATATGTCGGGTTAAATATATTGGGCAGGGTGGGTTATCGCGGTGTGTCGGGTTAAAGGGGTTTGGTAGAAACCCTGCTTCAAATTTGTTAATACAGGCTCAAAAATAAAAGCTATGTAAACCCTGCGTAATTTGCATATACTAGAGCATAAATACTCAGCCAAACCCTTAAGCCAACCCCTTGTTTTAATAAACAAAGTAGCGCTGTTGAGGCTGATAAATTAATAAAAACGACAAGGTTTGTTATGTCTTTATTGTTTCAACGCATGCGATGGTCTCTATTATTGCTGTGCATGTTTTGTGTCAGCTCTTATGCTGTCGATGTTCCTGTGGGCACTGTGTTAGCTAAAAAACAAGAACTCGTACGGGGAATTGGCGCTGAGGTACCCTCGTTAGATCCACATAAATCAGAAGCGATGAATAGCTCTATTGTGATCCGTGATTTATTAGAAGGGCTGACCTCTGAAGATGAAAACGGTAATTTAATTCCCGGTGCGGCGAGTCATTGGCACACGGAAGATAATCGAACATTTTTGTTTTACCTCAGGCCTGATGCTGTTTGGTCAAATGGTGATCCGGTTACCGCACACGACTTTGTTTATAGCTGGCGGCGTTTAGCTGATCCCCTTACTGCGTCACCTTATGGTTGGTATTTAGAGATGACCACTATTAAGTATGCTGCAGATGTGCTTGCGGGTAAACTTAAGCCTAACAAACTGGGCATTACCGCTATCGACAATCTCACCTTAAAAATTGAATTAACCGAATCACTGCCTTACTTCCCCAAAATGCTTGTTCATACCTCAGTCAAACCCGTACATCAGGCCACTATACAAAAGCACGGTGATCGTTGGACACGCAGTGGAAACTTTGTAGGTAACGGTGCGTTTGTATTAAATGAGTGGGTTGTAAACGAGCGCATGGTGCTAATCAAAAATCATAAGTACATGGACGCTAAAAAGACGATCCTTAACAAAGTGACTTATTTACCTATTGAAAATCAAGTGGCTGAAATGAATCGCTTTTTTGCCGGCGAAATTGATATTTCTTATGAGGTGCCTAACGAGCATTTTAAACGCTTAGCCAAAGAACATAGCGACAGTGTCGTGATCACGCCTATGTTATGTTCGTACTATTATGGGGTTCGAGTCGACAACCCGCCTTTTGATGATGTTCGTATTCGTAAAGCATTAGCATATGCTTTAGATCGCGACATTATTACGCATTACATTACGGGTAAAGGTGAAACACCGGCTTACTATTTTACACCAGATAAAACGGCAGATATGCAGGCCGACTTACCTGAATACGCAACATGGAGCCAAGACGAAAGAAATGAAAAAGCGCGACAATTATTGGCGCAAGCGGGTTACGATAAAAACAATCCGCTTGAAATCGAATTGTTGTACAACACCAGTGAAAACCATAAAAAAATTGCCACGGCTATTCGACAACTTTGGAAGCAAACGCTGGGCGTGCGTGTGTCATTAGTTAATGAAGAATGGAAAACGTTTTTAGATACGCGCCGATTTGGTACTTATCAATTAACGCGGTCGGGTTGGTGCGGTGACTATAATGAACCGTCTACCTTTTTAACGTTGTTGTTATCTAACAATTCTTCTAATGATATGCATTATAAAAATGCAGAATACGACGCGGTGATTAATAAGGCGCTAAAGGCCAAAAATTTAGCAAGCCGTCGCCAATCTTATGCCGATGCTGAAGCCATTCTCGCCCGCGATATGCCTATCATTCCTATTTATCATTATGTGAACGCTCGCTTAGTTAAAAAGAAAGTAGGCGGTTATCCGTTAAATAATGCACTCGACATTATGCCTAGTAAATACATGTATATAAAAGCTGAGTAGCGCTACCAGCAGCCAAGGAGAATAAACACAACATGCTTAAATTTGTGATAAAACGGCTACTAGAAGCCATTCCTACGTTACTGGTATTGATCACCGTTTCGTTTTTCTTGATGCGAATGGCGCCCGGTAGTCCATTCACCAGTGAACGAGGCTTGCCACCGCAAGTTCTTGCTAAAATAGAAGCTAAGTATGGCCTAGACAAACCGATGTACGAGCAATACTTCACCTACTTAGGTAATATTTTGCAAGGTGACTTTGGCCCTTCATTTAAATACAAAGACTACTCAGTTAATGAGCTTGTCGCCCAAGCTTTGCCTGTTTCAGCCACCATAGGTTTACTGGCTTTTGTATTTACCACCCTTGTGGGCGTTGGTATTGGCACGCTCGCGGCGCTTAAGCAAAATACGTGGTTAGATTACACCTTGATGTCGTCTGCTATGTTGGGGGTGATTATGCCGTCTTTTGTGCTGGCGCCTGTGCTTATTTATATATTTGCTATTCAATTTGGCTGGTTGCCTGCGGGCGGTTGGCAAGGTGGCGGTTGGCAATACATTTTACTGCCCATGCTGAGTATGTCACTTTTATATATTGCCTCATTCGCCCGTATTACACGTGGCTCAATGATTGAAGTGCTCAGTGCTAACTTTATACGCACTGCACGCGCGAAAGGCTTACCTTTTCGTCACATTATTTTTCGGCATGCATTAAGACCGGCTTTGTTACCGGTTTTGTCTTATATGGGACCCGCGTTTGTTGGCATTATTACCGGTTCAGTTGTGATAGAAACCATATTTGGTTTACCCGGTTTAGGTAAGCTGTTTGTGAATGGTGCGCTCAACCGCGATTATTCATTAGTACTGGGATTGACCATTTTAATCGGTTTTTTAACCATTGCATTTAACGCGATTGTCGACATTTTATATGCCGCTGTTGACCCTAAAATTCGTTACTAAGGCGGTAGAATGATGAGTCCATCTTATTCAAAAAATCAGCAAGCGGTTGAATCGTTTAGCGAACAACTTACTATAGAAGGCCGTAGTTTATGGCAAGATGCATGGCGTCGTTTTAAGCAAAACCGTGCGGCGATCACCAGTTTATATATTTTATCTTTTATTGTGTTGGCGGTGTTGTTTGGTCCTTATTTGGGCGCGCATGAATTTGACATTGCCGACTGGCCTAATATTCATACCGGCCCAAATTGGGACAATGGCCACTACTTAGGAACGGATTCATTGGGGCGCGATATGTTTGTTCGCGTGTTAGTGGGCGGGCGTATATCTATTATGGTGGGTATATTAGGGGCGTTAGTTGCGGTGCTTATTGGGACCTTATATGGTGCTACTTCGGGTTACATAGGCGGAAATACCGACCGCGTTATGATGCGTGTGCTTGAAATTTTAGCGTCGATGCCCTTTATGTTTTTAGTTATTTTGTTAGTCACTTTTTTTGGTCGTAACATTTTTCTTATTTTTGTGGCCATTGGCTGTGTGTCTTGGCTTGATATCGCCCGTATTGTGCGTGGCCAAACGTTAAGCTTAAAAAACAAAGCGTTTATTGAAGCAGCCCAAGTGTCGGGTGTGAGTAGTCGACATATTATTAGCCGTCATTTAGTGCCTAACGTATTAGGCATTGTTGTGGTGTATGCAACCTTATTGGTGCCGGGCATGATTTTGTTTGAATCTTTTTTAAGCTTTTTGGGCTTAGGGGTTCAAGAACCCATGACATCATGGGGTGCATTACTGCAAGAAGGCGCACAAACAATGGAAGTGGCTATATGGCAATTGCTTGTGCCTGCCGGATTTATGGTCACCACATTATTTTGTTTTAATTATCTTGGCGATGGTCTGCGCGATGCGCTTGATCCTAAGCAACAGTAGAGGCCCGCGATGACATTACTGACAGTACAAGATCTAGAGGTTAACTTTACAACGCCAGACGGCAACGTTACCGCCGTCAACAAGCTCAATTTTACCCTGCAACAAGGTGAAACATTAGGGATTGTAGGCGAGTCCGGTTCTGGTAAAAGCCAAACGGCTTATGCATTAATGGGGTTACTGGCTAAAAATGGTCAGGTACGTGGCTCGGCTAAATTTAATAACCAGGAGTTACTTAATTTACCCGAAGCGCAGCTAAATCAATTGCGATCGAACCAAATATCAATGATTTTTCAAGATCCCATGACATCACTCAACCCCTACATGAAAGTAGGTAAGCAGTTAATGGAAGTATTAAAACTTCACAAAGGCATGTCACACCAAGCCGCGTTTGATGCCTCTGTTGCGATGCTTGATGCGGTTAAAATACCGGAAGCAAAGCAACGTATGAATATGTATCCACATGAGTTTTCAGGTGGCATGTGTCAACGTGTGATGATCGCGATGGCGTTATTATGTAAGCCACAACTATTGATTGCCGATGAACCAAGCACAGCTTTAGATGTAACCGTTCAAGCTCAAATATTAAGCTTGTTAAAAGAACTGCAACACGAGTTTAATACCGCCATTATTATGATCACCCATGACTTAGGTGTTGTCGCTGGGAGTTGCGACAAAGTATTGGTGATGTATGCGGGACAAACCATGGAATATGGCGGGGTGGATGACATGTTTTATACACCATCCCATCCTTATACACAGGGCTTACTTAAAGCGATCCCTCGGTTAGAAGGTCAATCAGATACGTTATCGACTATTCCGGGTGACCCACCCAATTTATTGCATCTACCCACGGGCTGTCCTTTTCAACAACGATGCTTACAGGTGAGTGACATCTGCAAAAACAAAATGCCGACCTTGAATAAATTTGGCGATAATCGCCTTCGTGCCTGTCATTGGAATGATTGGAATGAAGGTAAGCTTGGCATTGAAAGCAAGGTAACGGATGAACAAAGTACGCAGCAAGGAGACCCCGTTAATGGACAATAAATCATTACTGCTTGATGTAAAAAACCTTAAAGTTCAATTTAGCATTGCCAAAAAAAATGCGTGGTTTTGGTCGGCACCGGATCAACTTAAAGCGGTAGACGGTGTTTCATTTCAATTGCGTCAAGGCGAAACATTAGGCGTAGTGGGCGAATCAGGCTGTGGTAAGTCGACATTAGCGCGCGCCATTATTGGGCTTGTACCGGTGACTGAAGGCGAAGTTGTTTGGTTAGGTGATGATTTAGCTAAGCTGCCAAAGCAGGATTGGCACGAGAAACGCCAAGATCTTCAAATGATTTTTCAAGATCCACTCGGCTCGCTTAACCCTAGAATGACCATTGGCGACATCATTGCTGAACCACTTAAAACGTATCATCCGCAATTATCAAAAGATGACGTAAAAGAACAAGTACAACAAATGATGAAAAAAGTGGGGTTGCTGCCTAATTTAATCAATCGTTACCCGCATGAGTTTTCGGGTGGACAATGCCAACGTATTGGCATTGCACGAGCGCTTATTCTCAAACCTAAGTTGATCATTTGTGATGAACCCGTATCGGCTCTGGATGTATCAATACAAGCGCAAGTGGTTAACTTGCTTAAGTCGCTGCAGCATGAACTTAATTTAAGCTTAATATTTATTGCCCATGACTTAGCTGTTGTTAAACACATATCAGACCATGTCATGGTGATGTATTTAGGCAACATGGTTGAAATGGGTCACGCAGACGCGATTTATCAAAACCCACAACACCCCTACACCAAAGCATTGTTGTCGGCTATTCCGGCACCTGATCCAAAAGCCGAACGCAACAAAAAAATAGACCTATTAGCAGGCCATTTACCCAGCCCAATTGACCCGCCAGCAGGCTGTGTTTTTCACACGAGGTGCTCACTGGCAGATGATGAATGTAAAGTAAATAAGCCAAGCCTTATAGGCCAACCAACGCATACAGCAGCTTGCTTTAAAATTAAACAAGACTAAAAATATAACTAAGGATCCGGTACGCATGACATTCAAGCCAACGTTCAAATTATCTTATCTTATTATAACCGCTGCCTTGCTTTCAGGCTGTGGTGATGAAGCTAATACAGCTGACAGCAATACAAGTCAGGCCCACCCCGAAAAAGCCATTGTGGATGCCTCAGCAACGGCGGCGGCTGAACTTAAACCCGACAATAAAATCATAGACGAAAAGTATATTTGGGACTTAACAGAGCTCTATTCATCGCCTGCTGATTGGGAACAAAGTAGACAAGAAACGATTGAACGTATTAACGCGCTGCCGAGTTTAAAAGGCTCGCTCGCAAGCAGTGCGAGCGCATTATTAAGCGCCAGTAATACGATTTCTGATGTGTATAAAGCCGCGGTGCGTTTACTGGTATATGCGACACTTAAAGCGGATGAAAACTTAAAAATCGCTGAAAATGAAGAACGTCGTCAGCTTGCTAAAGCGATGTTAAGTGACTTAAGTGCTGCAATAAGCTGGTACAGCCCTGAAGTATTAGCCATCGGTGAAGCTAAAGTAATGAGCTTTATAAAAAGTGAAAAAGGCTTAGCGGTTCATCAACACGCATTAGAAGACATTCTACGTCAGGCTCCTCATACTTTGAGCCAAGAAGTGGAAGCCGTGATCGCAAAAACAGGCAAATTGACCAGCGCGCCTAATTCTATTTACAGTGTATTAGCGAAT
Organism: Algibacillus agarilyticus; assembly: GCF_003286125.1. Classification (GTDB taxonomy): domain Bacteria; phylum Pseudomonadota; class Gammaproteobacteria; order Enterobacterales; family Alteromonadaceae; genus Algibacillus; species Algibacillus agarilyticus. The sequence continues at coordinate 54,429 of NZ_QMED01000026.1, forward strand.
GCCAACTTACCGTGGCCAGAAATTACATTGTCGACAGGAGAAGTCATCACATTAAGCCAAGCGGGTTACAGTAAAACACGTCAAGCGCCAAACAGAGAAGACCGAGCGGCTGTTTTTAATACCTTTTGGGGTAAATGGAAAGAATACGAAGCGACGCTGGGCAGCATACTCAATACACATGTTCAAGGGCTTATGTTTTCAACTGAGGTTAGAAAATACGACACCTCAGTTGGCCGCGCGCTGGCTGGCGATAATATGCCCGAAGCGGTTTATCAAACACTCGTGAAAGAAGTAAACACGGCCTTGCCAACATTGCATCGCTATTTCACGTTACGAAAGCAAATGTTGGGGATTAAAGATGATCTGCGTTACTACGACATTTATCCGCCACTGGTTGAACTCAATAAAACCTTTACCTTAGACGACTCTATTAAACTAACGCGTGAAGCACTCGCCCCACTGGGCAATGAATATATTGCCGCGTACGACAAAGGGGTAGAAGGTCGATGGATGCATGTATACCCACAAGAAGGTAAACGTTCAGGCGCTTACATGTTTGGCAGCGCATACGACGTACACCCATACGTACTCCTTAACCATAATGACGATTACGACAGCGCATCAACCTTTGCCCATGAATATGGACATGCCGTACATTCGGTATTAAGCAACGCTAATCAACCATGGGAAACCGCAGATTACGCGACGTTTATCGCTGAAACTGCCTCCATTATGAACGAAATGCTGCTACAAGATTTAGTCGTTAAACAAGCCACAAGTGACGCTGAAAAACTGTATTACTTAGGTATTGGCTTAGAAGCATTACGCGGTACGTTTTTTCGTCAAACGATGTTTGCTGAATTTGAGTTAAAAATAAATGAAGCGGCCGAAGGGGGTGAAATACTAACGGGGGCTAAGTTGTCTGAAATGTATTTAGAACTATTACGACGATATCATGGTCACGACCAAGGTATCATGACAATTGATGACACGTTTGCCATTGAATGGGCTTACATTCCGCATTTTTATTACGACTTTTATGTATTTCAATATGCGACATCTATTGCGGCAGCAGCAGGTTTAGCTGAACAGATTGGTCAGGGTGATGAAGTTGCGCGTGATAACTTTATTAATATGCTAAAAGCAGGTGGATCACACTACCCATACCAGCTTATGAAGCAAGCGGGTGTCGACATGGCAAGCCCCGAACCTTACCGCGCATTAGTAAAACGCATGAACAGTATAATGGACGAAATGGAGTCGATCCTCGCTAAATAACGCTGTTAATGTTGTTTATAACGGTGCTTAAATCGTTTTATTAGCAAAACACACAAAGCCGATGCCTCACCGAACCATCGGCTTTTTTATTCAGTTTGCTTTTGTTTTTTCGGTATGCCGTGGTCAAGTATTTACCAACAAGTATTTATCAACCTGTAGAAAGCAAGGTGTACTAGGTTTATTGATGGCTATCCCATACCACACGAGACATGCATCAATAGATTTAATGATGCCTGTCTTACACGATACGTGCCGGGGCTAATAAAAAGCCAAGTAGGTTGGGCTGAAGAATGAAGCCCAACACATACTGCTAACCTAAAAACGCCATTTTAATATTAATACAACATACGTGACGTTGGGCTTCGCAAGCTTAGCACCAACCTACTTGAGGGAGAGTTATAATGCCTGTCCTACACGATACACAAAAGATAAACACGCCCTAGGTTGGATGTTGTAAAAAGGGTCGTAAGCGACCAATCCGAGAGAGGGATATACGGATGACAAAAGTTCATTAAAATTAACTTTGCGACAATTACTTTGAAAAACACCGCCGGTTGACTCCGAAGAGAACAAGGCGTTAATATTTTCTGTCGAGTCAGCGGGTATTGGCAGTCCGTGTAATTGGCGCGGTACTTTGGATAATTTCTGAATAAAAAATGATGCAAGGGAATTGGCCGTCGACTGCTGGACGAAAAATTTGTGATTGCATGTGACCTGTTGGTGTTTGAGTTTGTACAAATTGTTGTTGCGTGATCAGGCTTGGGGTTTCTCTTGATAAATCTTAATACCAATCATATCAGCCTCTATATCAATTTCATGCTGAAATTATGAGTCATCGGTAGAATGATCGAAGTGACTCGCATGACTTTGATGATTAAAAGTGGAATTCATTGATGTCTCGTTTTAAGTGCGTTTCATTTTCTTTTAGCTTTTGAGTATCAGCTAGAGTGACCGTTCCTTGTTCGAACATTTTTTCTGAATCATCTTTGATCACATGAACACGTTCATTAATCTCATCAGCGACATTAGTTTGTTCTTCTGAGGCGACTGCAATTTGGCTAGCCATATCGGTTATTTGATCAAGCTCTTGTTTGATGGTCATAAATGCTTCTGAGCTTTTTTGTACAACCTCTACTGCTTGTAAGCCATTAGATTGTAATAACTCCATTTTTTGAGAGGCTTTACTAGCACCACTAATCAACGCTTCAATCTGGCCTTGGATTTGATCGGTGGAGTCATGGGTGCGTTTAGATAATTCTCGAACTTCATCCGCAACTACCGCAAAACCTCGTCCCATTTCACCGGCACGGGCGGCTTCAATCGCAGCATTTAAAGCTAATAAATTGGTTTGTTCGGATATGCCTTTGATCACTTGGACGATATTGCTGATCTGACTTGCTTCATCATTTAAACTGGTAATTAAAACGCTAGTATCCGCCAACTCTTGAAATAATTCATCCATGGTTTCACGGCTCGATTGTGCATCTTGTTCACCATTAATCGATAACTCGTTTGCACGTTGCACAATTTCTGAAGTCGCCGCTGACATTTTTGCAACTTCATAAATAGTTGTAGTCATTTGATTAATAGCGACAGAAATACTGTCTGTTGCTGATTTCTGACCATCAATCATAGTCATGGAATCTTCCATTGAATGTGCAACACGATGGGTTATTTCGTCCATATCAATCATTTGCTGACGAACTTTCAAAAGTGTTTGTTCAAACGATGCAATCAGTGAATTAAAAGCATTGCCGACCGACGTTAATTCATTGTTACCATTAATTTGTGTTCTTAATGTCATGTTTTTACTTTCAGACAATTCAGCAAAATCTTTGATCATTTGTTTTAACGGCACATTAATACTATTGATGATCATATAAGAAACTGCGATCAGTATGATAAGTAAAGCGACTATCACTGATACAGTTTGAGTCACCGCACTTTGTGCATCAGATAATATTTCAGACTTGGTTTGTTCTATATTTTCTAATAGGAACGATGTGACTTTATTATAACCGTCGACCATTAATGCCCCTTGTTCCATCCATTCATCGGCATTACCTTCTATCGGCAAGTTTAGTTTTGAACTACCTATTCTTCGGATTTGCTCATAACGTTTTTGTGCTTGTACATAAAACTCTTGTTTCCCAAGTTGTTGATTAAAATATTGCACAATATGTGGCGGCGCGTAGTTGGCAAATCCTTTTAAATAAGCACCTTCCTGGCCGACTTGTTTTGAAATATTAGCAAACGAGGATAAGGGTAATTTTACGCTGATGGCTTCATATACATTACCGATTAATAACATTAGGTAATTCTGAGCATAGGTCAAGTTTTGATAAGCACTGGTCAGTAATGACAATTGTTCGTTTCTGGCAGAAAGTAATACCACTTGTTGTGAGCTACTAATAAGGGTATTAATCGTTGTATTCATATCTCTTAAAGTCCGCACATCGCGGTTACTTTCAGGGTGAACACCCTTACGCATTTTTTTGCTCGCAAATTCACGCGCTTCAGAAAAATTCGTTAATACCGTTTCAACTTTATTTATGTCTTGTAATAACTTCGGGAATACTTGATATTGTTTTTTATTGGCAATTAAGTTTTGATAATTTTGTAGTGGGAGTTCTGTATCTGCTTGGCTTTGTTCTAAATCTGTCTTAAATTCTAGTCCGACTTCAGACTGATCGCCTGGCCCCACATATAACTTACTCATTAAACGTTCTTTATAAAGCGCAGATATTAGAGGAGATACTTTAGATACATACACCTGGAGTGTTTCAAGTTGCTTGATATTGTCTAAAGTTTGCGTGGCCTGCTGATAACGCTGTACTGCAAAAAATAATGCAACTAAGACCGGTATTGAAACGAGGATCAAGATACGGTTTTTAATACGAATGTTGTTAATTAAGTTCATTTAAACCCCACAGCTGTCGCTGTATTTCATAGTTTAACTCAGTTTCAAGAATATACCTGAGCTACATACGATTAAGTAGTGAGCACATCATTGTTATCGTTATTTTCATCTTTAACTTTATTTTTATTACTTAAGTGCTTAATCAGAGCGGTAAATTTCCGATGGCTATTAAATAATCTGGCATACTACTCCGCAGTTCACAAGTCAAAGACTTGTAGATATAACTTACGTTTGTCACCCGTCCCTTCAGCTTGTTTTAAATAATAATAGACTTTGCCATCTGCGACATTAACCACGCCTTTATCAAATTTAGGACCGGCCTGATGTTGATACACTTGTTTAAAGTCGCTGGTTCCGCCTTTAGTTAGTACGATATTGACTCGACCATTTTTTAAGCCAATCACGTAAACATTATTACCAGAAGTGTAGAGCTGATTGCCACCGTTGTACGCTTCAGTCGTAAATTTTTTATCTCCAACTTTGCGGTAAGTGTGCAGGTTTTTAATGACGTTGAACTCTTGGTCTCGAATTTGACTAACAAAATGCTCGTCACCTGCATCAGTCACCGTAAAGTCAAAACCGTGTGAGATAAAAACTTGGTCTTTTTTGCTGGTTTTCACCCAATCACCAGGCTCTGCAATTTTGATTAAATCGGCTTCAATCACTGGTAGGTTTAAATCTTTACCGTTAGGTGTCTTCCACTCGGTTTTACCCGTTCGATCGTTTGAATAAGCGTAATAAATACCGTTTTGGTATTTATACTTATCGGTTTTATTTTTAGAGCGTCGTTGAAAAGCAATTCTAAATTTGCCGCCAACATATTTAAAATCGCCGTACAAACCCCAGTTATGTTCACTGCCTTTCTCGGAAGCATTTGTGCTATTAAATTCATCGTATCCGTGCCATTGGTTGCCGTCGTACCTAGCAAATAACATTTTGCCGTTGGCAGAATAACCAAATCGCATTTTCATAAACAAGTCCCCTCGCTTATCTGCAAAAAATGCGGGGTAGGTTAATAATCGGGTGGTATTGACATCATCGATGCCTGGAAACTTAAGATGCTTGAAATGCCCAGCTTTAGAATTCACAAATTGTTGTAAAGTAAATTGCTCGTCACTCACCGTGGCGGCGCCTGCTTTAGAAAAAGAATAACGTAAATAATCGTCATCAAACGCTGGCACATTGCCGTTACGGTGCATATCGTATAACAAGTGAATACTGCCGTTTTTAGGACTAATGCCCACTGCAATCGTATTGTGTGTTTCTCCTAACCACCATTTGCCTTTAAAGCCGGTATGACGATGCGGAAAAGTAATTGTTTTTAATACGCCAGTTTTAGTATTAAAACGAGATAACATCACATGGCGATCTTCGACACCACCACGATACCAAGTCATAAAAACAAAGTGTTGAAACACTTTTATACAATCACCGTGTGGCGATAGCGCATTGCCAAAAACGTAATCATAACCATCGGGATTATTCGCAGTATGTTTCACCCCGACTTTATTACCATCAAAAAACATGGCACGATCAGTAATTAGGGTTTGTGATTCAAAACTAACTTTGGCGAATAATGCCGAATGAAACAGTGCCGTTGATAGCACAGTCATGGCTATAAAAAACGGAGTTCGAAATAACACACTATTGAACTGAAAAATTTGGTTGAACTGATAAAAAGTCATTCTTAATGCTCTCATATTTACTTGACGCTATAGCAATAATACTGTGAACGTTTTAAATACATCTGGTTAATTATTTAACACCGTTTTCAAAATCCAATTCTTGACTTTATCGGTGTCCCAAATGAAGCCTGAATATTGGTAATCGGGGATGATTGGTGCGTTATCTTCACGAGCTCGGTTTGTGAAATGCATTATGGGCAGTACAAATTTCAAACTTCTAAATTTATTGTTTGATGTACGAATGGTTATATTATTGAGGTGTTTGGTGTCAGCATCTGTGATTTTTCCTGCATGAATAACATTTTCCTTTTTACTTAATAAGTCAATAAATGTTAGGCAAGCACTAAAGCAATCGTCAGCTGTCACGAGTATGACTTGGCCTCTGAAATCTTTTTGGCGAGTATTATTCTTATATTTAAAATTAAATAATTCAGGTATTTTCTGTTTAGTTATTGTAAGCGGTTCGTCCAACTTTTCATGATTTTGGAGGAGCTTTGATAATTTTAAAACCGTATTTTTTTCAAATTTCAGCTTTGGTGAAATAGAATTTTGTTCGGCTTTTTCGAACAGCTTAAGATGTTGTAGGTAAAACTCGATTAATTGCTTTGAAACTTTAAGCGTAGCTTCAGGTTCAGGTGTATCACTATAACTTAAGGCGTCAATAGATGGATAGACAGATTGAATTAATTGGGCCATATAAAATACTGAACCCCCTCTGTTTCCCCGCAAATCGATAACGAGTTTATTGTTATCTTCGAGTTTTTGAACCTTTGACAGGATCCTGTTGTAGCTTTCTACTTTACTGTTTTTAAAGCTAAATGAAGGTACACTCACCCAAGTTAAGCCCGCCTTTTTTTCAATGCCCAATTTGGGTTTTCTACCGCTATTGAACTTCTCGCCCACATTGCGCCAGTCATTATCTTTGCGTTTTTTATGCTTTTCTATCCCTTGCCATGTTAATGCATAATTTCTTAATGAACCATTTATTAACTGGAAATTACAACTGGTATGAAGTTGTTGTGCCAGTATTGGATACTGGCTCGGGTAACTAAATGTGAAAAACGCAGTCGCTTGCCTCATATGAGCCTCGCGACGGTGATCAACATAGGGCAGTATTTGCTTGTAGTAAATATCTTTGACGCTTTGTTTGTTACAACTGTGTAATTTTGAACCGATGGGAGGCAAGTCTATTGGCCAGTTTTGACTGGTATGGGCTACGACAAACTCATTATTTACTAAGTCGACGAAAAAGCCACTCCACTTAGCATACGATAACTCTTTTTCTGCGTCTCCTATGTTGATGTTCAGCAGATCGGTCTGCGTAAAGGGAACTGGGATATTCAAACAAAACTTACATTTAATGTATCGATTTGCTGTCATATGCGGTTCGTTGTAACCCAATATATAAAAATTGAGCAAGGCCGTTGCATCATGTTGTGTTTGCACCAGTGGTCGTTTTTCTTCAACTAACTGATCGCCAGTCTCCCACCACGATATAAACTCTTTGTTTTCATTCGGCGCTAGAAATGCAGGGTGGGTGGCTTTTATTTGCCGTTTAATTTCACTGACGTCTTTTTTTACTTGATCTTGAAACGACGGAGTGGAGGAGCAACCTGTTAGACTAAAAGTTAGGTTTATTGCCAAAAATAAGGCAAATCTACTAATTGAATTTTTCATTTATATTTTTTTCTTTTGTGCAGAAATCAATTTAGCGGGACAGTGCAAGGTATTTGTATTACCCAATTCATAACCTTGAAACCATGACTCCATCTGCCATCTGCCATTTTATTTTAATGCCCACTTTGAGCTCGTTTTCTGATTTAAGTAAATTTAAAGATATGTGACGTAGTATCTCCATGCGTTGATCATCGAACGCTCAAAAACATGTTGCATAATAAATAACATTAAGTCAATAATGATCTATAGCAATCACATGTTGTTAACTTCTATTATAATTAAACTCAACAATTATAAAGAGTTCACACGGAATCGTTATAAAAATGCGCTTTAGACATGAATCTCTGGATCAACAACTCAACAAATGACATGAGGAAGTTATAGTTACTCATAGCAAGTTCAATGGGGCTGCTAACTTGATGGGCTCAAGATAAAATAAAGTTAAGGAAATAAAAATGGATTTATATTGTTGGAATAAAATGGGTGCAAGGAACATCCGAACCGCTACTTTGGCTATTCTAATGTTCCTTATGGTTTAACCTGCTTAACTTCAAAATAAGGAAATACTTTGAAAAACACAAGAAAGTACACAATTAAAAGTAGGAACGTATTGGGGGCGCTACTACTAATCGGCCAGTTAATCACAGCGCCGCTGTATGCTAAACAGTCTGAATATCAACAGCCTATCCCGTCACAACAACATGTTGAGGTATTAAAACCGAAAAACGATACTCGTGAATACCGCAGCATAACCTTAAGCAATAATATTCGAACGATGCTGGTTTCAGACCCTAAACTTGAAAATTTTTCAGTTAATTTACGACTAGCGGAAGGGCGTTTAGGCGACCCCAGTGATCAACGTGGCTTTGCACACTTATATGAGCATATGATTTACGGAGGTAGTGTAAGGTATACTGTATTCGAATACTTTTCTGAGCATGCTAAAAATATCAGAACTATTGATGTTAATGATAAAGAGCGCAGTGTCGGAAAAGCCTTTGCTAATTCAACCGAGCTTGGTTTTTATGTTACAACAAATAAAACCGATAAAGCTTTGGTTGTATTTAATCAATATTTGCAAGCTGAATTTACTTCTAAAGAGATAAAGCGTGGTATTCGTGCACTTAACCGACATAGAGTAGACAAACAAGCTGAAATGGGAAAAATGCTTTTTGCCGATGCCAGTCCATTACACCCTATCCGTTATTTTGAGGGAAATCCTGTTAACCATGTGGCCAGAAGTGATTCAAGAGAAGACATTAAAGCCTTACGCAAGCAATTATTAGCGCATCATAAAGCCAAGTTTTCAGCCAACAATATGACCTTGGTTGTGGTTGGTCCTAACAGTTTAGATAAACTTGCAGAATACGTTGAACATTATTTCAGCTTTATACCTAGCTTTCCCGTTGAACACAAAAATATCACCGTTGAGGCTTATCCCAAAGAAAGCCTACCCCATACTTTGTATATAGAGCCTAAAGATTATTTACAAAATTTATCGAATAGACTCACCGTTCAATTTTTCATTCCGAATAACTTAAAGGATTGGCAAACCAACCCTAATGAATATGTTTCTTGGTTGTTAACTAACAACGACAGCTCATCGTTAAAGCGTAAGTTAGTCGACCTTAATTACATTAGCAGCATTAACGTAGATAGCTCACCTAAACAATTCGGTTCAAGTGGTTACCTGAATGTTGGAGTGGCATTAACCCAAACAGGTGAGCTGAACAGGCAAAAAATTATTGATTTGATTTACCAATATACGAGTCAACTTAAAGGTAAAGTTTTAGTAAAAGACAACTACCTTAAATATATTGCGGATGCCAATAAAAACTTTGAGCAAACCGAGGTACTTGATGGGAAAAAACTAGCCAGCAAATTATCGGAGAACTTATTTACCTATCCCGGACAATATGCATTAAAAGGTGAATATACCGCGTTAAGGTTTGATGCCTCGGCTATTCAAACCGTATTGAATAGCCTTAAAGTAGATAACTCAAGAGTGATCCAATTTAAGCAACAACCAGATATGACGATTGACCCATCTTTGCCATTCAAATACAAGGTAGTGAACAAGTAGCACTAACGTGGTTTAATGGATTGAACTGCCCCAGTTAAGAAATAATAACCTTCATATATAAAATCAAGTTAGCTGATCCCTTGATGTATATGAAGCAACTTATTATGCGTTTGAAGCTTGGGATGATTTTTGGGAGTAAAAGTAAGTGAGAGAGGTCAGCCCCTCTCTCTTTTATTATCCCCCTGTGTCAGGATAGTTGTCGCCTCTAACTTTTTAGTAGAGGTAAGCAAAAATGAGTTACAAATTTACTCAAGAATTTAAGAGCCAAGCAGTTCAAAAAGCATTAAATCAGCGTGGCCATGTTAATTTGAAACAGGTAGCCATTGAACTTAATGTTGGCTACTCCACATTACAAAAATGGATTAAACTGGCTAAAGATAATCAATTAGATGCACTTTCGCCCGGTAATGATATGAAAAAAGAAAAACGACCTCAAGATTGGAGCCCTGAAGCTCGATTAAATGCCATTATTGCTTGCGCAGCATTAGATGACGAAGCCATTAACCAATATTGCCGAACGCAAGGTATTTACCCGCATCATGTTCAACAATGGAAACAAGATATTACTCAAGGTGCAGTAACAACAACTCACGCAACGAAGACACAGGAAACAAAGCGTCTTAAAAATGAAATTAAGCAGTTACAAAAAGAGCTAATCGTAAAGATAAAGCGTTAGCCGAAACCGCGGCTTTATTGGTTCTTAAAAAAAAAGCGGATGCGATTTGGGGGCTCAGAGAGGACGATTAACACCGTCTGACGAGCGTAAACAGTTACAGGTATTGGTTGCCGAAGCGCAAGCGGCTGGCGCAAGTCAGGTCAAAGCTTGTGAAATACTCGGGTTGAGTGCAAGAACGTTGCAGCGTTGGTCACTACCAAATCAAACACAAGATGGTCGGATCAATGCAATTAAGACACCGGCTAATCGATTAACGGACATGGAACGCCAGAGAATAATAAAGGTGGTTAACTCAGCTGAATATGGCCATTTACCCACTTGCAAAATCGTCCCCAAGCTATTAGATAAAGGGGTTTGGATAGCATCAGTTAGTTCGTTTGAACGCGTGATGAAAGCACACGATCTATTGACACACAGAGAAAAAAGTAAACCTTCAAGAAAGGTAGTCAAACCCAAAGCGCTCACGGCGACCAAGCCCAATGAAATCTATAGTTGGGATATTACGTATTTGCCGACGTGTATAAAAGGGGTGTTTTTTTACTTGTATTTAGTGATGGATGTTTACAGTCGAAAAATTGTGGGTTGGCAGGTTCATGACACTGAATTAACAACATTGGCAGCTGATTTAATGAAAGATATTTACCAAAGAGAGCAAATTAATCCGAACCAGGTTACGTTGCATTCGGATAATGGTAGCCCAATGAAAGGTGCAACGATGCTGGCAACATTACAAGAATTGGGCATAATGCCTTCATTTAGTCGTCCTTCGGTGAGTAACGATAATCCTTATTCCGAATCTTTATTTAAGACGTTGAAATATCGACCAGAATACCCTGAAGCCCCCTTTGAAGACATTAATGCAGCAAGGGAATGGGTGAATGGATTTGTTAATTGGTATAACAGTGAACATTTACATAGTGGGATTAAATTTGTGACCCCGAATCAGCGTCATTTAGGGCTCGATAAAGCGATATTAGCAAATCGTCATAAGGTTAATTTAGAAGCTAAGATGAAAAACCCGAGTCGTTGGTCAGGAAAAACAAGGGACTGGTCATTCATTGAAGAAGTGAATTTAAATCCAGCCAAAAAAGAAGACAAAAAGGTGGCATAAAATTTAACTTTAGGCGACAACCACCTTGAAAAACACCGTTATAGAGTTATACCAATCCATATAAATAAGTGATCTCTCAGAATGCATCCAGCTGTTTTTGAACAAGGCGTCGGTGTGTAGGAATGGTTGTACCCTTTCAAATACCGATAACGCAGATCAAAAGCCGCTGGGGCATTCCTTTCAGGCGAGTTTTAAATGCGCTTACTTTGTGTTGATCGAACTCAAAAGAGCACCACTATTCTTTCATTTAAGCGCTCGCTGAGTGGGCAGTTATTATTATGGATTGGTATTATAAGGTTAGATAAATATGGAGTTATATTGCTGGAATAAAATGGGTGCAAGGAACATCCGAACCGCTACTTTGGCTATTCTACTGTTCCTTATGTTTTTAGTGCTATCGGAAAGTATTTTAATAAAATACATCCAAGTCTTGGGGTATAGAGCCTATATTACTCAAAAAATTTCTTATATTGTTTTTTTCTTTATTGCTTTAGGCTTTGCTTGGCTAATAAAAAATGTAGCGAATATTGAACCTATAAAAATTAACAAAATCAGTAACACATCGATCTGTTTACTAGTGGTAACGGGTATAACAGCGACCATTTTAGATATTGGTATACTCGGTAGCCATGTCTATATAGCATCTTTTATTTCTTATGAATATGCCGTTTCACTCTACGACTTTAAAGAATCTACATTAACTATTGCTCCAAATGAAAAACTTGGTAATAGCTTTGATTCAATAGTTTTATTTATTATTTGCCAAGTCATTTTAGCCCCATTAATAGAAGAAATTTACTTTCGTGGCATTATATTCAAACAGCTGTATCAACGAGGAGGCTTTATTTTTTCAGCCATAATATCTTCCCTTGTTTTTTGTGCTCTTCACCCACAAAACCTTTGGCTTGCTGTTTTTATTTCTGGTCTTGTTTATTGCTATATCTATATAAAAACGAACAACTTACTTTATTAAAAATTAAAACCACGTCCTTTGGGCGTGGAAGAGGTTTTTAGGCTATAGCCTGAAA
>NZ_QMED01000027.1 GCF_003286125.1 Algibacillus agarilyticus
AACTGAACCAACGGGCGATATAGATGCTCCTGAGATTGAAGTCGATGATGAAATAGATTTATCCGAGTTTGAACTTGAAGAAGATGAAAATACTTCTGTTCCAGATGAATCTAGCGACGAGCCAGTTGAAGAACCAACTCAACCCACGGGTGATATAGATGCTCCTGAGGTGGAAGCCGAAGACGAAATTGAGCTATCCGAGTTTGAGCTTGAAGACTCAGATGACGATATTGATCTAGCCGCGTTAACTTCAGAATCTGAAGATGATACTGAAACGCCTGAATCAGAGTTTGTCGATTCAGATAATGATATTGATTTATCTGAATTTGAACTTGAAGAAGACGAAAATCTTTCTACTTCAGATGAATTAGCCAACGAGCCAGTTGAAGAGTTAACTGAGCCAACGGGTGATATAGATGCTCCTGAGATTCAAGTCGAAGACGAAATTGATCTAGCCGAGTTTGAGCTTGAAGACTCAGATGGCGATATTGATCTAGCCGCGTTAACTTCAGAATCCGAAAATGATACTGAAACGCCAGAATTAGATCTTACCGAATTTGAGCTTGAAGACTCCGATGACGATATTGATCTAGCAGCGCTAACTTCAGAACTTGAAGATGATGAGAATACTCCTGATACAGAAAAATTAGCCGACGAGCCTGTTGAAGAGTTAATTGAGCCTTCGGGTGTTCTAGATGCTCCTGAAATTCAAGTCGAAGAAGATGAAAATACTTCTGATCCAGATGAATCTAGCGACGAGCCAGTTGAAGAACTAACTGAACCAACGGGCGATATAGATGCTCCTGAGATTGAAGTCGATGATGAAATAGATTTATCAGAGTTTGAACTTGAAGAAGATGAAAATACTTCTGTTCCAGATGAATTTAGCGACGAGCCAGTTGAAGAACTAACTGAACCCACGGGTGATATAGATGCTCCTGAGATTGAAGTCGATGATGAAATAGATTTATCTGAATTCGAACTTGAAGATGATGAGAATACTCCTGATACAGAAGTATTAGCTGACGAGCCAGTTGAAGATCTAACTGAACCAACGGGTGATATAGATGCACCTGAGATGGGAGTCGAAGACGAAATAGATTTATCCGAATTTGAGCTTGAAGACTCAGATGACGATATTGATCTAGCCACGTTAACTTCAGAATTCGAAGATGATACTGAAACGCCAGAATTCGATCTTACCGATTTAGACACTGATTCAGATAATGATATTGATTTATCTGAATTCGAACTTGAAGATGATGAGAATACTCCTGATACAGAAGAATCTAGCGATGAGCCAGTTGAAGAGTTATCTAAGCCAACGGGTGATATAGATGCTTCTGAGGTGGAAGTCGAAGATGAAATTGATCTATCTGAGTTTGAGCTTGAAGACTCAGATGACGATATTGATCTAGCCGCGTTAACTTCAGAATTCGAAGATGATAATGAAACACCTGAGTTAGACCTGACCGGTTTAGACACCGATCCGGATGAAGATATTGATCTAGCTACATTAACTTCAGAGTTCGAAGATGATAATGAAACACCTGAGTTAGATCTGACCGATTTAGACACCGATCCGGATGAAGAAATTGATTTAGCTGCGTTAACTTCAGAGTTCGAAGATGATAATGAAACACCTGAGTTAGATCTGACCGATTTAGACACCGATCCGGATGAAGAAATTGATTTAGCTACGCTAACTTCAGAATTCGAAGATGATAATGAAACACCTGAGTTAGATCTGACCCGTTTAGATGAAGAATCAGATGAAGAGATTGATTTAGAATCGTTAAACGCTGAATCAGAAAAACACAGCGAGTCTGCAGAAGCGGGTCTAAACAGCCTAAATAAAGAAAAAACATTTGAAATTACATCGCCAGATGATGAGCTGCTAAAAGCGGAATTTGATGAACTTGATGCATTATTAGCTGATGCAACTGACGAGTTTGATGCTGATTTACATAAATCGATAACAGATGACAAAGCGGTCAGCAATTTATATGAAACGGAAACGGTATCTGAACTCGATAGTTTATTAAATGATAGCGATGATGCAGATGATCTTGACACCATTGATGAAGTAGCCGAGCTTGAAAATATTGATTTTGACGAGCTATTAGGCAGCATTGAAAAAGTACCTGAGTTAACCCCTGAAGATTCAATTGAAGATTTTGCAGACAGTATTGATTTAGATAGTTTACTTGAAGAAGAAGTTATTCCTGAACCAAGTCACTTGAATTCAGAAGAACCGTTAGAAGATACCGAACTTGCTGATGAAGATGAGTTAATCGACATTGAAACGTTATTAGAAAGTAGTCATGATGCCGAGTTAAAAGATGAACCCTATACACCTAAAAATATTGATGTAGGCTTAGAAGAGTTTATCCAAAAAGAGAATATTGATCTTATTGATGTTGATGAAGGTAATGAAAAAGGCATGTCTTCACAATTAGATTTAGCGCGTGCGTATATTGAGATTGGTGATGTTGATGGGGCTATCACCGCATTGGAAAAAATCATTCTTAAAGGTGATGAATCACAAAAAGCACAAGCTGAAATATTATTAAAGCAAATTGAATCTTGATGTTAATCGTGATTAATCGGGCCGTTTTTAGCTCCTTTTCTATTAGGCCGCGTTTGGTAATTGCGTAAAGTTTAAGAATGGTTGATACTATCGCCTTTTTTGGTGGAGTAAAGATAAAGCAATGCGTTATGCGGTCGGAATAGAGTACAACGGTGCTAATTACTGTGGTTGGCAAAAGCAGTATTTAAAAAATGTAATTGGGGTCGAACAGCGGGTAGAAGAAGCGCTATCGAAAGTTGCTAACGAGCCTTTATTACTGACTTGTGCCGGAAGAACCGATACAGGTGTGCATGCAACTGCACAGCTTGTACATTTTGAGACCAATGCTATCCGCTCTGAAAAATCTTGGGTATTGGGTGCAAATAGCAATTTACCAGATGATATCTCTGTTAAATGGGCGGTTCCCGTTAGTGATGATTTTGATGCTCGATATTCTGCAACTGCTCGCCGTTACCGTTATGTGATTTTTAACCGCCGTGAGCGGCCTGCTATATTACGAGAAGGTCTAACGCAATGTTACGAGCCGCTAGATCATGAATTGATGCATCAGGGGGCGCAATACCTCGTTGGCGAACACGACTTTTCAGCGTTTAGATCGTCTAGTTGTGAATCTAAAACACCTTGCCGACATATGACTCATATCAAAGTTAATCGTTTTGGTGATTATATTGTTATTGATGTGCAAGCTAACGCCTTTTTACATCACATGGTCAGAAATATTGCAGGGTCATTAATGTTAATTGGCTTAGGGACTCAACCTGTTAATTGGCTTCAAACTTTACTTGAAGGCAAAGATCGTACGGTTGCCGGTCCGACTGCTAAACCAAATGGTTTATACTTAGTGCGGGTAATATACCCTGAAAAATTCAATATTCCTCAAGTTCCAATGGGCCCTATATTTTTTACTGATGATTAAAAAGTAACCGAGTTTAAATGAGTTGCTTAATTATTCAGTTAATTTAGACAGTTTAGACCAGTTAAGCTTAATATTTCATACAGTTTATGATTTAATTAGCGCCAAATTTTCCAGGTAGTTGTAGCATCCTTGTATTTTTGATGTATTCTGCGGCTATTAAATATTCCAAGTATTATCTGTTAGAGATCACTCATGAGTTGGATAGAAAAAATTCTGCCTAAGACCAATGTTAGCGCACAGAAAAAAGCAAATGTTCCAGAAGGTGTCTGGGCTAAATGTTCAGATTGTAATTCAATTATTTATCATGCTGAGTTAGAGCAAAATTTAAATGTTTGCCCTAAGTGTGACCATCACATGCGTATTGGTGCTCGAAAACGTTTAGAAAGTTTTCTTGATACTGAAAATCGAGTTGAATTAGCCGCTGATCTAGAACCTCAAGACGCTTTAAAATTTAAAGATTCTAAAAAGTATAAAGACCGCATTAGTGCGGCACAAAAATCAACTAACGAAAAAGATGCATTAGTGGTAATGAAAGGGCAAGTTAAAGGCGTTCCTGTTGTTGCTTGTTCTTTTGAGTTTGCTTTTATGGGTGGGTCTATGGCTTCGGTTGTGGGCGCTAAATTTGTTAAAGCGGCTGAAGAGTGTTTAAAACATGATTTACCACTTATCTGTTTTTCAGCGAGTGGCGGTGCCCGTATGCAAGAAGCGTTGTTTTCATTAATGCAAATGGCGAAAACCAGTGCCGCGTTAGCTAAAATGACCGAGAAAGGTTTACCGTATATATCGGTTATGACCGATCCGACAATGGGCGGTGTATCGGCAAGTTTAGCCATGCTAGGTGATATTAACGTTGCTGAACCTAAAGCGCTAATTGGTTTTGCTGGCCCTCGCGTTATTGAGCAAACAGTACGTGAAAAATTACCTGAAGGCTTTCAGCGTAGTGAATTTTTACTTGAGAAAGGCGCTATCGATGTGATTGTTGATCGCCGTGATATGCGTAACAAATTATCAGGTATCTTAAGCAAATTAATGAACTTACCTTCGGTTGAACAATTTTAATTTGCGTTATTGATTTATAAATGGGTAACCACTTTTATGAAATTTGATTCACTTTCAGCATGGCTTACCCATTTAGAATCGATTCATCCTAGTAATATAGAACTGGGTTTGTCACGCGTTAAAACCGTTTTTGATGCACTCGCATTAGATTTTACGGCCAGTAAAATTGTGTTAATTGGTGGCACAAATGGCAAAGGCACAACTTGTCATTTATTACAAAATTTACTCACATCCCAAGGTTATCGTGTAGGGTGTTATAACTCACCCCACATGGTCGATTATCGTGAACGTACAACTCTCGATAATGAATGGTTCACAGAAGTGGAGCATTGTGCTGCATTTGAGCAAATAGAATTAGCTCGTAAAGAAACACTGCTGACTTATTTCGAGATGGGTACGCTCGCCGCACTTTGTCTATTAGCTAAAGCTAAACCTGATTATATCTTGCTTGAAGTTGGATTAGGGGGGCGTTTAGATGCAACCAATATCATCGAACCTGATCTCTCTATCATCACGACCGTGGCCTTAGATCACCTTGACTGGTTAGGTGATACACGAGAAAAAATTGGCTACGAAAAAGCCGGTATCATGCGTCATAATAAGCCTTGTATCTGCGGTGATCTTGAACCCCCAACGAGTTTACTTAAACACGCTGCTAGCCTTAATACTTCGCTCTATTGTGCTCAGCAAGATTATAAATGGCAAGAAAATTCAGCTGTTTGGCATTACCAAGGCTCGCATGCATATACTGATTTGCCAGTGCCTAATATGCCTATACAAAATGCGGCAGGCGTATTAAAAGCCTTAGAAATTTTAAATGTAACGATATCTGTTGAATCTATCCGATCTATTTTATCTCGTTTTAAACTACAAGGCCGCTGGCAAACGGTTAAGTATTCACCTCATGTTATTGTTGATGTTGGGCACAATGAACAAGCGGCTACCTATATTCTAAACCAACTTGATGCCCATTTGATGCTGCATCCGCACGTTAATGTGAGCGCCGTTGTCGGGATGCTAAAAGATAAAGCCGTTGAAGAGACGCTTAAGTTATTTATTGGCAAGTTTACACGTTGGTATCTTGCGTCGACAGATGGGCCACGAGGGACAAGTTCTGAGTATTTAGCTTCGGTATTACCCGCTTCTGAAAAAAAACAGTTGTTTCCACATGTATTAGATGCGTATCAAGGCGCAATTAATGACTGCGCTTCAAATGATTTGATCTTAGTGTTTGGTTCTTTTCTCGTTGTATCTGACGTTATTCAAAAGGAAAGTTATTGTGTCTAGCGCATTTCAGAACCGTCTAGTGGGCACTATTGTTATCGTGGCTTTATTAGTGATCTTTTTACCTGAATTTTTAGATGGAAAAAAAGAAAGCCATCAGGATAAGTTTCAAACAATTCCAACCGCACCAACCTATAATATACCGATTGCAGATATACATTTTCCGGAAGAAGAATATCAAACTTTATCTAGCCAGAATGAATTAAGTGATGAAGTTGCATTAGATGAGCATTTTGAAAATGCGACTAAGCTAAATACTGATGCAATAGATGTTGAAATAGAGCCAGAGCCTGAACCCAAAGCTGATGAATCTAATTTAGTCATTGATGTAACGGCAACAAATACACAATTAAAAAAAGAACAGTCACAGTTTGAGCATCCGGCTTGGGTGATCCAACTGGGTAGTTTTAAACATCAAAAAAATGTCACGATATTATTGGAAACACTAAAACGCGAAGGCTATATCGCATTTACAAAACCAATTGAAACAAAATCGGGTCCATTAACCAAAGTATTTGTCGGACCGGATTTAGAAAAAGAAAAATTGAACAAGTTGATCCCCGAGCTACAAAAATTAACTCGACTAAGTGGTAAACTCGCGGTATATCAACCTGCTAATTAATCGCCTCTGATAAAAAATGTTTTTTCAGATAATTTAACTTAAGTGCACGTAATACTACTCACGCATTTATATCATTTATTTTTAATAATATAAGGCAATTAGCTAAGGCTTCTGGTAGAATTCGCCCGCATTTTTCAACACGGCTATAATCGTGGATTACATGATTTGGATTGATTACGCCATTATTGGCGTTGTAACAATTTCTACATTAATTAGTTTAGTTAGAGGCTTTGTTAAAGAGGCGCTTTCGCTCGCTATATGGGCTGCTGCGTTCTTTATATCAAGTCAATTCTATTCTGACCTCTCGGCTTTCATCACTCAAGTTGATGATCTTATGCTGCGTAAAGCTATTGCGGTGGCTGCATTATTTATTGCAACGATCGTATTGGGCTCACTCATTAGTTACCTTATTGGCTTGCTGGTTTTAAAATCCGGTTTGTCGGGCACTGATCGTGTGCTTGGTTTAGTCTTTGGTGGTTTACGAGGTGTATTAATTGTGGCGGCTATGCTGTTCTTTTTAGATGCGTTTACGCCAGCATCAAGTTCAGAGTGGTGGACTCAATCTGTTTTAATTCCCGAGTTTAGAGACGTGATTGAATGGTTTTTTGAATACCTAAAAAATTCATCCAGTTTTCTAAATGACGTTAAGCCTGTCTAAGAGGTAGTTTACTCATGTGTGGTGTAGTAGGAATAGTTTCTCATTCTCCTGTAAATCAATATTTATACGACGCGTTGACTGTTTTACAGCATCGTGGCCAAGATGCCGCTGGTATCATGACAATAAACAATGGAATGTTTAAATTACGTAAAGCTAACGGTTTGGTTAAAGATGTGTTTGAACAAAAACATATGTTTCGCTTAGCCGGAAATTGGGGAATTGGCCACGTACGTTATCCAACTGCGGGTTCAAGTACTTCAGCTGAAGCTCAGCCTTTTTATACCAATTCACCTTTTGGTATTTCTTTAGCGCACAATGGTAATCTAACCAACGCAGAAGAGCTCGGTAACCGACTCAAAGTTGAAGCTCGACGTCATGTGAATACATCGTCTGATTCTGAATTGTTGATGAACTTATTTGCTCATGAAATCGATGAAGCTTCAACGATGGATTTGAAGCCTGAGAATGTTTTCACTGCTGTTCGAGCTGTGCATGAAAAAGCGCATGGCGCTTATGGTGTTGTTGCGGCTATTGTTGGTTATGGTTTAGTTGCTTTTAGAGATATTAATGGTGTTAGACCGCTTGTCTTGGGCATCAGAGAATCAGAAAGTGGCAACGAATACATGGTTGCTTCTGAAAGTGTTGCGTTAGACGCTGTTGGTTTTAAATTTGTTCGTGATGTTGCACCTGGTGAAGCGGTTTATATCACTGAGCAAGGCGAGTTATATTCTGAGTTATGCTCGGACAATGCTAAATTAGTGCCTTGTATTTTTGAATATGTTTATTTCGCTAGACCTGATTCAACTATCGATGGGATCTCGGTTTATGATGCTCGCGTTCACATGGGCAGAAGTTTAGGTGAAAAAATAAAGCGTGAATGGGATCATTTAGACATTGATGTTGTTATTCCTATTCCTGAAACGTCATGTGACATAGCGTTAGAAATTGCAACAACCTTAGATATTCCTTACCGACAAGGTTATGTTAAAAACCGTTATATTGGTCGTACCTTTATTATGCCGGGACAACTGCAACGTCGTAAATCAGTGCGTCGCAAGTTAAATGCAATAGGTAGTGAGTTTAAAGGTAAAAATGTTTTGCTAGTAGATGACTCTATTGTACGTGGTACAACATCAGAGCAAATTATTGAAATGGCAAGAGAAGCAGGCGCTAATAAAGTTTATTTTGCCTCTGCCGCGCCTGAAATTCGTTTCCCTAATGTATACGGTATTGATATGCCAACCCCTAATGAGCTTATCGCACATGGTCGAGACGTTGATGAAGTTTGTGAACTCATCAAAGCAGACGGTTTGATTTTCCAAGATTTAACCGACTTAGTGACTGCTGTTAAAGCTGATCATGAAAATATAACTCAATTTGAAACATCTGTTTTTAATGGTTGTTATATAACGGGTGATGTTACGCAAGAGTATCTTCAGCACTTAGATAATCTACGTAATGACTCTGCCAAAAAAGACGAGAGTCAAAATCAAACTGCCAGTCTAGATATACACAACATAAACTAAAATACTGAAGCCGCTCATAGAGCGGCTTTTTTGTATAATTGGCTAAATATCTGATCCTTATATGCTAAAGTAGCATCTGCATAAAAATTTTTAATACGAGTCTATGTCTTTTAAGCTAATCGAAAATCAAACCGAACTTGAATCATTATGTAAAGTTTTGAATCAACGCACGGTACTCGCCATTGACACCGAATTTGTGCGTCAACGTACTTATTACCCTAAAATTGGTTTAATACAAATAAATTGTGGTGAACACATCTATTTGATTGACCCACTTGAAGTTGAAAGCTGGCAATCTTTTAATCGTATTTTAGAAAATGAAAATATTATTAAGGTGATCCATTCATGCAGTGAAGACGTTGAAGTTTTTAAATCGGCTTTAGGTGCGAATGTAAAAGGGTTTTATGATACACAGATTGCTGAATCTTTTTGTAGTGGGGCGATGTCTTTAGGCTTAGCCGCGTTAGTTAATCAATACAAACATATTCAACTAGACAAAGGCCACGCGCGAACTGATTGGTTACAGCGTCCTCTCACGCCAGAGCAATTAAATTACGCTGCATCGGATGTGTTATATTTACTCGATATATATCATTTGCAAATAGTAACATTAGGTCAAAAATATGCTCAAGCAAAAGAAGATGTTGAGTCGGTGATCGCTAAAAAATACCTGATTCCAAACCCTGATTTAGCGTGGCGTGATATAAAATCTAATTGGTTGCTAAGTCCTCGGCAATTAGCCGTTTTAAGGTTACTCGCTAAATGGCGTTTAGAAAATGCGATTGCTCGAGATATGGCAATTAATTTTGTTATTCATGAGCGCTCTATTATCGCTTTAGCGACTCGTCAACCGATGTCAATAAATAGCATGAAAAACGTACCTGATATTCATCCAATGGAGATCCGAAAACACGGTAACACATTACTTGAATTTATTGAGCAAGGTAAAAACGTTCCTATCGCAGAATGTCCTCCAAAAGTACGCCGCTTATCTGAATTAGCACAATACAAACCTTTATATACAGAAGCTAAAGCATTAATAAGTGAAATAGCGCAAACGGTTGGTATTAATGTTGAATTGTTAGCGTCTAAACGGCAGATTAACCAATATATTAGCTATCACTGGCAGATAAACCCGTGGTGCCAAGATGAATTGCCTGAGTTAGGGACTGGCTGGCGCGGTGAATTGCTAGATGATGCGCTTAAAAATATTGTATTAAAAGGTTGAGAATTCGACCTTTTTTATTAAAAAACACGTTATTGTTCTTCCCCCGCTTTACCTAGGTTAGCCTTGCATTCCTACTGAAACCCTGTATAATTCGCGAGCTTTTTTTGAGTCAGTAATCAATTGATTCAACTTAAGCAAGCCAATTAATCGGGGAGCAGACCTCCCTACATTTTATTAACTTTCATTTATATTGAGGACGATATGGTAACTATTCGTTTATCACGTGGTGGCTCTAAAAAGCGTCCATTCTACCAAGTAGTGGTAGCGGACAGCCGTCGTAGCCGCGATGGTCGTTTCATTGAGCGTATTGGATTTTTTAACCCAATCGCACAAGGCAACGCAGAACGCTTAAAAATCGATTTGGATCGTGTTGATCACTGGGTAGGTAACGGTGCACAAGCTTCAGATCGCGTAGCGAAATTAATTAAAGACGCTCGTAAAGCGGCTTAATTACAGTATTTAGAAGGTTTAAGTTATGTCATCAACTCAAAATAAAGTCGTTTTAGGTCGCCTTGGCGCTGTTTACGGCATAAAGGGTTGGTTAAAAGTGCAAGCTTATACTGACTATGCTGAAAGCATATTTGATTATGATAAATGGCAGATAGGTCAAGATGATTCTTGGCAAGAAGCTGAAGTTGTCGAATGGCGCAAGCATAATAAAGGAATCATCGTTAAATTTAATAACGTTGATGTTCGCGAGAAAGCCCAATTGTTAACAGGTATGGAAGTTGCTGTACTTGAAACACAGTTGCCTGAATTAGCGGAAGATGAGTTTTACTGGCGCGACTTGGTCGGAATGGCTGTAGTGAATACACAAGGCTATAACATGGGTGAAGTTAAATCACTTATGGAAACCGGCTCTAATGACGTGTTAGTCGTCAAAGCTAATAAAAATGACGCCTTTGGCAAGACTGAGCGTCTGATCCCTTTTGTTGAATCTCAAACGATTTCTAAAGTAGATCAGGAACAGCGAGTTATAACTGTTGAATGGGATGCGGATTTTTAATCTATGTCATCATTAAAATGGATTGGGGTGATAAGCCTTTTTCCCGAAATGTTTGACGCAGTCACTCAACATGGCATAACAGGTCGTGCGTTTAAAAAAGGTTTGTTAGAGTTTCATTGTTGGAATCCACGTGATTTTACTCACGATAAGCACCGAACAGTTGATGATCGGCCTTATGGTGGTGGTCCCGGGATGCTCATGATGGTGCAACCATTAAAAGATGCGATTAAAGCGGCTAAAGCATCGGCTGGTGAGGGTGTTAAGACTATATATTTGTCTCCTCAGGGTCGTAAATTAGATCAGCAAGGTGTCGTTGAACTGGCTTCAAATGAGAAGTTAATCTTGGTTGCCGGTCGCTATGAAGGTATCGATGAACGATTAATTCAATCTGAAGTCGACGAAGAGTGGTCAATTGGTGATTATGTGTTGAGTGGCGGAGAGCTACCGGCCATGACATTAATTGATAGCGTTAGCCGCATGGTACCCGACGTGTTAGGGCATAAGTTATCTGCTGAACAGGACTCGTTTACAGAAGGCTTATTAGATTGTCCACATTATACACGTCCAGAAAATCTTGATGAGGAATGTGTGCCCGAGGTATTACTGAGTGGTAACCATAAACTTATTGAGAAATGGCGAATGAAACAGGCATTGGGTCGGACTTGGCTTAGACGTCCCGACTTATTAAAATCCCTAGCTCTGACTGATGAGCAGGCCAAGTTATTGATTGAGTTTAAAAACGAATATCAAACTGAGTTTGCAAAAAATACAGTCCATTCTAGGTAAAGAGGTTAAAATGAGTAATATTCTCAAAATGCTCGAAGACGAGCAATTGAAAGCAGACTTACCAGCGTACGCGCCTGGTGATACAGTTGTTGTTCAAGTTAAAGTTAAAGAAGGTGAGCGTGAGCGTTTACAAGCATTCGAAGGTGTTGTAATTGCTAAGCGTAACCGTGGTCTACATTCAAGCGCTACTGTTCGTAAAATGTCAGGCGGTGAAGGTGTAGAACGTACTTTCCAAGTACACAGTCCTCTAGTTGATAGCATTACGGTTAAGCGTCGTGGTGCGGTACGTCGTGCTAAATTGTACTACTTACGTGGTCGTACAGGTAAGGCTGCACGTATTAAAGAAAAGCTTAGTTAATTGGCTGATTGACAAGCAATATAATTATATTGTTTGTATATTTAAAAAGGCTCGCATTTGCGAGCCTTTTTTCGTTTTAAAGCAGGCCTTACTAGGTATACCAATCGTTCTTAATAGCAGGGCACCATAGTAATTACCAATCCGTAATAATAAGTGCCCACTCAGCGATCGTTTCAATGCGCATAATCAAGGTGCTTGAAAGAATAGTGGTGCTCTTTTGAGTTCGATCAATATAGAGTAAGCGCATTTAAAAATCGTTTGAAAGGAATACCCAGCGGATTTTGACTTGCGTTATCGGTATTTGAAAGGGAGCAACCATTCCTACACAAAAATGTCTGGAACATTTTTGAACCGCTTTCTAGCTTTAGCGAAAGGCAGGATGCCTGAAGTACACTGATGCCTTGTTTAAACCGCTGGATTCATTTTGAGCGATCACTTATTAGTATGAATTGGTATCAGTTAAAATACTGGATAAAATGGTGTTTGAAATTAACGGGTAGAAATACGACTTTGATGGTTTTTACTTTGTTCTCAATCTTTTTCTTATGTTCATCCGGTTCACTTATTTACTTTGATTGCTATAAGAATTAAATCTATTGTCCCTATTTGACACATGGTAGAGGTGAATCATTATTATTGTCATTATTTGGGGTTAGTTTGTGTGTGATTTTTTTGACGTCAAATGGTATATACAGGGCATAAAAAAAGCCCGTTCAAATATCCTTTGAACGGGCTGGGAAATGGCTCTCTAGAGCCTTGCGCTAACAAAAAGGGTTAAAAAACAATTAAGTAAGTTACTTAAGTTACAGTAATTGTAGTTAATAATTTGAATTTTTGTTGAATTAAAATGATATAAAGAAATGGTTTTAAACGTTTTAATTTATAACAGGGGTTATTAACCCGTAGTCACTTATATAGGCTACTGTTTTATATGAATTAATAATATTTAATTGGGGGATTAAAGGTATTATATAACATATAGATTGAATAGTTATATTTTTGAGGTTAATTTTATTTTTATGTTATAAGTTTGATTTGTTATCTGTGGCGGCGATGCATTATTTGCTTAGTATGATTGGGCTGCGCATTTTAAGCGCTAACGAGCTTCAATAAATTTAAAAACATCAGTCATTATTCAAATATACAAATCTCAGCCTAAAAGAGTAAGGCCAACGGCAGATATATGGTCGATCAATTTATTTTCAAATACGTAATTTAAACTTAAATGACTGTGGGTTAGTTACCTAAATGCTTATTAAATTATTTTAAAAATGATAGCCCTTCATACTTAAATTCAAGAGCGTCTTATCATAAATATCGCCGTATTTTATTTAAAGCGAGCATGTATTTGGAGGCCGAATTTAATATCTAATATCAGAGCTGTTTAAAAATCATGCTAAAAGGCGAGATTTATGCTGAGTGGCGGCATATTAATTTGAGGCTCTAATAAACGCTCATCTAACTTACTACCTTTAAATTGAGTGATTTTTAGCTTCAAATTATAACGTTTGTTAAGTGCTTTAACTATTGCATATTGCGACCACATTCTATTCGAATCTAGATGATAGATCCCGCCGTTGAGGTTTAAATGGTTTGTGATAGCCAAGTAAGTTTGGTTGATAAATGAACAGGCTGGATAATAATGTTTATTCAGTAGTATTTTTTCGTCAGACGTACTTTGCTTAATAATATCACTGATTAGGTGCGATTTATTTTCACCTTCAGTAATCAGCCAACCCACTCGGTATATTTGACAAGTAGGGCATTCAGAAAGCAGCGAGTATTCTGCCATTCTTTTTTCATAGCCAATTCCCGAGCGCGCAGTTGCTTTATCTTGTTTGCGATAAGGGCCTGTTATCGTTGAAGAGAAAACGTCGCTTGATGATAAATAAACCAATTTTATGTTGAGTTTAAAACACACTTTGGCTAATAATCTAGGCCACTCGTAATTAACTAACCAAGATTCATTTTTGATCCCTTGATTGTATTTTTCATTCGCTAAATGAAAAACCGTATCAACACGTGTTCGGGATAAAAATTGATATATTTCTTTTTCATCAAATATAGAAACGATATTGCGATCCCAAGCTAGAACTTGCCAGTTTTGATTATGTAAATGATGTACTAGGTATTGACCTCTAATATGGGTAGAACCGGTCACAATCGCTTTCATGTAGATACCTCAAGTTTGACTTCTCTTTAAGCATACTTAATTGTGGATGCTTTTGATGTTTACGCATACGTATTCATTTAACAAATATTTAACTAGTTAACATCATTATTCATGATGTGTAAAAGGGTCATATCTAAAATAGTCTTTTATTAACAATATGTTGAAGGTGAACGATTCTGTTTAAATGCTGTAGGTTTGTTTTTTTGTATTGTTTTTGTGTTTTTATTGTAAATATTGCATACGTATGCGAAGCGTTGAATTCAAGCACGGTAGTCTACTATGCTAAAAACGAGTATTAGTAAGGTACTAATTGTGAGCTTAAATCTAGATTTTCCAATAGAGGACGTTTGATGAGTACACTAGAGTGGTGGCGTGGGGCTGTCTTATATCAGGTTTATCCACGGAGTTTTATGGATAGCAATAATGATGGTATAGGTGATTTAGCGGGGATTACTTCAAAGCTGCCTTATATTGCTGATTTAGGTGTTGATGCGATATGGATTTCACCATTTTATAAATCGCCCATGGCTGATTTTGGTTATGATGTAAGCGATCATTGTTCTGTTGACCCCATATTTGGTGATCTTAATGATTTTAGCCAGTTAGTGCAAAAAGCGCATTCTCTTAATTTGAAAGTGCTAATTGATGCCGTATTGAATCATACCTCTGAGCAACATGAATGGTTTAATGAAAGCCGCCAAAATCAAGATAACGCTAAAGCTGATTGGTATGTTTGGGCTGATCCTAAAGAGGATGGTACACCACCTAATAATTGGCTATCTATATTTGGAGGCCCCGCTTGGGCGTGGGATCCTAGACGTAAACAATATTATTTACACAACTTTTTAGCTGCTCAGCCCGATCTTAACTATCATCACTCTGGTGTGCGTAAAGCTGTATTAGAAAACATTGAATTTTGGCTTAAGTTGGGAGTAGATGGAATTAGAGTCGATGCCGCCAATTTCTGTTGTCATGATCTATTACTAAGAGATAACCCACCTAGAACTAAAGAACGATTAACGGTGATGGGGATCAGAGGGGATAACCCTTACGCTTATCAAGAGCATTTATTTAATCATACTCAACCTGAAAACCTTGAATTTATCAGCGAGTTACGTCAGCTGTTAAACCAATACCCGGGTACTACGTCATTAGCCGAAATTTCATCTGAAGATTCACTTGCCACCATGGCTGAATACACTAAAGGTCAACATGGCCTTCATATGGCTTATAGTTTTGAGTTACTTAATGATAAGTATAGCGCCGCACATATTCGCCAAACCATTGAACGTTTAGAAGATAAGCTTGAAGATGGTTGGCCTTGTTGGGCGCTAGGAAATCATGATGTTGAGCGTGTTGTTACGCGCTGGGATCGCAGCCAAAGACATGAAGACAAAGCAAAAATGTTAAATGCTTTATTAGGTTCGTTAAAAGGCAGTGTTTGTGTTTACCAAGGAGAAGAGCTCGGTCTACCTCAAGCTGATATACAATTTGAGGATATGCAAGATCCGTATGGCATCAATTTTTGGCCTACTTTTGCTGGTCGAGATGGCTGTCGAACGCCTTTACCTTGGAATCGCACCATGAATGCAGGTTTTTCGTTAGAAACACCGTGGTTACCGATCCCAGATGAGCATATAAAAATGTCTATTCGGGACCAGCAATTAAATAGTGAATCGGTTATTAATGCATTTAAATCTTTTATGAAATGGCGAGCAACACAACCCGCATTGATTGAAGGCGATATCAAGTTTTTAGATGCACCAGAACCTATTTTATTATTCTGTCGTCATGCTGAAGATAGGGCAATTGTATGTGGCTTTAATCTGTCAGGCGATTCACAACAATTTACTTTGCCAAGTCATTTACAAGCACACCAACTCGTTGGACATGAGTTTAACAACACATTGCTAGATGAATCTAATCAATTAAGATTTTTACCCTATGGTGTGTTTTTTGCTGTATTAAATACCGCCCAATGTAATTAGGCGGTTTTATGTTTGTTATTCGGGGGTGGTGTCTTCGTTCTTTTTCTTTTTAAGGCCTAACCCTAAATATTGGCCTTGCCACCGTGCATAATAACAAGCACCGGTAAAAAATAGCACACAAAGGCAAAATTCAACAATAGCGAGGATTCGCTCGCCCGGTTCGGCATACATAATTGTTAAACTGTGTAATACATACAGTAAAGTTAAAAAATTAACCCATGCATAAGTATAAGGTTTACCTTGAATTAAACCTTTCATTGGTAAAAATAACGGCAGCCACCAAAGGGTAAGTAAAAAGCCGAGAGAAATCTCGGGGTGAGGGGCAATTTCAATATGCCACAAAGGCACAAGTAAAAATAACCCCCAATAACCTGTAAGTGCCGCTATTTTCGCTTTTTTAGTTTTAGCGATATGTTCTGGTGTATTGTATATGTTAACTGCTTCAACGGTACTATTTGTCATTTGATAATCGTATTACTGTTTTTGCCAAACGTTGGCCTAACGAAAAAGCTAGATTATATTCCTCTTCACTTAATTGTGCACGTTTGTTTGATGATAAATGTGATGCACCGTAGGGTGTACCGCCTGTCTGGGTGTGCATTAATTCACTTTCGCTGTACGGGATCCCCATTAATATCATGCCGTGATGCAATAAAGGTAACATCATGGAGATTAATGTTGTTTCTTGCCCGCCATGCATTGAGCCTGTTGACGTAAAAACGCCAGCCGGTTTGTCTTGTAGTGCACCTTTCAGCCACAATTCACTTGTTGAGTCTATGAAGTGTTTTAATGGCGCTGCCATATTGCCAAAACGTGTTGGGCTGCCCAATAAAAGCCCATCACAATTTTTTAAATCAGCAAGGGTACAGTACAAGTCACCTTCATCAGGAATGGTTGGGGCTGTTTGTTCTGCCACATGAGATAATTCGGGCACTGTTCTTATTACCGCTTCAGCACCTGTTGATTCAACCCCTTGAGCAATCGCCTCTGCTAAGCGTTTGGTTGAACCATGACGGCTATAATATAAAACTAATAGTTGATGCATGAGTTAAATTATCTTTAGCACATTTTCAGGTGGGCGGCCTAATGCGGCTTTTTGACCGTTAACGACAATTGGACGCTCTATTAATTTGGGGTATTTAAGCATCGCTTGTATAAGCACTTGCTCATCGGTTTCTTTGGCGAGGTTGTTTTCTTTATAATCCGCTTCCTTAACACGCATTAATTGTCTGGCGCTGCTAAACCCAAGTTTCGTTAACAATTCGGTTAATTCTGCTGAAGTCGGCACCGTTTTTAAATATTCAACTATTTCAATATCAAGGTTTTGTTCTTTTAATAATGCTAACGTTTCGCGGCTTTTAGAACAGCGGGGATTATGAAAAATTTGGATCGACATGGTAGGTCTCTTGTTAATTGTTTGGGTTATAGTTGAGTAAGCTTGTCTTGTGCTTCTCTGAACTGCTTAATACGAGCTGATATACGTTTTCTATCGGCTATGTTCTCTTTTGGCGTTTTGTTATAGCCAGTGTGTAATTCATCGATAGCAATTAAATACCCCAATTTTTGTGCATACACCTCTGCTTTAGCTTGATGATATTGGCTAGCTTGTTCATTACCTAAGTAGGCTTCGGTGAGCAGTTGCCAAGCTAAATGATGCTCAGGGTACAATAAAATAAAATCTTTTAGTAAATCGATGGCTTGGTTGTATTGTTTGCCATAGGTCAGTGCATTGGCATAATTTAAAACAATAACCTGGTTGTTTGGTCGTTTTTGTAAATAGTTATCTAATAGGGTGAAGATTTCATCAAACTTATTTAAACCTATCATCGCATCAGTTAAAGCATCAACAAAGTGCAAATTATTGGGATCAAGCGTTAATAATTCATCGATGAGTGCTTTAGCTTCACTGTATTTTTTAAGATCAATTAAAGCCAGTGCTAACCCATATTGCGTGAGTATTTTATCTAACCCTTGTGCTGACTTTAAATGATGCTTAAACGCTTTTTCATGGTAGTCAGGTGCTAAAGTATTGCGAGTTAAAGTACGAGTTCTTATAAATTGAAACTCATCATTATCGCTGTAAAAACGGTAAGGTAAACTGTCTACTCGTGCTTTGATATCGGCCATTCTCGCTTCGGGTAACGGATGAGAATAAAGCATAGGTGGTTTTTTAGTTGTGTATCGTTGTTGTTCGGCTAGTCGACCAAAAAAGGTTTCAGCGCCTTTAGGGTTAAATCCAGCTTGTATTAATGTTTGCAAACCAATTCGATCGGCTTCTTTTTCATGATGCCGAGTATAATTTAGTGCCATTTGTTGCTGTGCGCCAGTTGTTGTCATTAATGCCGCGGTACCCACGCTTGGGTTAATCATGGTTAAGATAACTGAACCGAGTAATGCCGCCATTGAGGCCGCACTTGAACGAGCATTAAGTTCGCCTTTACGGGCTATATGACGTTGTGTAACGTGTGCTATTTCGTGAGCAAGCACCGAAGCAAACTCACTTTCTGTTTGAGCTTCAATTAAGGTTTCGCTATGTATGACGACGGTGCCACCAAAAGTTGCAAAAGCGTTTAAGCTTGGTTCTTTTAGTGCAAAAAAGTGAAAGGGGTATTTGACATCATCTGCTTTTGCGACGAGCTTGTTACCTAAATGGCTTAAATATTCACTTAAAAGAGGATCGTAAATAACCGGGGCTTGCGCTCTTAATTGGCGACGTATTATATCGCCCATTATTTTTTCTTTTTCAATTGATAATGTAGAAGACGCGACAGTGCCCATTTCGGGTAAGATATTTTTGTCTTGCTGGTTAACACTGTAGGCGCTTGGCGCGATCGAGAAAGTGAGGGCAAATAACACTATTTGGGGCAAATATTTACAAATTGTTTGTCGGATCACGTTATTTATCTTTTTTGAATGAAGGCTCTGTAGATAGGTTTGACTCGTCAAAGGCGATAGTGTTCCCTTTAAGATCACTTAATTCAAGCTCATCCATATCATACTCATCAAGCAGCTTACGTTGTTGCTCATAAAATTGCTCTATTGTAATGCCATCCACTTTAACAACATTTACATGGTTTTTCATATAAGTGATTAAAATATTAACTAATTTAATGGTATGTTTAATTAAAGCATTGTCTGCTTTATCACCACTTTGAAAAGAGTACGCAATAAATTGATGCAACATATTAATGCGGCAAAGCAAGCGCATTGAACCTGGATCCCATGTGTTGAATTCGACTAAACGGTGATTTTTTATATATTGATCTATTTCTTTATTTTTGGCAAAAGGGAAGCAATGGATCTCAAAACCTCGTTCAGTAAACACTTGATACATCGAAATTCGCGGCAATCTTTTTACATGCACTTCATTGTCTTTATCGATATAACCATCGAGTAAGTCTAAGTTCCAATTATGTTTATCCAATATTCGTTTTAAGGCGTTATCGAATCCCATGGAACCTAAGCTTTCAAGTTCACTGACGGATGAGGATACCAAGTGATAAAAAGCGGGCATATCACCCCAATTAAGTTGCTTTTTAAACTTATTGATGTCCTTTACTTTGTGGTTTGCAGGCAATTCAGGACGGTTTATCGAGCTGTCTGACATAATGATCCTCAAAATGTTTTCGGTCTCAAGTGGTTTAGGTTATATTGTTTATATTCATATCCATTTTTAGCTTAAACCCAAAGGCTTCAAATGTCACATAAATTAGATGCACGAGGTTTAATTTGTCCTCTGCCGCTATTAAAATTAAAACTTAAATTAAAAGATTTAAATCAAGGTGATAAGATTCAAATTATTGTTTCTGATACAGGCTCTCGTGCTGATATTCCTAAATGGGCTAACAAAATGGGTTATGAAGTTTCAATCAATAAATTGTCATCACACGAAACTGAAATAAACATCAAAATATGATCTATAACAATAAAAAGGATATTTAAGTGTTCAACGCGTTATCTAATTGGTTTTATCGACGATTTTCTGATCCGGATGCGA
Organism: Algibacillus agarilyticus; assembly: GCF_003286125.1. Taxonomy (GTDB): domain Bacteria; phylum Pseudomonadota; class Gammaproteobacteria; order Enterobacterales; family Alteromonadaceae; genus Algibacillus; species Algibacillus agarilyticus. The sequence continues at coordinate 20,192 of NZ_QMED01000027.1, forward strand.
TTGGTTTAGCCTCAATCTTACTGCTTGTTTTTTTAATTCTCTATTTTTTAGGCAACATTTTAACGCCCGTTTTATTTGCGCTTGTGATCGCTTATTTATTAGAGTGGCCCGTTTGCAAATTAACCCAATGGGGAGTTAGACGCACTTTTGCTGTTGTCTCTGTGCTGTTTGTTTTTATTTGGCTAACCGTTGTTATGTTATTAGGCTTAACACCTCTGATATGGCAACAAGCCGCTAATTTAGTCTCGGAATTTCCGCAAATTGTACAAAATGGTCAAACATACCTTTTTGAATTACAACATAAATACCCAACCTTAATAAGCTCAGAACAAGCGGCTACTTTTATTAATGATATTACACAACAGATGGTTCAAGCTGGTAAGTCGTTAATATCAATCTCGTTTTCGTCTTTGTTTAATTTAGTTGCTGTGCTTATTTACTTAGTGCTCGTGCCTTTAATGATCTTTTTTATGCTGAAAGATAAAGACGAGCTTTTGAGAAAGTCATTGCGTTTTATTCCTCGCCATCGTCGGTTAGCGATCAAAGTTTGGGGGGAAATGGATCTGCAGATAGGAAAATATATTCAAGGCAAAGTAATTGAGATTTTCATTGTTGGCATTGCGTCAGTGATCGCATTTTGGCTTTTAGATTTACGTTATGCTGTGTTATTAGGGGTCGCGGTAGGGCTTTCCGTGTTAATTCCTTATATTGGTGCTGCCGTCGTGACAATTCCAGTTGCTATGGTGGCTTTGTTTCAATTTGGCATCAGCGCTGAGTTTTGGTATGTGATGATAGCTTACGGTATCATCCAAGGTATTGATGGTAACGTGATTGTACCTGTTTTGTTTTCTCAAGCGGTTAATTTGAACCCTGTTGTGATTATTATCGCTGTTTTATTTTTTGGTGGGATATGGGGATTCTGGGGGATCTTTTTTGCTATCCCTTTGGCTGCTTTAGTTAAAGCGGTTATAAATGCATGGCCTGCTGTCGTTAATGAAGAAAATTAATTAAAAACAAAATCAAAAAAGGCGCTGTTAGCGCCTTTTTTGTATCATATGTTTTTTATTGATTACATATTCTTGATAAAATCAATCACTACTTCATGATGATCTTTCGTTTTAAATTTATTGAAAACATGCACTATTTTACCGTCTAAACCAACTAAAAAGCTAATACGGTGTATGCCATCATACTCACGGCCCATGAACTTTTTCAGGCCCCAGATACCGTACGCATCGGCAATCGCATGATCTTCATCAGACAATAAGTCGAAATTAAGAGATTGTTTGGTGACAAAGTTAGTAATACGCTTGACCGGATCGGGACTGATACCAAATACTTTAACATTTAAGTCTGCTAATATTTGATCACTATCGCGTAAATTACAGGCTTGCACTGTGCAACCCGGGGTTGATGCTTTTGGATAAAAATAAACGAGCGCATATTGCTTGCCGATTGTATCGGCCAAATTAACGAGCTCATCATTTTGATTTTTTAAAGAAAAAATAGGGGCGATAGTGCCGACTTCGATTGGTTGCATATTTTACCTATATATTTTAATTCGAGAGTAATTCGATATTTAAATTTCTATTGTGCCTTGAACTTGCATTTCATCTAACAGTTGCTGTAAACCGGCAACAAATGCATCAGGGTCCCAGGATTCAGGTTTATTGAAAGCAATTTCAGTCAGGGCTTGACCTTTACCTGCATCAATGGGAATGCCTTCACAACGCAAATTAGCCAAGCTAACACCTTGTTGCGCAAAATATTGCGTGAATTTAGACAGCAGACCGGGTTTATCCAAAGCCGTGTAGGTTAACTTACCACATCGTTGTTCTATTTCTTGCTTGCGATGATTGCTTGTTCGTTTGACAACGCTCATCAAATCAAGCCGGGCACATAAGTTAATAAAAGCGCTTTCAAAACGATTAATCCGCATTGATGAGCCTTCAACCAGCATAACATAGGTAAATTCATTACCCATGATGGCCATTCGGCTATACAAAATATTGAGTTCATTTGCAGCTGCAAGCGACGTAATTTCGTTTACCATACCGCGTCGATTTGTACCAATTGAGGTGACAACAAGTTGTTCTGACATTGATTTAAACTGTATGAAAGTAAGTTAAATTGAGTAATTTACACATAGTAACATAAAAATTATTTATTATGGCTTTGAATTCTTTGCTGATTCTTGTCTTTAGTTTCAATGCCAAGTACCATAGTGCGCTTGATTGAATGAGGATGAATAAATGATTCGTGGAAGTATAGTTGCATTAGTTACACCAATGACATCGTCTGGTGATGTCGATTTTACGGCATTAACGACTTTGGTGGAACATCATATTGCGGCTGGCACGCATGGTATTGTTGCTGTTGGCACAACGGGTGAATCCGCAACATTACCTGTTGGCGAGCATATCAAAGTGGTTACTGCCATTGTTAAACAAGTGGCAGGCCGAGTTAAAGTGATTGCCGGTAATGGCGGTAACTCAACAGCTGAAGCAATAGAATTAACGAAAGCAATCACCCCTTTAGGTGTTGATGCTTTTTTAAATGTAACACCTTATTACAATAAACCATCACAACGTGGTTTGATAAAGCACTTTGAAGCGATTGCGAATAGCACCGATGTGCCACAAATTTTATATAACGTACCTGGGCGCACAGCGGTAGACATGTTACCTGAAACCGTTGCTGAACTTGCTAAGCACCCTAAAATTATTGGTATAAAAGAAGCGACTGGCAGTTTACAACGTTTAAAAGATATTCAAGCATTGGTTGATGATAGTTTTATATTATTAAGCGGTGATGATGAGACGGGGTTAGACTTCTTAAAACTGGGTGGTCATGGGGTTATTTCTGTAACCAATAATATTGCGGCTAAAGAAATGGCTGAAATGTGTAATGCGGTTGTAGAGGGTGATTTTGAATTAGCGGATGCGATTGATCAACGTTTAAAAGCGGTTCATTCCGCTATGTTTGTTGAATCAAACCCTGTGCCTGTAAAATGGGCTTTATGCAAAATGGGCCTTATTCCAGAATGTATTTATCGATTACCTTTAGTTGAACCGGAACTAAATACCCAAAACGTAATCGAAGAAGCATTAAAAAATGCAAATTTATTGTAGTCGGGAGACATTTTGAAAACTGCGCATCAACTTATAATTGCTTTAGCATCACTCACTATTTCAGCTTGTACTGTTGCTCCTAAAAAGGCAGAAGGCAGCTTTGAATATATCAATGCTAAAGTAAGCCAACCGATTGTTGTTAGTGAAGGACTTGATAAACCTAAACATAATCCAGAATTCGACATTCCATCGACTGTTGTTAAGCGCAGTATTGGTGAATCTATCTCTGTTTTTCCTCCGCGTTTATTAATGGCTTTGGCTGAAGGTAGTCGAGTTGATGAGCAAGACCCCCATTCGACAATTTGGTTTGAGCAAACTGAAGACATAGCCAACCTTGAAGCAACCATCTGGGATGCTTTCACGCATTATTTCCAAGACAAAAATATTCCATTAGTTAAATCTGATCGTGCGACTGGTTTTATCGAAACAAGTTGGGTTCCGCATGTTATTGAAACCGGTTGGTGGTTATGGGAAACCGATATTGTTGTTGAAAGTCGTCGCTTTACCTTTAAAGTCGATATGAAGCCTCATGGTCGTACGGGTACGGTCAAAGTTGATTTAATTGAACGAAAAGCTGAAGGTTTTACTCGCGCTTCATCACTTAAGGCGGAAGAAAACCCTGGTTTAGCAACTGATATGCTAAACAGTTTGATTGGACATTTTGATTACCGTTTGCGTTTAGCTGCTGAACAACGTCGGGCTGAATACGCTAAAGGGGTCGTTGTTGAAACGTATACCGATACGAATGACGAAATGTCGATGATCGTCAAAGCTCGATTTGGTCATGCTTGGTTACGCACTTTGGATGCCATGAACAAATTAGGTTTTGTTATTACTGATTTGAATAAAATTGAAGGTCGTGTTTATGGCCGAATTAACAAAAAGAATGTTGGGTTGTGGGATTCGCTATTTGGGGAAGAAAAACAATCTGAACTGGCATTTGAACCTGGCGATTATGTTATTGAGTTAATTCGAAAAGAAACAGAAACCGAAGTTGTATTCACGACTAATAACTTAGAAGCGGTATCTAATGATATTCTTAAGCAGGTGTTTCCTGAATTCATAGAGATTATGGGTAAGAACATCGATTAAGTTCAATTGGCACTTGGCTTATATCAAGTGCCAAATCATCACCTTATTTCGCTTCGAATCTATCTTGTAAAAAATTCAACATCATACTGACTTATTTAGTTGATTTTTATAGTAGGCAGATTCTGTTAAAAACTATACAATACGCGCCATACAATCCCGGTTACCTAAGACATTTTTAAGCAGGAGACACCATGTTAACTCGCAGCATGCAAATAGCTGATTTTGACCCTGAATTATATCAAGCAATTCAAGCTGAAACCGTTCGTCAAGAAGAACACATCGAGCTGATCGCTTCAGAAAACTACTGTAGCCCTCGAGTACTCGAAGCTCAAGGTTCACAATTAACCAATAAATATGCAGAAGGTTACCCTGGTAAGCGTTATTATGGTGGTTGTGAGCATGTTGATGTGGCTGAAAGTTTAGCTATCGAAAGAGCTAAAACATTATTCGGCGCTACCTATGCTAACGTGCAACCTCATTCTGGTTCACAAGCAAATGCGGCTGTTTTTCAAGCATTACTTAAGCCACATGATACGGTTTTAGGAATGAGCCTTGCACACGGTGGTCATTTAACTCATGGTTCACATGTGAACTTTTCAGGTAAAACCTATAATGCTGTTCAATATGGATTAAATGAAGCCACAGGCGAGATTGATTACGATCAAGTTGAAGCTTTAGCATTAGAGCATAAACCCGCTATGGTTATTGCGGGCTTTTCTGCTTATTCAGGTATTGTTGACTGGGCTCGATTCCGTGAAATCGCGGATAAAGTGGGTGCTTATTTAATGGTTGATATGGCTCACGTTGCAGGTTTAATTGCAGCTGGCGTATATCCTTCACCTATGGCTTATGCTGATGTGGTGACAACCACAACTCATAAAACATTAGCGGGTCCACGTGGTGGCTTAATTTTATCGGCTAAATCTGATGAAACGATTGAGAAAAAATTAAACAGTGCTGTTTTCCCTGGTGGTCAAGGTGGTCCTTTATGTCACGTGATCGCAGCAAAAGCGGTTGCTTTTAAAGAAGCATTAGAACCTGAATTTAAAGCTTACCAAACACAAGTGATTAAAAATGCACAAGCGATGGTTGCTGTTTTACAAGAGCGCGGCTACAGAGTTGTGTCAGGTAAAACTGAAAATCACTTGTTCTTAGTTGATTTAATCGACAAAGATATTACAGGTAAAGATGCAGATGCTGCATTAGGTTTTGCTAACATTACGGTTAATAAAAACTCAGTACCTAATGATCCGCGTTCACCGTTTGTGACATCTGGTTTACGTATCGGAACGCCTTCAATTACGCGTCGTGGTTTCCAAGAAGCAGAAGCGAAAGAGTTAGCCGGTTGGATTTGTGACGTATTAGACAACATCGAAAATCAAGATGTAATCGATACGGTAAAAGCAAAAGTATTAGACGTTTGTAAACGTTTACCTGTTTACGCTTAGTTTTTATACTGAACTTAGTTACACCCATTTAAGGTCGCTTATAGCGACCTTTTGTTTATGTTTAGTTTGAAGGTACGGCATGCATTGTCCGTTTTGCTCAGCTCAAGATACCAAGGTGATCGATAGTCGGCTTGTTGGCGAAGGACATCAAATAAGACGTCGCCGCACATGCATTGCTTGCAATGAACGTTTCACCACTTTCGAAACCGCCGAATTAGTGATGCCTCGTGTTGTTAAAACCGATGGCACACGTGAACCTTTTAATGAAGATAAACTACGTAATGGTTTGATCCGGGCTTTAGAAAAACGCCCTGTCAGTGTTGAAGAGGCAGAACAGCTCATTAACCGAATTAAGTCTGAACTAAGAGCGACAGGTGAACGAGAAGTTTCAAGCCAATTAATTGGTAATTTGATGATGGAGTCGTTACGTAAACTCGATCAAGTTGCCTATGTTCGATTTGCTTCAGTTTATCGATCTTTTGAAGATATTAAAGAATTTGGCGAAGCCATTGCTAATTTGAATATAACAGGGGTTAACCCAAAATCATGACTGTCACACATGCTGATCGTAAGTGGATGGCACAAGCGGTTGCACTCGCTAAGCAAGGATTATATACAACCTCTCCCAATCCGAGAGTCGGCTGTGTCATTGTTAAAAATGACAATGTCATTGCGCAAGGGTTTCATATTCAAGCGGGTCAAGGCCATGCTGAACGCAATGCACTTGCACAAATTAAGGGTCAAGCTCAAGGCGCGACAGCTTACGTAACACTTGAGCCTTGTTCGCATTTTGGTCGAACACCGCCTTGTGCCGATGGGCTCATCGAGGCCGGTATTTCAAGAGTCGTTGTCGGTATGATTGATCCTAATCCATCTGTTCAAGGACAGGGGATTGAAAAATTACGAGCGGCAGGTATCAACGTCGACTATCCTTGTTTAGAACAAGATTGTAATGCGCTGAACCTTGGCTTCATTAAACGCATGGCAGAAAAAAAACCATACGTTCGACTTAAGTTAGCGTCAAGTTTAGATGGGCGAACAGCGATGCATTCAGGCGAAAGCCAGTGGATAACCGGTGCTGAAGCCCGAGCCGATGTTCAACATTATCGTGCGCTAAGTTGCGCTATTATAACGGGTTCCGGCACGGTCGAAGTTGATCAACCCTCATTAAATATACGAGCTGAACAGCTTAATCGGCCTTATCCAACTCACAATATACGCCAGCCATTACGCGTTGTTGTTGATAGTAAATTACGGGTGAGTGCTGATAATCCTTTTTTCTCTGTATCAGGGCCGATTGCTGTTGCCACTCTAGTTGAGCGTTCAACTGAAGATTATTCTGCTAATGTTAGCGTGCTGCATGTAAATGAATGTAATGGCAAAGTTGATTTAAATCATTTACTAGAACAATTAGCCCAACAGCAAATTAATGAAGTTTGGGTTGAAGCCGGTGCCCATATGGCAGGGGCTTTTATTGAGAATGATTTAGTTGATGAGCTTATTGTGTATCAAGCCCCCTTGTTAATGGGTGAAAATACACTTGGAATGGTCAATTTACCGAATGTCGTCTCATTGAAAAATGCGAGCCAATGGCACTATAAATCAGTAACCCAAATTGGCTCAGATATAAAATTAGTATTGGTAAAAAAATAGATATGTTTACAGGTATTATCGAAGCCGTTGGTAAAATAAAATTACTGGCATCACAAGGTCAAGCATTCAAATTAAATATTAATGTCGGCAAACTAGATATGTCAGATGTTAAATTAGGCGACTCTATCGCGGTTAATGGGACTTGCCTTACGGTAACCGCATTTGATGACAGTTCTTTTTCAGCTGATGTTTCAAGTGAAACCGTTCAACGAACAAAGCTTGCTCAATTAAGTATTGGCAGTGCCGTTAATTTAGAAAAAGCCTGTACACCCCAAACTCGTTTGGGTGGACATATAGTCAGTGGTCATGTTGATGGTGTGGCTGAAATAGCATCGGTTAATAAACAGGCTAATTCGACAGACTACTGGGTTACCGCCCCAGAAAATTTAGCTAAATACATTGCCGAAAAAGGGTCGATTACGGTTGATGGTATTAGCTTAACGGTGAATGAAATTAGCGGTAATAAATTTAGATTAACGATTATTCCTCATACCACAAGTGAAACGACAATAAATGAATGGAATAGTGGCAGCTTGGTTAATATTGAAGTTGATATGTTAGCCCGCTATTTAGAACGATTAATGAATTATAAAACGCCACAAGCACAAGATGATAATATGATGAGCTTGCTGGCTAAATCTGGCTTTATTAAATAAATTTTAGAGATCTCGCATGAAATTAAATACCGCAGCAGAATTAATTGAAGACATTAAACACGGTAAAATGGTTGTTTTAATGGATGATGAAGATCGTGAGAATGAAGGCGACTTGATCATGGCCGCTGAATTTGTCACACCAGAAGCCATTAACTTTATGGCAACGCATGGCCGTGGATTAATTTGTATGCCTTTAACCGCGGAACGCTGTGCTCAATTAAACCTACCATTGATGTCTGATCGTAATAAAGCGGCATTTGCAACTAATTTTACGGTTTCTATTGAAGCCGCAGAGGGCGTTACCACGGGCATATCGGCGGCTGATCGTGCGACTACAATACTCGCTGCCGTTGCTAAAAATGCGTTACCAGAAGACATTGTTCAACCTGGCCATATTTTTCCATTAATGGCACAAGATGGCGGTGTACTCAATCGAGCCGGTCACACCGAAGCGGGTTGCGATCTTGCACGTTTAGCTGGATGTGAACCTGCCGCGGTGATTGTCGAAATTCTTAAAGAAGACGGCAACATGGCACGTCGACCTGATTTAGAAAAATTTGCTGAACAACATCAATTAAAAATAGGTACGATTGCTGACTTAATTGAGCATCGCAATGTGACTGAAACAACGATTGAAAAAATAGCTGAGTGTAAACTACCCACCGCGTATGGCGAGTTTGATTTAATTACCTTTAAAGACACGATTGATGATCAAATCCATTTTGTATTGAAAAATGTTGATGTTAAACCTGAAGAACCAACTTTAGTCCGTGTACATTTGATAAATACTTTCAATGATTTATTACGCTCTACTCGTGATAATAATAGTCATTGGTCTTTAAACCGGGCGATGAAAAAAATAGCAGATGAGGGCGGTGTCGTTTTATTACTCGGCAAAAATGAATCCGCTAATGAGTTAATTAATATCGTAGAACGTTTTGCTAATGAAGATGTAGGTAAAAAAGTGAAAACGAAATCAACTGTGGGTACTTCACGCACTGTTGGGGTTGGTTCTCAGATTTTAGCGGCGTTAAATATTGGCAAAATGCGTTTACTCAGTGCACCTAAACGTTATCACGCCTTATCAGGTTTCGGTTTAGAAGTTGTTGAATACGTAACTGAATAAATTAACAACCAACTTAATACAAAATTATACGGTGTTTTGGTCTACTTTTTGGTAGACTACGCCGAAAAATATACTCACGTTTAAAATAGGAAAATTCATGCAGGTTATCGAAGGTCAAGTTTCTGCTAAAGGTAAAAAATTTGCTTTAGTTATCGCTCGTTTTAATGCTTTTGTTGTTGAAAGTTTAGTTGATGGTGCGGTTGATGCACTCAAGCGTTACGGTGATGTAAGTGCTGAAGATATAACACTTATTCGTGTACCTGGTGCTCATGAACTTCCCGTTGTTACTAAAAAAGTAGCGGCGTCAGGTAAATATGATGCCATTATTGCATTAGGCGCTGTTATTCGCGGCGGTACACCACATTTTGAATTTGTTGCTGGTGAAGCAAGTAAAGGGTTATCAAGTGTAGCCTTAGAATATACTATTCCTGTTGCTTTTGGTGTTATTACAACAGAGTCAATTGAGCAAGCTATTGAGCGTTCGGGTACTAAAGCCGGAAATAAAGGCGCTGAAGCGGCTCTTACAGCCATTGAAATGGTTAACGTTTTAGATCAAATTTAAGGTATAAAATTGAAAGGTTCACAGCGTAGAAAAGCCAGACAACTTGCGGCTCAAGCCATTTATTCTTGGCAAATAACCAATAATGCGGTTTCAGACATTATTGAATCGATGGAAGAAGAAAACAACGTTAATGAATTTGACGTAGTATACTTTGAAAAATTGGTTAATGGTGTTTTTAGGCATCTTGACAGTATTGATATTGCTTATAAACCGCATTTAGCACGAGCTATTGACGAAGTTGATCTAGTTGAAAAAGCCGTTTTACGTGTTGCAACTTATGAACTTTGTGAGTGCAGAGAAGTACCTTATAAAGTCGTTATAAACGAAGCCATTGAAGTGGCAAAATTATTTGCGGCTGATGATAGCCATAAATTCGTTAACGGCGTATTAGATAAAGCGGTTAAATTTATTCGTAAAGAAGAGTTTAAGTAACACCCGCCAGTGGTATTATCAGCATTAACTCAGCTGATAATACTGCAATACTCTCCCTCTAAAACACACTCATCACATGAATGAATTTCAGTTAATCAAAACTTACTTTTATCGTTATGTTTCGGCCGAATCTGCAGCTGACATTATTATTGATAAAGGTGATGATTGTGCATTATTAGCGCCTGTTAAACATGCTTTGGCCATTACGACTGATACTTTAGTTGAAGGCGTGCATTTTTTACCCACTATTTCACCTCATGCATTAGGGCATCGAGTGTTAGCCACTAATTTAAGTGATTTAGCGGCGATGGGGGCAATGCCTAAGTGGTTTAATTTAGCCATTACTTTGCCGGCTTTAAATGAAAATTGGTTAGCCGAATTTAGTGAAGGCATGTGGCAATTAGCTACACAGCATAATATTGCATTAATTGGTGGTGATACAACCAAGGGGCCGTTGTCTATTACGATCTCAGCGATGGGTGATGTTGAGCCAAGTAAGGCATTGAAGCGCAATGCGGCGCAATTAGATGATGATATCTATGTTTCAGGCACGATTGGTGACGCAGCTGCGGGGCTACAGGTATTATTAGCTGAACAAGTTAAGTATACCGATAGTGAGCAATATTTAATTACACGCTTTGATTATCCGACTCCGCGAGTCGAGCTTGGTTTAGCATTATTAAATGTTGCGCATGCCGCTCTCGATATATCAGATGGTCTGTTAGCCGATTTAGGTCATATTTGCCAAGAGTCGGGTTTAAATGCCCAAATACATATTGAATCTCTACCTTTATCGGTCGCACTTAGAACGTCTGTGGATCCACAAAAAGCGGTGCAATATGCATTAAGTGGTGGTGATGATTATGAGCTCTGTTTTACCGCTCCTCAATCTAAAAGAGCTGATATTCAAAAAATAGCGCAAAATTTAGGATTAACGTTAAGTCGAATTGGTTCTTTTACAGCGACGAATGAGCAAAGCCCAACCATTGAGTGTTTACACGAAGGCCAACCTTATTTAGCTAAGGCTGATGGCTTTAAGCACTTCTAACGTGATCAATACGTAATTGTTTGTTTGCGTTCCAATGCCTTAACTTGTTCGTATAACCGTTGATTATTGACTAATTCTATCTGCTCTTTTTGCGCTATTTTGACTAAATAGCCGTTGATATATTCAACCTCGGTTTTACGGTTATTCGCAATATCTTGACGCATCGAAGAGTAGTTGTCTCCTGTTGCATGCGCGACTTTTTTTACGGCTTCAACCAATTCTTGGGCCGACAATTTTATATATTGTGTTGCTGCTATTTGACTTATTTCTTGGCATAAATCACGAATGAGTACTGAATATGCCGGTTGCAATACCGATTTATTACGTTGTTGATTTATGGCGGTGATCGGGTTAATACACGCATTAATGGCGAGTTTTAACCAAAGTGATTTGGCTATATCGTTTTGCCATTCGATTGTCGCTATCTGTTTAATTAGGCTTTTGATCGTGCTGGGCTGTATTTTTGTGGTTGTATCGGCAAAACCCAGATAGATGTTGCCCAAACCTGTATGAATTATTTTGTTGTCTTGAATCAGCACCCCATGTGTTACCGAGGCCAAGAGTAAAGTTTGTTTAGGTTTTAAAAAGGGTTTGATCGCCCCAGCGACACCCATTCCATTATTTAATAAGATTATACAAGCATTAGGTGATAGCCTATGACTTACTTGCTTAAATGCACTCACAATATCATAAGCTTTTAACGGTAAAAAAAGCGTCGTGATTAACTCATCATCAGGCAATAACTGAGTGTAAAAGTCCGTTTCATTTTTTGCAAAATCAATAAAAATATTTGGTTTTCTGTGTTGGTTCTTTTGTTTAAGAACAACATTAAAGCCGAGTTGGCTTTGATAAAGTTGGTATGCAATCAAAGAGCCTATGGCGCCTTGGCCCACCACTGTGTAATTTTTTGCCATATGTTATATTTCAACATTAAGAAAAAAGTAGCGATACCAACCGCATCGGCCAATAAATCTAACCAACTACCACTGCGGTTAGCGATCCGAGATTGAATAACTTCAATGGCAGCGCCATACATTACTAATGAAATGGCTTTGGTGTAAATATCGTAAGTAAACGCTTTGTTAACCGCAAAGCTGAGGATGAAAAAAATACCAAAGTGTGCCAATTTATCTAAATGTGTATAGCTTTGTAGGCCATGTGGTACTTTCTTTAAAAATAAAACAGTGAAAGCCACAATAGCAAGGGCAAATAGGGCTAAAAAATAAGGGTTACGCATTCCAGTTTCGCTTTTAACAACATAAACTAATTATCTAGTGTTACTGGATAAAAACCAAGTCTTAAACGTGTTTAGTTTGATTTATTTGTTGTTTGCAAAAAATTGATGAATGCATCAGCGGTTAATGGTTTGCTATAAAAGTACCCTTGTATTTCATGGCATCCCATCTGATGCAATAAATCCCAATGTTTTTGTTTTTCGACCCCTTCTGCGATTAAAGTCAGATTTAAGTTACGACCTAAATCAATAATGGTTTGCACAATAGATTGATCTTTAGGGTTAAGCTCAAGCTCTTTTATAAACGCTTGATCAATTTTTAATTTATCAATCGGAAAGTGCGTTAAATAACTTAATGAAGAATAACCCGTACCAAAATCGTCAATCGACAGTTGAACTCCTAAACTACGCAATTGATCTAATACTTCAATCGTATCGTGTTCATTTCCTAAAATAACACCTTCCGTGATCTCTAATTCTAGGTTTTTTGCCGGTATGTTGACTTGATTGATTGTACTCGACACGGTTTTTATAAAGTCAGGGTGCCTAAATTGGCGTGGTGAAATATTGACTGCAACCACTAAATCATAACCTTGTTCTAATAATGTTTTAGTAAATATACAAGCTTGTAATAATATCCAATCACCTAGTTTTATGATTAAACCGCTTTGTTCCGCGATTGGAATAAATTCGGCAGGTGATATCCATTGTCCATTGTGGTGCCAACGAACTAAAGTTTCCATACCGATGAGTTTTTGATTTTGAATGTCATATTGTGGTTGAAAGTTTAGACAAATCTCTTGTTTCGTTAGTGCATAACTCAATTCATTTTGTAAATTTAAGCGCTTGTCTAACAGTAAACCTAGGTTATCAGAATAAATAACAAAGGTACTATGCTCATGTTCAATGGCTTGGTCTAATGCGGCACGAGTGTGTTTAAGTAAATCGGTTTTATGCTGGCCATGTTGCGGATAACAACTAAAACCAAAATCGAGTTCTATTTTTAATTCACCACATTCAGTACTTATTGGTTTTTCTATCTCAACTTCAATAAGCTTACAAGTTTGTTCTAAAGCATTAACATCGGTTTGATTAAGAATGATAAGGCCAAAAACATGTTGGCTAATATGAAAAAGCTGAAAATTATCAGTCTTTTCAAATTGTAAAATGGACTTATTTAATTGTTCAGAAAATGTTTTGACTAATGTTAACGAGGCTTCTATGCCTTGCCCGGCTAACAATTGATTAAAATGCCGTATTTCTAGCATACCGAGCGAAAAAGAAAGGCCTTGTTGAACAAGCTCGTCTAAATGCGTTAATAATTGATGATGATTTGCTAAGCCAGATGTTTGATCATGGAATGCTTGAAATGTTAACTTTCTCTGGGCCATTTTTTGCGCAGTAATATCCTGAATATGCACATCGAAACCACCTTTAAGACCATGCCAATGAATGTTAGCTAGCAAAAAAGTTGAATTAATTGCATATTCGATTTGAAAATGCTCATCACCTTGAGCTAAGTGAGCTGAAAAATCTTGTTGGTATGAGGTCGGTAATAAACACGTCGGCGATAAATTACCTTCAGCACAGACCTTTTCCATCAAACGATGTGTTGCTGGGTTGGTATACGTTATTGTTAACGTGTTATCTAAGCTAATAATTGGATTAGGGTTAGCCATTGGAAATAACGCTAAGCGCTTACTCTTAGCCGACTCAAGCACATAACTTTTTAATAATCTAGCGACAAAGTAAGAAATAATAATAAGTGAGAAGCTATAAATAAAAACCGTTATATTGGTCGTTTGTAATTGCTCATTATTCTCTTCATAGGCTTGTTGTACGGCTTGTTTTATATCTTCATGCAAACTGACTAATAATGGTTCACTGTCGTTTCTAAAATCCGCAATTTTACTTAAACTGCTTCTGGCTTGATCCCAGTTGGTATGAGTTGATGCCATATTCGCATGCAACATTAACGCTTCTTGATCCATATAAGATAATAAATATGACAACTGCGTAATGCGCTTATCAGCATTTAATTCACTGGCTAACTGAGTGAGTAAAGCTTTGGTCTTAATACTTTGACTGGTGAAATTATGGCCGCTATCGTCAGTTTGATACAACAACCCATTATCGGTTGCATAATACTCATACAGTAAACGTTCTTGATCAATCAGGTTTGATCTGAATTTTTCGACTAATTGATATTGCGGAATATTATGGTCGACTAAGTTTTGCGTGGTTGTGGCAACACGTTGTGCAGACAAATAAACCATTACGGATAAACCCAGACCAAGAAACAAAACCAAACTAAAAATAAAGCGGGTTTTTAGATCTAATAATTTAGCGTAAATATTCATTTTTAATTAGGTATCCGTTTCCAGTAAGAAATGAGGTAGCTTATTAATAATAGACTGGAAAATGCACAATAATATTTCAATACTCATTAAATTTAAAAAATAGGGTTGTTTCTACCCATAATTCAACTGAATTCGATGGCTTAGACAAGAACGACTCGATTTATAACCAAACTGGCTAAAAATGTACTTGCTAAAAGTGGCGATACAGTGAAGAATCATAGGGTTGCTCCTACATATATTGAATTAACAAGATAGTAATTAATAATGATAATTTTACAGCTGTATTTTACATCGTACTTCTCTACCTACTATTATTAATACGTAACTTTAATTTTATATAAACCACGCTCTAATTCTAAATTCCAAGCTCGGACCTAAAATGCTTAAAGATACTTTAAACAATGTGCATGTAAATGCAGAAGAGGTGTTAGTTACACCCGAAGAGTTAAAAAAAGAACTACCGATTTCACAGCATGCACTTGATGTTATTTCTAAATCACGCCAAGTGATTGCAGACATCGTACATGGTAAAGACAAACGCTTACTTGTTATTAGTGGCCCTTGCTCAATTCATGATGTTGATGCCGCTATTGAATATGCTAAACGGTTAAAAGTACTACATGATGAATTAGGTGATTCAATCTATGTTGTGATGCGTGTGTACTTTGAAAAACCTCGTACCACGGTTGGTTGGAAAGGGTTAATTAATGATCCTGATTTAAACGGCACTTTTAATATAGAAGCTGGTTTACGCAAAGCGCGTAAATTATTAATTGCGATCGCTGAAATGGAATTACCGATGGCAACTGAAGCGCTTGACCCAATAAGCCCTCAGTATTTAGCCGAATTATTTAGCTGGTCAGCAATTGGTGCACGCACAACTGAATCGCAAACACATCGCGAAATGGCTTCAGGTCTTTCAATGCCGGTTGGCTTTAAGAATGGCACTGATGGCAGTTTAGGCACCGCGATTAATGCATTAGAGGCTGCTGCATCGGGTCACTCATTTATGGGTATAAACCAAAGTGGTCAAGTTGCGGTTATTCAAACCTCTGGTAATCCAGATGGTCATGTTATTTTACGTGGTGGTAAAAAACCAAACTATCAAGCGGAACATGTTGCGGCTTGTGAAGCATTGCTTGAAAAATCAAACTTACCAAAAGCAATTGTCGTTGACTGTAGCCATGGTAACTCAAGTAAAAATCATGAAAACCAACCACTGGTTGCACGTGATGTAATACAACAAATTACAGCGGGTAATGAATCGGTTATGGGGATCATGTTAGAAAGTCATATTAATGCAGGTAACCAACCTTCTAACGTTGATAAGTCAGAGTTTAAGTATGGTGTATCTATCACTGATGCTTGTATTGATTGGCCATCAACAGATGCATTATTGCGTGAAGCCGCGGCGGCATTAGGTAAGCGTAAATAATCTATTATGTCTGATTTAGCCTTACAACAAAAGATGGATTTGCTGCAACGCAATATCGAAGCTATGCAAGCTGAATATCAAACGTTAGCAGCTCAACTAAGTGCACAAACCAATCAAACGACAATAGCTTTACAAAGACGTAATATTGTCGTTGTGGGTGGTGCCGGTCGTTTAGGTTCACTTTTTGTAAAATGGTTTAAATCGTTTGGCCATCAGGTTGCTGTTGTAGAGCAGTCTGATTGGTCAAATATTGATAATATAGTCGCCAAAGCTGAATTAGTCTTAGTGTCGGTGCCGATCAATCAAACTGAAAATATTATCAATTTGTTAGCACCACATCTAGCTAAAACGACTATTTTAGCTGACGTAACAAGTATTAAAGTAAAGCCTCTGGCAACCATGTTAGCGGCTCATAATGGACCAGTGGTTGGTTTGCACCCGATGTTTGGTCCCGATGTTGAAGATTTAGACGATCAAGTTATTGTTCATTGTCAAGGGCGTCAAGCCGACGCTTATGCGTGGTTACTTGATGAATTTAAACAGCAAGGTGCAAATTTACATGCCACCACGGCTGAATCACATGATAAAGCGATGGCTTTTATCCAGGTAATGCGTCACTTTACGACGTTTGTTTATGGTTTACATTTACAACAAGAAAGCCCTGACTTAAAGGAACTAATCGCCATTAGCTCTCCAATATATCGCTTAGAGATTGCGATGGTTGGTCGTTTGTTTGCACAAAACTCTCAATTATACGCCGACATTATTTTTTCTAATGCCGATAACTTTGATTTATTAAAGCGGTATATGCTGCATTACCAAAAAGGCATTGAATTGCTAGAGCAGGGTTGCAAAGAAGAGTTTAAAAAAGAGTTTAGCAAAGTGACCGATTGGTTTGGCGATTTTGCTGAACATTTTTTAGAAGAAAGTAGCGACTTACTCGAAGCCGCACACCACACCGTAAAAAAACATAACAGTATTTTATGGAAGTAAACGTTTATACTTTATTGTGTTTTGATTCCAGAAATCGCTTCTAATCCTTTGGGATCAAGTAGAGTAATAAATTTACCATTCACTTCGATTAGCTTTTCTTTTTGATATTTACTCAGCAAACGGCTAATTGTCTCAATTGTTAAACCCAAATAATTACCTATATCGGCTCTGGTCATTGATAAACGAAATTCTTTTGCTGAAAAACCTCGTTGCTTAAATCGATAAGATAAGCTTGAAATAAACGCCGCTAACTTTTGTTCTGCTGTTTTTCTATTTAACAGTGCAAAGAGTGCTTGGTCGGTGGTGATCTCATTACTCATTAACTTCATTATTTGATGGCGTAATTCAGGCATGGCAACGGACATGTCATCGAGTGTGTCATAAGGTATCTCACAAACAAGAGATGTTTCAAGTGCAAGCGCAAAGCTTGGGTGTTTACGGCTATTGATCCCGTCAAACCCAATAATATCACCGGGTAGATGAAATGCAGTCACTTGCTCATCGCCATTATCGGCTAATGTATAAGACTTAAATGAGCCCGAACGAACAGCATAAAGCGATTTAAACTCTTTATCCGCTTTAAAAATAAATTCGTTTTTTTGTAAAGGTTGTTTACGCTCTACAATATCGTCGAGTTTTGTTAAATCAGTTTGATTTAATGCAACAGGGAGGCAAAGTTGACTAATACTGCAATTTTGACATGAGACTGAACAATCGAAATTTGATTTTTGCATATTTAACCTTTTATGTAGCGGTCAGTCAAAGCACTAAACTCGTTAATGTTGAAAATAGAGTAGGTGATTACTGGTGCTTAAATCCTTGTTCTTTAAGTTTAATCGGTAAAGGATCAGAGTTGCAAGAGGGCAATGTAAATAGTGTAGCTACCGTACATAATAAGTAGACTCCCCGACACTCTTTTTACGTTATTATTCTTCAAATACCCTAAGATTTGTTGTGAAAATATCGATGTAAGCAACATTGAAGGTAATGTGCCTAGGCCGAAAAATAGCATCAATAGTGGTGATAACTGGCTATCAGTAAAGGTAGCAGACCAAGCTAACGTAGAATATACCAATCCACAAGGTAACCACCCCCATAAGCAGCCTGCGATAAAACGATGATAATAAGAGTTTAAACTGAGTGAGCGTGCCGCTTGAGGTTGGATAACGCGCCAGATAGGGACAAATAAAGCTTCAAATTTTGTCAATAAAAAACTCCATCTCGCGATATATAATCCCATTAAAATAACGAGGAAGCCTGCTAATAACTTAAGCAGGAGTAAAGCTTCGGAGTAAGCTGATAATGTAAATTCGCCTAGTAGTCCAACAATTAGACCCAGTAGCGAATAAGTACAAATTCGACCCAATTGATAAGTGATTATTTTACTTAATGTCGTCGATTGACCTAAACTGGCTGCAATACCTCCACACATTGCGATGCAATGAGTAGAAGCTAAAAAGCCAATCGAAAATGCGGTAAAGAGTGAAATAAGCACAAGTGTTAATCGTTATTTGATGGTTGGTCTTTTCGTTGTTCGTTATTTTTATTTGCTTGATCAGGCTCTTCATCAAATAAAATACTGTGGCCTTGGCGATCTAAATCTTCAAATTGTTCCGATTTTACAGCCCAAAAAAAGACAGCAATAGCGATTAATATAATGACAATAGCGATTGGGATTAAAACGTAAATAACATTCATTTTTTGAGTAATCTAGTTGAATTAATAGTAACTAACAAAGAGCTAAGTGACATGCCTAAAACTGCAACGTAAGGCGATAAAATATTCATGCATGCGAGCGGTAATACAAGCGTGTTGTAACTAAGCGCCCATAATAAATTTTGCTTAATTATTAAGTTTAGTTTTATGGAGTGACTAAACAGCGTATTGATAGAACTTAATTGGCCATTCATTAAAATAATATCGGCTTTTTGTTTACTTAAATCTGAAGCATTTGCGACAGCGACACTCGCGTCAGCTTGTGCCAGAACCATTACATCGTTTAACCCATCACCGACCATGCCCACTAAACCGGTCTGTTGTAATTTGACTAAACGTTGAACTTTATCTTCTGGTGATAATCCTGCTTCAAACGGTAATTTTAGCTGTTTAGCAACGCTCTCAACTGAATCTTGTTTATCACCACTCAAGAGTATTTTATTACATGTCAGTGCTGAGAGCATCGAACTGCTATCTTCACGTAACGGATCTGATAGGTAAATTGCCCCCATGAGTTCAGATCCTTTAGTAATAAAAATACGTGCAGCTTGATGTTCACTCGGTATGAGGTGTTGTATGTAATCAGCATTACCGATTTTTAAATGTTGTTCGTTGTAATAACCTTCAATGCCTTTGCCCGCTGTGATATTGATATCTGAGACAACCTTATTGCTGATATATGGCTTGAAAGCGCTGGCAATAGGATGCGCTGAATGGCTTTCAATAGCGGCGACAATACTCAGTAATTCATCTTGTTTTGATTTTGAATTTAATAACGTGGGTGAAAACCAAACACAATGCTCAATGGCTAACGTGCCTTTAGTGAGTGTTCCGGTTTTATCAAAGGCCAGCGTTTTCAATTTACTAAATGTTTCAAGTGCTTGTGTACTATTAACCAGTATACCACTACGTTTTAATGAGGTCGCTGCGGCTGTCATAGCTGTTGGCATGGCTAATGATAAGGCACAAGGGCAGGTTGCAACTAAGACCGCAATCATTGGCCAAAAACCGTTACCGCCGAGTAAAAACTGCCAAACGAAAAAAGTGACCGCTGCAATTAATAAGACCGCACTGACAAAGTACTTTGCTAATTTATCGGCAACGCCAACAAAAGATGAATTTGAACTTATTTGTGCGTCTGAACTTGCGATCTGTAAAAGTGTTGTTGCAGCGCCTGCAGCCGATACCGTAAGCTCAATTGTTTGGCTAGCTAATATTGAACCTGCGTATACCTGATCGCCTTCTCGTTTTTGTACGGGCTCACTCTCGCCCGTTAACATTGATTCATCGATGTAACAGGTTTTATTAATCAAACAGCCATCAGCGGGTAATGCATCACCTTCAAGCACCCTTATTACTTGGCCAGGTATTAGAGCACGGGCAGACGTTTCTGTATAAGTACCATCTTCTTGTTTTAAAGTGGCGGATAACGGGATCAGTTTTAATAAATTTGCGGTTACACTCGCCGCTGCTGACTTCACATTGTGCTCTAAATACCGCCCTAATAATAAAAGGAGGGTAAACATAGAAACGGATTCAAAATAGACTTCACCCGTTTGGGTTATGGTGGCATATAAAGAGGCGATAAAGGTGCCCATAATCGCAATAGATACCGGTACATCCATATTAACGGTTTTATTTAATACGGCCCTGCAGCCTGAACTAAAAATGGGATAGGCCGAATAGCAAAAAATAGGTAAAGTCAGTACTAAACTGACCCAACGAAAAAATAATTCAAATTCTGGTTCAATAACACCTGAATACATTGCAAAAGCAAGCATCATAATTTGCATTGTCATGAGCCCTGCAACCGCGACTCGCTTTAAAAATTGACTGTTTTTTTGCTTAAATCTGACTTCTTGTTCACTTAATTTAAAGGGGTGGGCATGGTAACCAATTTCATTAATCGCTTTGAATAAATCGCTAACACTTAATTGCTCTGTGCGCCAACTGATTTGTGCACGTTGTGTTGTTGAGTTAACTTGCACTTTACTCACGCCTTCAATAAGCAGTAAGCGCTGTTCGATTAACCAAGCACAGGCCGCACAATGCATACCTTCAATGGCTATATCGGCTTTTCTTTCTGTATTCGATAATTCAGTAATAAATTCAGCTTGGATCGCAGGCTCGTCATATTTTAAATATTCATCAAGCTTGGCTGCAGTCGAAATCGTTGGGCTTTTTGTTGTTCTAAATTGATAATATTGGGCAAAACCGCCTGCAAGAATGGTTTCAGCAACCGCTTTACAGCCTTCACAACAGACAGCGTTATCTTGATTGTTTGCTCGCACAGATAAATGCACATTATCGGGAACGAGCTCTGTACAATGAAAACAGCTTAAACTCATCGAGGCAATAAAACCTGTTTTTCTTCTAAAGGTAGCGTGACCCGCTGTTGAATTTTCCATGATTTATCATGGGGTTCAACCGTGACTTGCCAATTACCATTGGATAATTTGTCGCTTGACGCTTGAAAAATGCCATTAGCACGTTGTGTTGCCATCACTTTAAAATCGCGTACCGATAAAGTGGAATGGTAAAAGCTAATCGATAAAGCGGCTAACTCCGGTGCATTTTTTCCTTTATTGACATCTAAAAGAATATTATTGCCTTGCACATCGAGAATGGCACTTAAACCGTAGGTTTTTGCGAGTTTAATACGGCTAAGCTCTTGGTTTATCGCTTTGCCTTTTTTGTAATAATCATCGACCACCATTTCAACATTATGATTGTTAAAGGTTGAAATCATATAAACGGCGGCACTCACACTTGTGAAAGGTAAAATTATTAAAAACCAAGTCCAGGGCTCTTTATACCAAGGACGTTTGTTGTCGTTGTCTGTCATTTATTATTCATGCTTATATAAAAAAGCCCTGCACGAAACAGGGCTTAATAGTGTATTACTGCGATGCCTTATTTACTGTTAGATAAACTGTAAACATAAGCTGAAATTAAGTGAACTTTGTCTTTACCTAAGATGTCTTTCCAAGCGGGCATAACACCGTTACGTCCATAGGCTAGTGTCTCTTGTATTGCACGCTCTGAACCACCGTATAACCAAATATCATCAGTTAAGTTTGGTGCACCCATCGGCAAGCCTAATGCTAAGCTACCTTGGCCTTCAGTACCATGACAAGCACTACAAATGGCAAATTGAGCTTTACCGGCAGCGGCAGAGCCTTCTTTTGCTTCACGACCACTTAAGGTTAATACATAAGCTGTCATGTCTTTAATGCCCTGATCACCAAGCGATGCTTGCCAAGCTGGCATTGCCGCTTTTCGGCCGTGCATTAATGTTTGTTTAATTTGCTCAAACTCACCACCGTATAACCAATCTTTATCGGTTAAGTCTGGGAAGCCTTCACCACCACGTGCATTTGAACCATGACACTGTGAACAGTTTTGTAGATACAAGCGCTGCCCAATCTCCAGTGCGTCATCATCAGCCAAGAGCTGGTTGATATTTTTTTCTGCAAATGCTTTAAAAATAGGGCCAAACACTTCTTCGGCGTGCACTATTTCTTTGTCATATGCAACGCGAATGCCGGCTTCTTTAGAGGCGACTACAGCCGCTTTAGATTCTGCAATTGAACGAATATCTTGGTTTGAACTTCTCCAACCACCAAATAAACCTTCAAAACTCCCTAAGCCAGGGTAAAGCGCTAAATAAAAAATAGCCCATATACCGGTTGCCCAATACATGTTTCGCCACCATTTAGGTAACGGGTTGTTTAATTCTTTAATGCCATCAAACTCGTGGCCCATTTCTTCGCCTTCTTCCACACCTGTATAATTTTTCTGATTTAAATACAAGGTGATGAAAACGAAAGCCAAACAGATTAGGGTTATGATAATAACCCAAGCACTCCAAAACGTACTCATGTCACTTCCTCAATTCTTTATCATTAGCTTGCTTGTCGACCGCTTCTTTTTGATTATCTTCTTCAAAAATAGAATTAGCTGCATCATCAAACTTAGACTTACTTGTTTTACTATAGGCCCACCAAATGATGCCGCCAAATACCAGCATCATGATTATGGTGTAAACGCCTCGATAAGTACCGTAGTCCATACTATTTAAGCGCCGTGCCTAACGTTTGCAAGTAAGCTATTAGCGCTTGCATCTCTGTTTTACCTTTAACCGCAGCCTGTGCACCGGCAATATCTTCATCGGTATAAGGCACGCCAAAGTCTTTAAAAACACTTAATTTTTTAGCGGTGTATTCACCAGTAATAATGTTTTTAGCTAACCAAGGAAAGCCCGGCATATTTGATTCAGGTACAACAGCACGTGGATTGATTAAATGAACACGATGCCAATCATCTGAATAACGACCGCCCACACGTGCTAAATCTGGACCTGTACGTTTTGAACCCCACAAAAACGGATGTTCCCATACCGATTCACCTGCAACAGAGTAGTGACCATAACGCTCTGTTTCTGCACGGAAAGGACGGATCATTTGACTGTGACAGTTATTACACCCTTCACGAATGTAGATATCACGACCTTCCATTTGTAATGCGGTATAGGGTTCTAAACCATCAACCGGTTGAGTGGTTTGCTTTTGAAATATAAGCGGTGTTATTTCAACTAATGCACCAAAACTGATAACAATAATGGTGAATATCGCCATCAAACCTATATTTTTTTCAAGTATTTCATGCTTGTTTTGTTTATTACTCATGTCCGTTACTCCTTATGCTGGTTGCGCAGCTAAGTTATTAGCTTTGTCGGCACGTTTATCAGAAGTAATGGTTTTAATAACATTAAATAACATTAACACCATACCCGTAACAACAAAACAACCACCAATCCAACGTAGGATATTGTAAGGTTTTTTCTCTGCTACAATTTCAACAAAACTATACATTAATGTACCGTCAGCATTAACACTGCGCCACATCATGCCTTCCATTACACCTGAAATCCACATGGCTACAATGTAAAGCACTACGCCGATAGTCGCTAACCAGAAGTGAATATTAATTAATTTAGTACTGAACATTTGTTCTTTACCAAATAATTTAGGGATCATATGGTAAAGCGAACCAATTGAAACCATGGCAACCCAACCTAAAGCACCAGAGTGAACGTGACCAACAGTCCAATCAGTATAATGAGATAATGCATTTACTGATTTTATTGCCATCATCGGGCCTTCAAACGTCGACATACCATAAAAAGAAAGTGAAACAATTAAGAATCGTAAGATTGGGTCGGTTCTTAATTTATGCCATGCACCTGATAGGGTCATGATACCGTTGATCATACCGCCCCACGAAGGCACAAATAAGATAACGGACATCACCATACCAATTGATTGAGTCCAATCAGGTAAGGCGGTGTAATGTAAATGATGCGGACCAGCCCAAATGTATAACGATACAAGTGCCCAGAAGTGAACAACTGAGAGTCTATATGAATAAACCGGACGTTCAGCTTGTTTTGGTACAAAGTAGTACATCATCCCTAAAAAGCCAGCCGTTAAGAAAAAGCCTACTGCATTATGTCCATACCACCATTGCATCATTGCATCGACAGCACCTGCATAAATGGAATATGACTTAGTCAGGCTAACCGGAATCGCCATACTGTTACCGATATGCAAAACAGCAACGGTTAAAATAAAGCCACCGTAGAACCAGTTAGCAACATAAATATGTGAGGTTTTACGTTTAACGATGGTGCCAAAAAACACAATGGCATAAGCGATCCAAACGACAGCAATTAAAATATCGATTGGCCATTCTAATTCTGCATACTCTTTAGACGTTGTGTAGCCTAACGGAAGCGAAATAACCGCACTTAAAATAATAACCTGCCAGCCCCAAAAGGTAAATTTGGCGAGTTTGTCACTGAATAAGCGAACATTACAGGTACGCTGAACAACGTAATAAGATGTTGCGAACAACGCACAACCACCAAATGCAAAAATAACAGCATTAGTATGCAAAGGTCTTATGCGTGAAAAGGTTAACCAAGGGGTATCAAAATTTAGTTCAGGCCAAACGAGTTGTGCTGCGATTAAAACACCGCAAGACATCCCAATGATGCCCCAAACGACAGCCATTACGGCAAACTGTTTTACAACATCAAAGTTGTAATTAGGTGATATAGAACTTGTTGAGCTCATTATTGTCTCTTCCAAATCAATAAACTATAAAGCTTATGGTCTCAAATTCGATTTTTCGTTAAATCGTATTGTTTACTACAATTTTCTGCACCAAGGGCACTAGCTTGAAAAGCTAATTTTATTTTTAAAGCAAATTTGCTGATTTATTAATCAAAAAAATAACAAATTAGCTAATTCGCTTAAATTAGGTGCAAAAGCGCGGCAGATGATACGTTTTTTGCGTCAAAAAATATAGTCGGGTTTAAAAAAAACATGATTTAAGTCAATATAGTGGCTTAAATTATTTAATGAGTTAAAAATTTGAAAACAAAAAATAAGCAACTTGTTTTAATTACGTCATTTTTAGCGCTATTGTTGACTGTTTTTATTTTTTTAAATCTATCTGAAAAACAGGCTGTTACACATTCATCAAGCCAACTTTGTGATTTATCAGTGCAAAATTGCCAACAAACGATAAATAAGACAGCGGCTAGCTATACGATCAAAATAAATCAAAAGCCGATTGAAATTGAAACATTGAATGAAATAGTTATGACTTTTGATGCACCTTTTAATGATGAAATACACGATAAATTACAGATTGAAAGTAAAATAGAAGGCCTTAATATGCAAATGGGGTTTATTCCAGTCAATTTCAAACATGATCAGGTAAAAGGTGTATGGCGAGGCTCGTTTATGTTGGGAGCTTGTATTGAACCCGAAATGACTTGGCTATTGACCATCAACTTAGATTTTTCAATACCGGTATTTGTTCAACAAAATGCCGATACACTGGCTGCTAAAACCGATAGTACAATGCAAGATATGTATCAGCAGCAAACGTATTTATATGTTTTTAAAACAGAGATGTAAAAATAATATATATTTAATGAGAACGTTTTAGTTAATGCATCAAAGGTGCTTTAATTTATCTTAAACAGTGCGAGCCTAAATTCGGAAAATTTAATAATATGAATCAATATAAAATCATTTATTTAGGGACATTTGATACGTCATTAGCGTTTTCAAAACAAGTAAAGCTAATTGCTAAAGTTGCTAATATTGATGAATTAAAAGCCGAAACAGTGTTAACAACGGGTAAAAAATGTATTTTGCGGACGCTAACTGATAAAGCAGAAGCAAGTAAAATGGCAAAATTGTTATTAACCCATGGAATTAAATTAACGGTGAGTCAAGCCCCGTCTGTTAATAAAGAAATAGACTCTCCACCGCCGTCAACAAATACTCAGGTCACTTTATTGCAACAACAAGTTCGTTCATTGCAAAACGAAATTGCAGATGTTAAAGCGCAAATGAATAGTTTAAGTGAATTTGTTGATGAATATGTACATAAAAAAGATTTGGACGTAGCAGATGAAGAAGACGATTTATTAGCGCTAGATGATGATATATACGAACCCAGCCCAGAACTTAACCAAGCTAAATTTGATGAATTAGACTTTGATAATGAACCTAGCGCTTTAGAGAAATATCTCCCTATTATTATCAGCCTAGGTGTTATTGTGATTGGCAGTTTAGTTGCGTGGCAATATTTGCTTAATTAAGTGGATTTTATCAGTTGTCGCTGTAGCTAAAGAGGGGGATTAAAAAGATTAATAATAAAATCTTTTTAATTAAATTAACCTTTTAGGCTCTAATTACATTAAAAATAGTTGAAATTTAACAGGGTTGCCCTTTAAACTGGGGGAATATATAACCATAGAATGTTGATTAAGACGTTGAATATACTAATAATTTTAAAAAAATCTCCAATTAGTCAAATTGCATTATCGTTGTTTAAATCGAAAGTTGATCAAATAACTTGGGTTGAGTCTAGCCTCGATGCGGTTTCATTTCTTAAAACACATCAAGTTGATTTGGTTATATCCGAAGTTGAAATTGGCAGTGTTGATGGTTGGCGGCTAAGTCGATTA
Organism: Algibacillus agarilyticus; assembly: GCF_003286125.1. Taxonomy (GTDB): domain Bacteria; phylum Pseudomonadota; class Gammaproteobacteria; order Enterobacterales; family Alteromonadaceae; genus Algibacillus; species Algibacillus agarilyticus. Next base: position 47,128 of record NZ_QMED01000027.1, read on the forward strand.
ATCCGCTCTGGCGTTTTTCCCTCTGGTCCACAAATTCCTATCCTACTCGTTGTCGATAACTATTGTGCACGATTAGCCGAAGCAACCGCACGCCTATTTGATATAAACCGCGTGATCACTTTTCAAGACATTAATCACCTTGACGATATTAGTGCTCAAGTTGTTGGCAATGTAGGAAACTTAAACAACCCTCAAGATTTACTTGTCATAGAAGATACCGAAGACACTGCGCATCTAGTCCAGCGTATGCTTAGGCAAACTTTTAATGTCGATATTGCTTATGACGGCGATTCAGGGATTAATCTATTTAAACAAAAGCATTATGATCTTGTATTACTCGACGTCATGATGCCGGGGTTATCAGGTGAAGAAGTACTGGATGTATTATTAAGCCTCAAACCTAATCAAGTCGTTATTATGATGACTGCGCACGGTACAGTTGATTTAGCTGGGCTGATGATGGAGAAGGGCGCTGCCGATTATATTCAAAAACCTTTTAAAGCTGAACAGTTAAGACGCGTATGTGATATAGCATCTAAACATGAAGATTTTATGGTTAGTAATATGCAATTTGCTGCCCGTTCTGTTGCACTTGAAACTGAGCAGCAAAAATTTCAGTCGTTGTCTCAAACACATTATCGAATCTTAGACAGTTTGAACTCTGTTGTATTAGAATTAAACTATGAAGGCCGGATCAGCTTTTTGAACGACGCTTGGTATCAATTATTTGGCTTTTTAGTCATCGAATCCATTGGCCGTTTGTTTACCGAATTTGTGCATGATTCTGAATCTAACTTTACTGAAACGGTTGAAAAATCGATATTTGATCTTTTACACGGCCATAAGACTAACTATTATGTTGAACTCAAATTAGCCCGACAAGATGGCGCTTCTATTTGGTGTGAACTTAATTTATCGCCCTATTACGATGAAAACGATACATTAATTGGTATTGCGGGTACGATTGATGATATTTCAGTGCGTAAAAAAGCAGAGACTCGATTAAGACATGTCGCGTTACATGATTCATTGACTGGCTTAAATAATCGATACTATTTTGAAAACGAGTTATTAAGCATTGGCCAAGCGGCGGCTAAAAATAAAACTCACCATTGTTTACTTTATTTAGATCTCGACCACTTTAAGGTGATCAATGATTCTCAAGGTCATCATCAAGGCGATTTAGTCTTACAAGAAATAGCCCATATTTTATCTGAAAAATTATTAAAAGATGATTTGCTGTGCCGTATCGGTGGTGATGAGTTTGTTTACTTATTACACCATACACAAGTTGAAGAAGCTGAAGTCTTTGCGCAATCTATTTGTCAGGCGATTGCAGAGTCTAGTTTTCAATTTGATGGAAATGTATATCGAGTTAGCTGCAGTATAGGTATTTCGGTGATAGATGGCCGTGCATTATCTTATGATCAATACTTACAGCAAGCTGATATTGCAATGTTTGCGGCTAAGCATAAAGGGCGAAACTGTGTTCATGTTTACCTCGAATCCGACAAGTTAACCGATGATTTAAAGCAAAGCTTTGACTGGGCGCAAAAATTACAAGCGGCTTTAGTTGAAGATAATATCGTTATACATTTTCAACCTATTATTGATGTTAAAACACGAGAAATAGTTTATTACGAAGCGCTGGTTCGTTTGATGGTCGATAATAAAATTGTTTATCCTGGTGATTTTATTCCTTCTCTTGAAAAAGCAGAAGACATGAATCTTCTCGACCGTCATGTGATTGGTAAAGTGCTTAAAACAATTGCTGAATACGAGTGCATAGCTAAAGTCGCGATTAATTTATCTGCGCAAGCTTTTTCCGATCAAGCCTTATTACCTTTTATAGAAAGCAAATTAGCGTTTTATCATGTTGATCCGAGCCGAGTGATTTTCGAATTAACCGAAACCGATAGTTTAAGTAATTTGACCGGCACACAACGAATGGTTAACCGCTTAAATGAAGTAGGGTGCTCGTTTTCGATTGATGACTTTGGAACAGGCTTTAGTACTTTTGCTTATTTAAAACAAATACCTGCATCGAGCGTTAAAATTGATGGGTCATTTGTAAAAGACATGATGGAAGATCCGACTGATGCCGCATTAGTTAAAGCGATACATGAAACAGCGCAAGCGCTTAATAAAAAAACCGTCGCAGAATTTGTTGAAAATGAAGCTATTTTAATTGCTCTTGATTGCCTTGGCGTGCAATATGCCCAAGGTTATCATATTGGTAAACCGATGCCGGTAGAGGTTATTTTAAATAAACAGTAATTGCCCACAGTCGGGTTAATTATTCATCAATGTTCAATTGTATTAACAAGGAAATAACTTTTCGTTGTTTTCTTGTTCTCTCCATTCCACCTGAAATGACATACATTCGTTGTTCTACTTTTTATATTTATAAAAGGCTAATGGTTTTGTACTTTCATTGAGCTTGTTCTTTACTTGGGTATAGATATAAATGATTGATATTATTGTAATTAATTATTAAAACTAGTATCGCCACTTGCCATATTTAGTGTACTCTGTTGCATAATTGCTTTAAAAATGACGACGAAATGTGGTTCTTATGACGGTAAATACTTCAAGTTTAGTTATTAATGATTACGCCGATCTTATTTTAGAATATTTACGCCAACTTGGTGTTGAATATATTTTTGGTGTGCCTGGCGGTGCTATCGAACCTTTTTTTAATGCATTAGCTCGGTCTGAGCGCAATGGGGGCCCCAGAGTTATTATTGCTCGGCATGAATGTGCGGCCGCTTTTATGGCCGATGGTTATTACCGAGAAACGGGTAAACTCGGTGTTGTATGCTCGACTACTGGGCCGGGTGCAACAAACTTAATAACTGGGGTTGCTTCTGCTTCGGTTGATAGATCAGCCATGTTGGTGATCTCAGCGCAAACGGCATTGCCCAAATTCGGTAAAAAACCGCTTCAAGATTCTAGTGAAACCGCTATTGATACTGTTGGCATATTTAGAAATTGCACAAAATTTAATGCTTTGGTTTCGCATCACGAGCAACTTGAAACCAAACTTATATCGGCGTTAATGGAAGCAATGCAATCGCCTAAAGGCCCTGTACATATCTCTATCCCATCTGATGTTTTACAAGTGCCATACGAAAAGAATAAAGCTAACATTCATGTTAATTATTTAATGAATCGGGCTATTTTAACCGACAAACGTGCGCTTGACACACTTATTGATTTAATTACGGATGTAGATAAAGTTGCTCTGTTCATTGGTCATGGTTGTGAGCGTGCTTATAATCAAATAGAACAATTTGCCGAAGCATTAAATGCGCCTTTTGTTTCGGGCCCTATGGGTAAACGTTGGGTCAATGAACGCCATCCTCTCTACCGAGGTGTTTTAGGTTATGCAGGGCATACCTCTGCACGTGATATATTTGAACACCCTGATGTTGAATTAGTATTTGCTATTGGGGCAACAATTACCGAAATGGGTTTTGGTTGTGTTGACGAAGAGGTCCTCACTGAAAAGCTCATTCATATTGATTCATCCGTTGAGAGCTTTAGTCGTTCTCCTATGGCTAAATTACATGTTTGTGGTGACTTAAATACTATTTTTAACACTCTGCTAGATAAAGTCAACGAAGCTCATAAATGGCGTCGAGTTTGGTATGGGCTTGATATTAAAATAACCAGTAATTCATTAGATAGCTATGTATCGTTAATTAATGAAGAAAAATGTTTTTCAAACGACGTACCTATTAAACCGCAACGCTTAATGGCCTGTTTATCTTCTAGTTTACCTACCCATACACGGGTCTTCATTGATACCGGCAATATTTGGGCTTGGGCAACACACTATTTAATTGGTAGTGCTAATCAAGGTTATTATCGTGTTGCAATGGGTTTTGGTAGTATGGCTTGGTCTATTGGTGCTGCTATAGGCTCAGCTTTTGCTGCTCGTAATGAACCGCACGTGTGTATTGTAGGCGATGGTGCCTGGTTAATGAGTTCACATGAAATTGGCGTGGCTGTGCAACATACTTTACCCATTGTGTTTATTGTTTTAAATGACTCGGCATTTGGCATGATCCGCCATGGTCAAAATCTTAACAATGCGGAGTCGATTGGTTGGCAGTTAAATAAAGTTGATTTTTCGGCTTTAGCCGTTGCGCAAGGAGCAAACGGTATTATTATTGAAACACCTGAACAGCTTGATGAACTCGACATCAATCAATTGTTTACACTTAAAGTACCGACTTTAATTGATGTGCGGATTGATCCTGACGAAGTGCCGCCCATGATGAATAGAGTCAATAATTTACGTAATAATGAGCAAGGTTCAATTACAGGTTATAAATAATTTTTATAGTCTATTAATTGTTAATTAACAGTGGTTTATATTTATATATTTGGCTATATTGTTTTAAGTGATTCTTTACAGAAAAAAATAATAATATAAAGGTCAATAACATGAAATTAAATATTTTATCGGTAGCCTTGCTATCCGCCTTGGCACTTCAAATAAGTGCAAGTGAATATATTGATTCACAAGATGATTATTTTGATGATTTTTATGGAGGCGAAGAATTAATTGAAATTGCGACAGGCACTAAAAAGCAATTTCACTTATTACCCTCTGTTGCAACGGTTATTACCGCCAACGACATTGCAAAAATGGGCGCGCTTAACATTGACGAAGTATTACAACGAGTACCTGGCCTAAATGTTGCCCCTTCAACCGCCGCTCGTTTAACCCCTGTTTATTCTGTTCGCGGTGTGCAAACCGGATTTAACCCACAAATTTTAGTATTACTTGATGGGGTCGAATTTAAACACCCAACCAGCTCATCATTAACCTATGGTTTTCGCTACCCTGTTAATAACATAGAACGTATCGAAGTGATCCGAGGCCCTGGTTCTGCTGTTTATGGTGCTGATGCTTTTAGCGGCGTAATAAATATTATTACTAAAAAAACAAGCAACAATAGCTCAAGAATTGGCTTTACTGCAGGTTCGTTTGGCACAACCGAAGCTTGGGGTAATATACAAGGCTCAATGGGAGATGTTGATATCGGGCTCTCTTTTAGCCAATTTGAAACGGATGGTGATGATGAACGAATTATCGAACATGATCTACAAACTAATTTAGATAATACATTTTCTACCTCGGCGTCACTTGCGCCGACTAAAATGCCTACACAAGCTAAAATTACAAATATTCATTTAAATTTAAATTATGCGGATTGGTCGCTAGAAAATTGGTATTGGAATTTAAGTGATGGTGGTGCTGGAAATGGCGCAACACAAACCATTGATAATATCGGTTCAGATGAAGCTTATATTGCACGCACTAAGTTATCTTATGATGCGCAAATAACGGAAGACTGGAATATCTCAGCTGATGCTTCATATTATCAAACAGAGACTGATAGCTATTTGGTATTATTCCCTAAAGGTGCAAAAGTTGCTATTGGTGATGATGGTAATTTATTTACGCCAAATGATCCCAACGTTGTTGGTGGAGGTGTAGCTCATTTTCCTGACGGTGTCGTTGGCAACCCTATCCCTAAATTAACGGAATACCGAACCAATTTTGTTTCAAAGTATGATGGATATAAAAATCACCATATACGTATAGGTGTCGGCCTTTTGCATAGTGAACTGGTGGCACGTGAGCATAAAAACTTTGGACCTGGTATATTAGATGGTGAAAAATTTAAAGCAGAAGTCAGTGGTCTTTTAACCGATGTAACCGGAACGCCTAATATTTATGTTGGTGATAAATCGCGGGATAGTTATTATCTCTCATTGCAAGATGAGTGGCGTTTAGCCAACGATTGGGAAGTCACGTTTGGTTTACGTTATGATGATTATTCTGATATTGGCAGCACGTTCAACCCTCGTGGTGCTATCGTTTGGCAAGCTCATCATAATTTAACCTTAAAATTATTGCACGGGAGTGCATTTAGAGCGCCGAGTTTTTCTGAGTTATTTATTACGAATAACCCGTCTGCATTAGGTAATCCTGATATTGAACCCGAAAAAATAAGCACATCCGAACTCGTTATTGATTATCGCCCAACAACTGACAGTATGATTGCTATCAATTTTTATCAATACAGCGCGAAAGATCTAATTATTAAAGTTCAAGATCCTGAACCTGCAACTAGCACAACATCGCAAAATGCGAGTTCACAAGATGGTTATGGATTTGAAGTAGAAGGTCGGTATCAATTTAGTGATGATGTGAGCTGGAATGGGAGCTTTTCATATCAACATTCAGAAGATGGCATCACAGGGCTTGAGGTCGCTAACTCACCGAGTATACTGTTATATAACGCATTAAGTTATGATGTAAACAGTGAACTGACCTTAGCTACACAAATTAATTCAGTGATGGATCAACAACGTGCTATAACCGATAGTCGTGAAAATATAAAAAATTTCACATTAGTTAATTTAACCGCATTGTATAAAATCAATACTAACTTACAAATTAAAGCATCCGTTAAAAATCTATTTGATGAGCAATATGTAGTTGCGACAGACGGACGTATACCTAACGATATCCCGATGGAAGGTCGTAGTTTATATGGTTTTGTTGAGTTTGCATTTTGATTAATTAATTTCACTTTAAACTAAACTTAATCCACACATCATTAAATTTTATAAAGGTGCATGACCTTGTCTGCGAATAAAGAAGCGCTTGGGTTTGCTAAAACATTAGCGACCCAAATCTGTGATGAAACACCGACTAAAGATAACCCTTTTTTGGCTGAAGAACGCCATATTTCAGGCTATAATATTTTTGATATTAGTCAAAAGCTTGATTACATCGAAACAATATTTTTATTATTCAAGCTTGAGTTACCCAGCTCACAACAAAAAGTATTGTTGAATACTTTGTTTAACTTTTTAAGTAATTTAGGTCCTCGCCATCCCGCTATTAGAGCGGCAATGACAGCCGGTGTTAGTAAAGCAAACGTTGAACATTTATTGCCTATCGGGCTAATGACACTGGGTGGTGAAAATGGCGGTGCCAATGAAGTTGAGCGGGCATATCGTTTTATAGAAAAAATAAATCAAACATCTCTCAGTGAATTAGATGATCTTAGTTCTCGTTCAGCATTAAATAATAAAACCCCAGGTTTTGGTACTCGATTCGCACAAGTTGATCCAATTGCCCAGCGTTTTGCTGAGCAATTATTATCATTAACACCTGATACTGAGTGTTTAAAAAAATGCCAAGTTTGGCTTGAACAAATAAACAGCTCAAATAACCAGCCTAAAATTGGTTGGTTAGAATCAGGTATTGCCGCTGCCGTGTTTTATGAGCTAAGAGTTGGCGCCCGCGAAGCCGCGGGATTATTCCAACTGGCTTGTGCGCCCGGCATATTAGCGCACGGTGTTGAACAAACGCATAAACCGATCACGGCTATGCCATTGCTAGAAGACAACCAATATGAATTGCGAAAATAAATCAGTCCCTCAACGTTCAGAGCCTACATCTGAACTAGCATCAGAGCAAACAGCTCTAAATCAAGCATCCGATCACAATCCACAAGCTTATTGGCTGCAACGATATAATAAAATATCGACCACCATCGGCAAGTGGATTGGTGGTGAAGAAATAACTATTCGTGAGCATAAATTGCTAGGTGAGCTATTTAACAACGTATCGTACATGCAACTACATGCATTAAACGTAACTGGGCGCATGATTTCACCCCAGCTAGGCAAATGGCTTGAAAATAACTTTATGGTGATGAGTTATCCGGATGCGCGTATATGGTGTAATAACATAGGTGCGTTAACCGGCGATATGTCGACGAGCCCAGTAGCGGGAACGGTTGCCGGTGTATTGGCATCTGATTCACGTGTTTACGGCGGAAACCACACCGCCAAGCTAGCCATGACGTTTTTACAACAAGCATTGGTTGAATACAAACAAGGTAAAAGCATTGCTGATATTGTTAATAGTGTGGCTAAAAAGCAAGGTAAACCCGCATTAATGGGATTTGCCAGACCCATTAACCGAACTGACGAAAGAATAGAACCGCATCGAAAAATGAGTGCTGAATTAGGATTTGAAGTGGGGGAGTATATGCAACTAGCAAACCAGCTCGATGCTTATGTAACTCAACATTATCAGTTAGGCATTAATATTGGTGGTTACACATCTGCATTTTTACTTGATCAAGGTTTTAGTGCAGATGAAGTTTATGCATTAAAAGCGCTATGCGTAAATAGCGGCGTTACGGCTTGTTATGTCGATTATAAAGCGCAACCGAAAGACTCTTTTTTACCGTTAAAATGCGCGGATATTCATTACCAAGGTAAAGCCCCGCGCTCATTATAATTTCTTAATCAACCAAGACGTTAGTTTTATTCTGACGGTTGAACTTGTAAACGGTGCACTAGGTCGCTCAACAGTATCAACTCCGTGTTTTATACGCCCATACCAATGACTCAACTCATCTAAAGTAACCGATGAATATTCACAAGTGTGCTCGCCTCTATAGAATTCAAATGAACCAAAGTTCGGGTCAATCAAGGTTAATTTAGGTGAGGCGTTTAATATATCGGTCACCCGTTGTGCCAATACTAAATTACTGAGGTGATCGGTATCTTCATCTAAAAAGGCTAACAGCTCATCTCCCGCTTGATTTGCCGTTTCTACATGCCATGCATGGCGATTAAGCGAAATAAAACGATGATTTTCAATAGCTTCACCTTGGCGAGTTAATTGAGTCATGGCACTGGCTACACCCACACCAAAAGTTAAAATAACAGGGTGGGGTTCGTGGTCGTCTATTAATGCATACCAAGGGTTGCCCATGTTAGTGGGTGGTGGATAATCTAACGGTTTTTTTTGTTCGAGCAAGCGTTTAAATAAGGCCGACTTTAGTAAATCATTTTTACCGTAAACCGGTACAACCCGTGCGACTTTAGTTGGCTTTTTATTTTGCAGCTCAACAAAGTTTTGCGCAATAATTTGGCTATACGCTTTTAATGCAGTGTTAACAAGATCACGCTGCTGTGCATTCAGCATCATTTTCATCTCATTAAATTCTTGATTAGATAACTTGATATGCGGTAACTCAATCACATTTTGATCTGGCATATTAATACTTCTTTTAATTATTCATTAAGCTGAATGATATAGCCAAAGTTTATTGGCTATATACCAATCAAGTCTTCTCTTTATTAAGCATACAAAACACTTGAAAATATACAAGCGAACTCATTGATATTTCTATTTAAAAGTAATGTTAAGCAAGCTGCCAGTTAATACCGTGTTTCTTCCAATTAAACCAGCTCAACGTTAACAACAAGATGGCACTCACAACGATGGCAAACATAATTGAAACCGACAAATCAATCACATCAAAATAGTACATCAGCGTATAAATATTAATAGCAATGAAAAAAACGATGGGTAAAAGCATCATTATTTTTTTATGCATTAAATTATAACTTAGTCCTAACAGCAGCAGGCTCGTTACATAACAGAACACAACTAGGTATATACTTAAAAGCTGGGCTAAAAAATAGACATTCATTCTGCCCAATAAACTGAAAAAGATCACAACAAACACAGTAGAAAATACAATGCAGGTGGCTTGCTGCTTTAAATAGGTTTTAAAGAGTGATGCCGAGAAATCATCATCATTTTTAAACAATGGCGTTAAGCGCAATTTAGCTAAATATAATCGGTTGAGCCTATAGTGCGTTAAAAAATTAATGAAGCTTAATAGCATTAATGACCCACTGAATCCGACTAAAGCAAACACGGTTACATCAGTCAACGAGACTAAAAATAAATCGATGCTTGCCAATGCATACGAGACTAAAAACACCCCTAAAATAATACTCATACTTAACCAAGTTAAAAAAGGCGGGTGACCATTCGCAATAATAAGTAACTGTTGTTTATTGAGTTGTTTTTGAGTGGCCAACAGCTTTCTTAACCCAATATAAGGTTTATCGGTCGGCATCGAAAAATTGATAAACGTAAACCTTTTTTTAGTTTTTTCTTGCGCGTCAGCTTGGTTGTTAGCGCGACTATTATTTAAGCTAACCGGTTTAAATTTATTACCACTAAAGCCCGATTTTATTTGTGCTAACTTATCTGCACTCAGTTTAAAATTATCTAATCGCCAAATCATGATACCAAGTGCTAAAAGTGAAAAAGGTATTGTTAACGGTAAGGCAAGCGCCACGAGTGCTATCACCTGATTAAATGACTCCGTTAAATTAAATTCAGTTACTATGTAAGAAAACGCACCATTTAAAATAAACACACCCACAAACAACCAAAAAAGAGGGGTGAAAATATAGCATAAGCCTATTACCAATATGATCAGTAATTGACCAGCCAGCACGTTGCTAAACAAATCAAAATTAGGCATAAAAGCTAAACTGGGTAATAAACTAAGCGCAATAGTGACAACAACGGCTTGTTTCGTTTTGGCAAAAAACTGAGGCGTTAAATGGGCATGCGCACTGTGGATCAAAGTAATTAAACGCCAGCTCATATTTAGATAAAAAGCGAATGTAAAACCTAAAATTAAAAATGAAAAGCCAATCAACGGCTTTACGTGATTTTCGTCAGCTAATAACCTAAAAGCAACCAATGCTATCAAACCAAACGCGATCATGTAGCGTAAAAAATGACTTTTCGTTAATACATTAATGAGGTTCATGCGGTTTCCTCCAAAAAGATATCTTCTAGGCTCAACGTTGATTGCTCTTTTAAGGTATCTAACGCTTCAAATCGACGTATTTTACCTTGATGTAATATCGCCACTTTGTTCGCTACACGTTCAAGATCTGACGTAATGTGAGTCGAAAATATGATGGTTTTATGCTCATCAGTAGCAATGTTAACCAGCTCTTTTAAAAACTCACGACGGCCAGCAGGGTCAAGTGCTGCCGCGGGTTCATCAAATATAATTAAATCTGGTTCCGGCGCTAAAGCTAAGATAATTTGAACGCGTTGACCTTGGCCAACAGACAACTCAGAAGTGAGTTTAGCTGTATCTATTTGCCAGCGGTTCAGCAATTCATCGACTTTTTTAGTATTCCAATGGCGATAAAATTGTTTTTTAAACGAAATCAATTCTTTTACGCTTAACCAAGGTAATTCATCATTAATTTGTGCCACATAGCCAATGCGTGCTTTTAAAGCCGACGTCATGTTTTTATTGTCCGTGTCAAATAGCGTAACCGTTCCGCTATCGGCCGGATGCACATTTAAAATTGCGTTTAATAACGTAGATTTACCTGCGCCATTTTTACCTAACAGCCCAATAACATCGCCTTGGCATATAGTCCAATCTAAATTATCTAAAACAAGCGTGTTTTTATATTTTTTAGTGAGTTTTTCTACCTTAATGCATATGCTCATACTATCGACTTCCTTTGTTTAAATTGCCATTGTTGTTCTGGGTTAGGGCGGTGCTTTCTTGTGACTTATCTCGCTTTATATCGGTGTGTAGCTGCGTTAATTTGTTGTTAAATAATCGGGCTAATTCATCTCGCGTTATACCCATTTGGTTTGCTTCAATAATGACTTTTTCAACAGACTGGCTGATCACATTTAAAATATCACTCTGTATTTTAACCGTGTCACGAGCCGCTACTTTCATGCCTTTTCCGCGTTGTCGTGTTAGCAAACCACGCTCTTCTAGCAAGCTATACGCCTTAGAAATTGTCATCGGGTTGACTTCAAGTTCAACGGCTAATTGCCTAACTGAAGGCACAAATGCGTTAGCAGCCAAATGGTTATTTAAGATCATCCGCTCTAACTGCTCACATATTTGCTTGTAAATAGGTAAGCCTGAACTGGGGTTAATATTAAAACTAATCATAAGCTTCCTTAATAACGGTGTATTACTATACTAATACACTGATCGGTTTTTAAGCAAGTTAAATATTTAAATAGACATAAGCTAGTTGTGATTAACTCTGTTAAAATCCTCACAACTTTTTTGTGAGGAACTCATTTTGACCACGTTTGATGTAATTATTATTGGTGCAGGTGCCGCAGGGCTTATGTGTGCGGCAACCGCAGGTTATCGCGGTAAAAGCGTATTAGTACTCGATATGGGCAAAAAGCCAGGCCGAAAAATACTCATTAGTGGCGGGGGGCGTTGTAATTTTACTAATGAAAATGCCAGCCCCGAAAACTATATTTGTCAAAATCCTCACTTTGTAAAATCAGCATTAAGCCGATATACCCAACATGATTTTATCGATTTAGTAGACAGGCATGGCTTGCAATATCATCACAAAACATTAGGCCAATTATTTTGTGATAACAGTGCCCAAGATATTGTTGATATATTATTAACCGAATGCGAATGGGCAGGGGTCACGATAAATTTAAGAAGTGAAGTTAATCAAATCCAACGCACAACGTTAAATGAGGGTACAGCAGCATATCAACTGAGTAGCACCAGTGGAGATTTCCAATGCAAATCACTGGTTGTTGCCAGTGGTGGATTAACCATGCCCAAGTTAGGCGCTTCACCCATAGGGTATAAAATTGCTGAACAGTTTGGTTTAGATTTATTACCCACAACCGCCGCTTTAGTCCCTTTCACCTTGCATGATCACGACAAAAAACGATTTGACGGGTTGTCGGGCATTAGCATTGACTGTTTGGTAACCGCAGAGAATGGCACCGATTTTAGAGAAAATATACTTTTCACACATCGGGGATTATCTGGGCCCGCGATCTTACAAATTTCGTCGTACTGGCAAGCGGGGCAATCGGTTACGATTAACTTATTACCTGAATTAAACTTGGCTGACCAGCTTGAAGCATGGCGTAAACAAACCCCACAAAAAGCGCTTAAAACCTGTTTGAGTTCAATATTGCCAAAACGTTTTATTGAGCAATTAACCCAAGAGCAAAGCATTCCAGACAAAGCCATAAACCAGTTAACCCATACCGAGATCAAACAAATCGCTGACTACTTTCATCAATGGAAAATTAAACCCAATGGCACAGAAGGATACCGCACAGCCGAGGTCACATTAGGTGGTGTTAATACAGATGAACTCAGCTCCAAAACTTTTGAAGCTAAAAAAGCCAACGGTTTGTATTTTATTGGTGAGGTTATTGATGTAACAGGTTGGCTAGGCGGCTACAATTTTCAATTTGCGTGGAGTAGTGGTGTGGCGTGCGGACAAGCGGTTTAGTTTGTTGCTAAAAATTCACTAATAATAACAAGAGCCATAAAAATTTTAATGTTTGTCTCATTAAATAAATGCGGGTTTAGCGTTTTTGATCAGATTAAATAAAATGGATATTGTGGTCGAAACTGTTGGTTTTCGATGACTGTCCTGCACAAGGTTGTGCTCAACGTAAATCATTGGGTACGCTCGCTTTTATTGAATTTTTTCAGAAATATTGACTAAATTATGCTGCTTAATAAAACGGATTTCATTTTAATGTTAGATGTAAACTTCATCATTCAGCGTGCTCAACTGATTAAAAGTGAAGAAATATGCAAGTAAAGCAAACCAAATTGATCCTGAGAACAGCATTGTTGCTCAGCACGGTTGTCTCGTTATTTTATGTGCCTTGGATTCTAGTTAAAGCGTGGGTTTTACCTCTCCCTCACAACGTGCAAGAGCAAGTAAATGAAGCCATAAACCATGGGTTTGATGGCATGATTGTTTATGTCGATCAAGCAGGGCAAGATCCCGCTTTTTATACCGGTGGTTATAAAAATCGTGAAAATAAAATACCCGCTGAGCCACATGCATTGTTCAAAATAGCAAGTATTAGTAAGTTATACGACGCTGTTTCGATAAGTAAACTCGTTCATGCTAAGCGAATGTCATTAGATAGCCTCTTGTCTGAGTATTTTCCCGAGCTGGTTGGGCGAATTGAAAACGCGAATCAAATTACAGTAAAAATGATGGTACAACATCGCAGTGGTATTCCTAACTTCACGAACAACGCTGCGTTTTGGCGTGATTCAGCAGAAAGTCAGAAGAATGCTTTAGAATATGCACTTGATTTACCTGCTAGCTTCAAACCTGATCAAGGTTATGAATACTCAAATACTAATTATTTATTATTGAGACGGATCATTGAAAAAGTCGTAGGTTACAGTCATCAACAATTTATTAAAGAACAAATACTCATCCCTCTAAATTTAACCAATACATTTAGCTCTCTCTCAGAGGTTAATTTGGATGATGTCATGAGTGGTTACTATGTCGGTATTGAAGAAGATTTAAAAGCTACTGAATATGGCATGCTGGCAACGGCTGAAGATGTGGGGATTTTCATACGCGCCCTAAATGATGGTTCGGTATTTAACGGCAGCGAACAAGCTATATATGCGTCTATTTATGTATTTGAGCATGGTGGGTTGGTGCCTGGTTACCAAAGCCTTGCTGAGTACCATGAAGATATAGACACTGTTGTTGTCCAGTTTATTAACACGACTGACTTTACGGGGTACGAATGGAACTTATCCGAAATTGTGATAAACCGTATTGTTAAAATATTAAAAAAAGAGAGTAGCTTGAACAAAGTAGTTGAGTAATCAAAACCCAGCGGCCACTGACTTGCACCTTATTTATTTTTCACTTAGTGTGTACTTTGAAGACTAATCTATAAAATATTGATGACTGTCCTGCACGATTTGAATTGAAGTTAAAACAAATATTTCCCCTTTGATTCGAAGTCAAGTGAATTTTGACTAAGCAACTGTAATGTTTGGTTTTTCCCAAGTTATTAGTGGGCCAAAGGGATTATCTCCAAATAAACCATATGATGTAAAATTGTTTCGTGTCAACTTGGAATCCACTATAAAATGAATCATGCAATAGTAGCTTTAAATCGTTTAGATGAAGAAAAATTTGAAAGAGTTTTTGAACATAAGGTTGTGAATGATTCAAAAACTAAGGCGATATTATATAAGCAGAACAATGGGAATTTTAACATTTACGCTCTTTTAGCGATTAAACATAAGAAAGTTATAGCAAGTACAGTCGCTTTATCTCTTGTTGAACTTGAACAGTTTAAAATTAACTTCGAAGGGTGGATTTCAAAAAAATATGGCTTTGACGTTGAAGACAAATATAAAGAGTATAACTCTCACATTGTATTTATGGATGCTAGAAATGATCTAGTATTAGAAGAGCTTAGTGAAGAACAAGATAGGGTATTACTTTGGTTGGACGAAAAGATTCAATTACTATTGAATAGCAGTTATTTGAATACTGTTTACGATAATATCTTACATTTTAAATTTACTGATTTTCCAACTTATTCACTGTCGCTAGATTTATTGGTTTGTTCGGCCGTTTTATTAAGTATTAAAGGATTGAATATTGAACTTTCCACAGATGAGTTACTGGTTCTCTATAATAAAATTAAAAAAGAATCAAATTCTGGTCGAGTAGGAATGAGTAAATCATTAATGCTTTTAGAATTTGCTAACACCAAATATTCAAACAAAAATATTGATTTTATTTCTTCTGTTTTTCTCTAAGGTGAGAAAAACTATCGGGAAACTATTGGGGACAGGCTCAAAATATTGATGACTGTCCTGCACGATTTGCAACCCGTAAGACGGTTTACGAGGCTCGAGTGTAAGCCGCCATAATGAACACTAAACGGTATGGCGGGTCAAATGCACTGATGTAGGGTGGTTTAACGAGGTACGAGTGTAAGCCACCTTTTTCATAAAACAATATTGAATTAACCGCTTGGTTTATTGAATTTGAAAGTTACAAAAACCTTTGTCGGGTTTGTGCGGATACTATGAAACCCGGCTTACGCGCCAACGGCGCTAAACCGGTCTACAAATATAAAAAGCTCTTTGCTAACTTTGCAATTGGCGGTTGTGGTGACAACTAGCAAGAGACGGTTGATTTGCTAAGAGATCATAAACAAAAAATTGATTACACTGTAGTCAAACAAAAGTTTGGTCATGACAATCGCCACGTGAGTTCTGAGTTAGAATATACCCGTTATACACAAGAGAATTTAGAGTTTTAATTATGCAACACTTTAGAGAGAGTCACCCAAACAAAGACTGGATTGTTGAATGCAATTCAGGAAGAATTGAAAGAGTGTTTTCAAAAGAATCTTTAAGGCAAAGGTATCCTAAGGAATTACCTGGAAGAGTCTTTTCCGATGGCTCAGATTTCTTTGAAGTTGCAGCCGCAGCTTGGGTAGCAGAAAAACCAAAAGACGTGATTTTAGATTGGTTAACACAGGCGCATACGGCTAAACAGGCTCACTTTTATTTAGTACTTAATCCAGGTGAAGAATTTAATTTTGTCATTCGCGATATACCCGTTAAAGCCGTAGGGCAAAAACGCTTATCTTATAGTGGTGTTCATTGTTGGGAAGAGGCTTTTTACCTAGCACTCATTCTTGATGATGAGGCCGCTTTCAATAACCTGCGCCAATATCAATCACAGGATTTTTTAGACCCGCGCGCTGAAGATTTAGCAATAGGGCACGCATTTAGTGAATTCGCCAAAGGGCTATTTAACCCTGATGCTAATATCAATGCATTAGTGCAAGAGATAGCAACCCTGTCGGACCCTAAGTACATTCCACCGCGCCGCCAAGGTTTTATTTACTCAGTTTGGCTGCCTTTTGTTGATGTGATGCTGGCGGTCTTAGCAAAAAATGAAGCTAAATTCCAAACGCGCATGGATAAAGCTTTAAATGCTCACCATCAATTTTTTAGTGATAAAACAAAATGCGATGGCGCACTGGGGTGGCTGTCAATGCCCATGACAGCCGCCGCTTGTTTGGCTTACAGCCAACATGGTTTTATACAAAACCAAACCAATCCATACGTACCAAGCTGGTTAGTTAAGTAGGTTGGACTGAAGCATGAAGCCCAACACTCTCTGCCTGTAACCAGCAACCCGTAAGGCGGTTTAACAAGGTACGTGTGTAAGCCGCTATAATGAACGCTAAATGCAGGTGCCTATTTTTACCTTTACGTGGCTTTCTCAGGTACATAACCTTTGTTGGGTTTATGCGGATATCGTATCACCCGGCTTACGCGCCAACGGCGCTAAACCGGTCTACGTCGTTTAAATTGAATAAATTTATCGCAGTATGACGGGTTAAATGGATTTTGTAGGGTGGTTTAGCGAAGCATGAGCGTAAGCCACCATTTTAATACACACCCTCCTTACACAATTTAATACATACTTTAATAAACAACGTTTGACCCTCTCGTGCCATTTTGTTCCACAGTCAAGGGTTTACTTTTTGATTCATTTTGCATGATATTTTGTTTATGTGTTTGTAGTAATGATTTAAACCAATAACCGCTTTGTTTTATTGTGCGTTGTTGGGTTTGATGATCGACATAAACCAAACCAAAACGTTTTTTGAACCCTTCATGCCATTCAAAATTATCTAATAATGACCAAGCAAAATACCCTGCACAATTTGAACCGGCTTTAATGGCTCGCGACACTTGATGCAGGTAGGCATTAAAAAATTCAACGCGTTTAATATCATCAACCTGATCATTAACAATATGATCAGTAAAGGCTGCGCCGTTTTCGGTGATAAATACTTTAGGGTTGTTATATTCGTCTTTAAGCAACATTAATAATTCGTATAAGCCTTCTGGGTAAACCTCCCAGCCCATGCTGGTATATTGCACGTTGTTGAGTTCATATTCTTTTTCGGGCGCTTTGGCCTGATATTCGGGCCAAAATTTATGCCCGATAAACCAAGGTGAGTATTTAACGCGATCACGTGAGTAATTATTAATTCCGATAAAGTCAATTGGGCTATTAATGATGTTCATATCGTTAGCTTCAATGGCCGGAAAAAACATTTTAATGCGATCTAGATGAGCTTGCGGGTAATAACCGCGCAAAATAGGGTCCAGAATCATGCGTCGCATGGTTAAATCAGCAAATTCAACTGCTTGATGGTCATATG
>NZ_QMED01000028.1 GCF_003286125.1 Algibacillus agarilyticus
GAGGTGATCGCCAAACGATATGAAAAAGGGTCAGTAATTTTAACTAGCAACTTGCCATTTGGACAATGGGGGCAGGTATTTGCAGACGATACAGCGCTGACATCTGCAATGTTAGATAGGGTATTGCACCATTCGCACATTATTCAAATCAAAGGAGATAGCTATCGAATAAAGGAAAAGAAACAAGCTGGTTTAATGGATAAACCAAAGGATTAGTGGATCACTTTTCGATTGTTGGGGTGGATCACTATTCAATTGTTGTTGACATTAAGTTCCAGACGAAACCTAAGTTCTTACATCCATGTAAGCAAAGTCGAGAGTAAGCGCTGACAATGAACCATAAAATCTGAGCGAGAAGACTATAACCAAATTAAATGCAGTTTAAATTTTAAACTACGGTTGGCTTGCTGTTTTGATATGTTAAATTACGGCGTGCTTATCGTGGCGTAGTGTAAGTGCAACAACAGGGTTCCCGCTTGCACAAATACATACAGCACCGTCCAAATACGTTTTTGGTAAATGACCCTCAATAATTAAATGAATACCATGGCGGTTTAAAAACTCTTTGGCTAATTCAGGCCCCTGATCAGACCATGACAATTGCGCTAATTTTTTCATCCAATTAGCATCAACAGTCCCTTTAACATATTTTACTGGGAGCTGCTCTAATTGTGCTTTTTGTAAAACCCTAACTTGCCAAGCCCATAACGCATAGCTGTTAGTCTCTTTGTCATTAGAGCGTAAATGAGCAGCGGATCTTAATAATGCGGTTTTTAAAGAAAGCCCATTAGGTATAGACGTTAAAAACTGATTAAGCTTCTCAATTGAATACGCTTTCAATTCATTTATTGAGCCTTTAAATCCTTCAAAATATCCACGAGATCGCATTTCAGTTATAGGAAAGGCATCCCAATTAATATCTTTTGAGATAGTATTTTTATCGCAAGGCTCTTTTATCAACACATCAGCTGATATTCCTAAGCCCGCGCTTAGCTTACGAATCATATTAAGGCTTAAACTTCGTGTGCCATTTAGCACTTCGGTTACTTTTGAAGCAGAACCAAAATAAGGCACTAAATCTTATTTAATCAAACCCTGTTGTTCCATACGAAATTTTATTGCTTCAATTGGGTCGGGTGTCAATACCCACCAAGGGAATTATGGTTATTATTACCAAAAAGGGAAGTTAAAAATATCGCAACGGATATCATTATAATAAATTCTATTGCACCCACAATTAAGCTAAAACTAGTAGTAAAAACAGCTCTATTTATCAGCCATTTAAAATAAAATCGGCACCGCTTGCGGCTTGGTTTTGCGTAAATTCTTGTCTTGCCCAAAATGCTTCAATATCAGGCTCTCCAATTTTTTGCATCTGACGAAATAATTTTTGATGCCAAAATGCCCACTCCTTTCGCTTTAACGTATCGATGTTGTGAGGGCGAGCTTCATCACTTATTCTGCTTACTAGATGGGCTGAATTTCTTGGCCGTAGTTCATCTCCAATAATTGCTTCAAGAGATCGAAATTGACCTTCAACACGGCTTCGAATTTCGTATACTTCATCCCATGTTTTAAGCTTGTCCCGTAACGCTGCGTCTTGCGTGTTCCAATTTACTGTTATGGTTGGTTCTGGGTCACGTAAATTATCAATCACAATATCAATTAAATCTTTCGCTCCTTCAGTATATGGGTAGAACGCTAAGCGCTCAGTACCATTTTTATGTTTGAACAGATCTTTTGCCTTTTTAGCATCCTGATTACATACATCACACAGTGGAATAAGATTATCAGGGTGCACAGCAAAGATGGGGTACTTTGATTTGCATAGCTGATGATCGTAATCTGCTCGCCACTGTTCACCATCTGGTACCTCGGCCCTGAACGGTGCTAGTTTCTCCATACCACACGCTTTGCAGATATTGCCATTAACCGCTTGAGCTCGGTAAGCATTGAAGTGAGCCTTAATATCTGAACAACCCGCAGCAATAACTGCATCCAGACCTTTAGTTGAGCAGTATAGGTGAGTACATAATGTTTTAAGTGCTGTAAAACAAGGCTCGCTCATAAAATCAAACAAGTTTCTTTGGGGCGCTGCAAACAACAGTTGGAGGTCCTGATTATCACGCATGGCCTCAAATAATTGCAGCTTTGTATCATTACCAGCTGCTTGCAAGGAATTAAATAAACCTCTGTACTTCGCACGAGTTGGCCCGTTACCCCAACAAGCTTTCCCTATATCATTTTGGGTTAATAACGCCCGACAAAAGGCATTGGTATTAACCGATTGCTCTAAAAAATGTAAAAGCTCTTCGTTGAGCAATTTGAATATTTCAAATTTAGGTGTGTTGGGTGCTAAACAAAACAACATTATTGACTTAACTTCTTTATTAAATATGCTTTTTCAGCTGATAAGCCAAGGTTTGCTTCAATCCATTCTCTGGCGTGGTCATCACCTTGTTTTAGCTGCTCACGAATTTCATCAATCACGCTTTGTGAAATCAATGAGCGCAGATCAAATAAGTCCTTAATCAACACATCAAATGACGCACCATAGGTTTCATTTTGCGCTACTTTCATATCAATTAAACCATCATCGCTACGGCGGAATTGATACACATTATTTCGCTTGAGCGAAGAAACCATAAAAGGTGAATGGGTTGATAATAACGCCTGAGATTTTGTTTCCCCATTTTTTCCTCTTAAGGCACTCGATAAATAAGAGTGAAAAGATGTACGCCATGCCGGATTCAAATGAGTTTCAGGTTCATCAAGCAAAAATAATGTGTTCTCATGAGTGTATAGTTTTATAACCGCCAGTATTTGCAGTAATTGAGATTCACCGTCAGACAACTCTTCATAAGCCACCGAGTCAAGCCCGCTATTTTTTAACTTAAGGCTTTTAGCCATTAGGGGAAGCTTAACCTTTAGTGGTTTTTTAACCGTTCCTAAAAAGCCATCTTTTTCAAGTAGCTTGCGATCATGCGCTCGAATATTCTTTATGCCTAATTGCTGCACCTTATATAAACGCTCAAATAACTTAAATGGGTTGAGCGTGCCAAACGTCGAAAACTGGCTTTCTTTTGCAAGTTCAGTTAGATCAAGTTCAATTAGCCCTGTTAAAAAATCCAGTTCGTAATAATCGTATTCTTCTGCTGTTGTTTTTTTACCTAAGTACTGTGTTGTGCCATTACCCGTTTCGGCCAACCGAATAAATGATTTAATATCATCTACAACCTCATCGGCAACATTAGGTTGAGTAAAATCAAATTCTAATGCCAGTGAGGTAGGTGTAGTAAAGGTAAGGTTTAAGCTATCTTTTTTACTTTGAGAATGCTGCGAAATAAGCGAGCGATATTCAAAATCAATGAAAGCGACTGCAAATTGTGCACTGTCATAATCTAGATAAACCAAATTTGACGGATGAGTTGTCGTTTCGGGTAACGCTAAGTCATCATCAGTATATTGAGCCGCATCGAAATCAAATAAATAAGAGTGATTGCGCCTGAATTTATCAATCAGCTCTTTTTTGTTACTTAAGTATATATTAAAGGCCAATTCAGAGTCGTTATTACGCAACTCATAAGCCATTTCTATTTTTCGTTTTTCCTTGTGATACTTAGCCCTAGCTCGTAATGCTTTAAATAATTGATTCGCATTTTTCAAAAATGGTCGTTGTAAGTTTTCATTTAGTCCAGATGAATAACCAACAATTTGAGGCAAAGGTAAGCTTTCAATACCGATTGCCATTGCACTTTCAGATGATTTAAGAGCGATGCTTTCAACTTTATTATCTTTAACTACAATTTTGAATTTAGGATCGGTAAACCCATCTGCGACATTTAGTTTATTACCAAACACTTCCACTCGGCTAAAAGGCGCTTGGTTTACATAGCCAGCCATACTGTAGCTCAGTGTGAAATCAAAACCTAAATGCCCCTTATTTTTAAAGTCACGTCGCTGTAACCGTTCTAAATAAGCAAAACATTCAGCTATCAACTCTAATAACTGAGACTTGCCCGAGCCATTTAAACCAATAAATGCAATGATATGATCATCCGCATTTTCAAAGCTAAACGTTTGGTCTTTTAAACCTTTATATTGCCCGTTTAGCGACAGTGATAGCAAACGCATTAGGCTTTTTTCCTTACCGCTGCTTTCTTCTTGGGTTTCTTTTTACTCGCAAGAGCTTCACGCTCGGCTTTGATTTTTTTTAGCAAAGCTTCGGCGCTGTTTTCACCAGTGATTAAATCAGGGTTGGCGGCGCGCCAGTCGGCAGTCAGTTCACCACGAAAGGCTTTGGCTAAGATGGATTGAGTGAGGTTGCTCACCCGCTCAAGGGCGGCATTGGCTTTTTGTTCGATGCTATCGGCAAAGGCAAACAGTTCTTCGACACGTCGAACGATTTCGGTTTGCTCTTCGAGGCTTGGCAGCTCGAATTCTAAATTCATTAAGAGGCTTGTTTCAACACTAGATACGGTCGTTCCAGCTTTAGAGCATTCTTCTAATATTCTTCGCTCTAACCCTTTTAACAGGTAAAACAAAAACTCAGGACTGATAAACCCCAAGTTTGGAACAAGTGCTTTGATATCTTGATTGATCGTTACTGGAGCTAGTGTTCTTGCAACCGGAAATGAATGCGCAAGTATCCCGCTTCGAGTTACAACTAAGATAGAGTTTGATGGGACTAATTTCATACCGCCAGTGTCGATTGCTTCCTTTGTAATTTTATCTTGAGAACTGGCAATTAAGTCCGTCTTCATATCTTTTGGTGACACCCAGGGTATATCACCACCTTCCCAATAATTGGAATTGCTTTTGCTGGGGGTTTTACCTCCAGATATAGCTGTAATTGCTTTTAACCGAGCTGGATTAAAAGATACTTTTTTCGCGCCCCGCCACTCTTCCGTCAACTTGCCAATGACCGCAGCGGCGAGGACGGATTGGCGGAAGGTTTTTAGAATTTGTGGAATGCGGTCGAGGCGGGCTTTGGTGGTTTCCACCTGTGCCAACAGGGTATCGAGCTTATCGGCGATGACTTTTTGTTCTGCTAGGGGGGGAAGTGGCATCGGAATTCTAGCTAAATTACCTTTTGTTAGTTTTGGCTGAGCGGAGCCAGAAACCCAAGGAGATAAGTCTAAAGAATTAATATAACTAGCTACAAATTTTGCTGGCATCTCTGCTATGCATTTAACAGCATGTGCGTGATTATTGACCCAAAACTGACCATCCACTATAAATGCTAGATCTTTAGACTTCGAAAGAAGGTTCGCACCATCCTCACCTATTAATATATGCTCACCTTCATGAGTAAAATCATTAAGAGTGTCAATCTGACCTGTAGCACCATAATATGGGTATTCCCCTTTTATACCTTCTCGAACTTTCAAAGAAACAGGCCTACGTGCACCATTAACATTCAAAACGACATTATCAAAACTTGGTAAACACCAGACCTCCGGCAAATTAACCTCACCCATCAATTCAGTCCTTCCAACGCCGCCAGCAATTCATCCAGCTCACTTAACGCGGCGGTGAGTTCGTCTTTCGCTTCGCGTGCCAATACACTTGGCTCGGGCAAGTCTGCGGCATCGACGCTATCTTTGTCTTTTAACCAACTAATATCCAGCGAGTCGCCTTTAGTGTTGGCAATCCAATCGCGGCTAAAGCAGCGCCAGCGACTATGTAAAAGCTTGTCGTCGACGTTTTCGTTTTCCACTGCGGCTTGTTTGTCTACCGCGATTTGTTCAGCGCCAAAGCTGTATTCGCCTTGGGTGCGGGCTGCGAGTATTGTGGCAATATCTTGTTGTCGCGATAAGTCACAACCTACAGGATCGAAGACTGCTTCAAACGGCGCTAAGTGGCTATCACCAAACGGGGTGCGTTTACCAAAGCTGGGCATGTTTGTACGTAGGTCGTAAACCCAAACGTTTTGTGTGCAATTTTCTTGCTGATGCTTGTCGGTGGTGCTGCCTTTAGTAAAAAACAACACGTTAGTTTTAACACCTTGGGCGTAAAAAATGCCCGTCGGTAAACGTAAAATGGTGTGCAGGTTACACTTGTTCATTAAATCGCGGCGTACGTCTGTGCCCACGCCTGCTTCAAATAATACATTATCTGGCAATACTACAGCAGCACGACCGCCGGGTTTAAGGTTACGGTAAATATGCTGTAAAAACGCCAGTTGTTTGTTACTGGTTTTATAGGTTAAATCGTCACGAGTATTGCTAGCATCGCCACCTTTACTGGTACCAAACGGTGGATTGGCAAGAATAATATCGGTCTGTTGTAATGCTTTTCCGGCATCACCTAAGGCATTGCCTAAATGCACCACACCTTCATCGTCGCCTTCCATGCCATGTAATAAACAATTCATTAAGGCTAAACGGCGAGTATTAGGTACTAGCTCTATACCCACAAAGGCTTTGTTTTTTTGAAATGCCAATTTTTGACTAGTTAAATCAAAATAATCATCGGTTTGTTCGCGCATATATTGGTCGGCGGCAACTAAAAATCCTGCGGTACCGGCTGCTGGGTCTTGTATTACTTCACCAATTTGCGGCTTAATACAGCGCACCATGCTGTTAATTAATGCGCGCGGGGTGAAGTATTGACCAGCGCCCGATTTTGTTTCGCTGGCGTTTTTTTCTAATAAACCTTCGTATAAATCACCTAAGCCATCTTTGGCGGCGCTAAACCAGTCTATTTGGTCTAGCGTTTTAATCATTTGTTCTAAATGGCGTGGTTCACGTAAACGCGTTTGTGCATCGGCATAAATAGCGCTGATTAATGGGTCTTCGTGCACTTGTACTTCTTTGGTTTGGCCTGGGTTATTGGCATCAGCTTCTAAGCGTTTACCGGTTGAAAGGGCAAATAAAATGGCTTTGTAGTCATTCAGTAGGTTAATGCCTGATTTTTCGTTAATGTCAGTCCAACGGCAACCAATGGGTAACGGGTGTTTTTTTAAGGTGCCAGTTTCGGTATTTTCGTGCACCATTTTTATAAATAACAGTAAAACCAACTCGGTAACATAATCGCTGTAATTAATGCCGTCGTCACGTAATACGTCACATAGGTTCCAAAGTTTTTGTACTATATCGTTGTTGGTCATAGGGTTCTCTGTTGTTTGGTATTTATTAACGAGTGCAAGGTTAATTTAGTATTGGCTAGTTTTGCCAAAATGAGTCTTGTTGCCAGTGTTCAGGCAAGCCCATTGCGGGCAGGTGAATATTAGGAAATTCGCTAAAAAGTTCAATTAAACGTTGCTTCCAGCTGGCATGTGGCGCGCAATGTTTCATAAAGTGTTGCAGTATTGGCAAAATCACTGCTGCGCGGGTATGCAAAGCAGCGTTACCTTTTTGTAAATAATTTGGCCAAACAATTCGTTTGCTTTTAGGCGTGGCGGGTTTAATGCCTAATTCACGATTCCACAAACGGCTATGATGCGCGCAAATATTTCTTACTATGGTGAGTGTATGCAGCCAAGATTCCAGTATCGGTGCCTCTAGCCCTAACCCTCTGGCAATCGCTTTTTTATCACTGTCTTTACTTAAATTTTTGTATAGGTGTGACAAAGTGCCTAAGGTGATTTCTTCAACCATTGCCCAATTAGGCATGAGTTCAGGTGTTTGATAAGTTAAAGCGTAATGGCGCGCATAGCTTTCTTGTTGGCGTTTTTGTTTAAGTTGCGCTTTACGGGCTGAATCAGTATTTAGTTTTTCTATTCTGCTACATTCTCTGTGGTAGTCGCGCAGTTCATTGTCTTGTTTACGTTTAATTTCCTCTAGCAAACGATCATGCTGGGCTTTGTTTTTAAAATACAAAGGCTCAAGATACCAATGGCTACCATAGTTTGTACCCATGTGATTGCTTATGTGGCCACGGATAGCGACTTCTGCCCGTTCAATGGCATCTATCACTAATAAACGTAAGCGGCGGTCAAAGTCATATAAATCGGCTAACTGACGAAAGCCAGTGCCATCAATAAAGTTATGCTGAGTATTCTTCTGAAATGGGCGCATGTAAGGCGTAAGCCTAAAAAAACTCACCGATTGTAGAAATGCTAGAGCGCGTGGTCGGTCGATAATAAGCAAACCACGTTCTTCTAATAAGCTAAGTTGTTGTTCTGGCGTTATTGCAGGTTTGTTGAATGTCATCATCGCCTTATCTCACATTATTACAGGCAGATGGCAGAAATAAAAAACCCGCACGATTTGAGCTTAGTTGAAACAACCATAGGCTTGGCGGGTATGTTGCGGCAATTATAAATAGCAAGTCACGAATAAGCAAGTTGATTGTTTTAAAGACTAAATCAAAGAAAACACCATTTTTTATATTTTTGCCCATATAGCCACTACCCAACTTGCGGCCAAATAGCTTCGCTGAGTTCTACTAAAACTAGGTCTAGTTGATTACCCAGCACTTTATCTAACTGTTTAGCGCCACCTTGCTCGCCAAAACGGTGATTCACAAAATCACGGTCGATAATCACTTCGTGTATTAGTTGCTTAGCTAAACGTTCTAACCATTTACGCTGAGCAGGTAGCCAATTGTGACTTTGATAAATACGTTGCATAGCTTGTGCAACCCTTTGTTCAAATGGAACTAAGGGTTCGCCGAATGCGGCACGGCGAATATGGCCAATAATGCTAGCGGCAATATCTTGATTAGTTTGATTGCGTACAGCACTTTGAAGTTTTACTTCTGTATAACCTGCACCATCGAGCAATAGCTTGATCTCTTTTAACTGCTCACGGGTTAGGTCGCGGGGCTTATTGACCACAACCGCAAGTGCAGCACTTTGGTTAAGCTGTTCTTTGATAAATAGGTTAAAGCTATCTAGGTAATCTTCTGGCTTTTGATGCACACCATAACTTTGGCTACGTTCTTTAATTTCGTCGTGATGATCAGATATTATTGGCTGATGTTCGCTACCTAACAGCTGATTTACTTCTGCCAATTGTTTCAGTAAGCCACTATTTTGCGTAATAAAACTTGCGGCTTGTTTAGGGCCTAGTTCGTTTAGGTGTTTGTGTAAACTTTTAGGCTCAACACCCCATAATTCTTGCAGCTCACCTAGTTTTTGTTTGAGTTCGGGCTTGTTTTCAGCCTTTTTCTCGGCTTTGCGTAAAACTCGCATTACTTTTTGGCTGAGTTGGCTAAGCACTACGTCAGCATGATTTTGCTCTGCAGACTCTCCGGGAGCATTAAGGGCGCGCTCTAACTGTTCTGGGTTGGTAATTTCATCAACTAACTGTTCTAAGGTTATATTTGGATCTTTAACTAAGGGCTTCATGGTATTTACATCAGCCAATGCTGCGTAAATATCAACAGGATCATAAATACGAAATACGGTTTTGCCAATGTCATCACAACGACGTGTAGCACGGCCAATCATTTGCTCGTATAAAATACGAGATTTTACTCGGCGCATAAACACTAAATTACAAATTTTGGGTACGTCGATACCTGTGGTGAGTAAGTCGACGGTAATGGCAATATTTGGATAGCGTTCGTTTTTGTATTGACGAATAAGTTGCTCTACTTTATCACTCTGTCCGGTAATTTTGGCCACTGCAGCTTGATTATATTCGCCGTTGTAAAGGTCTTTAAAGGCTTCATCTAATAAGCGTTTAACCATGTCGGCATGCAAGTCGGTGGCACAGAAAATTAATGTTTTTTCATCACCAAAGGGGTCAAGTTCTTGCACTAATTGCTGACAAATAACGCGGTTGAAGTTTTCATTAATCACTCGACGGTTAAAGGCGTCAACGTCAAAATTCAGTTCATCGTCAAGTTCAGCGCTTTGTACTTCTCCTGTTTGAGTATTAATTGCGCTGACTTTTTCACCTTTGGTAAAAGTAATACCGTTTTGTGTTAGTAGGGTTTCGTAACGAATTGGTGGTTCGTGATCAATAAGCCAGTCGTCTGCAACGGCTTCACGATATGAATAGGTATAAACAGGTTTGCCAAAAATTTCGCTGGTATGTTTAGCTGGTGTTGCTGTGAGTGCTATTTTTACCGCGTCAAAATAATCTAATACGCGGCGATAACTCGATAAATATTGGCTAGCGTCACGAGTGGCTAATTCACCCTCAGTCATTTCTTGATCTAGGGTATAACCTCGGTGGGCTTCGTCGATAATAATGCAATCAAACTGATCAAGCGGTGGCGGGTTGTCGCTCATAAAAATGCGTTTAACCATAGCTTGTACTGTGGCTACCTGTACGCGAGTTTCAGCCTCGGCTGCCATATCACCAAGTTCGGCAACATTATAGATTTTTGATAAGGTATGATTTTGTTCAAGCGGCGCTTCGTTAAAGGCATCAAGGGCTTGTTGGCCAAGTGCTGTGCGATCAACTAAAAACAAAATACGTTTAAATCGTTCAGCTTTTAAAAAGCGATACATTAACCCAATGATAGTACGGGTTTTGCCCGTGCCCGTTGCCATAGCAAGTAATGCATGACGCACATTTTTAGCTAATGTATTTTCAACCGCAACAATTGCTTTTTGTTGGTAATTACGTACTTTTAGGTAGCCAAAAGGCTCATCTTTTAGTTTTTGTTGTGCGGCGTCTTTGCTGCGCTTTAGTAGATCGAGTAACCCCTCTGGAGTATGAAACTTTGGCAAAGCGCGTTTTATATTCGCAGGCTCGCGTACATCACGAAACCACGTACCTGATTGTTCAGCAAGTTGAGGTACATACGGGCGACCGTTACAGGAATATACAAAGGGTACTTTGTAATGACCATCCTCTTCATCTGGCCATGCTATGGTCAACCCTTGTAGCTCCCAAGCAGGTATTAAAGGGGACTGAACATTCAAGCCTTTACTGTATCGCTCTGCTTGTGAAATTTTACCGGCAACATTGGTATTTTCTTTTTTAGCTTCAACCACAGCAATAGGTGAAAGGCCTGCAAAAAGTACGTAATCAGCACGCCCTTTTTTACCTTTATATTCAGTTGGCCACTCAGCAATAGCGATGTTTTTTCCTTTTTCTGGGCGAGTGCCATTTTTATAGGTAAGTACTTCAGTATCAACATCCCAGCCAGATTTTTGTAACTGTTGGTCGATTAGAATACGCGTTAAGGCTTCATCCAAGACAATATTTTGAGTAGCCGCTTTTGAACTTGTGCTTAGCTTTTGCTTATATGAGGTGTTTGACTCGTCATCTAGGTTTGAAAGCTTAGTTTGTAACTCTGCTATCTTTTTTTCGTAGTTGTGCTTTTGGTCGGCAAGCGCTTTTTCATGTTCTTTAGCTTGCTCAGCTAGCTCTTGGGATTCTTTGTCCATCTCAAAAGCGAGCGATTCAAATTCTGTTTTTTCTTTATTTATTAGTTCGTTGAGTTGTTGGCTGGAATTAAGATCGAGATTTGCTTTTTGCAGGTCGACTTTTAAGTTATCTATTTCACTTTGTAGACTGCGTAATTGCTCACTGGGGTCATGAGGGGGAATAAAAGCACCCGGTTTAAATGATGTACCCTGCTTACCAAATGACTGATGAAACCAGATTGCTAACTTGCGTGCGACAACTAAGCCATTAATAGCTTCTTTATGTTTTGTTTTAAATTTGTGAGTTGCTTTATTCCCTTCAACCCTTAGCGTATGAAAAAGGTCTTTAACAACCTGATCTAATTGAAGCTCTCTACTGATTCTGTGTATTAATTCAAGCTGCGAAGTATTGTCTTCAAAGTTAACTCTTACTAATATAGCAATGTGTTGCGCAATCGCCTCACCTAGCTGCCTTAATTTAATTAACGTGGTATTAGGGTCACTAGCAAACGCTTTTTCAGCTGCACCCGCTAGCTCGACAAAAAGGTCGTCGTGTTCAGAAAGAAAGTAAAAATTTCCCGTTTTATTATCCACAGCTAACTCCATTTAAGCATTTGCTCTAACTTATTGGGCATCTACTTATTCAACTTATATGCTTATTGTTGAATACCCTTAAGTTTATTACTTTCAGTCATAATACCAATATAAGTTAAAAATTATATATTCTTAATCAAAAAGATATACATACTAAAGCGGCCACTTATTGTGGCCGTTTTAGTTGCGTGCTTTATTTTTAGAATCGAACTTGTTTGTTTCGTTCTTTATTTCTAGTAGCGCACATTGAACTCAGTTTTGATCATTATTTAACGTGCACAAGGTTGTAATTTATTGTTGGTTATTCAACCGTAACGGATTTTGCTAGATTGCGGGGTTGATCAACGTCGGTGCCTTTAATTATTGCGACGTAATATGACAAAAGTTGTAATGGTAATGTATAGACAATGGGGGCGATAATATCGTCACAATGCGGTACATTGATGACTTTCATCGTATCGTCGCTCGCAAATTTTGCATCGACATCGGCAAATACATACATTAACCCACCGCGGGCGCGGACTTCTTCAATATTCGATTTTAATTTTTCAATTAAGTCATTACGTGGTGCCACCACAATAACCGGCATTTCAGCGTCTATTAACGCCAACGGACCGTGTTTTAATTCGCCGGCTGCATAAGCCTCTGCATGTATATAAGAGATTTCTTTAAGCTTTAATGCACCTTCCATCGCGATTGGATATTGATCGCCACGGCCTAAGAATAATGAATGGTGTTTGTCTGCAAAATCTTCGGCTAAATCTTCAATAGAACCGGCGAGTGCTAAAACTTCTTCGAGTTTATTGGGCAAGGTCATTAATGATTTTATGATGCAGCTTTCTTGCTCTGCAGTCATGCCATGTTGTGCACCAATCGCCAGTGTTAGCATTAATAAGCCAACTAATTGTGTTGTAAAGGCTTTAGTTGAGGCAACGCCAATTTCGGCACCCGCTTTAGTCATAAAGGCTAAATCTGATTCGCGTACTAATGATGATCCCGGTACATTACAAATCGCTAAACTTGCGCTGTAGCCTAATTCTTTAGCCAAGCGTAATGCGGCTAAAGTATCGGCTGTTTCACCTGATTGAGAAATAGTCACAATTAACGCGTTTTTAGGTACAAATGATTTACGGTATCTAAACTCACTGGCGATTTCGATGTTACATGAAACGCCTGATAGTGCCTCTAACCAATAACGTGCAACCATACCTGAATGATAACTTGTGCCACAGGCTATGATTTGCACATGCTCAATATCTTTAAATATTGCTTGAGCATTTTTACCAAAGCTATCGATGCTTAATTTGTTATTTAGAAAGCGGCCATCTAAGGTGTTACGAATGGCAGTAGGTTGTTCGTAGGTTTCTTTCAGCATGTAATGACGGTATTCACCTTTATCGCCGGCATCATGACTAACTTCTGACTCTTTCGCTTCTCGCTCTACAGGGGTGCCGTGTGTATCAAAAATATTAACGTCATGCCGTGTGATTTCCGCTACGTCACCTTCTTCTAAAAAGGCAAATTTTCGAGTGACAGGTAAGAGCGCCATCATATCTGATGCAATAAAGTTTTCACCTAAACCAAAGCCAATAACCAATGGACTACCTGAACGGGCAACAATCATTTTTTCAGGTGTATTTTTATCGGTTATGACGGTACCGTAAGCTCCTTCGAGTTGTTTTACTGTAGCTTGTACCGCAGTTAACAAATTGGCATGCGATTTCATTTCATGATGCACTAAATGGGCGATGACTTCAGTATCGGTTTCGGAGGTAAAGATATAACCTAATGCTTGTAATTGTGTGCGTAATTTTTCATGGTTTTCAATGATTCCATTATGCACGATGGCAATGTTATCACTTGATATATGCGGATGCGCATTAGCTTCACTTGGTACGCCATGAGTGGCCCAGCGAGTATGAGCGATACCGGTACCGCCCGACAATGGCTGTTGGGCAATAGCATCGGCTAAAGCTTGTACTTTACCTACACGACGTAAGCGTTGTAATTGCTTGTCAGAATTAATAATGGCGACACCCGATGAATCATATCCGCGATATTCTAGTCTTTTTAGTCCTTCTACTAAAATATCCGCTACGTCACGTTGTGCTACTGCACCTACAATGCCACACATATTATTGCCCTTTAATTAGTTTAAGTGAGGTGCACATATTACATTGACCCCTTTTGCTATTAATTTTTGTTTTACTGAATTGGGTAAGTCGTCATCAGTAATTAAGATATTTATTTGCTGCCAAGTGAGTTCGACATTGGGGATTTTTCTGCCAATTTTGTCTGATTCTGCAACAACAATGACCTCGCGACTCACTTCTGCCATGACGCGACTTAAACCGATAAGCTCGTTAAAGGTTGTGGTGCCTCGTTCGATATCAATACTATCGGCACCAATGAAAAGCTGATCAAAATCATATGCGCGTAAGACATTTTCAGCGGCTTGGCCTTGAAAGGACTGTGAGCTGGGATCCCAAGTCCCGCCAGTCATTAATAGGGCTGGCGCGTTATTCAGTAAACGCAATTGGTTAGCTACATCGAGGGAATTTGTCATAACGACTAAACCTTCTTTAGACGCTAATCGTGGAATTAAAGCTGATGTTGTTTTGCCACTATCGATAATAATACGGCTGTGATCTTTTATATAGTTTTCAGCGGCTAAGGCGATGGCTTGTTTGCGCGACGATATAATGTCATTTTGTGGTGTGCTGGCGTTGGGAATAGCGATTGCGCCACCATGTCGCCGCATCAAATAGCGCTTTTTTTCTAACTCGGCTAAATCTTTACGGATCGTTACTTCTGAGATTTTAAAACGCGACGCCAGCTGATCAACGCTGACTTCACCTTGTTCAGCGATAAGGTTAACGATGTTGCTACGCCTTTCTTCTGTGTTTCGCTTTATCATCTTAAGTTTCGATTCGTAATTTTTGTGTATTAAACCAAAACTTATGCTCTTGTACAAGTTAACTTTTTGTTGATGTAAGCTTGCGTAAGGTATTTCACAATAATGAGTGCTTATTGGCACTTAGATGTGAATGCCAGAAACAAAAAAAGCCTCTCGAATTTGAGAGGCTTATATATTGAATTTTGATTCTATACCCAAGTGATTTGGGTATATTAGGAGTTAGAAGTTATTAATAACGACTGAGCCACTGTTGAAATCAAATTTATTGATTTTTCCACATTGAGCAAAATGATTGTTTGTTGCGTATGGCGTACCCGCTTGATTGATATCACTTTCCCAACCTTGGCCATTTTTAACATAGGCTTTTAATTCAAACCATTTATCGTTACCAACCGCTTTACTACAATCCATCATGACATCGAGCATCCAATAATGTTGGCCCCAAATATTTAGAGGTTCAGTGCCGTAGCCATCATTCGCCACAGTACGCTCTGTTCCCCAGCCATTTGGCCATGTATTGGTTGTCCAGTCTAATGGTGTGCCTTCTGCTGCGGTGCTTTGGTTAGCTTGGCTACCATACCAATCTAAATAAGTATCTGCTGTTTTCCAAGGTGTGGTTGTGGCGTTATTTAAGTTTAAATGATCAATCGGCATTGAACATTCAAAATTGGTCGCTGAGCAATTTCGGCCTAGTGTATTGTTGGCATAATTATGGTCAATACCGCCTCGAATAAACATATCTTGGCCGCTCGCCGTTTGCGCTTGAACAAAAATCACGGTGCGCTGCCAATCTTCGGTAGGGCACGTATTGGTAACATGACAATCAACGGGCGTTATTTTAGCATCTTGATGAATAGCAAAAGCATCCCATGCTGCCACATTTAAATTAATCGTGCTGTCGGCATTAACAGTAATGGTTTCGCCTGAACATGATTGTTGATCGGCGCTTAATTCACCTTTTAACACATTACAATATACGCCTTCAGCCATTGATGTTTGTGTGGTGAAGTTCATCGTGCCATTTTCTTTATTGATTGCAACGTGACCTGAGCTACCACGACCAAAGGTAATTTGGTTATTGCCGTTGTCGTTCCAGTTTGTGGTAGTCCAATTATCGGCAGTATGATTACGGAAATCCATTGCACCTGCTATATAGCTCCAACGATGCTCACATTTCCAAGCATCAGCGAAACATTCTAATGTGCCATTATTATGCACAGAAACGCCTGGTCCGCCCGCATCGGTATCGCCATGATAGTCATAGCTTGACATGACTTTTGGATAACCATACGGATAGGCTAACATGAACACATTGGCTAAATCGTATAAACGACCATCTTCATAAGTGATAACACTACCACCGCCGCCATGGCCGCGTTGATTATCATGATTATCAACAAAAACCACCGCTGAGCTACTCGGTAAAAAGCCCCATGCTTCGCCAAAATTACTTAACCACGATAATTGACCATTGCGGAAGGTATCGCCTAACTTGGTGCTGTATTTAAATTCGGTGACTAAGCCAACGCTGGTATACTCATTAGCCCCGATCACCCCGCCACCTTGATCGATAACTTCTTGGAAGACAAAAGGTGAGCCATTCACTTTTGCCATTACGCCTTGAATATCTTCAACAGACATATGCTTAGATGCGTCAAATCGGAAACCCGCTACCCCAATATTGGTTAAATCATTTAAATAATTAGCAAGTGTTTGTTGTACATAATTACTGCTGGTATTTAGATCAGGTAAACCAACTAATTCGCAGTTTTGTACACGCCAGCGGTTACTACCATAATCTTCTGGATTAATTGAGCATGAATTATGAAAATCTTGTGGGCCATAATTAGGGAAGCTACGGAAGCCAAATGGGCTGCCTGCAGTACCATTTCCGTCACCGCTTGCCATGTGATTGATTACCGCATCAACATAAATATCAACGCCGACATTTTTACAGCGGTCAACCATATCAATGAATTCGGCACGTGTGCCGCCTCGGCTTTCTAATTGGTAACTAACGGGTTGGTAGCGAGTCCACCATGCTCCACCTTGAATATGTTCATTTGGTGGTGAAACTTGTACGGCAGCATAGCCTTTGGGTCCTAAGTATTGCTCACATTCCGTGGCGATATCTTGCCAGTTCCATTCAAACAGATGTAAAAAAGTAGTGGGTTGAGAAGCCGCTTGAGCTTGGCCCGCTAAGCACAAGCCGATAGCTGCAGCTAAAAGTGGTTTTGTTAATTTCATGTGTGTTATCCAGTTTATTATGGTTAGTTATCATCTTTGAATGTTATTTTTTTGTTAACGCTAGGCTGTTTTTTGCTTTGCGTGTATAAATAATGAACTAACTATAAATAATCACAATTGAATACGTATTCACAAATTGAAGTTTGATTATCGAACATATTGCGCGTAATTTGGTCGATCGGCTTTGTGAATATAGCGATTAGCTATTAACCTGTAAGACATTAAATCTAAATGATTATTTGTAAGGGGTGTTAATTAATTGTATAAATGCAGAGTGAAGAAGCGATCGAGTTTTTACTTCTGTTTTATAGTCAAAGCGATCGGGTTTTAGGGGCAGGTTTCTCGTTCCAGACGAAACCGAAGTACTTACATCCATGTAAGCAAAGCCGTCAAAGCTACCGCGTCCTGCTCTCGCCCCTTACCTGCATCCATGCAGGCAAGCTTCGAGACCCCATGAGCATATGCTCTATTATGTGATTGGGGCCGCCTAAATGGATTTAGGTGTTAGAACGACGCAGGAGCCAAAGTCGAGAGTAAGCGCTGACAATGAACCATAAAACCTGAGCGAGAAGACTATATCGTGACTGCAGGCGTGTTTACGCAATTAAATGATAGAAGTGATTGACCGGTATTTTTGTGTTTGAATAATTTTAAATATGGCATTGCAAGCCTATTAAATGGCCATCTGGATCTCGTAAAAAAGCTTGCCATACCGAAATATCGAGTACTTTATTGGTTAATTTGGGTGACTGTTCAAATTGAATGGCCTCATTAGATAATTGTTGATATAGCGAGAAAATATCATCAACTGCAAAGTATAAGATGGGTGATGAATTGTTTTTAGCGGTTAAATTGTCAACTTCACAACTTAAAACGAGTTGCATGTTTTGTGTTGCCATAATAGCTAAAGTGGGGCTGGCATCATAAGTAAGATCTAAACCTAAGCAGTGTTGATAAAAATGCAGGCTTGTTTCAATGTTTTGGCAATGAAGTTCAATTTGCGATAAACCTAAAATGGTTGATTTTTTATTCATGGCTTTTTTATAACAATCAATGAGTGAAACACGAAAGAATAGCAGCCTAACAAAGTGCTATATAAATCACTACTGTTTATTCTATGCACTTATGATGTTGAAGCGTTTAGTGTTTTGAAAAGGTGTGTTAGGCCGTTAAATGGTTGTGGTTAAAGAATCTGTGATAGGTGCAATGTTGCTTGGTATGTCGTTTTGCATTAAGCGTAGTTGTTGAGCTTGAGCTAATTCAAGCATTAAGCTTTTATCTTGCTCAGAAAATTCATCGGTTATGGTTGCTGTTCGTATTTGACTGACTAAAAAGGTAAGCGTGCGCGGGTTTTGTTCGTTATTAGAAATAAGTAAGGCTAAGTTGGCTAGCAAAATACAGGCTTGTTCTGTGTTTTGCATAATATCTTGCAGAATCATTGATGTTTTTTCTACGTCTTGATTTTGAGCTAAAAAACCGTTTTCAAAGGCAAAGTTCCAACTAGTGCGTGACAAGCCCAATTTCTCGGCTGCATCACACAGTGCTGCCGCTTCGCCGCCTTTATTTAAATACACGCGAGTATTAATAAGCGCGTTATATTTTAAATATCGGTTAGCACCAAAATAAAAGTTATTTAGCGCTGGATAAAGTTTAACCAGCGTGTGAAGCTCTTCATAAGCCTTAATAAAATGGGTAATAACATTAAGCATGCTACGTCCTCTGTCCAGTTTGCTGCTTAATTCAATTATAATGCTCTTGTTCAAAATTGGATGTGAGAAATAACCCATAACTTTATTCGTTATTGACTTGTTTTATGTAAGTGTTTAATCACTGCTTTAAAATAAGTTAAATAATTGAATTAATTGTGATTTATGCACCTACATAGACGCAATAAATGGGGTAGAATCGGCAAAAAATAACGAAACGTTATTTTTGTTTGAACAAAATAATAAAAATTAGAATAATAAAATTCGGGAGTCTCACCTTGTTGTATCGCATTGGAAAGTATTTATACGATCAGGATAAAAAACTTTTAGTGGCTGATGGCGAGCTTTCAATTACGCTCAAGCCTAAACAGGCGGCCTTACTGAATGTTTTTATCGCGGATCCCACACGTTGGTATACCTCAACCGAATTGCTAGATTTAGTTTGGCAAAAACAAGTGGTCGAAAATTCGAGCCTTTACTTACAAATCACGAATTTGCGCAAACAATTCGGTGCTGATGCCATCGAAAATGAAAAAAATAAAGGTTACCGATTTTGCCTAACGGTCGCTGAAGTTGGTGATACCGAGATCCCTGTTCATTTTTCTGATGTAAAAAAACGCAATAGAATGATCGCGATCGTGCTGTTGGTGCTGTTTATGTTTGTTTTTGGTGTAGTTAGTTTGCCTAATGCCATTGATGAAGAAGCGGAAAATAGCAAACCGCAAGCCATCACATTTATGAAAGGGCAGGAAGTATCACCAACGGTGTCTGAAAATTACATGGCATTTTCTCATCGTAAAGACGGTAATGAATTCTTCTCTATTTATTTACAAGATAACCGAATTGGCGCGAAGCCAATTGAAGTGTTAAGTGCAACTGACGTACATGATTATTATTACCCCTATATAAATGAAGCAGAAGATAAGCTTTATTATTTAAGAGTAGACGTATCCAATAATGAAAAAGCCCAGTGTAAAATATTCTACTCAACTTTAACTAATTTTATCTTGTCTAAAGAAAAAGAGGTGGCTGATTGTGGGAATAGTGATTGGGTTTCTCCTTTTGCTGTAACAACTGATGAGTCATCCCTTTTTTATGCGTATAGCAACTCTAGTAGCTCTCCTGCTGCGTTATATAAAACGGATCTACGTTCCGGATATTTCCAACAAATATCATTACCTAATCAGAGTAATTATGGTGATTATAACTTAGCTCTTTCTGGTGATGATAAATTTTTGGCTTTTTCTCGCTTGAATAGTGATGGCTCCTCAACTGTTATGTCAATTAATTTAGAATTAGGGACAACTGATTTTGTTGATCGCGTTTTAGATATGGTTAATTTAATTACTTGGCAACAGAATAAAATTGTGTATTCGGGTTTAGATAAGCAGATTAACTATTTTGATATACTGAATAAGGAAAAAGGGAGTCTAAGTATCGACTCTTCTCATCCTATTTACGACGGACAGGTAAAAAACGGCTTTTTCTATTTTAGCCAAGGGCAAATTACTGTATCCGATATTATTTCAACACCAGATTTTGGGGGAAATTATTTTGATAAGGTTGCATCTCCCTTTACTGATGAGTTAATGCAGTGTAATGAATTGCAGTGTTATTTTATTAGTGATAGAACGGGGTTAAATCAAATCTTTAAAGAGAATATGGATGGCTCCATAACCCAACTTTCTGAGTTTAAGCAAAATTTAAACGTATCTTACTTGGCTCCTGACCCTGATAATATTTATATTTATTATATTAGTAACGGAACTTTGTTTCGCTTTGATATTAATTTGGCTAAATCATTCCCTTTGCTTGTGGGGCAAAATATATCGAGCGTAGCTGCAGGTTGTAAAGCAAGCGAATTTTATGTTACTCGTTCAGAAAATAATGTGAGTAACTTATATCAAATAACAGATGATGGTCAAAACCCTATCGCATTGCTAGCCGAACAAGTGAAAGTAGATTGTTCGGTTAGCGAGCCGTATTTATATTATCTGCATAGCCAATCTCGAGATTTACACCGGATGAATTTGAACTCATTTGAGCAGCTAGTTTGGATTAATATGTTTGATACACCTTCTTCTCTACATTGGGATGTCTATCAAAATGAAATTATTCGCTTAAAAGGATTTTATGAAATAAGTCATTGGAAATCCAAGGTTATGACCGGAAGTCACTATATGAAAATACCTTTTTTAACAGTGGGTTATGGTAGTAAAGGGGAGCTAAATCTTAAGTACACCTTTGCCGGTGAAATGACAGTATACAAACAAAAGATCAGATTTACATCAGATTAGATCATGCTTGATCCGATGCAAAGTTAAAAAAATTAGTCCATCGTTAGCCTCGTCAAAACAATAATCTATAAACAACAATATGTTTAAACGAGGTCTTATCATGAATACAACTATTAGCCGTATCAAATTAGTTTCTACACTTATCTTATCTGTTATCGTGGGTGTAACGTTATTAAAAGCCTACAGCGGCAGTTCAGATGTTGCGATAAAGTCGACAACTATGAATAAAACGGTTGCTCCTGTTATGGATTCAAAAGTAGCGCAATGTCGTATGCACGGATGTCGTAATTTTACTGATGGCGAAAATACCGATAGTGTTGATTTATCTTTACGTTCAAACCTCATTCAACCGAAAAAAACATCTTAATTAATAGAAGGCATAATGATGCAACTATCACTAACGCAATCGTTATATACAATAGTTGAAGCTATCTATCATGGTTTAGATGATGGCTTTGATTATTTAAAAGGCGACATAGAAAAAGCATTTGAGAAGTGCAACAGTGCACTTAATTGGCAATCATTGCAGGTTACTTTGCTTGATGAAAATAGAACGGTATTGGAAGAGCTAATTTCAGCGCCTACTCATGTCAAAGGCGACATTGAGAAGTATTATTTTCGTCGTGGCGATCTGCAGATCGATTTAACCTATATCAGCAATGATGATATGGCCGATTTTCAAGCTTTAGCCTTGTTTGAGCATTGGCTTCAAAATTTTAGTTGTGGGGCAGCACCGGATTTGTCGCTGGCCCTTGAAAAACTCATTGATCGTCATCAAGCAGCATTTTGCATGGACTCCCTTGGTGGTATTTACTTTTTAAATGATGGGGCAAAATTAGTTGCCGATCATGACGACATTACCGTAATTGAGCTTGATAACATGGCAAGCCAGTTAGACTTATTACATAAGTTACATAATCAACGTTATTCTACGCATTTTTGTACTTTAAACTCTCATGAGTTTGCGCGCATTGAGCCGGTATTTGATGGTGAATTATTTGTTGTTGATATTTTAACGGCTAAGCAAGTCTCGGTTGTTTGCTAACGCTGTCGCTTCGCTATTTTTGGCAGTGTTAGTATTCAAGTTTGCTTGAGAGTACAAATATTGAAATTCATATTCAACTGATTTCAGTAAGGGAGCATCATCTCTTGCCTTTATAGTCAGTTGAATCAGTAAGTTATACACAAGGTTGGTATTGCACAAAACCGAATAGAGAGTTTTGAACTCAATAATAAAAAATTCGGTTTCGCAGTCATTTATTTCAACCTATTACTACTTATAACAGCGTATAAAAACGTTAATAACGAATAAGGCATGACACTTAATTAAGGCGCAATTTTGTTAAGCAATTGTGCACTGATTAAGTAAACAATAAGATTAGCTTAAGCTAACTAAATTCAGCAAAGC
Source organism: Algibacillus agarilyticus (assembly GCF_003286125.1). GTDB lineage: Bacteria > Pseudomonadota > Gammaproteobacteria > Enterobacterales > Alteromonadaceae > Algibacillus > Algibacillus agarilyticus. Next base: position 22,442 of record NZ_QMED01000028.1, read on the forward strand.
CGCCCATTGGCGTTGTGAAGAATGACTTAAGGATAAGTCATTATTTTTGTGATTGGTGCAAGTGCTAACGTAGGTGATAATGCGTTAGCACTTGGTTTTTTTTAAGTCATGGCTGATGACACCACAACACCGATAAACAGTAAAATAACAGACTGGAAAATAGCGACGGCAATATTTCCTTTTTTAATTTCCTCAATAAAATCGACATTTTTGAAGATAAACTTATCAATAATAACTAAAGCAACAACGCTAATAAATAAGCTTATTACTGCGTAGCCTAAGTTAATTAGCATAAATATAATGTTTTGTTCAATTGATGTTACTTCCATTGTTAATCCTCTATTGTAATTGAAAACGGGGTTTTAGGCCTTTCTGCCCAACCGATAGACCACGCCGTAATGGGATCGAGTGTCGCATTCTTTAATGTATTGCTGTAATAATTCATTAAATCGGTTGTAGCGTAATTTTTGGCTTTTTGAATATTGTATAGATCGGCAGCGCCAAATAGATGCAGTATTTCGTGCGCCTGTACTTGCTGAGTCGCCCATGAGTAAGCCGATTTTTCCATTTTCTCAGTTAACATCACATATTCATTTTGACAGTTAGCTTTACGCTTGGTTTTACGGCACGACATGGCAAATGAGCGAGCTTTGCCATTACTGTGAAGTACCACGGCAACATTTTGGTTTTCTGTCTCTTTTAATGCGTTGATCATGTCCTCAAAGCTGTCATAGCCGACTTGTTTACTTATGAGTGATTTTGCATAAGGAAAAAAGCTTGACTGGCGTAGCCATTCTTTAGTGATCCCTTTTGGGCTATGAACAAAGAAATAGCGAGTTTTAAAGCTTAAATTAGCTATATCATATCGCTGGCTTTGATGTTTAAACCAAGCCGTGACTTGATCGATATTCGCCTGATTTTTTAAACGATCTTGGTTTGACCACTTACTCCATCGGTTATCATTTAAATAGAAATATAAGATTAATACTTCTTCTTGCATTGTTTTGGCTATACCGGTAAACCGCGCATTTCGGTAACCTTGTTTTAAATCTCGCTCGGACTGATTTCTTTCAATGTTTGCTCGAAGCAATTTGATATTCGCTTGGTCTGTATTTTTGTCTTCAGCTAATTTTCGAGCATTGAGGTATGAATCTAAAGCGAGGTGGTTATGTCTGTGTTGACTATGTAAATATCCTTGCTTGCGATACAACCAAACACGGGTTGATGCCGTTAAGCTGGGTTGTAACACGAGTAATTTTTGAATCAACTTTAGGGCGTCTTGGGTCCTATTCGCATTTAAGTCTTTAACCAGTTGGTTATACTCAGATTGAGCGGCTTCGGGAATCGCTAAATTGGGTTTGTCATCTGCATTCAAAGCAACATAGAGAATGATCGCAACACCAATGAGCATTTTGAAGAGTGCTGATTTGATTTTTTTTAGCATGTAGACGAGACGCTATTTATCAGACCATACCGCAAATTCGTTACCACTTGGTTCAATAAAGTGAAAGCGTTGCCCGCCCGGAAAGGCGAAGATGGCTTTGTTGATGATACCACCTGATTTTTCAATTTTTAGTTGTGTTTTGCGTAAATCTTCACTGTAAAAAACAATTAATGCAGAACCTTGATCTGCTTTTGCCGCTAAAGGCGCTAGATAAAAACCACCCTCTAAACCTTGATGATTAAATGCGACATATTCGGGGCCGTAATCGGTAAACTGCCAATTAAATGCGTGTTGAAAAAACGTTTTGGTGGCGTCTAAATCGCACGCAGCAAATTCAACATAATTCATCTTTTCGTGCTGGTGCATTATTTATCCTGACTCGTTGGAGTGGTTAAGTTAGGGTGGTCGATTTAGATTTAGTTAGCGCGTTGAAGGTGATTCTAGATAAATAATCTTTAGCTGTCAAAAATAGGCTTTTTTGTTATATAACCTCAAATCAGGTTAAGTGATGCAACCGTTTGAGATTATTGATTCCATGACAATGATACTTCACTTTATTTTATTTACTTCATTACAGATACAAAAAAGGCACATTAAATGTGCCTTAAGAGATCAAACGATAAAAATAGTTAAGCGCTTAAATCGGCAATCACTTTATCAATGAGTGGGAACATGTTTGCATGACCAAGAGCTTCAACCGCTTTAAGTTGCTGAATGCTATCCTCGACGCTATTGGCGGTAAAATTGACGTGGCCAACTTTACGTTTGGCTCTAACGTCTTTGCCGTACCAATGTAAATGTCCACCAAGATCAGCGACTTGCAACGCAATCGTTTTTTCACAGCCAATAAGATTAATCATCGTGGTGACACTTGATGTGTGTGAACGACCTAACGGTAAATCGACTACGGCGCGCAAGTGATTTTCAAATTGACTAAAGTCAGTGCCTTGTTGTGTCCAGTGACCCGAATTATGTACGCGAGGTGCGATTTCATTAACTAAAAGCGTGTCACCCACTTGAAAAAACTCAATGGCTAAAATACCACGATAATCTAGCTTTTCAGCTAGCGCCTTAAAGGCTATTTCAGCTTGTTGTTGCACTGAATCACTGACGCGAGGAGCGGGTGCTAACGAGACTCGTAATTGGCCCTGAAAATGTAAATTTTCAGCTAACGGATAACAAACTATCTCACCTTGACCATTACGAGCACCTACTAATGAAACTTCGCGATCAAATTTTGATTTTTGCTCAGCGATTAATGGGTTACGCTTAAAATCATGCTGCGCTAATTCTGTTTTTACACTGGCTAAACTTTCAGCGTCATTAACTCTAAATTGCCCATAACCATCGTAGCCATCTTTACTGGTTTTGATAATTAATTCGGGCCCGATAGAGGCAAACGCGCTATCTAATTCATCAACCGTAAAAATAGGCACATAAGCGCAATTATTAATGCCTAATACATCTAATAAATGCTTTTCTTTTAAACGATCGCCGCCTGTTTGAATGGCTTCAGCTGATGGATGCAGCTTACCGGTTGCATGGGCTTGGGTTAACAATGCGGCAGGCAGATGCTCAAACTCAGCGGTAATCGCTGCGGCTTGGTTAAACGCATCGGAAACCGATAAAGAGAGAATGTTTTTTTCAACGGGGTGAACCACTGTATTATTAACTGGATCAACAGCAACAACCTGAATGCCTAGCGGCACGCCCGCTAAGTATGTCATTTGTGCTAATTGGCCAGAGCCAAGCACGACAACCATCATACTTCTGGTAACTCCAATACTGAATTTTCTAATACGGTTTGTGTTTGTTTTGCTCTAAATTCAATTATCTTTTTAGCAACAGACTCGTCTGTTGTACCAATAATTTGTGCCGCAAGTAAGCCCGCATTGGCAGCACCGGCTTCACCAATTGCCAGTGTACCAACAGCAACACCTTTTGGCATTTGTACAATAGAAAGCAACGAATCTAAGCCGCTTAATTGGCTAGAGCGAACAGGTACACCTAAAACAGGTAAATGCGTGTGTGCGGCGATCATGCCCGGTAAATGAGCTGCGCCACCAGCACCGCCAATAATGACTTTATAACCCTTTTCAGCCGCTGATTCAGAGAATTCAGTCAGTAATTTAGGTGTTCTGTGCGCGGATACAACTTGCGCATGAAATTCGATACCCAGCTCTCTTAAAATAAGAGCCGCTTTTTGCATTGTCGGCCAATCTGATTGTGAACCCATTACAATTGCAACTTGCGCCATTTGACACCTCTATCGCGGTATTTCGGCTGCTTATTTTATAAGCCGAAAGGTTATTAAGAAAAAAGGCGAATAATACCGTTATTTAGCAAACTTGGATAGTTTTAAAGGTTATTTAACACATAAAATTAATCTCAGTGCTATTTTGTGAGGGTGCTTTTGTTGACATCTATGCATTTTGCCAATAAATTCATCAAGCGATTAAACGCATACAATAAAATGGATTAAGGAATTAATAATGAAATTAGTAAAATACTCAGCAATAGCGCTTTCTTTATTGGCTACATCGGGCATGGTTAACGCAAAACTTAACCCATGGACAGATTGTGGTATTGGTGCAATGATTTTCCAAGAAACGCCTGCGGCTGCTGCAATTTCTAATGTTATTTGGGATTTAGGTACAACCGCGGTAACAAGTGCTGGTTTGTCTGAGCAGACATGTGAGGGTGGTAAAGATAAAATAGCTGCCGAATTTATTAATCATAGCTACGAAAGTATTGAAGCTGATCTTGCTAAAGGTCAAGGTGATTATTTAGCTGCTACATTAACTTTAATGAGCTGTAATACGGCTGATGCATCGGCTGTTCGTTCTGAAATGGCTTCAACTGTTGCTTCTAGCCAAGCTAGAGTAGAAAAAGCAGAAGCTTTATTTACTGCGTTAAATACGCAATGTGCAGCAAAATAAATTTTGTTTATTTGTTGTAGCTTATCTGAGCTACAACATTTTATATTCCATTCTTTTTAAGTCCTCTATCTCATGCGAGTTCTACACTTTTTATTCTTACTCTTATTCTTGTTTTGTAAGTGTGCCTTAGCAAGTGAACTCAATTATGAGCAATTATCAGCCGATACCTATTGGCATAAATTATTACACTACAAGAAGTCGGGTAATCGTTTAAAAAGTGAAGTTATTTCACCTTCTTTCTTTCTATCTAAATCAGGTCATAGCGATCCGTTTGCCGAATTAAAAATGACGGTTAAGGCTTTTTTATCTGAATCTGAAAAAACGCCTAATACGACTATTTGTTCTTTTCCTGCTCGGTATTTATGGCTAAAAAAACAATACCCAAGACGGTTTACACATAATATATTGGATTGTAAAGACTACCTCGCTTGGACACGAGACAATGAAATAAAATCAATCAGCGTTATTTTAGCGAGTGGATACTTGAGTAACCCTGCATCGATATATGGACATTTATTACTTCGGTTTGATTTAGAACATTATGCTCACCAAGGAAGAAATTTAGTTTCACCGACTCTTAATTTTGGTGCGATCACTCCGCCAGATGAGAATATGCTGGTATATATCACAAAAGGTATATTTGGTGGTTATGAAGCTGGGTTTACAGATGAATTATTTTATAAGCAAGATCATAGTTATGCTAAAACTGAATTGAGAGATCTTTGGCAATATAAATTGAATTTAATGCCTGATCAATTAGAACAATTAGTTGCTCATAGTTACGAGTTAATCAAGAAAAAATTTACCTATTACTTTGCTAAAGAAAACTGTGCATATCAAATGGCACGTTTGCTTCAGCTTGTTGTTGAAGAGCCGTTACTTAATTATGACTCTCCTTTTGCTTTTCCAACAACCGTATTTCAACGTTTGGCCAAAGTCGATATCATGGGAAAACCAGCTGTTGATCGTATTGATCAAATACCATCACATCAAAAAATATTGCATCGTAAGTATGAACAATTAAGTTTAAAACAAAAAAAGGCTTTAAATCAATTCATCGAACACCGTCATAATGATCATGACGCGGCACTTGCTGATTTTACAATGCGAGAGCAAGCCATGGTGTTAAATGTATATTTGGATTACCTTGATTTTTTAAAAGTTAAAGATGTCGATATTAAAGAAACGAAAAAATCAGTACTTATTGCATTATTTAAACGGCCAATCACCCCTATTGATTGGACGAAAAAAGTGAATGACAAGCCTCCTCACTTAGGGCAGGCTCCCTCTACATTACAAATTAATCTAGTACAGAATACTAAAATAGGGACTTACGGTGAATTTAGATTTAGAACCGCATATTACGATTTATTATCTAACCCAATTGGTCGGTTACCTTTATCTAGCTTAGCCATGCTAGATGCATCAATTGCCATAAAAGAAAATGATATTTGGATTAAAACCCTTGATGGGGTAAATATAAAATCGTTAAACACGTCTAAAACGGGTTTAGCGGGCGATGGTGGTTATGCTTGGCAAATTAGAGCAGGCATTGAACAGCAAGAATTATCTTGTCAGCCATGTAATATTTTTTCATTGACGGGTGGAGTAGGGAAAAGCATCGAGCTAAGCAATAAGCTTGCTTTGTACGCAATGCAAAACGCAAAATTACAAAGCGCATCGTTACAGTATAAATCATTTTCTACTGAAATAGAATTAGGTGCAATCGCCAAGCTCTCTTCCTATTGGCGGAGCTCGCTAATCTATTCTCATCGTTTTTATTTACATGATACAGATATTCAATTAACTCGTTATAAATGGGAGAATGCCATTCACTTCGATCGTAATTGGGAAATTAGACTAAACGTTGAAAAGCAAATTGCGACCGAAATGACCGCTTCATTTTCATATTTTTTCTGATTTTTCCGTGTTTGCCAAATATAGATATGCGATTGAAAAGCAAAGCTTTGTTTTACTGGTCACAAAATGTGAAATAAGGTTTGTTAGGTAGCGGGATTAAAGTTTACCGTGAGTATATTGATGATCGTACGCCTGATGTCGCTCGAATTGCGAATGGCTGGTGCTTGATTCTAAAAAACGTGGCTTATTAAACGGTCCTTACAAGCCAAAAATAGAAGAACAGTAGAGTTAAAACTAATTGGTTAAGCTGTCTCTTTTTTATTAAGCGGAGCGAATACTCCGCTTAACTTTTCTTCGTTGCTTATTTTTATACCCTATATTGATCGGCTAGCTTACTAATGCCTAAACCTTGTGATTTACTGATTTGGATTTGAATTGGAATACGCTCTTTTAACGCTTCGACATGACTGATCACGCCAATCATTTTGCCGCTGGCATTTAAATTGTCGAGTGCATCGAGGGCGGTATTGAGCGTATCGGCATCTAAGGTGCCAAAGCCTTCATCTAAGAATAAAGAATTGATACTGGTTTTATGACTGACTAAGTCTGACAGGGCTAATGCCAGCGCTAAACTCACTAAAAAGCTTTCGCCGCCCGACAGTGTTTTGGTATCTCGTTCAGTATCAGCTTGCCAGGTATCAACCACCCACAATTCTAATGATGCATCGGCTTTACGCTTGAGCATATAGCGACCATGCAAGCGTATGAGTTGCTCATTTGCTAAGTGAACTAAATGATCTAATGTTAACCCCTGCGCAAAGCGCCTGAATTTATCGCCTTCTGCCGAGCCAATTAAACTGTTTAAATGACTCCAATCATCTTTGGCCTGTTGAGCTTGTAAAATTTGGGTTTGTAACTCACCTAGCGAGGCTTGATTTTGTTGATCTTGTTGCAGTTGATGCGTGAGTTGACCAAGCTCTATATTTAAGTGTTTTAATTGCTCTCGATTAGCGGTTATCTCTTTTTGCCATTGTTGAATTAATTGATTGCTTTGCTCGGTATCTGCCAACGCATTATCTAGCAACATATTATTCTGCAATGAACCTGGGCGATTAGTTTGATGATTCATCAAGTCTTGTTGTGCTTGTTCGACGAGGGCAAGTGTTGTTGTATGCTGCTGAGTGAGCGTTTGTTGTAACTCGTTTAATCGCTTTTGTTCGGTATGCGGTAGTAAAGCTTGAATAAAATCGGCTTCTTGTTTAAAGCCGTGTTGTTGTAACCCCGCAGTAAATTCTGTTTGAATCGGCTGTAACGTCTTATTTGTGTTACTCAGGCTTACGTCGAGAGAGCTTAATTGGCCTTCTAGTCTGCTCTGTTCAGCTAATAAAGTCTGCGTAGTGTGCAGATGTCGACTTAACCTTTCTTCGGCAGAACTCAGTTTTTCTCGCAACCACTGGCGCTGCTGAGGCACTTGTTTATCGCCATATAATTCGAGTCGTTTCGCTTGTGTATCACGGTTTATTAATGCGTTTTGTTGTAGTTCTGACTCTACCGTTGTAAGTGCTTGCTGACTTTCTTGGGCACGTTGTGAAAAGTTGGTGAGTTGGTTGTTGATAATCGCTTGTTGGTTTTCAATTTCTTGAGTGCGTTGTTGTTGGATTTGCCATGTATTTTTGTTTTGCTGTAGCGCTTTGATGTAAGCCGGAAAATCTTGAGGTAATAGATTTTCTGGGAGTGCCTGATTGTTGAGTTGAGCAATGTTTGTTTGCACGCTTTTAAGTAACTCAGGTTCGGTAATAAAGTGAAGCATGGCGGTTAAGGTGGCTAACAACGGTTGCCATAATTGCTCATGCAATTGTTTGTATTGTTGTTTATCTTTATCAACTTGTTGCGCTGCGTTATCACTTGTTTGCTGGCTTAACGCTAATGCGTGTTGCAAATTATTTAAGATAGTTTGCGCTTGATTATATTCTTGTTTAGCTTGGGCTTGTTGTTTTAACGCTTGCTGTAATGCTGCTTGTTGTTGATGCAATTGTTGCTTTTGTTGTAGATTCGCTTGCTGATATTTTGCCAAGCTATCGGGCTCGGTGATTAATAATAGAGTGTTTAAAGCTTCACATTGTTGTTGCCAGTCTTGTTGTCGGTCGGTTTGTTCTTGTTGCTGCTTCTGTTGTTGATCTGCTAATTGTAATTGGCTTTTTTCGAGTGCATTAACTTGTTCTTTTAAGGCTAAGCCTGAATCTTTTAATGATTCAACGGTTTGTTCTAAATGCTGCAAGCGCTGTTGATTTTCGCTGACGTTGATTGCCGCATATTCATCAATCGCGGGGTGTTCGGTTGAGCCACAAAGTGGACATTGCTCTTCAGGTTGTAATTTCGCACGCTCGGCTTCCAGTGATTGAATTTGTTGTTCGCGTTTGACTAGGTTAGTTAGATCATCACAATGCTGTTTTTGTTGTTTATATTCAGCCCGTTTATTGATCAATTCAATATTTTTTTGCGCTAATAACTTGGTATTATCTTCTTGCTGCTGTTGTAACTCTGTCAATTGTTGTTGGGTTTTTAAATATAACTGACAAAGTGTTGGCAACGGCGCGCTGGCTTGTTCTTGGTATTCAAGCTGCTTTATTTGATCACTTACGTTTTGTTGGTGATCGTCAATTTTGTCTAAGGGTAACTGGCTTATATCCAACAATTTTTGCTCTGCTGCCGTTATTGCTAACTGCTGTTGGTTTACGCTGTTTTTGCTTTGCTCTACATCTATTTGCTGTTGTTCTATTTGTTGCTTCAGTTGCGCTATTGTTTGCTGACTGGTCGTGATCGTGGTGTTTAGCTGAACGCTTTGGTTGTGCAGTTGCTGGAATTGCATATGTTGATCTTGCCATACTGGCAGTTTTTCATTGAGTTCAGCATGGTTTGAGTGCTCTGTTAAATATAAGCTAATTTGTTTTTGTTCTGCTTGCAGTGAACTTAATTCTGTTTGGCTATGTTGGGCTTGTATATTTGTTTTGTTTAGTTGCTGTAGTAGTTCATTTTTATGGTTGGTTAATCTTGTTTGCTCTTTTTGGCTTTGGTTTAACTTCTCATCAAGCGGGATCACGTGTTCTTCGACGAGTTTTTCGTGTTCAATTTGCTGCTGTTTAAGGTTGTTAAATTGGGTTTGATCTTGGTTTGTGATGGTTTGACTTTGCTCGACGGCGAGAGTCGTTTTTTTTAATTCGGCTTGGTACTGGGTTTGTTGCTTTGTATCTTCAATTAATTGAGTGCTGAGTTGTTTCTTTTGTTCGAATAGCGGGCGTAATAACTCTGCTGGGGCACTGGTTTTTAGTTTATCTAGCTGTGGCTGTGCGGCCATTAATGCGTGTTCAGCTTGTTGGAAATCGTGCTCCACATTAGATTTTTTTTGTTGTAATTGAGTCAAGCTTACCAGCCATTGATGCTGTGCTTCAGTTTGATTTAACGTTTGGCTTGTCTTTTTTTCTTGTTGTTGAATGTTTTGTTGTTGGGTTTGCAGTTCAGCTCGTTGCTCATCGGTGAGTAACGCCATACCGGATTGTTTGGCTTGTAAAAGTGCAATTTTTTCTTTAGCTTGTTTGTCTTGATTAAATACATGCTGTGATATCAAGCCATAAATTTCGGTGCCCGTGAGTTGTTCAAGTAACCCTGCGCGCTCGTTGGCTGAGGCATTTAAAAAAGCCGCAAATTGGCCTTGTGATAGCAACATTGACTTGGTGAAACGGTCAAAGCTTAAACCGGTAATATCCGAGACTAAATTTTCTTTTTCTTTTATTTTGCTCGTTAAAATAGCGTCATCCCAGCATTGAGCTAATTCAACTTGTGGTGCTTGCAGCTTACCGTCTATTTGCCCACGAGAACGCCGTTGGCTCCAAAATGCTCTATACGTTTTGTCTTTTACTTCAAATTCGACTTCGGCCATACATTCTGCTGTGTGACGAGTCATACATTCATTTTGACTCGCCGAGACATCTAAACGTGGCGTTTTGTGATACAGGGCTAAGCAAATCGCGTCAAGCAGTGTGGTTTTGCCTGCGCCTGTGGGGCCGGTGATCGCAAACAAACCATTACTGATAAAAGGTTCTTGATTAAAGTTTATTTTCCATTCACCTTTAAGCGCATTGATATTTTTAAAACGTAAACTTAAAATTTTCATGCGTTTGGCTCCTGCTCATGTGTGACATCTTGTACGGATTGATCAAATAATAAACGCAGGCGTTTAAGTTGATCAGTTTGTTTTTCATCAACGGCATCGTTTATTTTTTCTAATGCTAAGCGACGTTCAAACACGTCGTGTGCAGTCAGTTCTGCGAGTGTTTCTTTTTCTTGCTGTTGTAAATTGCTTTGATTGACATTTTTTTTACGTCGGATCACCAGTACCTCGACAGGGCGGTTTGCACTCAAACTCTCAATCCGCGTTTGTAAATCACTTAAATAGTCTTGTTCACTTACCTCAATATCAAGCCACGTGACGGGTTCATTGGGTTCTGCTTCTTCAAACTCGGCTAGTCGCTCTGCTATTGTGGCTAAATTACCTTTGATCGTTTGCATACTTTGAAATTCAGGTACTTCTAGAGGGGTGACGTGACTCAATTCGGCTTGCGTAAATTCAACTAAATTAACGGTTTTAGCTCGGTTTAATTCATCAAAAGATAATGCGATTGGCGAACCTGAATAACGAATGTGTTCCGATTTGGCTACGCATTGGCTACGATGAATATGGCCTAGCGCAATATAATCTGCCGGTGGGAAGGCATTAGCCGGAAAAGCATCTAATGTGCCAATATAAATATCTCGAACCGAATCTGAGGTGCTCGCGCCCAGCGTGGTTAAATGCCCTGTCATGATGATCGGTACTGGATAGCCAAGTTTGGCAACACGCGCTTGTGCTTTTTGATATAAGGCTTGGTAATGCTCAGCGATCGCTTGCTGTAAACTTTGTTGTTTATCTCGACCGCTTTGCCCTGCTTGGCTGCTGACGATATCTCGAGGTCGAATATAAGGAATGGCGCAAACGAGTGCGCCTACTTTTACCATCGATTGTAATTTGTTATCGACTTGGCCTAATTCGACTAATTGAGCATCAATATCATTTGTGTCGACACCCGCGAGTAAATGCGTATTGAGATACGAAAATAATTGCTTCGATTCATTCAGTGTGGCCACTGAATCATGATTTCCCGCTAATATAACCAGCTGACAACGTGTGCGCTGTAGGTCAACGACAAACTGGTTGTATAACTCTCTTGCATAACTGGGTGGTGTGCCCGTATCAAAAATATCACCCGCGACAATAATCGCATCAACGTTATGGGTTTTGACTTGTTCGATTAACCAATTAAAAAAAAGTTTGTGTTCGGGGGCTCGACTTTTTCCGTAAAATGATTGGCCTAAATGCCAATCCGACGTATGCATTATTTTCATGTTATTTGATCTTATTTTGCGGTTTTGAGCGGGAAGTTAAAGGGCGAAGTAAAACAAAACCGATAAGCGCGTTTGCAATCCCTAATCCCATAAAGAAATGCGGAATATTCACATTCAAAATAGCTAACACAATGATGGCAATAATCGCGCTGCCGACCATGAATAAAGCGTTCATAATATTATTAGCGGCAAACATTCTGGCGCGTAGCGCGGGTTGGGCATTTTTTTGAATGTATGCATATAGTGGCACAATATACAGGCCGCCAAATAAGCCAATGGCTAGAATATCGAGCATAAGCCAGAAGTTACGTCCAGCTGATAAATATTGACTAGCGCTTTGTAATTGTCCGCCTAAATGGCTTAAATCGGGGATTGCCCAATTCAAATGCACGCTAAATAAAGAGAGACCAATCACGCCAACGGGGACTAAATTTAGATTAATGATTTGCTTAGATAGTTTGCTACAAAGCAATGAACCTAAACCAATACCGATTGAAAACAACGCTAATAAAATGGATACCACTTCAGGTTGTGCTTGTAACACGGTTTTAGTTAAATTGGGAAATTGAGTCAAGTAAGTTGCGCCCATAAACCAAAACCAACTAATCGCTAAAATGACACTAAAAATAGGAGCTTGTAGTCTACTTAATTTTATAATGGCAACCGCTTGTGCTAGGGGTTTAAAAGGCACTGATAGTTCAGGCGCAATAGGCGCGGCATAAGGTATTTTTCGAGCACTAAGGTAACCCAAAATAGCAAAGGCAAAAACTAACCCAGCGGCTAACATTGTGCCATGATCAGCTCCAATTAAAATACCGGCGAGCAACGTCCCTAATAAAATCGCTAAAAAAGTACCGAGTTCAACTAAGGCATTACCTTGTAATAGCTCACCTGGCTTTAAATGTTGAGGGAGTAACGCATATTTAACCGGTCCAAAGTAAGCTGATTGGCACCCCATTAAAAACAGTAATAACAACATGAGACTGACTTGTTGTAACAGGATCGCGACCCCAGCGAGTGCCATTAAAATCACTTCACATAATTTTACTTTTTGGATAAAAGCTGACTTTTCTAATTTATCGGCGAGTAATCCGGCGTGAGCTGAAAATAGAAAAAAGGGCAAAATGAATAAACCCGCAGCCAAATTAATGATTAAATCTGAGCTCATTGGCAGATTAGCGGCTGACATAAACGCGACTAATAGCAATAAGGTATTTTTATATAAATTATCGTTAAACGCCCCAAGTGCCTGCGTTATAAAATAAGGTAAAAAGCGGGGTGAAAAGAGAAGTGATGTTGACTTATCTGTCATTTTAAATCCTGTTGTGCAACTGATGCCTGAAAGCTGAAATCAGTATAAAACAACTACAGAATGCAAACGACTCTATTTTTTAAATCTGGTTTAATATACCCAAGTCACTTGGGTATAAAACAAGCGGATTGATGGCATAATACCAATCCGTAATAATAAGTGCCCACTCAGCGAGCGTTTAAATGCGCTTACATGAAAGAATAGTGGTGCTCTTTTGAGTTCGAGCAACACAGAGTAAGCGCATTTAAAACTCGCCTGAAAGGAATGCCCCAGCGCCTTTTGACCTGCGTTATCGATATTTGAAAGGGAACAACCATTCCTGTACACCGACGCCTTGTTCAAAAACCGCTGGATGCATTCTGAGAGATCACTTATTTATATGAATTGGCATAAAAAATCGTTTTAATTAAAATGAAGCTTTAGTGGTTTTTAAAGGCTCTAGTAGTATAAATAAACCTTTTGCAAAGCAAGCAATACCCGCTGAAATAAGTAATGTACTTAAAAGACTAGGCATTTCAATTATTTGAATATTATGTAAAGCTGAACCTAATAATCCGATAGTGATTAGCGTGAGTGCTAATACAAAGCCGATTAAAATGCCGGTGAACTCTCTTTGTGTCATATAATCAATATTAAACAAGTGCTGCCCTTTTATAAGTTTACTTTTAAAATCAATAACCTTAATTTAGTGTTTGCTAGAAGGTTACAAATTGATGTAGGTTTAGTGTCTGTTTGATTAAGATTAGCAGTAGATGTAAAGTTTTACATAAAATCGATTTAGATCGTTTTTATTCATTAATTGGCTTTTTTATAACATTTAACTAATAAGTCATTGGCAAATCAATCAGTTGAATATATTTGCTAAAAATTAAAGCGCAGCTGTTATAAGGTTATTTATGAATCATAAAAAAGACAAACAAGACATATCACCCGAGGTTCAAGCGCAAGCGATGGCTATGGCTAAGGCAACTCAAAAGCCGGGTCAATCGAAAGAGCAAACAAAGTTAATTGCTCAAGGCATTGAAAAAGGGATCGCCGAATACAAAAAACAGCAAAAAGTGAAAGCTCGCGAACTCGATAAAAAGCTTAAGCAAGTCCGGCGCAATGAGACAAATAAAACGAACGGCAGCCAAAGTCAGGAGCCGTCGACGGCTCATCTTACCTTGCAAGAACCGGCTTGCCCGACATTAAATTGGTTGCCTTGGTGTTTACTGGTTTTGTCATGGCTCTTTTTTATAGGTTTTTATGTCGTCTATCATTAATCTCTAAACCGTGTTTTGGTTTTTCTACGTTTTGCCTGTTATTTTGTAAAATGCAGCGACATTAAAAATATGTTACTTTATTGTAATAAAATAAATATTAGCTTCTTCTGGGACCCTGCATGAAAGCCTCCTCATTTTTGATTAAATTTATTCTGATGGCTCTATGCGGATGGGCTAACTTTGCGTGGAGTGCTGTTGCACCAGAAAAACCTATCGCGAATATTGTGTTTTTTGTGAATGCGGATAAAGGCGCTGAATTTTGGGATTCGCAAGTCGCTTTTGCTCAAGCGGTTAGTAAAGGCTTAAACATTAAGCTTGATGTGCATTATATGCCTGCCGACGCGCGCAATCGTTTTGCTATTGCCGATGAAACCGCAAAATACTTAGATAGACGAGCGACTCCGCCTGATTTTGCGATTGCATCTTTTTGGTTAAAAGGCGAAGACAAATTATTGAAAGTGTTTGAACAGCGCCGCCTGCCATTTATTTCAATTAACTCTAACTTAACCGCTGAAAAATGGGCTGAAATGGGTGAGCCTCGCGCCCAATATAAACATTGGCTTGGTCATATGTCGCCTGATGATGTGCATGGTGGTTTCGTATTGGCTAAGCAATTAATAAGCTCTGCGACTAAGCGCGCGCAATGTGCAGATAATCGTTGCCAGTTAAATATGTTGGCATTAACGGGTCATAGTTATAGTGCCGTGGCGCGTGAGCGCGAGGCCGGACTTAAACGCGCTTTAAAATACAATAAAAATATTAACCTTTTGCAAACCGTACATGCTAATTGGCAACAGCAAATGGCTTATAGTCAAACCGTGCAAGCGTTAGGGCGTCATAACCGTATTGATTTATTTTGGGCTGGTAATGATTCGATGGCTTATGGCGTTGTTGAAGGTTTAAACCATTATAATTTAATTGCGGGTGAGCATGCATTAATCGGGAGTATTGATTGGTCGCCACGCACGGTTGATTACGTTAAAGATAAGCAAATCGATTTTAGTTTAGGCGGACACTTTATGGAAGCCGGTTGGTCTCTCATTCTGTTAGCCGATTATGCCAGCCGTCGTGATTTTATTGATGATGCTGGCGTTATTGTAAAAACGCGTTTTAGTATATTAAACCAAACTAATGTTGATACATTAGGTGCCTTTTTACAAAAGCCAGAGTGGGATGAGAGCCAGTTTAAAATGTTGAGTAAGCGCTTTAACCCTAAGCTAAAACGCTATCATTTTAGTGCTAATCAGACTATTCAAGTCGCCGGTAAAAAGTCATTTTAGGTTTTTAACTTTTCAAGCCAATTAATTGGCTTGAGGTAGTGATTTAGCTTTGCTTCGGCTGAGCTATCTGCGGGTTGGTAATTATATTCCCATCGCGCAAGTGGCGGCATCGACATTAAAATGGATTCTGTTCGCCCGCCAGATTGCAAGCCAAACAAAGTACCGCGATCAAAAACTAAATTAAACTCGACATAACGGCCGCGTCTATAGAGCTGAAATTGACGTTGTGCCTCGGTTATTGGCAATGCTTTGCGTTTGTTTATAATCGGAATGTAGGCGTCTAAAAAGCCTTGCCCAACGGCTTTGATATAATCTAAACAAGTCGAAAAATCCCACTGATTTAAATCATCAAAAAATAAACCGCCAACGCCGCGTGTTTCATTGCGATGTTTAAGATAAAAATACTCATCACACCATTTTTTATAATCAGGATAAACCGTATCGCCAAATGGTTTACATAAGTTATAAGCCGTTTGATGCCAATGAATACAATCTTCTTCATTTGGATAAAAAGGGGTTAAATCAAATCCACCGCCAAACCACCAAACGGGATCTTCACCTTCTTTTTCTGCGATAAAAAAACGTACGTTAGCATGTGAGGTGGGAATATGCGGGCTATGAGGATGAATTACCAAAGATACACCACAGGCTTGCCAGGTTCTACCGGCTAATTCTGGGCGGTGTGCTGTGGCAGAAGGTGGGAGTTTGTTACCTGAAACTGATGAAAAATTAACACCGCCTTGTTCTATGACGGCGCCTTGGGTTAATACTCGAGTTCGCCCGCCACCACCTTCTGCTCGTTGCCAGCTATCTTCGATAAAAGAACCTTGGCCGTCGGCCAATGCTAACCCTTGGCATATATCATCTTGTAATTGCTTTAATACGTCAATAACGTGATTTATATCTATCATGCGCGCACAACTTCTCCAGTAAGAGCGTTAATTATTTGTGATGGTTGGCTGTAGCCAAGTGTTTGTCCTGCCAATACATAATCAATTTTGTCTATTAAGCGAGGATCTAATGTTTCAACTGAGGTAGCGGGTTCATCGCCGGTTAAATTTGCACTCGTCGAAACGATTGGTTTATTTAGTGCGTTGCATAGCTTAACCACATCAGGTTGGCTTGTTACTCTAACGGCAATGCTCGTAAATTGACCGGTTAAATATGACGGTGTGTTTTTATTAGCCGGTATAATTTGAGTGATGGCGTCTGGCCAGCGTGACAAAATGGCAAGCCGTATATCTGGCGGTATCTGCGAATCATCTATGTATGGCCGTAATTGCGAATAATTGGCCGCGAGTAAAATTAACCCTTTTTCGATTGGGCGTTGTTTAATTGCCAATAACTTCATTACCGCGGCTTCGTTATCTGGGTCACAACCTAAACCAAAAACGGCTTCCGTTGGGTAGGCAATCACGCCGCCATTTTCATAAGTGTATTGGGCTTGTGCATGTACCGAATTATTTTTTGTGCTTGGTACAATAAATTCTTTATTCATATCACATTAAACATAACCATAATTTGCTTCTAGTATACTCATACCAACGCAAATTGCATGTTATGACGTTTATGAATATTTGATTTAAATCAGAGTCTTTAATCTTTGGCTTAGCGATTATTCTGCTGGCTTTTGTTTATAGCCACAGCTTTTTTGTGGGCAAATTAATTGAATTTTACCGCGTTGCTTTTTCTCTAATAACAACGGCCAATCACAATCAGGGCAGGGTTGAGCAATAGGTTTAAAATTGACTAAGTATTTGCAGGCAGGGTAATTATTGCAGGCATAAAAGGTTTTACCATAGCGGCTGGTTCGAGATTGAATTTGCCCTTTATTGCATTTAGGGCAGCTGATTTCATGTTCATCTTGCTGTTGTTTTTCATGTTCAATGTGATCACAAACAGGGTAATCACTACAGCCAATAAATAGCCCATAACGACCACTCTTGACCGCTAAAATTTTACTGCATTTTGGGCACTGGCTATTAGGAATAGGTTTAGACTCAAAGCGCTCAGTTTCAGGGTGTAAAGGGCGGGTAAAATGACAAGTTGGGTATTGTGTGCAGCCAATAAAAGGGCCCGATTTACCATTTTTAATCAATAATTCATGATCACATTCAGGGCAGGTTTGAAATTCTTTTTGCAAGGCGTGCTGTTTAGCACTAAATAAAGGTGAATCGTCAGACATGGTAAACCTTATTGAAAACTCATCTGTTAAAGGTTCAGGTTATTTTATAAGGATAACTTAAAAAGCGGTTGGTTGTATGAGTTTGATACTGAAATTGGCATGATAAAAATCAAATTCGACTAACCAAAACGTTAAAACGAAGGTATTAGCCGAATATTTATTATGATCAATGTAAAGGCCCATCAGGTTCGTCAAATATTAATTCTTCCATTTGACTGTATGCTGATTCATGCCCCGGCACATTAAACAATACCATTAAGATAACCCATTTTAAGTCATCTAACATGAAATCGTGTATGTCGAGTGCCATAACGCGATCAACGACCATTTCACGAGTTTCTAAATCGAGTACATTAATTTGCTCTAAAAACAAAATAAAACCTCGACAGTCGGCATCCAAGCGCATCACTTCATCTTCGGTATAAATTCGAATTGAAGCCGAACTATGTTTTGTTAAATACGGGATCGTATCAGCGTTTTGCAGATCAGCTAATTTTTCGAGCCAACCTAGCGCTTTGTAGATATCGTCTGTTTCAAATCCCGCCTTGAGAAGCTCATCTGTTAGCTCATCATGGTTCACAAAGACTTCCGCCTCACTGTGAATGTAGTTTTCAAATAAATACAGAAGTATATCAAACATATCAATCTCTCCTCGTTCTCACATAGCCGCCGGAGACAGCAGCAACAAGGCCTTGAAGTTCAAGGTCTAACAGTCGCGCTAAAACAACATCAACCGGCAATTGACTCCGCGAAGCCAGCACATCAACAGATGTTGTCTTATAATCTAAGTTAACCAACAAATCGTCACTTGTGAAGTTTTTATTTGAACTTTTTTCAGCATTATGGCTGTTTTCAGACGTTAATAAGTCAAATTGTTGCTGTATATCTTCATACTGAACGAGTTCTTCTAATATATCGGCCACGGTTTCAGTAAGCTTAGCGCCTTCGCGTAAAAGCTTGTGGCAGCCTCGGCTACGAGGGTCATGAATATGATTTGGGATCGCAAACACTTCTTTATTATGCTCAAGTGCATAGCGAGCCGTGATTAATGACCCGCTTTGTAGCGCGGCTTCAACCACGAGAACACCTCGGCTCAAACCGCTTATTATTCGGTTTCGTCTGGGAAAATGCTGAGCTCGGGCAGGTGTGCCAGGCGGAAACTCTGAAATGATTAACCCTTTTTGATAAAGCTCATGTGCCAGCTCGGTATGTCGTTTAGGGTAAATAATATCAACGCCGGTTCCTAAAACCGCAATCGTGCCGCCGCCAACTGATAATGCCCCCTTATGCGCATGCCCATCAACACCGGTAGCAAAGCCACTGGTAATAACAATATTTTGCTGGGCTAATGCGGCGGCAAATTGAAATGCATTGTCTAACCCATAGTGCGAGGCGTTACGAGAGCCAACAATGGCTATTTGTGTTTTTTGTAAAAGACTGAGGTCACCATAAGCAAACAAGAGTAATGGAGGCGATGCAATTTGCGTTAAATTGTCTGGGTAATCCGCATGAGTATAATAAAGAATGTGTTGGTGTGGTTGCGTTTGCCAAGCGGTTAACGCGGTAATACGAGCTTCATCAGGGTTGATGACTTGTTTGGCTTGAGCGGCTGAAAAGCCAATGGCTTGTAATTCGTCTATCGGCATTTTACACAATTGCTCAGCGGTGTAGCGAGTGAGCAATTGTAATAAGTGTTTACTTTTTAAATATTTAACTGAGTCGAGTATGATCCAGTTACGCAGGCCATCAGTTGGTGTCATGTAGCATCCTTGCTGAGTTGTTTGTGTTGAGCATAAAGAATTTATATATATAAATTCAGGTTAGTCGCTACAACACAAACACGCCAGATTAAGGCTACATTGACTTAGGCATGCCTACCGTATCTTGTAAACGTACGACTTGATTGTTTTTAGTGATTAAAGCATAACTCACTTCTTCGTATACTTTAAATACA
Organism: Algibacillus agarilyticus; assembly: GCF_003286125.1. Taxonomy (GTDB): domain Bacteria; phylum Pseudomonadota; class Gammaproteobacteria; order Enterobacterales; family Alteromonadaceae; genus Algibacillus; species Algibacillus agarilyticus. The sequence goes on from NZ_QMED01000028.1 coordinate 42,117, forward strand.
ACCATTTGGCCAATGACTTCAACAGGCATGACATGAGATTTTTTATCTTGCCATTTGTTCATCAGTCGCGTGAATTGGCTTGCGTCTTCTTCATAAACCGGTAAGCCCTTTTCCATCATAATATTCGGACTGGCACTGTAAATACCGAGAACATTACCCGTGCGCAAACCGTCGTTAGAGCCATTATTAATGATCACCACTTCGAGTTTGCCAAATTCAGATGATTTTGAGCTTGTGGCTAAGATCGTCGTTGATATGTTGTCTTCAGGTATCGTTAATGTATAACTCGCCGGTAACGATTGGTCACTTAATAAGGGAATTAAACGGTCACCTTGATTCATTTCCATTAAGTTCGTTAATAAACGGACTTTATGTGTGCCGCCTTCGCCGCCATAATCAATTAAACGTGCGGTGCCAGCTAAGCTTAATTCATAATAAACATCGCCTTCAGTATCAATGATTTCACGCGATTTTTTATACACACCATACATTTCATCGATGTTTAAGCGGCCTTTTGCATACACCATGTTGCCGGCTATTTTACGTTTAGTGTGGCTTGTGCCACCTAATAACATCGGTGCATTATTAAATTCATCACCCATTAAAATACGTTCATAACGCAAATAAGGTGTAATTTCACTTAATGGTAGCGTTTCAACGGGCTGATAACGCTTGATTGTTGTGCGTTTAGTCGGCGATACCTTCACTACATTTTGTGAGCTGGCGACCACTAAACGAGGTTGACCATCCGCACCATAAACTAAACGTAATACATCGCCAGGATAAATTAAGTGAGGGTTGTCGATTTGTGGGTTTTTTCCCCATAATTCTGGCCACATCCACGGGCTATTTAAATACATTGCCGAGATATCCCATAAGGTATCTCCCTTTTTTACAACATATTGACTTGGTGCATCGTCTCTTATTGTTAAGGTATCAGCGAATGCAACCGCGCTCAAAAAGAGCGATAGTAAGACTGTTTGAGCTATTTTTAGCATTTTTTACTTCCGAACTCGAGATTACGAGACTTATTATTATTTTATCACTGTAATAATTGGCTCTAAATGACTAGAATTACAGCACATCCTTATCCACTAATAAAGTATTGAATTACGTTTATCACTTATGGCTATTCTAGAAGTATTAAAATTCCCAGATGAAAGACTTAGAACTGTAGCGAAACCTGTCGCTAATGTCACCCCAGAAATTAAAACAAAAGTCGCCGATATGCATGAAACCATGTATCAAGCGAGTGGTGTTGGTTTAGCATCAACACAAGTTGACATTATCGAGCGCATTTTTGTTGCCGATTGCAGTGAAGAACAAAACGAACCATTAACCTTCATTAATCCAGAAATCGTTGAGCTACGTGGTGTTCGCACACACGAAGAAGGCTGCTTATCATTTCCGGGTGTATATGCCAAGGTTGACCGTGCTGATGAAGTTACCGTAAAAGCGCTCGATATCGACGGTAACGAGTTTACAATGGATGCCAGCGGTTTGCTCTCTATTTGTGTGCAACACGAGCTAGATCATTTAAACGGTAAGCTTTTTGTTGATTATTTATCACCTTTAAAGCGTCAGCGTATTCGTAGCAAATTAGAGAAAGAAGCCAAATTACTGGCAAAGCAAGGTTTATAGAGGTTTAATTTGGCACTCAATATCATTTTTGCAGGTACGCCTGATTTTGCAGCTCGACACTTGGCAGCACTGATAAACTCAGAACATAATGTGATCGGTGTTTACAGTCAACCGGACAGACCGGCTGGTCGTGGTAAAAAATTACAGGCGAGTCAAGTAAAGCAACTCGCTTTAACACATGAGATACCTGTATATCAGCCTGAAAATTTTAAAGCGGAAGAAGAACAGCAAATTTTAGCGGCATTAAATGCTGATATTATGGTAGTGGTGGCATATGGTTTGTTATTGCCTGAATCTATTTTAAATACACCGCGTTTAGGTTGTATTAATGTGCATGGTTCTATTTTACCTAAATGGCGTGGTGCTGCACCGATTCAACGAGCCTTATGGGCAGGAGACAGTGAAACCGGTGTTACGATCATGCAAATGGATATCGGTTTAGATACGGGTGATATGATGCATATTGTTACGACCCCAATCGAATCAACTGATACCTCGGCTAGCTTATATGAAAAACTAGCCGACACCGGCCCCGTCGCGTTATTAGAATGTTTAACAAAAATAGCGGCTGGCCAGGTGAAAGCTGAAAAGCAAGACGATGCACAGGCGACTTATGCCAAAAAGCTTTCTAAACCTGAAGCTCAAATTGATTGGCAACAACCCGCTCGTTTTATTGATCGGTGTGTTCGCGCTTTTAACCCATGGCCTGTTAGCTTTTTTACATTAGTAGATGATAAAGAACAGTTACAAACGATTAAAGTTTGGCAAATTGAAGTCATTCCCTCTGATAACGCTGCAGCCCCTGGAACGATCATCGAAGCCAATAAACAAGGTATCGTGGTGCAAACGGCGGAACAGGCTTTACGTTTATTGCAAATACAATTACCCGGTAAAAAACCAATTTCAGCGGCTGACGCACTTAATGCGCGCAAAGATTGGTTTGCTGTTGGCACTCAATTAAAGGCACAACCTCTTGTTAAATAATCGAGCTATTGCGGCAACTCTCATTTGCCAAGTATTAGATAAAGGTGTTTCATTAAGCGACGGCATGGTTAAACAAACCCATGCCTTGGCGCCGGGTGATAAAGGACAAATTCAAGATTTTGTTTATTCAACCCTTAGGCAATTACCCACTTTTTCTTTCTGTTTAAATCAATTAACAGAACAAAAATTGAGTAAAGAACTCAATATAACACGCTACTTGATTTGTTTAGGCATGTATCAGTTAACGACTGATCGGGTGGCGGCTCATGCTGCAATTGCCGAAACGGTAGAGGCTTGTCGCCAGTTAGGTTTTGAAAAACTAACGGGGTTGGTCAATGGTGTGTTGCGCAATTTTGAGCGGCAAAAAGAAAGCTTACTTGAAAAAGCAAAAGCAGCGGGCTTGCAAGTGAGTAGTAATCATCCTCAATGGTTATTGAGTATGCTTAAAAAAGCTTACCCTAAAGGTTTTAAAAAGATAGTAAAAGCTAACTTACAACATCCTCCTTTTTGGTTGCGAGTCAACACAAAAGTAAATGATGCCAGTTCATTTTGCCAAGCTTTAGATGCACTTGAAATACCTTATCAACAAGATAAAAAATATGAAAACACGTTATTGCTTGAGCAAGCTGTTGCCGTTAGTAAATTACCTGATTTTTCAATAGGTAGTTGTGCGGTACAAGATAAAGCCGCCCAGCAGGCTGCTTTATTACTCGATGCACAACCAGGTGAACGCATTTTAGATGCTTGTGCTGCACCGGGCGGCAAAACCGCTCATATACTCAGCCATACCCCCGATGTTAAAGAAGTGGTTGCGTTAGATGTGAGTGATGAGCGCTTAAAGCGAGTGACTGAAAATTTAACACGTTTACAACTCAATGCGACGGTTGTAACAGGCGATGCTGCCGAATCCACATGGTGGGATGGTGCTTTATTCGATCGGATTCTATTAGATGCTCCTTGCTCTGCAACCGGCGTTATTAGGCGTCATCCTGATATTATGTATTTGCGCCGTGAAACGGATATTGCCACGCTCGCCGCACTACAAAATAAAATATTGCAGCAAATGTGGGCCATGTTAAAACCGGGAGGCACACTCGTTTATGCTACGTGTTCTGTTTTGCCTGCCGAAAATAAAGAGCAAATAACCGCTTTTTTACAACAGCAACCGGATGCAAAATTGATCCCTATTTTTAACACAGAAACGGATCAAGATCCGGGCTGGCAAATCTTGCCGGGTGTGCAAAATATGGATGGTTTTTATTATGCTAAATTACAAAAACAATAAGCAGGTTACACTGATTTAATGAAAATAATCATTTTAGGTGCCGGGCGAGTGGGTCGTACACTCGCTGAAAATTTAGTGGGTGAAAAAAACGAAATAACCATTGTTGACGAGCGTACTTCACGTTTGCGCGAGCTCCAAGATAAGTTCGATTTGCAAGTTGTTGTTGGGCATGCGTCTCATCCTGCGGTGCTTGCTCGTGCTGGGGCTGAAGATGCCGATATGGTCATTGCGGTGACTAATAGCGATGAAACCAATATGGTGGCGTGTCAGATTGCCTATAGTTTATTTCATACCCCCACAAAAATAGCTCGGATCCGTTCGCAAGAATATATCAACTTTCGTAAGCAGTTATTTAAAAATCACGATATTCCGGTTGATCATATTATTGCGCCAGAGCAATTAGTAACCAAATATATTCGACGATTAATCGATTACCCTGGGGCTTTACAAGTCATGGCTTTTGCTAGTGGTAAAGTCTCATTGGTCGCGGTAAAAGCTTATTATGGCGGATTATTGGTTGGCCACGCGCTGTCGGCGCTACGCCAACATATGCCACATGTTGATACACGTGTGGCGGCTATTTATCGGCAAGGCCGTCCTATTCGCCCGATGGGAACCACAATCATTGAAGCCGACGATGAAGTCTTTTTTGTAGCGGCGACGAAGCATATTCGTGCGGTAATGAGCGAATTACAAAAATTAGAAGCAACTTATAAACGGGTGATGATTGCCGGTGGTGGTAATATAGGGGCAGGTTTGGCGCGTCAGCTTGAACATACACACCGAGTTAAACTTATTGAGCGCAATGAAGAGCGAGCGACTTATTTATCTGAAACATTAGAACGAACCATTGTTTTTGCCGGGGATGCGTCTGATCCTGAATTGCTTAACGAAGAGCATATTGAACAGGTTGATGTTTTTATTGCCGTAACGAATGATGATGAAGCTAACATTATGTCTGCGATGCTAGCAAAACGCTTAGGCGCACAAAAAACCATGGTACTTATCCAACATGGGGCTTATGTTGATTTGGTTCAAGGTGGTGAAATCGATATAGCGATATCGCCACAACAGGCCACCATATCTGCGTTGTTAACGCATGTGCGTAAAGGTGACATTGTTAATGTCTATTCATTACGTAAAGGGGCTGCAGAGGCGATAGAAGCAATTGCTCATGGTGATGAAGATACTTCAAAAGTTGTTGGCAGAATGATCAGCGAAATTAAGTTACCACCGGGTACCACCATTGGTGCGATCGTGCGTAAAGATGAAGTGCTTATTGCTCATAGTGACACCATCATAGAAACAGATGATCATGTGGTTATGTTTTTAGTCAATAAAAAATACATCACTGAAGTTGAAAAGCTTTTTCAACCGAGCGCCTTGTTTTTCTAATGCGCTGTTTTTGTTTAAACTAAAACAAAATAAAATACGCGATAAATAAAAAAGCATGTTGAAGTGATTCAACATGCTTTTTTTACGGGTTTAATAACAATCAGTGTTAATTTTTAAACGCGGTTACAGCGTTTTCAACTCGCTAACGTGCCCCGTTATTAACGACGATTGGAATAATATAGTGTACGCTTACAAATCTGGCATCGCTTTTTGTAATGGATCAACAATATGGTCAATCAAATCAGGTTGGTATTCTGTGATCCAAATTTGAGGGGCTTTATCGCTGGTGCTGAAATCAACAAAAAAATTATATTTTCCAGAGTTGGCCGGTGTAAAGCGAAAAAACTCAAACTTAGCCGAGCAATTAGCGGTGACTTTATTACCGATGGTAACCACTTCATCTTGAGCCTTATCTTGGTAACCGCAGTTTTTACCCTTTGACCAACTTTCGTCGGCAAACTTAAATTCATAAGCTTGACCATCAGCGACTAATTCGACGACTGTTTTATAAATCTGTCCCGTTTCTCGCTGTACTTTATAGCTTTCTTCGGCATCAAACCAAGTAAAACTGCCGCGTAGATACAAATATTCTGAACGGTCTTCTTCTTTTGCAACGTTTGGTTGGCTAGCACAACCGGTCAAACCGAGTGCCGCCACTAAAGCAAAAGAGATTAACGATTTAATTTTCATGTTAACTCTCAATTTGTTAATTAACTCGCTTGATTAATTCTGTAAAACAGAAATATCCGCGATGCGTAAAAACAATCCACGTAACTGACTTAATAAAACTAAACGATTTTGTTTAATCGCTTCATCATCCGCCATAACCATAACGTTATCAAAGAAATTATCCACTGTTTCACGTAATGTGGCTAATTCCTTTAACGCTTGTGTATATTGGCGTTCAGCAAAAACCGGTTCTAAGCGTGTTGTTAAATCGGCTACGGCAGCCGCTAATGCTTTTTCGGCATCTTCTGTTAATAGGGCTGAATCGACATTGTTTGTTAATTCACCGTCATATTTAGCTAATATATTGCCAACACGTTTATTTGCAGCCGCTAATGATGTTGAAGCCTCTAACTGTTTAAATTCTGCAACGGCTTTTACACGCTGGTCGAAATCTAATGGTTCTGTTGGGCGCTGTTCTAATACGGCTTGGATCAACTCAGGTGCAAAACCTTGATCTTGATACCAAGTGCGGAAGCGGCCAAAAATAAACTCAACTACATCTGTTTCCACCGACGCGTTAGACAATTTATCGCCAAATAAGCTAACCGCTTTAGCCGTAATTTCAGCTAAATCTAAGTTTAACTCACGTTCTACAATAATGCGCAATGAGCCAATTGCGGCTCTACGTAATGCAAAAGGGTCTTTATCGCCTTTTGGCAACATGCCAATACCAAAAATACCGGCTAATGTATCAAATTTATCTGCTAAAGCGACCGCACATGAAACCAGACCTTGCGGTAAGTTGTCACCTGCAAAGCGTGGCATATACTGTTCGTTTTGTGCAACGGCGACTTCTTCATGCTCACCATCGATACGTGCGTAATGCATACCCATTACGCCTTGCACATCGGTAAACTCCATCACCATTTCAGTCATTAAATCGGTTTTACTTAATAAGCCTGCTCGTTTGGCGTTAGTTTCGTCAGCGCCAATTTTAGAGGCAATAAAGCCGGCTAGTTCAGAGATGCGCTCCGACTTTTCGTATACCGTACCCAATTGTTTTTGGAATAATACGGTTTTTAAACTGGCTAAGCGACTTTCAAGCGTGTGCTTTTTATCCGTTTCAAAGAAAAATTCAGCATCCTTTAAACGTGGGCGAATAACTTTTTCGTTACCTGCAATAACTTGAGCTGGATCTTTACTTTCAATATTAGAAACAAAGATGAATTTATTCATCAATGCACCTGATTTGTCTAAAACAGGGAAGTATTTTTGATCGCCTTTCATGGTATAAATTAATGCTTCGTCGGGAACCGCTAAAAACGCATTTTCAAATGATGCAACCAATACCACTGGCCATTCGACTAACCCGGTTACTTCATCCAGTAAAGCATCATCGATATCAGCGGTGCCATTGAGCTCGGCGGCTTTGGCTTCTGCTTGGGCTTTTATCGCTGATTTACGTTGATTGAAATCGGCAACAACTTTGGCTTCTTTTAATACGTTTTCGTATTCATCTGCATGGTTAATTTGCACCATGCCTTTATGATGAAAGCGATGGCCTTGTAACACTAGACCGGTTTTAACGCCTAATAATTCACAATCAATTGATTTTGCGCCATATAAAATAGTCGCTGTGTGGACTGGACGGATAAACTGAGTGTCTGATGCGCCCCATCTCATGGCTTTCGGGATCGGTAATTTAGCTAAAGCTTGTTCTGCAATAGAAGGGAATAAATCAATGACCGTTTTGCCTTTAACTTCGGCTTTATGCAGTAACCAAGCGCCTTTGTTTGTTTCTAAGCGTTCTGCTTGTTCAATGCTTATACCGTTACCACGAGCCCAGCCAAGTGCTGCTTTAGTTGGATTGCCATCGGCATCAAATGCGGCTTGTACAGCTGGGCCGCGTTTTTCAACAATTTTATCGGCTTGTTGTTCACTTAACTCGTTAACCACAACGGCTAAACGACGAGGCGATGCTAACCAGCGTACGCTTGAAAATGAGAGCTCTGCTTGCTTGATACCCGCTTCAATATTATCTGCAAAAGCTTGGGCTAATTTACGTAATGCTTTTGGTGGTAATTCTTCAGTACCAATTTCGATTAATAGATTTTCAGCCATTACTTGTCACCTTCGCTTTTTGCTGTTTTTAACATCGGAAATCCTAATGCTTCTCGTGCTGCGTAATATGCTTCTGCGCAGGCTTTTGCTAACGTACGTACACGTAAAATGTAACGCTGACGTTCGGTAACCGAGATTGCATGGCGAGCATCTAATAAATTAAAAGCATGTGATGCTTTCATAACTTGCTCGTAAGCTGGAAGGGGTAAGCCTTTTTCGATTAATAGTTGGCTGTCTTTTTCACATTGATCAAATTGTCTAAATAATGCGTCTACATCGGCAAATTCAAAATTATAAGTTGATTGCTCAACTTCATTTTGATGAAAAACATCACCGTAAGTCACTTTACCCAGCGGACCATCAGCCCAAACTAAATCATAAATGCTATCAACGCCTTGTACATACATGGCTAAGCGCTCTAAGCCATATGTGATTTCGCCAGATACCGGGCGGCATTCTAAACCACCCACTTGTTGGAAATAGGTAAATTGGGTTACTTCCATACCATTAAGCCAAATTTCCCAACCTAAACCCCAGGCACCTAAAGTCGGTGATTCCCAGTTATCTTCTACAAAACGAATATCATGTGTTTCGGTATCAAAACCAAGCAATTCTAAAGAGCCTAAATACAGTTCTTGGATATTCTTGGGTGATGGTTTTAATATCACTTGAAATTGATAGTAGTGTTGTAAGCGATTTGGGTTTTCACCATAACGACCATCGGTAGGACGACGACAAGGTTGTACATAAGCACAATTATGTGGCTCGGGTCCAATTGAGCGCAAAAAAGTCATCGGATGGAATGTGCCTGCGCCGACTTCCATATCCAAAGGTTGAACAATCGTGCAGCCCTGTTGAGCCCAATAATCTTGCAATGCCAATATTAAACCTTGAAAGGTTTTTACGTCGTACTTTTCCATAAATAGGATATTCTTCTATTAAGTGATCGTTACAAATATGCGTTTAAAGCTTAAATTTTGTTGCAGGGTGTTTAACCCGGAAACTTAGCAATTTAATTTATACTTGCGCTATGCAAACACTCATTTATACGTTGAGCGTTAAATGCCGAGAATTCTAACGCACTCTGGATGTTGAGAGTAGAGCTTTACCTTGTATATTGCGCAATTTTAACGACCATTTAGGAATTAATTATGTCAAATAGTCTGCTGTGCCGTTTTTGGATTAACCCTCTCTCATTTTATACCGCTTTTTAGGGCTGAAGTTGAGGTAAATCTTGTTGTGATTTAATTGTAATAGTTGAGGGTATTTACTCTTTTATAATTAAAAATGCATGTGGGAAATCATCGGTGGCGCGTATTTTTTTTCGCTGTGCCCGAGCCGATTTTTCAGAAGAGTAAGGGCCGACTAAAATTTTACTGGCTTCGTTCTTCTTTACTTTCCGGTGCATTAAAAACGTGATTTTTTCACCGGTTAGTACCTGTTCGGCTAGATCTTTTATTTGATAAGCTTCGGCAACGTTTTCGTAATAGCCTAATTGAATGCGGTAGCCTAATAAGTCACCTTCCAGCCCGGCTATTTCTGCGAGTTTTTTATGTTTTTGCAGTTCGGTTAAGTAGATATCGACATCAGTTTCGTCGTGCGCTAATGCACTGATCACTTGATACAAATTGGTTGTATTAGATGCTCTGTGTATGGTGATAGGCCAGCCTTGTGCTTGAGCCTTTGCTACTTTATCAGCGACACATTTTTGTAAGTAGCAGGCACCTAGCTGGACATAATATTTTTTACCAAAGGCCGCTGCTTGGGTTATTGAGCAGGCGAGTAAGCATAAAAGCAGAACGTTTTTTTTTATCATTTTAAACGGTCGCTTTAAGCATTTTAACTAAATCTAGCACGGTATTGGCGAAGGATTCATTTCTGTTTTTTTGCATGAATAGTTGCTCGATTTCAGCTGCTTTATAACCTATTTCGGTGAAACCAAATGAAGCCGCAGCGCCATGTATTTGATGAGCTAATTTAGCGATTTCAGCTTGGTTATTAACCGACAATAGCGTGATCAACACATCAGCATGATCTATTAATTTGTTTTTAAATTCAGCTTGTAAGGCTGTGTAGGCATCTGAATTAATATGTGCTTGCTGTTCGTGGTTTGACGATTGCGTTGTTTCCATATAATAACGAATTTTGTCTATTAATTCACGACGATTAATCGGTTTAGCACAATGATCAGCAAAGCCTAATGCTTTGTAGTTTTCTATATCTTCTGCCATTACATTGGCGGTTAAAGCGATAACCGGTGTTTCAAATCCAGATTGTTTTAATAGTTCAAAAGCAGATAAGCCATCTAAAATTGGCATTTGAATATCCATTAATACTAATTGGTAATCATTTAATAAACATGATTCGACTGCTTCTTCGCCATTGCAGACAGCATCCACCTGCAAACCAAGGCTCTCAAGTATTAGACAAAAGAGTTGTCGGTTTTCATCATGATCTTCTGCTAGTAGTACACGTCCTAGAATGGGATTTTTTTCATATTCCTCTTTATTAATATCAATTTCGGTTACTTGGTTGAAATCATATTGGGTTGTCCAGCGACTATTGGGGGCAATGTCTAATGCAATCGATAATGTAAAGCAGCTACCTTGGTTGAGCTCGCTTTGCACGGTTATATCGCCACCGAGTTTTTCACTTAAATTTTTTGAAATGCTTAAGCCTAAGCCCGATCCTCCATATTTTCGTGTTGTTGATGTTTCAACTTGATGAAAAGCACCAAACAATGAGCCTATTTTATCTGGCGCGATACCAATGCCTGTATCTTTAACGGCAAAAACAAGTTGAGAGGCCTCGCGACGAATAATTAAGCTGACTTCTCCGCTTTCTGTAAATTTAATTGCATTGGATAACAAGTTAAAGAGTATTTGTTTTAAACGAGTCGGATCGGTTTTGATTAAGCAAGGGAGTTTAGTGGCTAAAACAAACGCTATTTTTAAAGGCTTATTTTGCGCCAATGCTAATCCCATTTGATATACATGATGCAATAATTCAAATAAATTAACGGTGATGTGCTCAATCTCTAATTGGTTTGCTTCTATTTTTGAAAAATCTAAAATATCGTTAACCACACCTAACAAATGCTGACCTGAATTAGCAACCGCTTCAATTGCGTTTAAACGTTGATTTTCTGGCACTTCACCTTTTAATAGGCTGTCGGTATAACCTATTATGGTGGTCAGCGGTGTGCGAATTTCATGGCTCATATTAGCTAAAAAGCGCGCTTTAATGTCGGCCGCTATTTTTAGCTCGTCAGATAACCCGGTGAGTTCTCTTTTTTGCTGAATTATCTTAATTTGTGTTGCGACCCTGGCTCTGACCACTGAAGGTGAAAAAGGTTTATAGATGTAATCAACCGCCCCTAATGTTAAGCCGGTTTCTTCATCTTCTGGTGAGTTTAAACCCGTAATAAATACGACAGGAATATGGGAGGTTGTTGATATCTGTTTTAATCGTTGAATAACTTCAAAGCCATTTAGCGCTGGCATGACTACGTCTAATAAAATTAAATCAGGTTGTAATGCTTGAGCTTTTTCAATACCGATCGCACCCGATTTAACCGCAATGACTCGGTAGTCATCTTTAAGTAAGGAGGACAGTACTTTTAAATTGGCCGTTTCATCATCAATAATGAGGATTGAATACACATTAGAAATGATCATTTAATCTAGCTCTTCAACTAAGGTGTTATTCCCGCCATTGTATTTGGCTTGGTACATTAATTTATCGGCTTGCTCAAATACGCTATCAATATCTATTATCGGTGAGGGTTCAATGATGCAAGCGCCAATACTTACGGTTATATAAGGTTGAACGGTTGAAGCCTGGTGGTCTATTTTTTTGCTTATTAAGCCATTGGGTAATTGTATTAGCTTATGTTGCACGGTGTCTAAATCGCTGGCTTGTATAATAAAGACAAATTCTTCACCACCGTAACGATACAAAGAACCATCTAACGTTTGAATCTCGGTATTTAAATATTTAGCGACACAGGTTAAAGCGCGATCTCCGGCGGCATGCCCATAGGTGTCGTTGTATAATTTAAAGCAATCAATGTCGATAACACCAATGACTAAGGTCTGTGATTTGGTGAGCGCACGTTGCCAAATGAATTGACTTTCCATTTCCCATTTACGTCGATTTGAAAGTTCAGTTAATGGGTCAATAAGAGCGAGTTCTTCAAGCAATGCTTTTTGATGAACAAGGGTGATCGTATTGTTGACGCGTGCTTTAACAATGCCTGTATGAAAGGGTTTTTGAATGTAATCACTCGCGCCTAGTTTAAGGCCTTTTTCTTCATCGTCGGGATCTTGCAAGCCGGTTATAAAAATAACCGGTATATGTTGTGTTTCAGGCTGACTTTTAATCGCTTTAAGCACTTCAAAACCGTTAATGTCAGGCATGATAATGTCTAATAAAATAACATCGGGATGAACGGTATTAATTAAATTTAAGCCTTCCTGGCCTGATTTAGCGACAAAAACACGATAATCACTTTTGAATAATTGCGTTAATATCTTTAAATTGTCGCTTTCATCATCGATCAATAATATCGAATGCATCATTTCCTACTTACTCATCACTTTTTTAAGCTAATTTAATTTAGTCAGCTTATTTAAAGGTTATTGTTTTTTATTGTGCTTGCGTCTTATTTTCAAGTTATGGCGAACACGATTTGAAAATATAAGTCATATACTTAGATACGATCTTTCATACAAATTGTAAAACTGAAATTGTACCCGCGAATCTTAGTATGTTGATTAACGAAATTTGTATTATAGAATCTTTACGTTGAGCTGTTACAATCATTTTAAATGTATGCAACACCGAGCAGAAATACAACCTTGTTTGTGTTTAATAGCAACTCATATTAGTGGATCATGTTAAAAAAAACCGTCAAAATTTCAAGCAATGCCGTATTAAAGGTGAAGCTTAAAACGAAACACCTTAAGCAGCGGATCAAACATGACTTAATTATTGTTAAAAAAGGCTTAGCGCAAGAGAGTGACGAAACTAAGCAAATGCTTGAAATATATAAGCGTTATACCCGAAAGCAAGCCAGTAAAGAAGAGATGAAACACGCTAATGAGCAGTTTGTTGATTTATTAAAAGGCATGGGGATCGGCGTTGTCGCTATTTTGCCTTTTGCTCCCATTACGATCCCACTGATTGTTAAGCTGGGACAAAAGCTTGGCATTGACGTTTTACCTAGCTCATTTAGAGAGCTAACTAACCCTAAACCGGAGATCGAGCTAAAACCCGTAGATAAGCCAAACAACACGGGTGATGCATAATTAATAAGCCCTGCTTATGGCCATGACTTGTTGTTTTATGTCGGCATAGCGCACGTTTTCACATAGGGCATAACCTTGCACATTCTTAACTCGTGATTTTGCTAACAATGGCTCGCTCATTCCGGCTAAAAACCGACAATAGGTGGTCGTGTTTATGTTTAGGTTTTGTTTCGTTTGCATGTGTTGTTGTAAAGCTTGCATGGCCTGTTGTATTTGTTTGGTTGCGATAGTGGGTTGAGCAGGTAATGTTAGTGTGACGGGTAAACCTCGACATACAGCACAATGACCACATTGCTGAGGTGCTTTATGATCATCAAAGTAAGACGCCAGCGCATAACTTAAGCAGTTATTAGTTTGAAAAAATGCAACCAGTTGAGCGATGCGTTCGATTTCTTTTTGTTCTTTATCTAAAAAGTAGTGCGCGAGCTTTGCACTCAACGCTTGTACATCAAATTGTTGATTGATTTGATAAACATCAGTAACACCGCTGGTTTGAACAACTAACATTCCTTGTTCATGTAGGTAGTCAAGCGCGGTTATAACGCGCTTTCTATCACATGGATAAGTGTTTAATAAGCTCTCCATGTTTAACACACCCCACGTTTTTTTCATTTCTATATGGGCAAAAACCGCTTGCAAAAAAGTGACTCGCTCGGCTTCAAAATTCGATAAAATGGTTTGAGGTTCGATAATATATTTAACTTTCAGTTCAGCAAAATAGCTGTATTTAGCGTCTAATATACCGAGTAGTTCAAGTTGTACGAGCAATGTTTTGAGTGGTAATTGTTTGATGTTGCTTTGATTCGATAAACTATGTAGCTGACATTCCCATAAATTATGATTGCTATTTTTTTGAATATCACTTAAAACGATCTGAATACTGTCTTGTTCGGGGGTATCCCCATAAACAAAATTTTCAAGTGTGTTGAGGCCTGATAGGTCAGCTAATAATAAACAATGAGCTTGCTGTCCGTCTCGGCCAGCACGGCCGATTTCTTGGCTGTAATTCTCGATAGATTTAGGTAATTCGTAATGCACAACAAAACGTATATCTGATTTATCAACGCCCATACCAAATGCGATTGTGGCAACGACAACGCTGATTTGACCTGCCATAAAGCGCTGCTGAATATCTTGCCGTAAGTCATCTTTTAAGCCCGCATGATATGCAACCGCATTAATACCTTGATTTTTTAATGTGTTAGCAACCTGTTCAGCTTGCTGCTGCAATGTAACATAAACGATGCCATCACCCGATTGCTGTAAGATAAATTGTTGTAGCGCATGAGGTTTATTATTCATTGCAACTGCTTGGACATTTAAATCAAGGTTTGCGCGATAAAAACCCGTTTGTACAATATGTGTGCTTTCGATCGAAAATCGTTTAGCCATATCCAATTTTACGGCATGGGTTGCGGTTGCTGTTAACAGTAAAACTAAAGGTATTTTAAGTTCACGTTGGTAGCTTGGCAGTTTTAAGTAATCGGGTCTGAAGTTGTGTCCCCACTCAGAAATACAATGCGCTTCATCAACGACTAACATCGAGATCGGAACACTTGAAATTAATTGTCTGAATCTTTCATTTTTAAAGCGTTCAACCGACACCATCAGAATTTTTGTTTGACCAGACCTGACATCTGCCACCACTTGTTGGTGTTCCGCCGAAGACAAGGTTGAATCAATGCTAGCAGCGGCAATCCCTTTTTGCTGTAAAAAATCAATTTGATCTTTCATTAATGCTAATAAAGGTGAAACGACTAACGTTAAATGCGGTAATTGCAAGGCAGTAAATTGATAACATAATGATTTACCAGAGCCTGTAGGAAAAATCGCAAGCGTTGATTGCCCTGCCAATAATTGCCGTACAACGGGCTCTTGACCAAGCCTGAACTCAGGAAAACCAAACTGTTCCTGTAATCGCTGATTCAGTTCATTCATTGTGTGACTCCATATGGTTATGTTTAAAAGGCGTTATCAATATTAGGTTATCAATATTATATTGTTAAAGTTATCGGGTTTTATTGCTTCTATAATTTAGACGTAATAGCTTAGAGTCGAGTATACGAGTATAGCAGCGAAAAAATTAATGATATTTATCATTTAATTTTGGAGTCTTTGTGTTGTGTTCAAGTTTGTAACCCTTTCCATTGACCACTACAATCAATATTATCTCTCGATAAATCATTTAATTAATACTTTCTGTAGTGTTCAATGGGTTTTTGAATGTTCCAAAAAACGTCAATAGTATCTCGATGGCAAAATGCTTTAGATAAACGTGACTTCAAACAAGTATGTCAATTGTATTCTCAAGCTAGCGCAACCGAAAATTTGCAGCAGCTAGAAACATTATTGAGGTTGTCTGAAAACAGCTCTGTGGCTAAATACAATGTATATCAGCAGGTTGCAACTAAGTTACTCGAGTTAAAAAAGTCGCCTTCTGGTTTTATTAAATTAATTAACACTGAGGCTGCGCTTAATTTATTTTTTCCTGCAATCAAAGAGCATTTATCTTTCGATTCTGTTGATTCAGAACAACGTAATTGTTTGCATTATCTGTTCCGAGCTGATCCCTTATTTGGACGCGTTAATGCGACAGCCTCTAATTACATGCCACCCTTTAACTTTATCCGTTCGTTACTATTATTCGAAAGTAATGAACCTTTGATTAATGCACTTAGCCAGAAGGATAAACAAGGCAGCGCACCTTTTGATGCCTTTTTTGTTAGTTTAGACAAGGTTGATTTGTTGAACGATGTATTGTTTTCAAGTGTGTTTGGTTTAATTGAAATAAGCGCTCAACAAACGGGCAAGCGTGACTTATCAATAAGCGAACAGCAGGCCTTAAAACAAAGTCTTAAAGTCTATTGGAACCATCATCACTTAACACCCAAAATTGATGATCGCATGCTTATTTTAATGGCTAGTTATTATAAATTGCGTGCTCATACGTTATTGAGTTGGTGCAAATAATAATGCCATCATTTGGTGTTTTTGTTATTCAGTTGCTGTTGAGCTCAGTGAATGCGTTACGTAATAGAGCAATTGGTCGGCAAGTTTACACTGTACAGGTCTTCTTTAGTGGTTTTGAGGCATTAGGGTTAATTAGCTTGGTTGCCTGTGTGTTAGGTGGCTTGGTCATGTATGTGGGGTTTGATTTTTTTGTTTCGATTGGCCAAGCGCCGTGGATTTATTTTTTACTCAATATGATTGTGTTGCGTGATGTTGCCCCTTTTTTGATTAGCTTTATATTATTAGCTCGCTCAGGTACGGCTATTTCAACGGAGTTAGGCAACATGAAGGTAAACAAAGAGGTCGCGGCTCTGCAAGTAATGGGTATTGGTATTATGGAATATTTAGTTTTACCTCGTATTTGGGCTATGGTGACTTCATTATTCGTTTTAGGTTGTTTTTTTACTGCCACGGGGATCTTAAGTGCTTATTTAGTGGCTATTTTAATTCTCAATATTTCGCATGTGGAATTTTGGCAATTCATGTTCCAAGCGATAAGTTTGCTTGATTTAGGCTTGATGGCCGCTAAATTAATATTGTGTGGATTTATGCTAGCTGCTTTGTCTTGTTATTTCGGTTTGAGTGTTAATCAATCTGTCACTGAAGTACCGCAATTTATGATTAAAACGGTAGGTTATAGTGTTTTGAGTGTTACATTGATTAATGGCGTTGGAATTTTAATTTATCTGACAATGAATGAATTCTCATTTTAAGAGGCGACATGCAGCTGAAGGTTAAAGATTTGATAGTCGATACACCCAGCTTATTTACCCAAGAGAGGCTAAATATTCAATTAGAACCCGGTGAATGTTTAGTTGTTCAAGGGGAAATGGGATGTGGTAAAACGAGTCTGTTTAATACGCTGGTTGGTATTGCTAAACCTTATGCTGGGCAAGTGTTGTTTAATAACATTTCATTTGAGTTGTTAAATGAATTAGACGTTATTCAACTTCGAAAGTCGCAAGGTGTTATTTTTGATCGACCCGCTTTATTATCTAATCAAACGGTAGAACAAAACTTGCTGCTATGTGCTGATCGTTTTTATCAAGATGACAGCCATTTGAAGCATGCTGAACAGCTCTCTTTTTTAATTAATGAATTTAATGTGTCGCATTTACTTACCCTAAGGCCCCATCAATTATCGCAAAGCCAGTCCAGTATTATTGCCATTATTCGAGCGCTGTTTCATCAACCTTCTATTTTATTATGGGATGCCGCTTTAAGTGGGCTTGATAATCTGAGCCATGAACGGATGTTGAAAAAACTGTTTGATTTAAAACAAGAAGGTGTCTCGCTCGTATTATTTTCAGATCATACTCGTGAAATGCATCATTTGGCTGATCAAGTTTTACGTTTGAAAAAAAATGAGGTACCAGGCCATGAAGCCATCTAAGCAAGTCGTTAGTTTATTTATGTTAACGGGGATTGGTTTGTTTATAGCCTTGGTTATTGCTGTGGGTATAAAAAGTAAAGTATTTAGTGAAAAGCGATATTTTTATACGTTAATGGCGGATGCTCAAGGCCTTATAGGCGACCCTATTTTAACTTATAAAGGACTTAACATTGGCCGATTTGATCAATTTGAATTAACCAATTCGAGTGATATTAAAGCTGAATTTTATGTATATGAAAAATATGCCCATCTTGTTACGAATTCGAGCGTTATCGTTCGAAGCCATAATATATTATTAACCGATGTAGCGAGTTTTACATTACGGCAAACTGTTTTAAATTCGGTACCGCTACAAGTGAATGAAGAAGTTCATTTTCATACTTCTGCTATTGGTCAGCATTTACTTAAAGCCTCGAATACGGAGTTAGAGTCAGACAAGTTAGCCAGTTTAATTCGGGATTTAACTTTATTAATAAACGATTTACGTGTGGGGCAAGGGGATAATGAAACCACCTCGTTACCACAGGCATTAACGCAAATAAATTTACTGATGCAAGAATCAACGGGTTTGGTCCAACAATTAAATGAAAGTAATTTTACCCAAAGTTTAAATATAACGGTCTCTAAAGCGAATACGTTATTAGACGGTTTACAGTCAAAATTAGGACAGGTTGATAGCACTTTATCTTCAGTTGAAAATACGCTAAAAGCGTATCAATCACCAGAATCATTAATCGATCATGCTACCGATGGTAATATGCCGTTGCTTCTTGACTCAACTCAAAAAAACATGCACTACATAGAAGGTATTTTAGAGCAAGTACATAACGAGCGTCAGCATATAGGCTTGTTAATGCTACAAAGTAATAAAGCATTGCAAGATTTAAATAAAACCCTTAAAGCGGTTAAAGCTAATCCGCTATTAAAATCAGCTTTTCCGTTAGAGGTGACAGAGCCACAAATTGAGGTTGATCAATAATGATAAGTAGAGGGCTTCAATTTGCCTATTTAGCCTGTTTTTGTCTTTTAGTTAGCGCGTGCAGTACATCGACTCCGCGCGAATACGGTGTTTCAAAATTAGCCGATCAAGCAACGCATTACTTTGAATGGGCAGAGCAACTACGCAGACAAGAATCTTATGTTGAAGCGGATATAAAATATAAACATGCTTATTCCTTTTTTGTCGCTCGCAATGATATGAAGTGGGTTGTTAACTGTTATTTAAAAAGGGCGCTAATTGCGATTAAACAAAATAATTTTCAACTAGCGCAGCAGTTGATTGAACATGGACAATTAATAGCTAAGATTGAAGCGGTTTCATCGCAGCCAAGTGTTGATTTTGCTCAAGCTAAGTTATGGTTTGCGAAAAAAGCAGTGACTAAGGCTGCTGATTTAATTGAAACCTTGGTCGTAAAGTATAAAGATGACCCCGAGAGATATGCTTACTATATATTTCATCTATGGTTATATGACAAAAATAGAGTCGCTTTAGCAAAAGTTGAAGGTACTTTAACTCAATTAACTCAGCGCTATGATGAACGAAAATTACAGCGTATTGAAATTTTAATGTTTGCATTAAATAATTATGCTCAACGTGGTGTTAATGAATTAACCCGTTTAGAAGAACAATCTGTTGTTATGGGGGAAAATGAGATTAGTTCGGCGGCCATTGAATCCGCTTTATTACGTTTAATCGATTTATATGGTTTGTATGAAATGACACCCGCACTACAACGTACTTTACAATTGACGAGTAAATATTATCAAAAAATTAATAACCAATTAAAATCACAATATTATCAACATAAGTTTGAGGTACTTAGTCGTTTAAATTAAGTTAAAATAGCTGGGTAATCATAGTTGAGATCAGTTAAATGAGTTTGTTAGATAAATTTTTACCTCGTAAACAAAAAACACTGTATGAATTAGTGGGTCAAGAAAAGGGGACTCGTCAGTTGGCTAATACATTTTACGACATTATGTCGACAGACCCTGTTGCCAGTGAATTATTAGCATTACATCCACAGCCGATGGACTCTATTCGTGAACGCTTTTTTGAATATTTGTCAGGCTGGTTTGGTGGCCCGCCTCTATTTGAACAAAAATACGGACATCCAAGGCTACGTGCTCGTCACCTACCGTTCAAGGTTGACCAAAATATGATAGACCAATGGTTGCATTGTATGAATAAAGCGCTAGAGCAAGAAGTTAAAAGCTCACGAACTCGCCAAGCTATTCAACAAGCCGTAACACCTTTAGCGCAGCATATGTTAAATTGCCCACATTAATCCCTCATCGCATTTAAATTATAGAGCTTTATTCATGGAAAAATACGCCGTATTTGGTAACCCGATAGCCCAATCAAAATCACCACAAATTCATTTAGCATTTGCTGCTCAATTTGGTATTAAATTAGAGTATCAAAAGCATTTGGTCGAAATAGGGGCGTTTGAGCAAGCGATCAATAATTTAAAAGAAAATGGAGGCAAAGGTTGTAACGTTACTGCACCCTTTAAAGGTGATGCTTTTTCAATGGCTAATCAATTAAGTGAACGAGCGCAACTGGCCGAAGCGGTTAACACATTAACATTATGTGCTGATGGTTCAATATTGGGCGATAACACCGATGGGCCTGGTTTAGTGATTGACTTAGAAAACCAAAATGCCCCTATTAAAGGTAAACGTATTTTACTTATTGGTGCTGGCGGTGCAGCGAGAGGAGTCATTAAGCCATTACTTCAGTGTGAGCCCGAACAATTAGTTATTTGTAATCGTACCTATAGCAAAGCCCAAGCTTTGGTCGAAAAATTTAGTATATATGGACCAATAAAGGCTATTGAAGCAGAACAATTAAGTCAAGACGGCTATGACCTCGTTATTAATTCGAGTTCATCAAGTTTAACAAATGAGTTGCCCCCGGTGCCTGCTTGTATTTTTAATGCTAATACGTTTGCCTATGACATGTCCTATAAAGCAATAGATACAACATTTGTGAGTTGGGCAAAAGAGCAAGGTTGTGTAACCGTTATTGATGGGTTAGGTATGTTAGTTGGTCAAGCCGCCGAAAGCTTTTACGTATGGCATGGCAAAAGACCGAATATAACACCGGTGCTAGAAGAATTAAGAGCACAATTAACCGCTAATTAATAGAGTCATAAAAAATATGAATCAAGCGTTTATTATAAATGATGATTTAACTTATTTAGTTCAAGAAAGGGTTTGGCAAGTAACCGGTATATTATCTGGGCAATGTTTAACTTTTCGCGTACCAATAAAAAAAGTTAATAATGAAAGTGTGTTATCACAAGCATTAAAATTTGACATAGAATGCTTGATAGAAAACTGGCTCGATGAACACGAGCCAGAAATTGAATTGGTTGAATTATAATTCAGCTAAATATTCATTTTTTAAAATAACGTAATTTATCGCAGACTGCTTCAAGAAGGCTAACTCGTTCTCTGTTAGCTTTCTTGCTTGACTTGCAGGGCTACCGCGATATAAATAACCCGATTCTAATGTTTTATTTGGCGCGACTAAACTACCCGCCGCAACGATAACATCATCTTCAACTACCGCTCCATCCATAATAGTGGCAGACATGCCTACTAAAACTCGGTTACCAATTGTACAGCCATGTAACATCGCATTATGACCCACAGTAACATCATCACCTATTATCAAAGGAAAACCGGTTGGGTTTGATTCAGAAAATCGAGTGACATGTAACACTGAGCCATCTTGAACATTCGTTCTGGCACCAATTCGAATAAAGTTAACATCACCACGCCCGGCAACTAATGGCCAAATGCTTGAATCTTCACCTATTTCGATGTCGCCGTATAAA
The DNA here is from genome assembly GCF_003286125.1 of Algibacillus agarilyticus. Taxonomy (GTDB): domain Bacteria; phylum Pseudomonadota; class Gammaproteobacteria; order Enterobacterales; family Alteromonadaceae; genus Algibacillus; species Algibacillus agarilyticus. The sequence goes on from NZ_QMED01000028.1 coordinate 63,768, forward strand.
ACTGCACTAAAATCTACAAATGCGCCGGATGAAAGTTGTGGTGTTTTTCCTTTAAAGCTTTTTAAATTATCCAATGGTTGTTCCTCTACATAAAATTAAAGTGTACAAAAAACGGTCTCATGACTTGGTTTATCGCCATATTTAACCTGATTTAGATGCTTAAATGAACAAAAATAAAAACATTCATTTTTTTGTAATAAAAGGCTTGACGAAATTTTATAAATCTCTATTATGCGCCCCCACAGACAAGGCAGGCAACGCCGCTAAGTCAGTCGGGTTAAGGTTTTAATGTAA
>NZ_QMED01000029.1 GCF_003286125.1 Algibacillus agarilyticus
TCGAGCTTAAACAATACCCGAACCGTTGCCGCCACTGTTAGGACGCTCAACGCCCGCTTGCGCTCGGTAACCTGATTTACGGTAAACCGCGATTGGGTCTATCGCTCCACCTTTGCGTAAACGCGCCATCGCTAAAATAGGCGATACATCTGTCGTAAACGCATGCTTCAATGTATTGCTACACATCAAGGCATCGTTTTCAGTTTGGTAACCTGTTAATTTCTCACGGTCTACTATCAAAGCCGATACGTATGAACGTTGTACGCTCGCCGCTGAATTAACTAAACTTTCTATTGGGTCTGTCACATTGTGTGATTGGTCCAACATGTAGTTCGGGCCAAAACCTTCTTGGTTACGGTATTCTGCATCCACTAATTCATTAAAAATTAAGAACTGTTGATACGGGTGTAAACTACCGCTGTCTAAATCATCATCGCCATATTTAGAGTCATTGAAGTGGAAACCACCTAATTTCTTAAATTGTATTAAACGCGACACTATCATTTCAATGTTCACGTTTGGCGCGTGATGGCCTAAATCAACTAATGATTTAGCTTGTGGACCTAATTCCATCGCCGCTAAGATGTTGCTGCCCCAATCTTGAATAATCGTTGAGTAGAACGCCGGCTCAAACATTTTATGTTCGATATGCAGTTCCCAATCACTCGGTAAACCCGCATAGATTTTTTTCATGCTTTCTAAGTAACGCTCAAACGCGCCTTGGAAATGCTGTTGTCCCGGATGATTTGAACCATCGCCAACCCAAACCGTTAACGTTTTTGAATCCAATGCTTTACCGTATTCAATACAATCTAAGTTGTGTTGTATCGCTAAATCACGTGAAGCTTGGCTGGTGTTACTTAAACTACCGTATTTAAAGCTATGCTCTTGACCCGGTTGGTCTTGGAATGTATTCGAGTTAATCGAATCCCATTTTAGGTTTAAGTTATCTGACGTTTGCTTAAGTTCGCTAAAGTCATCCACTTTATCCCACGGAAAATGCGGTGATACGCGCTCGGTACATTGCGATAAATCATTAATAACCGCGCTGTCTTCTAGTTTTTCCCAAATATTGCGTGGCTCGCCTTCACCTGGAAAACGGGCAAAACGTGTGCCGCCGGTGCCAGTGCCCCATGACGGTACCGCAATTTGAAACGTTTCCGCTTTGGCCGTGATGTCGTCAATATTGATGTTTTCACGCGCTAATTTTGCACCTAAAGCCGCGTAATCTTCTTTTAAGAAGCCTTCTAATTTTGCATTTTCTTCTGCAATTAGGCCTTTATCTATACGTTGAGTCATTTTTATGTTTCCTAATATCGGTTGTCTTGTTTACCCAAGTCAGGCTCTGCTCGCTTTTTAGCGTGCCGTGAACATCACTCGGGTAAAAACGGCTTAGCGTAAAAACGCTTCGTGTAAACCACCGTCTACACTAATGATTTGGCCTGTCGTTTTGCTTAACTGACCTGAAACCATTAAGTAAGCCGCTTCCGCTTGGTCGGCCGGGGTTATCGGTTGTTTGGTTAATGTACGTTGAGCATAGAACATCGCTAACTTATCGCGTAATTCATCATCTGAATCATCCGCAGTAAATTCAACGTTGTACTTAGTTAATGACGCTATCACACGGTCACGTGGGAACATGGTGCTGCCTTTAACAACGGTCGCGGGTGCTAAACCATTCACGTTCACTAACGGTGACAATTCAACCGCTAATTCACGCACTAAGTGGTTAGCGGCCGCTTTACTGGTGTCATAAGCCAATGAACCTTTCTTAGAAACCGCCGCATTAACACTCGTTGTTAACACTAACGCACCCGGTAAGTTTTGCGCTTGCCATATCTTGTTAGCTTCGGTGCCAACGATATAACCGCCTTTAACATTAACCGCAAAGCTCACATCAAATTGCTGGTCGTCACTCATACCCGATTGACCCGGCGCAAGGAAAACACCCGCCGTGACAATCACTTTATCAATACCACCATAAGCTAAGGTCACTTGCTCAAACATTTTTTGCACGCTATCACGCTCGGTAATATTTACCGCTTGCGCAATCGCTGGACCACAACCCGAAATACCCGTACCGGCAACACCGATACCTTGACCATAAATGGCCGTTAATTCATCTGCCGTTGCTTGTGCCGCTTCAAAACGTAAATCAGCACAAACCACATGTGCGCCTTCTTTGGCAACACGGAATGCGGTTTCTTTACCGATACCATCACCTGCACCGACAACCACAACCACGTCACGCGCTAATGGCGCTTCTTTTGGCATACGCTGTAATTTAGCTTCTTCAAGCGCCCAATATTCAATATCAAACGCTTCTTGCTGTGGTAACGCCGTGTATTCGCTAATCGCTTCTGCACCACGCATCACTTCTATCGCACAGTTATAAAATTCAGTGGTTACACGTGATTCTGATTTGTTTTTACCCCAACCAATAATACCCACACCTGGGATTAAGATAACCGTTGGGCTTGGGTCACGCATAGCCGGTGAATCATCACGCTTACAGTTGTTGTAATATTCAGCATATTCAACACGATATTGCTCGATACCCGCATTAAGCTTTTCAACTAAGGTGTCAAAGCTGTCGTTTTTCGGGTCGAAATCAATGTAAAGCGGTTGGATTTTAGTGCGTAAGAAATGGTCAGGACATGACGTGCCTAACTTCGCTAAACGCGGTGCATCAACGCTGTTAACAAAACGTAATGCATTTTCATCTGATTGCACCGTACCAATAAATTTAACTTTATTTGATAAAATACCACGGGCTACCGGTAAAAATTTAGCTAATAATTCAGTACGCGCGTCTTCTGGTAAACTTTCAACTTTTGCACCACCAAAGGTCATATCGCCTTTGTCGTGCTCTTCAATATAGCGAGCTGCCGTTTCAATCACCCATAACGAGGTTTCGTAACAACTTTTACTTTCTGATTCCCAGTTGGTATGGCCGTGCTGACCTAATAAAATACCAATACTGTCTGGCTTCGCTGCATAGGCGTCTTCACACACCTTAGCCGCTTCCCAACCCGGACGCATCCACGGTACGTAAGCCATCTTGCCGCCCCAAACCACTTCGGTTAAGGCTTCTTGGTCTTTACATGACGCGATTGCAATAACCGCATTAGGGTGTAAATGGTCAACGTGCTTTTCAGCAATCATTGAATGTAATGGGGTATCAATTGACGAAGCACGTGGGTTTAAGCAAAAGTTACAGTGCTTATACATGCCAATCATCGCATCTTCGCCTGCTTGCTTATAACCTTTGTCATCACGCGCTTGGTAAGTCGCATCTAAGGCGTTTAATTTACCTTGATATAATGATGAGAAATTCTCGACTTTTGATGTGCGTAAATCACCGCCAGAGCCTTTTACCCATAATACTTCAACGTCTTCACCCGTTAATGGGTCCTTCTCGATAAGCTTGGCTGACGTGTTACCGCCGCCCGTATTCGTAATGCGTTGGTCTGCACCTAAAACATTAGAACGATAAACTAAACTTTCGATTGGCGATAACGTATCCGCAACAGCATCATCCCAGTTGTAATCAACATGGCGAAATTCATTTTTTTTGATCGGCATTAGTCCGGTCTCCACTTTGAAAAAATATGATTTACGATTCGTGTGTTATTAACCAATAATACCCACAAACAACACACAGTCAAGCTATTGCAATCATTTTCAATCAATTATTTAACAAAAGTACATTTAAGGAATAACATTATTAAAAAACGTAAAAACCAGTTATAACGGGGCTTGCAGTCTAATTGAACAACAGACAGCTAAAAAGAAATAAAAATGATGTTAACAAGAGGTTTAAAACATTCATGCTCATTAATATTGACTTAGCAGTCATTAATGAGCATGAACAGGGAGTTCACAATTAAGTGATAATTAAATTTAGTCAGCAAATTGTCTAACTAAATTGCTTAATGTTTCTTTAGCATCACCAAAAATCATGCGGCAATTTTGTTTAAAGAACAACGGATTATCAACCCCAGCAAAACCTGAAGACATACCCCGTTTTAAAACAAATACATTTTTGGCTAAATCAGCATTAATGACAGGCATACCGTAAATAGGGCTACCTTTTAATTCACGTGCAGCGGGGTTAACAACATCATTTGCACCAATAACAATCGCGACATCATAAGCTTCTATTCGAGGATTAACTTCATCCATCTCAAATAACTGCTCATACGACACATCGGCTTCGGCCAATAATACATTCATGTGACCCGGCATACGACCGGCGACAGGATGAATAGCATAACCGACTTCAGCGCCATTATTTTCTAATAACTCTTGTAGCTCTTTCATCACGTGTTGCGCTTGTGCAACCGCCATACCGTAACCTGGTATTACTAATACATTTTGTGCCGCTTCTAATACATAGTATGCATCTTCAGCTGATAACGGTTTGATCTCGCCTTCAATTTTAATGTCGTTTGTGACAACAGGCTGAAAACCTGATGTTAAAACATTAACTAATGAACGATTCATCGCTTTACACATAATGTTAGTTAAAATGATACCGCTCGCCCCGACTAAAGCACCAGCCACGATTAGTAGGTTGTTGCTTAATGCAAAACCCGCAGCACAAGCCGCTAAACCTGAATAACTGTTTAGCAACGAGATCACCACTGGCATATCAGCACCGCCAATTGGAAGTACAATTAATACCCCCATCACGATAGCTAAACCCAGTGCAATATAAGGAATGGTACTGTCGGTCGGGTTATTAACTAACGAAACACCACATAATACAATCGCGATCACCACGGCAATATTAGTAACAACCTGCCCTTTAAATACGATGGGACGCCCAATGATACGTTCACTTAATTTTGCCCAAGCAATAACACTACCCGAGAACGTGATTGCACCAATTAATAAAGCGATAAAGCTAACAATAATAACGAAAGTCGATAACGTTTGATCACTTGCGATCGTTGCATAAGCAACCGCTAAGCTAGCTAAACCCCCGATACCATTAAACAAAGAAACTAATTCTGGCATCGATGTCATTTCAACTTTTTTCGCGGCATAAAGCCCAATGAGTGAACCAACAACAATACTGGCAATGATGAGTTCAAACGAAATAATCTCTTTGCTGAACAGTGTAATAACCACAGCAATTAACATCGCGACTGACGATAACAGGTTACCTTTACGCGCGGTTGCAGGATGACCTAATAATTTCAAACCAAATATAAATAAGGTGGCAGCCAGCACATAAACAAAATTTATCAAAACTGAATAATCAAACATATTAACCCCTAGCGACTTTTAAACATGGCTAACATACGGTCGGTCACCATATATCCACCTACAACGTTGATTGTTGCTAATAAAACAGAAGCAGCGCCTAACCAAGTCGCTAATTCAGTTTGTTCACCACCGGCTAACGCTAAAGCACCAATCACCGTAATACCTGAGATAGCATTAGCACCTGACATTAATGGGGTATGAAGCGTTGCGGGTACTTTTCGAATTAATTCAAAACCAACAAATACAGAAAGAACAAGAATAAATAAAAGGTAACTCGCTATCATGATACAGCTTCCAATTCAGTTTCGGCTTCGGCTTGTTTATGAGCCGCTTTAGTATGGCTTGTTGCGCCTACATTTGGATAAAGTGCACGGATCGTTTCATTTGATATAACGCCCGCATGCGTAATAACCGCTCGTTCTTGAATATCATCTTCAAGATTAATCTCAAAGTGTTTGGCTTCTTTTTGCCAAAACTCACTAATTAAATTAAACACATTGTTGGCATACATTTGTGATGCATTTAAAGCGACTTCGCCAGCCCAATTACCGGTACCAATTAGTTTGACACCATTAAACTGTGTTATTTCACCTGCAATTGTACCTTCAACATTGCCACCACTTTCGGCAGCCATATCAACAATCACCGAGCCAGGTTTCATTAATTCAACGGTTTCACGATTAATTAAACGGGGTGGTTTACGACCAAATAATTGCGCCGTTGTGATCACAATATCCGATTCAGTAATGCATTTTGCTTGCGCATCTTGTTGAATTTTAACTTGCTCAGGTGTCAAAGCTTGTGCATAACCCTGCTCAGTTTGTCCTGTATTACCTAAATCAATTTCTAAAAATTTTGCGCCTAACGACTTAACTTGATCAGCAACTTCAGTTCGGGTATCAAACGCAGTAACAGCCGCACCTAAACGTTTAGCCGTTGCGATGGCTTGTAAACCAGCGACACCCGCACCAATAACAAATACTTTAGCCGGTTTGATCGTACCAGCGGCAGTCATCATCATCGGAAAAATAGTCGGCAATTCATTCATCGCTTTAGCAACCATAACGTAACCAGCCAAACTCGCTTGTGAACTCAACGCATCCATTTTTTGACAACGCGTTGACCTTGGGATCATCTCCATGCTGAAAGCCGTCACTTCGTTTTCACACAAGGCGGTAACATAAGGTTGATCGTTAAAGGGGTCTAAAAAGCTAATGACGCTTTTACCTTTAACAAGCGACAAATCCGACTGAGGTAACTTACCAATAGTGACAACGATATTGGCTGATTGAAGTAATTCTTTTCGATCAGAAATAACTTTTGCACCGGCTTCGATATATGCAGCATCACTGGTATTAATAAAAGCACCAAGTCCAGCTTCGACGCAAACTTCGACACCCATCAAGCGATATGCCTTCACATTACTAGGCAAAAGCGCACAACGCTTTTCACCCACAATCCCTTCTTTGGGAAACGCTATAAACATAATGATTCCTATACGGTTGGTTGATAAAAACAAGGCAACCTGGGTGCCTCATTGTCAATTTACATTTACAAAAATGAATACTTTGTAAATGCCACTAAACGGTTAGCACCTCATCGTGCAACCCTTTGTCATAAATAATTAGGTGCGTCTAAACAACTTGATTTATAAATTGCTAATTCGTATTAAAAACAAGCAAGTTATTTGAGCAGCGCGCAATCATACATACAAAGACTACAAATGACAACATAAGACTTATTATGACCATTAAAGATTACGAAATAATGATATTAGAGAAAGGCGATTATTTATTAACCATAAAAAGGAGCGAATCTTGTCGGTTGAATTGTTAAATGGTTGAAAGTTAGATCGAACCGACATTCCGCAGCATTTTTAGGAATAAATTTTTTGATAGATGCTGCCCATGCAATTAATGATAATACGGTTCCTCTCTTCGATCTTGACGACTGAGGTTTTTAAATGGCTTCATCGCGGTAGTTGACTCTGTGAGCATGCGCTTGTCTAGCGTATGTTGCTCTCGCATTTTCGCTTGTTCACTACCGATGAGTAACCAACGTTGCTTCACTTGACCATAATTAGATTCAAGCCAAGCGCCACTATCACCATTCTCAAACACGTTAAAATCGAGGGGGGATTACATACATCAAGTTAACGTAAATACACTCTTAGTCTTTTGTGAGCAAAATTCAGTGCCCGTCCGGTAAACCACACCTATGACAAATAATCACCTTTTTTGAGGTGACTGCTTATTGGTCAGCGGGAGACGTACAGCTGACACACCGCACCATTTTTCACATCTAAGTGCACGACAACAATCCAAATCATCGGTGTATTTATATCAGAATATTATTTTTATTCGTTGTTAAATCAATGCATTAACTCTTTTGTCATGGGTGGGGGTATCAATAATCGTGATTTCGGCCTCTTCTTACTAATATTAATTTTTTTGAAAAATGCAAACCATTTTAGGAGTAGAGCAATCCATGCGATGTTTGTTAACACGCCCCATAACTCTGAGGCAATGCTTTTCTATACAGGGCTTAAATAAGTTCAATAGATACATCAATAGAATATGTGCGCAGGCTATTTTATGGACTAGCCTTTCGGTATTAACACTTACCAGTTGTGATAACAGTCATGAGCAAAATTCAGCTAGTGCGGCAACGGAACACAATAACATAACGGCTACACTACACACACCTAAAAGCCCTATGCCAGAATCGTTCTACCACGCGCCTTCATCAGCGCTAAAAGCGAACTTTAAAACCCCACCTGAAGCGGTAAAACCTTGGGTCTATTGGTATTGGGTTAGTGACAATATTTCTAAAGTTGGCATTGGAAAAGACTTAGCTGCGATGCAAAAAGCGGGTATTAACACGGCACTTATTGGCATTATTCATCTCAAAGGTAAACAAGGTGATGTCAAAGCCTTAACCGAACCTTGGTGGGATCATGTACGTTTTGCAATTAATAAAGCTGCAGACTACAACATCGATATCGGTTTATTTAACTCTCCAGGTTGGAGTCAATCAGGCGGTCCTTGGGTCGACTTAGATAAATCAATGCGTTATTTAGACTCGAACGAACATCAGGTCGCAGGCCCTAAACAACTCAATATGGTATTAAATGCACCAGAAGCCAAAGGTCTTAAAAGTTATAGTGCGGATTTTTATCAAGACGTTCGCATTTTGGCTTTTAAAACCCCTGTTTATGAAAAAGACAAACTGACCCCGGCCAATAGCCAAATAAGCATTACCAACCCGGTCACTAATCTTGTATTAAAAGACCAAGCGGTTAATGCCTTGTTTGATGGCGATCGTAATAGCGTTTATACCGTGCCGCAAGAAGTGCTCGAATATCAACGCAGAGGTTCTCGCAGTAAAGGCCAGTTGCAAATAGATCTGGTGCATCCAACGTCATTCCAAGCCCGTAGTTTAGAAATCTATCCGTATAAAACGTTGCAAACAACCGTGACGTTATCGGCTAAAAATAAAGCCGGTGAATTTGAAGCGATTAAAACCTTCCAAATGCAACGTCCGCGTAATATGGCGGCGATTGGCCCTGACCATGACGCGCCAATTGTTGTGACTTTTCCTGCGGTTGATGCCAAGCACTTCCGTATTACTTTTAATGGTTTTAATCGTTGGCGTAATGACAAACCAACTGATCCGGTTGGATTTAAAGACATCGTATTATCCAAAGCTTATAAGCTTGAACGTTATGTAGAGAAAAAATTGGCAAAAGTATTCCCTAATCCCATGCCAAAATTTGACTCGTATCAATGGCCAATGCCAACAACCACTGACGATCCGCAGTTATTAGTTAATGCTGATGAAGTGATAGACATCACTAAACATGTCAAAAATGGCCAGCTGAATTGGCAAGTTCCAGCGGGCGATTGGACTATTGTCCGTTATTTTATGCGTCCAACAGGCACTGAGAATGGCCCTTCAGCTGGCTTGGCTCGCGGACCAGAAATTGATAAACAAAGTAAAAAAATTGCCCAATATCATTTCGATGCATACATTGGCAAATTTTTATCCTCAATGCCCGCTGAAGATCGCACCGCATTAAAATATGCCGTCATCGATAGTTATGAAAAAGGCGCGCAAAACTGGACCGATGGTTTTGCTGAGAAATTTGAACAACGTTATGGTTACGATCCCATTCCGTACATGCCCGTTTATAGTGGTCGCGTCGTCAACAGTGTAGAAAAAAGCGAGCGTTTTTTATGGGACGTACGACGTTTAGTCGCCGACAATGTCGCCTACGAATATACCGCTGGTTTACGTGAACGCGCCAATGCTAACGGTTTAAAACTATGGTTAGAAAATTATGGCCACTGGGGTTTTCCGGCTGAGTTTCTGCAATATGGTGGTCAAGCCGATATCGTCAGTGGTGAATTCTGGGCAACGGGTAACTTAGGGGCGATTGAGCTAAAAGCAGCTTCATCAGCTGCGCATATTTATGGCCAAAAAACCGTGATGTCTGAGTCATTCACCTCTGGTCGCAGCAACAGCTTCCAAAGCCACCCGTGGGACTTTAAAAAGCGCGGTGATTGGTCATTTGTTGAAGGGGTCAATCACACTTTATTACATGTGTACATTCACCAAGCTTACGATAACCGTTTCCCGGGCGTTAATGCGTGGTTTGGTTCAGAGTTTAATCGCAACAATACATGGTTCGATTATATGGGTAGTTGGTTAGACTACATCAAACGCGCCAACTACATGATGCAACAAGGCAAATATGTTGCTGATATCATGTATTTTATTGGTGAAGATGCGCCAAAAATGACGGGTGAAATGAACCCAGCCTTGCCTGCCGGCTACTCCTATGACTTTATCAATGCTGAAGTCATTTTAGAGCGTTTAAGCTTTAAGGATGGTTATTACCAACTTCCAGATGGCATGCGTTTTAAACTATTAGTATTACCAAATTTGGAAACGATGCGTCCTGCGGTATTGGCAAAAATCGCCAAATTGGTTCAACAAGGTGGCACAGTGTATGGTCCTAAACCTTTGCAGTCACCGAGTTTAGAAAATTTCCCAACAAGCGATCAGCAAGTGCAACAATTGGCACAACAACTATGGCAGAACATAGATGGTAAGCAGGTTACTCAAGCTCGTTATGGCCAAGGCTCGATGCATTATCAGCACACACCAGAGGGACAAACATTTGATTTAGCCGTGTTATTAAACCAAATAAACACACCTGCAGATTTAAGTGGTTTACCGGCTGAAGTGATTTGGGGTCATCGCAGTAGCACGACCCATGATATTTATTTTATCGCCAATCAGTCTGAGCAAAAACTTAATATTAATCCAAGCTTCCGCATGACGGCACAGCAAAACCCGCAACCGCAGTATTTTAATGCGGTCACCGGTGAGATTTCTGCCATTGCACAGTTTAAAAACGTCGATGGTCGCATTGAGATCCCAATGCAATTAAATGATTTCGAATCACGTTTTATTGTTTTTGAAAAACAGCCATCAGCGCAAGCCATGCAAACCGCTAATATTCATACGATTGAGCGCAACGGCCAAACCGTGTGGGTACCAGCGAAATTTGACCAACAAGGCAAGCGCGTTATCAATTTTGATAAAAATGGTGCGTATCAGCTGACCAATCACGATGGCAGCACACAAACTGCAGAAGTTAATGATTTACCCGCGGCGATGACGTTACATCAACCTTGGCAACTCACTTTGCAAGATAATCGTGATGTGCCAACCAGCTTAACCTTAGATAAGTTAACCTCGTTAACTGAGCTGAAACCGACCGCGTTGCAACATTATTCGGGTAGCATTAAGTACCAAACTACCTTCACTATTGACTCCGCATGGTTGCGTGACGATCAGCAATTGCAACTAGATTTAGGTGAAGTTGGGGTGATTGCACGTGTGACCGTGAATGGCCAAGACTTAGGTGAGTTATGGAGCAGACCACTAACGGTCAACATCAAAGACGCGGTAAAAGCTGGCAACAATACCTTAACCGTTGAAGTAGCAACGACTTGGTTAAACCGTATTATTGGTGATTTAAAATATCCGGAGCAATTCCCAGAAAGCAACAAAGCTAAAAGCTTCAATACCGACATTACCTTTGAGGGAACCGTCAAGAAAAATGCCGCACTACAGCGTTCGGGGTTAATCGGGCCGGTGCAACTTAAAGCGATTCGTCAGGTGAAGCTATAACCACCTAAAATAAGCAGGATAACCACTATTTGGGCGCAAGTGACGCTGTTGGTTATCCTGTTTTTCACCATAAAAAACAAGTGAAACCATTAACATCTACTTTTTCAGGAAAATAATCCTAATGCATTACCTCAATAAAACAGCAACCACAGCGATATTGCTCTTAAGTTGCGCTCTCATTAATGCTTGCTCTACCACGTTATCGCCAGACAGTGCTAAAACGCTCGATGATAAAATTAACAGCCAAGCTTACCCGTTTCAAACGTTGTATCAGCAACAAGGCGAAGATCAGCCATGGTCACAATTATTGCAAACGGATGACTTAAAACCATTAGCCACGCCAACGAGCCATGGGTCGTTAGGGGCAAACGTTGATATAAATAATCAACTGATTGAAACCGGCGCGTATGCTCATAACCCTATTGATGCGGTGAAAAGGGGTATGCGCTTGCATACCTTAGGCAATGCGGCATTAGACAGCGCTGACTTCCCGAAATGGTCTCGCTGGTACCAAGAAGACGGTAACACCCAAATATTTCGGTTATTTAAAGGCGAGGTCAACACCTCCAATAAACGCAAAAATGCCGCTCGGGTAGAAACTTTTATCCCTACTCAACGCTGGTTACCGCAGCAGGATGTAGTGCGAGAATTTGGCGCGCGTTTTACCGTATTAAAGTCGGGCGGTTGTGTCGCCCCGCACTATTGTTCAATTTTCCAAGCCAAAGGCAATAACGTCGACCATTGGTCGGTGATGTTACGAGTCGATAGTGATGGTGCATTATGGTTTTATCCTCGCGAAGATTTATCGAAACGACGATTAATTGCCGCGAATGCTATCGGCCGCCCCTTTGACATGAAAGTTATAGACGATGGTTTAGATTACGAAATGTTTATCGATGGTCAATCGGTAGGTACTGGACAATGGCTCCGAACAAAAGCAATAGGTTTTCGCTGGGGTATTTATGTCGGCCGATCAGAGGTACCAGACGATATCATCGTTTTAGTGACCGGCGCGACGATGAAATAGGGACAAAATGATGAACGCTTTGACTGGCATGATAAAAAAGATTTTTACCCAAAAAATAAGCAGTAAAGTTAAGCCGTTATGGCTATTAGGCCTAATGTGTTTAATAAGCGCCTGCTCGTTTACTAACTCCAACACCAATAATACTGCACCTGTAGCCTTAAAAGTCGGCGAAGGTTTTGTTAACCCTGTTGGTTATTATGAAAAACAACCGCGTTTTTCTTGGCAAATCGCGCCAGATGCGCCTTATCAATTCCAACAGGCTTATCAAATTCAGGCCGCTTCGAGTGCAACTAACATTGCCGCTGCAGATTTATGGGATAGTCAAAAACAAGTTTCAAACCAAAACGCTTGGATTAAATATCAAGGCACGCCATTGTCTTCACGGCAACAAGTATATTGGCGAGTACGTATTTGGGATGAACAAGACAAAGTGTCAGCGTGGAGTGAAATAGGCTCGATAGAATTAGGTTTATTGTCCAATGTGGATTGGCAAGGTCAGTGGATCCGTCATCCAGAAACGGGTGAAACCTTCGACTTTGACTTTTACCACAAGAAGAAAGACATCACCATCAAAGCTAAAAATAACGTTTATCGCCCACAATATTTAAGACGCTCTTTTACTACCCCAAACAATACTGCGTTAGAAACCACAGCAGTTAAACCAAGCATCAAACAAGCTCGTTTATACATTACTTCAAAAGGTATTTTTAACGCTTACGTTAATGGCCAGAAAGTATCGCAAGATGTGATGACCCCAGGCTGGACCCCCTATAAGCAGCGTATAGAAACCTTAACTTATGATGTGACTGCATTGATCCGCTCAGGCGAAAACGTGCTCGCCGCCACTGTCGCTGAGGGCTGGCATACCGGGCGTTATTTAAAGTTAAGACCACTAAAAGTTAAACCTTCAGCCTTGTTAGCACAGCTTGAAATTAGCTATAGCGATGGCACAACACAACAGGTAACAACAGATAAAAACTGGCAAGTGACCTTGAATGGCCCGATTCGTGTTGCTGGTAATTATGATGGCGAAACGTATGATGAAAATTATGAAATGCCGGGTTGGAATACCGTTAACTTTACCCCGAACAACTGGAATTCGGTGATCACCGAAGCACTTGAGCCTCAAGTAGCGTTAGCGCCGAAACGTCATCAAACATCAGCCGTAAAATTAACTATACCAGCAGTTAATATTGTTGATGTTGCTAATCCAAAACCGGGTGTTGTGGTATTTGATATGGGGCAAAATATGTTAGGTGTGCCTGAGTTAGCTGTACCCGGCATCGCTAATCAAAAAATGACGTTTCGTTTTGCGGAAGCCTTACATAAAAACACCTTTTATACCAAAAACTTACGTACCGCCAAAGCCACTGATTATTATACCCCTGCTAAATCAGGCACCATCAACTATGTACCTACGTTTACTTTTCATGGTTATCGATATGTTGAAGTCTCCGGGTTTGATCAATCTCAAACGCCAGACTTAAGTTGGGTTAAAGGTCGTGTATTACATTCTAACTTTGATGTAAATGCGAACTTTAAAAGCTCTCATGCCAAGTTAAACAAACTCGCTGAAAATGTAGTTTGGGGCTTACGAGGTAACTTTTTAGATATTCCAACCGATTGCCCGCAGCGTGATGAACGTTTAGGTTGGACTGGTGATGCTCAAGTTTTTGCCGCGCCGTCAATGTACATGGCTGATGTTTATGGCTTTTGGGCAGCATGGTTACAATCGGTTCGTGAAGAACAAAACACCGATGGCGGTGTGCCTAACTTTGTACCAACCAAAGGACATGGTTTTGGCAAACTAGCCTCTGCTGGTTGGGGTGATGTTGCCGTGATCATTCCTTGGGAGCTTTATTTATTAAACGGCGATAAACAATTTTTACAAGACAACTATGACATGATCAAACGTTGGCTTGATTTTCACAAATCTAAGTCAGAGCAATACACGTCAAGCCTGCGTGGCTTTAAAGATTGGTTGCAACCTCATGCTAAAAAAGGTCAAACACCACAGAACCTTATCTCGACTGCCTACTATGCACGATCATTAGATTATGCTGCAAAAATCGCCAAGGTACTCGGTTATGATAATGACGCTTCAGCCTATACCCAGACATTAAATAAAGTAAAACAGGCCTTTCGCAATAAGTTTTACGATGAAAATACCAAGGTAAAAAGTGCGTCAACTCAAACCAGTTACCTGTTACCACTCGCTTTTGATTTATTTGAAGGTCAAGACCTGATCAATGCGCAGCAACATTTAATTGATACCATTGAAGCCACCGATAAACATTTAGGTACGGGTTTTCTTGGTACGCCTTTATTGGCGCCGGTATTACAAAAGATTGGCCGCAGCGATCTCATGTTTGATGTATTGTTCAAAGAAACCTACCCCTCATGGTTCTATTCTATTAACAATGGCGCGACCACCACTTGGGAACGCTGGAATTCATACTCACTTGAAGACGGTTTTAGTCAAGAATCAATGAACTCACTCAACCATTATGCTTATGGCGCAGTCGCTAAATGGTTCTATGAAGGCATTTTAGGAATTAATGCCGCAAGTGCTGGCTTTAAAAACATTAACATCGCACCGCAATTTAATCATCGGTTAAAAAATGCATCGGGCAGTTACAAAACACCTCAAGGTGAAGTGAAAGTGAGCTGGAGAATTACAGACGGAACACTTGATATGAACGTCACGATCCCTAAAAACAGCCGTGCCAATTTTATATTGCCACAAGTATCGCAGTTAACTATGAACGGTGTAGAAGTGCCATCAGATGAAGTGTTGAGAAAGCAGACGATGACGAAACAAGCACCAGGTGTTTATCATCTTAGCGGTACGGTTAACGGAATATTGTAAGTAAATGCAAACAAATTAAAAATAAACCAATGAAGAGTATCAAGGCATAAATGTTTTTTATCCTCATCAACACGCACTGTATTAAAAGCACTGCGACAGCTCTGAAACATGCATCTAAAAGTAGCATGGGTATAAAGATAGAATTTGAAACCGAAGCTGATCTAAAAGTGAAGCAAACGACATCAATAAGCAATTAACCAACTCATAAGGAATAAAATGATACAACGTAAACTCAACACTTTCTTCAAAGTATTCAAAACTCGAAAAATAATAACCGCAGCAATGTGCACATCGCTGTTAGCATTAACATCTGCTTGTTCAACTCATTCAATAAATACGGATAAAGTAGAGTCTACAACTGTAAACGAAACGCCGCCCAATATATTACTCATATTATCTGACGATCACGCATGGAGTGATTATGGCTTTATGGGCCATGATATTGTAAAAACGCCGGCGTTAGACAAGCTAGCGAATGAGGGGGTGACTTTTAAGCGTGCTTACGTGCCTACGTCACTTTGTCGCCCATCATTGGCAACTATAGCGACGGGCCTTTATGCTTCGCAGCATGGCATTACCGGTAACGGCCCATCGAAAAAAGTGCCTGGTGGTAAAAAAGGAGAAAAATACAAAGAATTACGCGCACAAATCATCAACAAAGTTGATAAATTAGATACCTTACCTGAACTATTAAGAACAAAAGGTTATGTTTCACACCAATCCGGTAAATGGTGGGAAGGCAGCTTTAAACGTGGTGGTTTTGACCAAGGTATGACCAAAGGTTTTGGTAACCACCCTAAAGGCCGTGGTCGTCATGGTGATGATGGTTTAAAAATTGGCCGTACTGGCTTAGCCCCCGTGACTCACTTTATTGATGAAGCGGTTTCCGCTGAAAAACCCTTTTTAGTATGGTACGCGCCGTTTATGCCGCATTCGCCACACACCCCACCTGAACGTATTTTAAAGAAATATACTGATAAAGGTTTAGCTATTTCTGTGGCCAAATATTACGCTATGATCGAATGGTTTGACGAAACCAACGGTGAATTATTTGCGCATCTTGAGAAAAAAGGGGTAAAAGACAACACCCTTATCGTATACGTTTCAGACAATGGCTGGGTAACCAACCCTAAAAAAACAGACCGCTTTTTACCGCTTTCAAAACAGAGCCCAGGTGAAAGTGGCGTACGCACGCCAATTATGTTCTCATTACCAAGTCAATTTAAAGCGCAAATGCGCCCTGAGTTAGTCAGTAGTATTGATATTGTGCCGACTATTTTAGGTGCTGCCGGTCTTGAAGTGCCTGCGGGCTTACCAGGTAAAAATTTATTTGCCGATATGAAAAATGCAACACCAATTGACCGCAATGAAGTATACGGTGAGGGTTTTGCCCATGATATGGCCGATATCAACGACATGGAATCAACCTTATTATACCGCTGGGTCATTGAAGGTGACTGGAAGCTTATTCTAAGTTACGATGGTAAAAATGAAAGCTACCAACAGCACCACAAGGTCGATCGTCAAGGTCCACGCCTATACAAAGTATCAACCGACGAGTATGAGCAAGTAAACTTAGCTAAGCAACATCCTGAGATAGTTGCACGTTTATCGCAGAAGCTAGTTGACTGGTATCCTCTGCAAAAACGTAATATCCTGCAAAAATAAATAGTACGGCAGCAAACATCGCGGGAGACAAAACCGACCTGCGATGTTTTCCGCGCTTCTGTTCGGTATTCGTTTTTTAATACGCGGCCCAGCCGCACAAAGTAACCATTTGGCGGGTTTTCTCGTCCATGCTCATTTACGAGAGTAAATTGACGATACGATCTTCAATATTAGCCTTAGCCTCTTCATAAACATCCTTGCGCCCTTTTTATTAAAATCAATCCAGTCTTTATGATAAATGTCAGCGGCAAGACAAGAAGGCGAAAAATAGAGCAACGCGAGTGTGTTTCGCTGGTTATTCGACTAGATGTATAGTCAAAGCGCTCGGGTTTTAGGGGCAGGTTTCTCGTTCCAGACGAAACCGAAGTACTTACATCCATGTAAGCAAAGCCGTCAAAGCTACCGCGTCCTGCTCTCGCCCCTTACCTGCATCCATGCAGGCAAAGCTACCGCGTCCTGCTCTCGCCCCTTACCTGCATCCATGCAGGCAAGCTTCGAGACACCATGATCATAGGCTCTACTATGTGATTGGGCCGCCTAAATGGATTTAGGTGTTAGAACGACGCAGGAGCCAAAGTCGAGAGTAAGCGCTGACAATGAACCATAAAACTTGAGCGAGAAGACTATATTAAAGATAAAAGAGAGAGGCTTGTTAGCTTTACGGTGCTTCTTGACAGTATTTGTTACTGCCTAACACCGTCTATTTAATAGGCAAACCATTACCTGAGTAGTTAACCGAGATACACGTTTTACAATTAAATGTATCAATTTTTACTTTTAAGGCCTATTCAAAGATAGAACGATTTAATTCAACCAAAGTAGCCTTAAATATGAAAATAAAACTTATTGGAATACTCTTCGCATTGTTATGTGCCTTACAACCCGCCTTTGCAGCTAAGCAACTTCGCTACACCATTAACGAGTCTTGGCAATTTATTAAAGGTCATGATATCGATAATGTTGGCGCTTTGTTATCACAACTAGATAGTGCTGAGCGGGTCGATATTCCGCATACTTGGAACGATAAAGATGTGATTGACGAAAAAAAAGGTTTCTACCGTGGGGCTGGCTGGTATAGCAAAGAAGTACGCATTCCTTCTAACTATAAAAACAAACAAGTTTTTATATTTTTTGAAGGTGTCTCGACCGCAGCCGAAGTATATATTAATAAAAAGCTTGTTCGTACTCACATCGGTGGCTTTACCCGGTTTGTTGTACCGGTTAGTCCACACATTAGCTTTGACTCAAATTCTGAGTTCACTACTTTCAATGTGGTGGTAAAAGCCGATAACTCATATAACGATGATTGGCCAACCCTGCACGCTGACTTTACCTTCTTTGGTGGTATGTACCGAGATGTGAATTTGGTGGTTACGGATAAAGTACACTTTAACATTGAAGATTATGCTGCTAACGGGGTTTTTATTACCACGCCAAAAGTTTCCGAGCAAAGCGGTGAGGTAAACCTTAAACTACGTATTAAAAATGACCAAGCTGCCACTAAAAAAGTGAAGGTGCTGGCCAAAGTATATAGCCCTGACCAAAAGCTGGTAACTGAAAAAAGTAAAATCGTTCAGTTAAAAGCTGGCGTTACCAGTGAATATAATCTAGCACTGGATCCTGTGATTAACCCGCAATTGTGGAGCCCTGACACGCCTCACCTTTACCGCGTGGTCGCAGAAATTTTTGATGCTAAAAGTGGCACTCAACTTGACCAGTCAGTTAACCCTTTAGGCTTCCGTTGGTTCCATTTTGATGTTGATAAAGGTTTTTTCCTCAATGGTAAACACTTAAAGCTCATAGGCACCAACCGCCATCAAGATTATGAAAAAATCGGCAATGCCTTACCCGATCATATTCATGTTGAAGACATGTTAAGAATGAAAGCCATGGGTAGTAACTTCTTGCGTATCGCCCATTATCCGCAAGACAGTTCGATTCTAGAAATGGCTGACCGCTTAGGTATGTTGACCGCTATCGAAACGCCAGTAGTCGATACCGTGACTGAATCTGAAGGCTTCGCCAAAAACAGTCTTAGCGCACAGTTAGAAATGCTTCGTCAGAACTACAATCACCCTAGCCTAATCATTTGGGCCTACATGAACGAAGTATTGCTACGGCCACGTTTTCACAACAAACGCGAAAAAGAGCGCTATCAACAATACACCGATTATATTAAGGAATTAGCGCAAGACCTAGAAGACTTAACTCGTGCAGAAGACCCTTACCGTTACACCATGATCCCTAACCACGCTGGTTTGTCTCGCTACCAAGCCGCTGGTTTGACGGACATTCCGATGATTGTTGGTTGGAATATTTATGATGGCTGGTATGGTCGCGGGTACACCAACCTTAAACCAAAACTTGCAAACTACCGTAAAAAAGTACGTAAGCCGATGATAATAACCGAATATGGTGTCGGTGTTGATCCTCGTTTACACACGCTTAAGCCGACACGTTTTGACTATAGCCAAGAATATGCAGTGGAATACCATAACCACTATTTGAACTTCTTCAAAGATACTCCTTGGATAGCGGGTGCTAATGTTTGGAACTATGCTGATTTTAGCTCTGAATCACGTGTTGATGCGGTACAAAGTATCAATAATAAAGGTTTAATCGGTATCGACCGTACCCCAAAGGATGTCTTTTATTATTACCAAGCCGCGTTATTGAAAAAACCTTTTATCGCCGTTGCTGCCAAAACTTGGAAACAGCGCTCATATATTGAAGACGCGCCAGGCAAAGGCATTTCTACCATGGCGGTCGATATATTTTCTAACCAAAAAGAAATCGAACTTTTCTTAAACGGTAAAAGCTTAGGCGTGAAGAAAATAGATAGCGTGTGGTCACAATGGCAAGTCCCTTTTGTTAATGGCATCAACCGCCTGCGCGCCGTTAATACCACAACAGATTACAGCGAAGATTTTGCTGAAGTACGAGTGAATGTATTACCGCTTGATCTGCGCGCTAACTTCCCTGCAGGCGGCATGTCAGTGAACTTAGGCGATCAACGTTTTTTCTACGATGATCAATTTGATCACGCTTGGATGCTCAACAAGGTATATAGTCAGGGTTCATGGGGTCATATTGGCGGTAAGCCATACGTGCGCCCAGCTAAAAAAGTGCAACAACCTTATGGCGCTAAAATGCCCATTAATGGCACTTTTAAAGACCCGCTTTACCAAACACAGCTAGTGGGTATCGAAGAGTTCAAGCTACATGTACCACCCGGTATTTATGAAGTGAAGTTACACTTTGCCGAACTAGAAGGGGCAAAAGCAACTCATCTACCATACGATTTAGCTGATGAAGACGATACCATCAAAGGCGTCACTAACCGGACTTTCTCTGTTGCCATCAATAAACAAACGGTGATCGATAAACTTGACCTTATTGCCCAGTACGGTGAATACCAAGCAGTGAAAATAAAATCTGAAGTCACCGTAGGTGAAGATGGCTTTATTATGGTTGATTTCAAAAAATTAGTTGGTGAGCCGGTGTTAAATGCCATTGAAATCCACAAAAAATTATAGCTAACACTAACAGGCCCATGATTGCTTTGCTACTGTGCTAACTAAGCGTTTTACCAAGGAAAATAGAAATGATGATAAAAACTAAACTTTTAAGTTCGCTTGCCTTAATAAGCAGTATTTTATGGGTACAAGGTTGTACCACCTCACCGCTTAATGAGGTAACAGCGGATCCCCAAAAGCCCGTTAAGAATATTTTATTTATAGCTGTTGACGATTTACGCCCAGAATTAAAGTCATTTGGTGCAACGCATATTCACTCACCTAATATTGATGCGCTCGCTGCAAATAGCCGAATGTTTTACAACCATTATGTTAATGCCCCCAGTTGTGGCCCTTCGCGATACTCGTTATTAACGGGGCGCTATGGGCCAACCAGTAATGATGCCCTGAAAGCGCGATCAAAAGCATTAAAAAAGAGCAAAGATGAAGTCCCCGCCAGTATGCCAGCGTGGTTCAAGTCGAAAGGCTATACCACCATTGCGGTTGGTAAAGTTTCTCATTACCCGGGTGGCAACATGGGCAAAAACTGGAATGATCCCTCACAACCAGAATTACCTGACGGTTGGACAAAAAGCCTGATGCCGGTAGCAGAGTGGGAAACGCCCAAAGGCGCTATGCATGGTTTAGCACACGGTGAAATTCGTAAAAAAGCCTCCGATATGGATGTTTTTCAAGCGACTGAAGGGGGTGACAATATCTACCCTGATGGTTTAATCACTGACGAGGCGATTAAGCAATTAGAGCAACTAACAAAAGAGCCAGAAAAGCCTTTCTTTTTAGCGGTAGGGTTAATTAAACCTCATCTCCCCTTTGGTGCACCCAAAAAATATCTCGACCTATATAACGGCGTAACATTTCCAGAGAATCCATATCCGAATAAACCCAAAGGACCTTCTACGTGGTTTAACTCAAATGAATTCATGAAATATAACCGTTGGGGTAAAAACCCGATCACCGATGAAGCCTTTGCCGAATCTGTTCGTCGTCATTATGCCGCTTGTGTGAGTTACGCTGATGCCCAAGTCGGTAAAATTTTACAAGCGCTAAAAGCATCCGGTGCAGATAAAAACACGATTGTCGTACTATGGGGCGACCATGGCTGGAATTTAGGTGAGCATGGCATGTGGGGCAAGCATAATCTATATGAAGAAGGGTTAAAATCGCCGTTATTAATTGCTTACCCTGGTATACCTCAGCCTGGCAAAAGTACGGACGCAGTTGTTGAAACGGCTGATATTTTTCCAACATTGACTAAGTTAACGGGCTTACCAATGCCAGAACAGCCGCATGGGCAATCACTTATTGATTCCCTTAATGATCCAAACGCCCAAGGTCATGCCGCCTACGCCTACGCCTACTGGCGACACAATCATACGATACGCATGGGTAACTTTCGCTTAACTCACATGGGTAAAAAAGGGGTTGCTTTGTATGATCTTGCAAGCCAAGAAAAAGAAACTAAAAATGTTGCAGCTGAGCATCCTGAGCTCGTTAAGACAATGATGAAAGCTTTACAAGCTAAGATGAAACAAAGGGATAAATTTTAACAGATTTTTCGATCTCTATGTAAGCGACCTTTACCGTATGTAACACCTATATCTGTATGGGTTTGCTTCATGGTTGTTGTAAGTATACTTCTTAAGATGGGTATCATCGTTACTCTGAGCTGCAAAAAAATCACAGTATCAAAGCTCAGAGCTGCAAAGTTAATCGAGTTGCAAAACATGACACGCGGCAAATATTTTAGAATTGCAGCAGATGTCATTGTTGATGGTAAGTCGCTTGGGGGGACTGATATAGTCTTCTCGTTCAGGTTTTAGGGTTCATTGTCAGCGCTTACTCTCGACTTTGGCTCCTGCGTCGTTCTAACACCTAAATCCATTTAGGCGGCCCAATCACATAGTAGAGCATATGCTCATGGCGTCTCGAAGCTTGCCTGCATGGATGCAGGTAAGGGGCGAGAGCAGGACGCGGTAGCTTTGACGGCTTTGCTGACATGGATGTAAGTACTTCGGTTTCGTCTGGAACTAGAAACCTGCCCCTAAAACCCGATCGCTTTGACTATACAACATGGTCATGCGGTTCAATATAGGGAGGCAAGAAAGTTAAAAACTGGTGTCTCTAAATCATTTGTGCCCCATTATGAGTTGGCACAAACACTTCAGAGCTAATCGATATATTATTAAAAGACAAAAAGTGTAAAAATATAATTAGCGAGTTTTAAACGCGACGCTGTGTTATAAATACCGACCTGATTTTATTTTTTATTTAACTGATGTCGTGGCTGAAGATAACAAGGTTTCAACAACAAGCAGGGTAAAGCCGGTTACAACAGAACCGAATAAAATTGACTTACCCAAAATAAGGCAGTTTGAGCAGCTACTTGAAGCCGATAAAAGCCGGCTTTACGCTTATATTTATGCCATTGTCGGTGAGCCCGGTGCTGTAGAAGATATTTTTCAAGAAACCTGTTTAACGCTTTGGCAAGAGTTTGACAAATTTGAGCTAGGTACAAATTTTTCAAAATGGGCTAATGTTATCGCCTATTATCGCATCGAAAATAGCCGCCGCATCAACAAGCGCTATCAACTTGGTTTAAGTGATGATTTTTTAAAAGAGTTCAGCCACAACATCAGCGTTTTTGAGAGCAATCACCACAGCCAAGAGCAGAAGTGGCAACATTTAGAGCATTGTCGTTCATTGCTATCAGCGCCGCTAAAAGAGGTTTACCAAAGCTTCTATCTAGAAAGCTTAACCGCTAAACAAATAGCAACTAATACCGGTAGGTCGGTGCATGCCATTCGTAAAGTTGTGCATAAAATACGCACTCAGTTACTCGCTTGTGTCAACAAAAAGCAACAAGAGGTATCTTCATGACGCAACCAGAGCAATTCCCAGAAGTAAGTGCTATTGCTGATGCTGTCTGCTCAGGCAATGCCACCCCAGAACTCATGAAAAAACTTGAGCAATTATTACAGGGTAATGTAGAAGCGCAGCAGTTTTATTACGACTATATCAATGTTCATGCTCGCTTAAGCGCTACGCCTAAGCAAGGTACATCGCTTGTGTACCGTCGAATAACCGAAGAATTAGTGCTAAAACCCGATGAGCCATTGCCTGAGGCTCAGTCAAACATAGTGCTTGAACACCAACAGCCCAAAGAGAGCGATAGCAACAAGAACAACAGCCATATCTCTCCAAAAAACATACTGATATGGCTACTGGTATTGATTGCTTTTGTTGCTACTTTGTTTTGGAGCTTTGCTCAGCGTCCATCGCCATTATTTGTGGCAGATATTATTGACGGCAAGGTGACGCTTGTTGGTCAGGGGCATATTCAAGATAATGCTTTGCTGGCCGGGGTGTATCGCATTGATCAACAAGCAACCGTAAAATTGCTCGATGGCGATATCTTACACCTAGGTCCTAACTCTCTGATTAAAATATTTAATAATCGAGAGCTAAGGCTCAGAACTGGCATCTTAAAGCTAGAAGCCACGACAAATGAAAATACCCTGATACATACCCCCGTTGGTATGCTGCATTCAAATGGTAGTGAGCTAACCGTAGATTTAAGATACCCAGCCCCGCGCGTAACCGGTGGCAAAAATACGGTATTAATACCTGCTCGTTGGCGCCCTAACCATTTTTGGTCTTTTAACACGAACAGCGATCGTGTTATTGATAGTTCGGGCAATGCCGATGGTGTGATGGGGGCCGGTGCCATACGCGCGCAAGGTCTTGTTGGTCAAGGTGCAATCAAGTTTGATCATAGCGCCAATGCACGTATTGGACTAGGCAATGGCGGCGGCATGGCGCGAGGTACGGGCTCATTTGCTGCATCTGACGGGGTGACTATTGAAGCCTTAGTGCGACCACAATTATCCGATACTTCGAATGAAGTTCAGCAGCTATTTCGCAAAGATAGTAATGGTGGGCGTTTGCAGTTAAGTTTGCGGCGAGAAGCCGGTAAGGCCGAATTAAATTTTGGCGTTTTTATTTTAGGTCATGGTTATGAGTTATTAACGCTGCCGCTAGATGGTCGCGACGGTCGTATCAGTAGTGCAGAATTAACAGATGGTGGCTACCATCATATCGCCGCTACTTATAATGCAGAAACAGGCGAAAAAGCCATTTACATCAATGGCCAAAAACAAGTTTTTTATCAATATCCTGCCGGTTCAAAAATGTTAAGTGGCGGTCCGGGCTCTGCGATGATCGGCAATACCCCAAGAGAAAAATTTTGGCACAAAGAAGCATTTTTTGGTGTGATTGATGAAGTCGCTTTTTATGACTTTGCCTTAACAGGTTATATGCTTAATCTGCATATCAACAATATTAAGCAAGGCTTTAATTATTATGGTTTAGCAACCAACACGCCAGCCAATAATATCTCCTTGCCAGAACGGCCTCGCATTAATTTAGCGCCCAGCAACATTTATGAACTATCGCCAACGACGGGCTTACCACAACGATTAATTACTGACTAACAGCCTTGTTTGGCCACACTATTTGGCCACATTACTTTTCGACATTATTTCCCCACATTAAGTTACATAATCACATAACGTTCCGTAACTTAATGTGGGTATAACAGTCCTTTAGCAACAAGTTGAAATATTAACTTGTTCAATTCCTCGAAATATATCTCCATGGCAACGCTAGGTGCTCACAGAACACAGTTTCACTAGGTTCAATATCGTCATCAATAATGCTTTCTGGTTAATCTTTTTAATTTTTCCCGATCTTATGGGTAGTAATTTTTTCCTATTTGACTCTACCGTTGTAAGACAAATTTTTTTCAGCATAGTCGTGACTAAAAACGTGATGAACGATAACTCGCGATCACGCTACAATTAACTGGAATTCTTGATGAAAAATTTATTAAAAATAACCGCCCATGCCCCCTTGACTGGCGCAGCTGTTAGCTTTAGAAGAGCCATGGTCATATCAACGCTCGCGTTAACATCAGCTTGCACTTTGCTGGGAACGGGTGGCTTAAATGATAGTGAAAAA
Source organism: Algibacillus agarilyticus (assembly GCF_003286125.1). GTDB lineage: Bacteria > Pseudomonadota > Gammaproteobacteria > Enterobacterales > Alteromonadaceae > Algibacillus > Algibacillus agarilyticus. The sequence continues at coordinate 25,592 of NZ_QMED01000029.1, forward strand.
TCTGAGACTAAGCTAAATACTAGCGTAAACGCTCAGCAGGCTACATTTGAAAAAAAACCTAATATATTATTTCTATTAGCAGATGATCACCGCTGGGACTTAGTTGGCAAATTACACCCCATTATTAAAACCCCTAACCTTGATGAATTAGCCAATAAAGGTACGTTTTTTAGTAAAGCGTTTGTGACTACGCCGATTTGTGCTGCCAGCCGGGCAAGTATTGTTACTGGACTTACCGAGCGTACCCATGACTATACGTTTTTACGTCCAGAGGTTTCTCCAGAAGATAGCGCAATTACTTACCCTAAGCTATTGAAAGCGCATGGCTATAAGTCTGCATTTATTGGTAAATATGGTATGGCGCTTTCTGGGGATCTGTCTGAGCATTTTGATTATATAAAGCGCCTGCCTATTTCAAAAACCGGTGTTCATAACGGTAAAACCCTACCGCAAACCTATTATATGGCGGAGCTTGCTAAAGACTTTATTGATCAAAATAAAAACACCGATAAACCGTGGACTATGTCCATTAGTTTCCGTAACCCTCATGCCCATGATAGAGATAAAAAAGACCAATACCATTATCCGGCAGAGCTAGAAAGCCTCTATCAAGATGTCACTATCCCGCCGGCTAAGTTTTCATCTGAACAAGATTTTGCCGCCTTGCCTGACTTTATCAAAAAATCGATCGCGCGTGATCGTTGGCATTACCGTTTTGGTAGTGAAAAAATCTATCAAAAAATGGCTAAACGTCATTACCGCGCGATTACAGCCGTTGACCGTGCTGTCGGTATGATTTACGACAAACTCGTTGAAGCAGGTATGGCTGAAAATACCATTATTATTTATACCGGCGATAACGGTTATTCGATGAATGAGCGCCAACTAGCGGGTAAATGGTTTGGTTGGGATGAAGACCTACAAGTGCCATTAATTATTTTTGATCCGCGTCAGCCTCCAGCACAAGTGCGTGATGAAGTGGCGTTAAATATTGATATAGCGCCAACCATACTCGATATGGCCGGTGTTGAGATCCCTGAGCGCTATCAAGGAAAGTCGTTAACCAAGATTGTTGCTGGTGGCACTTTGCTATGGCGCAATGAGTTTTTCTTTGAGCACATGTATCACTCAAAACGTGCTGATATTCCACCTACCGTTGGTGTGCGTACCGAGGAGTGGAAATACGTTCGCTTTTATAAAAATGATTTTGAGCAACTTTATGACTTAAAGAACGACCCGCAAGAGTCGACTAACCTTGTGGCTTCTCCGTCTTATCAAACCATACTTAATACTTTAAGACAGAAAACTAATGACTATCTTGATCAATACGAAGATCAACGTAGCGATACCGTTAAAAAACGCGGTACTGACGGTGTCAAACGTACCGATTACATGAACAAGGGGTCGAAAAACTTCTAACGACTTTTTAATTGGCCAGGCAATAACACTTAATGCCTCGCCAATTACCCAATAATTCTAAACGTCTAAAATTTAAAAGATATCACCCAAAATAAGCGAGTAACCTTAATGAAATTAAGAACTTTATTAGTAACCTTCACCATAGCTTTGACGGCAGCTTGTGGCAGTAAGCAAACTCCGTCCAACACAGCTATGGCAGCAGATATTGCCCAACCCAATATCATGATGATTGTTATCGACGATTTAGGTTGGTCTGATGTCGGATACAACCAAACAACAGACTATTTTGAAACGCCAAATATTGATGCCCTAGCACAGCAAGGTTTGGTTTTTGATCAAGCCTACGCAGGAGCGGCTAACTGTGCGCCAAGCCGAGCGGTATTAATGTCGGGCCAATATGGGCCACGCCATGGTGTTTATACCGTATCGCCTTCAGCGCGCGGTAATGCCAAAACACGTAAGCTCATTCCGATAAAAAATACACGTGGTATTAGCACTGGTGTTGTTACCATTGCCGAGTCACTAAAAACGGCAGGTTATACCACAGGCACTTTTGGTAAATGGCATTTAGGCGCAGATCCTGATCAGCAAGGATTTGATGTTAATGTTGCCGGCAGCCACCAAGGCATGACCTTTCATTACTTTAGCCCTTACGAACTACCAAACATTGAAGATGGCCCTAAAGGAGAATATTTAACCGAGCGTTTAACCACAGAGGTGATCGACTGGGTCAAAGCAAGCAAAGATCAACCGTTTTTTGCTTATGTGCCTTACTACACGGTGCACACCCCTTATCAAGCGGTGGTTGATAAAGTGAATAAGTACCATAAAAAAGGCATTAAAAGTAAGCGAGAAGCCACCTATGCCGCGATGGTTGAGCATATGGATGACAATGTTGGTCGAATTATTGATATGTTAGCGGCAGAAGGTTTAGCCGATAATACCGTGGTTATTTTTACCTCTGACAACGGTGGTTACCGTATGTCGTCATTCCCAACCCCACTTCGTGGCGGAAAAGGCTCTTATTATGATGGCGGTTTACGCGTGCCATTAATTGTTCGTTGGCCAGAAAAAGTTAAACCAGGCCTTGATCATACCCCTGTGATTAATGCTGACTTCTACCCAACGTTAGTTCATTTAACGAAATCACAACAGCCAAACCAAGTGCTAGATGGTGTTGATTTAACAGCACACTTATTAGGACAACAAAAAATAGCGCAGCGCGATTTGTTCTGGCATTTCCCAGTATATTTACAGGCACATCATGCGCTAACTGACCAAGGGCAAGATCCATTATTTAGAACCCGACCGGGCAGTGCTATTAGAAGTGGCGACTGGAAGCTGATCCAATACTTTGAGAACAATGAGTTTGAATTATATAACCTCGCCAATGACCTTGCCGAGCAACATAACCTTGCCAGTGAGCATCTAGACAAGGTCGCAGAACTAAAAGCAAAACTCAAAGCATGGCAGCAACAAACTGGCGCCGATATTCCTACCCAGCTTAACCCTGAATATGATGCGGACGTGAACCAACAGTTGATTGATAAAATACTAGCTAAAAAGGAGCGTCATTAACCTGTAGTTATTGCTTAAGCCTAAAAGCAAAATCATCTTCCGCGCAAAAGTCTCAACCAATAAAAAAAACTGAATATCACTATTCAGGCTTTCGTTTAAATAAGATATTAAACTTATTTAGGCGCAGGATAAATTGTTTAGTTCAAGGCGCTAACTGCACTAATGAAAAAACGCTCTGTAGCAATACAGGGTGTTTTTTTATCGGCGTTTATTACATAGCGGTGATCATATTAGCCACCATAAGTTGATTGGGCTCAGTTTATCTTTTAGCGTTAAATTTTGTTCTGTTGACAGCAAATAAAAGTAGACACTATTTGGTTAGCTCTATTGATGTTGACTTATGCTTTTATATCAGTAGAGTTAACCGCATAGAAAACTAAGCAATGACTTCAACTGCACTCAGTATTTTTAAGGTGTTCGCTTTTCTCTTGGTTTAAGTTTCATTTTGTATGACTAATAACAACCTTGTTAACAAAAACACAGAATCGCTCACTGCGTTGTCCGATAGTTTTATTTCACTATTTGAAGCAGATAGGAGGCGAATTTACGCCTACATCTATGCTTTTGTCATGGATCCGGATATTGCTGACGAAATTTTTCAAGAAACAAGCGTATTGTTATGGCGTGACTTTGAAAAATTTGAACCGGGTAGTAACTTTTCAAAGTGGGCCAATGGCATCGTTTTTAATCGGGTGCGTTCTTACCGACGTAAAGAGAAAAAACATCACTTGTGTTTAAGTGATGAAGTCATTAGCGAACTTGCTGGCCAAATTTCAGAAAGTAATAACAGCGAAAAACGCTGGCAAGCTTTACAAGCCTGTCTAGCGATGCTGACACCGACCTTACAACAGGTATATACCGATTTTTATGTTAAGAATACCACTGCGAATGAATTAGCTAAAACGACCGGGCGCTCGGTATCCTGGATCAGAAAAGCGGTGCAAAAACTGAGAAAAACGCTTGTTGACTGTATTGACCGTAAACAACGGGAGGGGCAAGTATGAACCGCAGTGAAAAATTTGAGCAAATTCGAACCATCGCCGATGCTATTTGTGCAAAAGAAGTGACTTCTGAGCAGATCGATAACCTTGATAAAATGCTGGCGGGTAACCCAGAAGCACAGCAATTTTATTATGATTATATTGAAACACATATACAGCTTCAGGCAGAAGTTGGCCCGTCAATGGAGGTTGTGCGCCGACGGTTAATGGTTGATGAGGTCATTTTCCGCCCGAGTCATCAACAAGCAGCTTCATCTAATTCGATAACGCATACGCCATTGCCAGCTCAAGGTATCCCCAAAAAGTGGCTTATCTTGACTATTATCCTAACAACCTTAGTCATGGTGACATTAGCGTGGTTTTTCGTTAATTTCGGCAAACAAGGTCAAGTTGCAGAACTTATTAGTGAAGATGCATTACGAATAGAGGGCTCAGGGAAAATTGAAGCAAACTTAGTTTATCCTGGCGTATATTGGGCGATAAAGCCTGCGACGCTTACTTTACTTTCTGGTGAGCAGTTAACGTTAGCCAAGCATAGTTTAGTTAAACTTTATAATAGCGCCGAAATAGAACTTATGCGCGGTCGACTCTCTATCGAGAATGCCTCAGGCAAAAACCTTATTGTGAATACTGAGAATTTCTCTATTCATACAGGCGGTGGCAAGCTTGCTATCGATTTAACCCCAGCGCAACCACAAGTAACAGCTTCGGCTAAAGCGCTTTTACACCCAAAACGCTGGCGACCAAATCATTATTGGCCATTTGAAAGTACCAGCGATCGGGTCGTTGATTATGCGGGAAATGCCTTTGGTGTTTTGGGCTCTGGCGTAACTAAAGTGAACGGCTTAGTTGGCCAGTATGCGTTTGCTTTTGACAATGGTGCCCATGCCCGTATTAATGTTGGCAGTGGCGGGGGGACGGCTCCTGCAACAGGGTCTTTTTCGGTTATTGATGGCGTAACAATAGAAGCATTGGTTGTGCCTCATTTTACCGGGCAAATAGGTGATGAGCCTTATTTTGCCGAGCAAGACCAGATCTTCAGAAAAGACCAAACGGATAAACTACACCGGATGTTGTTAAGCTTTAAAAAAATTGGGACCAACCATAAAACAGTGCCAAAAGGACTTAAAGGTAATGCCATAGCCTTTGGCATGTATTTAATTGGTCAGGGTTACCATACACTATTATTACCATTAGACGGAAAAGAAGGACGCCCAAGTCTTAGGCAGTTAAAAGATGGCAATGCCCATCATATTGTCGGTAGTTATGATGTTAAAACGGGATTGAAAGCCATTTTTGTTGATGGTGAAATGCTGGCGTCTTACCAATACCCAGCCGGCACCAAAATGATCAGTGGCGGTTCTGGCATGGCCAATATTGGCAACAACCCAAATAGAGCGGGTGATGCAGAGGCGTATGGAGGCATTATTGACGAAGTGGCGTTTTATGACTTTGCCATACCTGCTCATACTGTCCGTCAGCACTATCAAGCTGCCATGGCGGGAAAAAATTACTTTAATATTGATTTTGTTAAGCAAGCTCTGCCTTTTAATATCCGTATTCCCTTACCTGATAATGAGGTAGTGATCATTGACGCATTATCAGGACTCATCGTTAGCACTAAGCCTATCGGCCAATAATAACGACACGCTTTGTCGAAGATCTGATTTCATCCGGGGTTTCAAACGATCCTGACACCGGGGAGATAAGGTTTAATTGAGAAGTTTAGATATGGCAGTTCTAGAATATAAAAAAGCTATACATTAATTTTAGTAGTAGAAAAGCAAATCAAATAAGCATAGCAAGACGAGAAAGTATAGCAGGATTGAGCGATATCTATTTTCATGTGAGGTGGGTATAGTTCTGTCCTGCTAGCGCGTGTTTACCTTTGTCGTATATATTTCGTTCAATTCCAAAGCGTTTTGATCGCGGCATTGGCTTGATGGCATAGTGGTTCTACGTCAAAAGCCAATAACAAAGAGCAAACGTTTTGGATTGGACCCAAAGGGCAGCTCATTTGCACTATTTCTACTACGTTATCGCTCTTTTATGTAGAATAACGACACCGCAATCACTCTGCTTTGTATAAATCGTGCAGATACGGCTGCAAAAGCATACACAAAAGATAAACACGCCCTAGGATCAGAAATAACCGTTTCATCGCCAAGATATAGCTATTTATAATTATTTTTTCACCTCATTGAAGGCTATTGTACCAATTTCATTAAATTTACTCCCTACTCAGAGCTACATTAGCGAGCTTAGAACAAGCCAAATTATTTATACCAATTCATATAAATAAGTGATCTATCACTTATTATTACGGATTGGTATTAAACATAGTAATTCTATATTTCATTAATTTGACGCAGTTATTAACTTGCCAATGAGCTCCCAAGGGCGAGTTTAATTTAGATTAGCTTGTTTCTTCATACGAATCACAAGCAATAACAAAGTTAATATTAATAATGAGGTTGGCATGCTACCACCTGATGACTCGTCACGGCCTGAATCATCACCATTATCTTTTGGTGTATCGGGCGTATCGGGTGTATCGGGTGTATCTGGCGTATCTGGCGTATCGGGTGTATCTGGCGTATCTGGCGTATCTGGCGTATCTGGCGTATCTGGCGTATCTGGCGTATCTGGCGTATCTGGCGTATCGGGTGTATCGGGTGTATCGGGTGTATCGGGTGTATCTGGCGTATCTGGCGTATCTGGTGTATCTGGCGTATCGGGTGTATCTGGGGTATCTGGCGTATCTGGCGTATCTGGCGTATCTGGCGTATCTGGCGTATCAGGTGTATCCGGCGTATCAGGTGTATTGGGTGCTGCGTTGACAATGAGTTGCATGATCGCTTCACCGGTATCACCTTCACTGTTGATAGCGACGGCTTTGATAGTATGGCTACCGACTGGCAAACCTAAAAGTTCTGCTTTCAAGTTATCGTTGTGTCCCCATTCATAAGGCGCAAGCCCTTCTTTACGGATCAATTGGTTATTAATAAATAACTCGACTTGTTTGATAGAGACCGACTCATAATTAGACACAGCCAGCACTTCTAGTTTTAGATTTTGATAACCCTCTACCACAGTCATCGTTTGTTCAGGCATTGTGACAACAGGTATGGAGTCAACCACTTTAATAGTCATGGTACTTTCTGCGATATCGCCTTTGCTGTCGGTAACAACGGCTTTGGCGGTGTAATTACCGGTGGCTAAATTTGAAAGCAGACCGCTTGACTGAGTCCAAGTAAATGGCGCGCTAGTTAGCTCAGAAACACTGTTGCCGTCTAAAAACAGTTCAACTTTACTGATGGTTCTTAATACATCAGGTGTGGCTACATCAGCAGCTATAGAAACATTGGTGTATCCTTGCTGTAATACCAGCTCAGACTCTGCAAATGAGATGGTCGGGGTCGGTTTCACCACATTGAGAACCATGTAAGATTCAGACGTTTCTTGTAAGTCGTTCGTGACAACCGCTTTAATTGAATAACGACCCAGTGCTAAATTTTGTAATTGTGTATTGTTGTCTGACCAAGTATAAGGGGTCTCTGTCAGGCTAGATACCAAGGTATCGTCTATATATAAATCAACTTTGGAGATTGAACGCCCTTCTTCAGTAATAGAAGGGGTTGCGTTAATTTCTAAGCTTGGGTAGTTTTCGATTACCGTCAGTTCATTATGAGCAAAGCTTACAGATGTGGCACTAATACCTAAATCTATCACCTGTAAGTGTAATGGTCTTTCAGTGCCAGAGCTTTGCTCCATTAAATAATAATAGACTTTGCCCTTTTTGACGTAAGCTCTACCGTGCGCAAAATTAAGTGGCGTGGTGGTGTCAGAATAAATTTTCTGGAAATCATTGGTGCCACCCCTTGCAACACTCACGGTCGGCCTTTTTTTACCATCTATGGTTTCGAGGCCAACAAGGTAAATATTATCTCCTGCGGCATAAAGGCGTGAGCCGGAATCTTCTCTAATTTCATGAATAAACTCAGTTGCGCCGGCAGGTTTATAAAGGTGGCCATGTACGGTTTTATTAATCTCAAGATCTTTAACTGAATGGGTAAAGTGTAAGTCGCCTTTGTCGGTCAAAGCCCAGTCAAAACCACCAACAATGTAAACTGAGCCTGGCGGTCTGCCGCTGCCCCCACCGTCGGTAGCGGTTGCGGCTACTAAATCACCGGGTTCAAAAACTTTGATTTCATCGGCATCCACTAATGGCCAGGTCATTTGTTTGCCGGTATGGTCACGCCAAAGGTTACTTGCCGGATCGTCTAAGTAGGCATAATAAATACCGTTTTGGTAGACAAATTTGTCATTGTTATTACTACTACGTTTTTGGAAGGCCACACCGAGCTTACCGTCAAAGTACTTCATGTTACCGTACAACCCCCAGTTATGGTCTAGACCATGGCTTTTTTGGTTTTTACGACTAAATGCCTCAAAACGGCTCCACTTCTGCGCGTCTGCATCATACCAGTTGTAATAATAAGCCCCGTTATTATTGCCGCCCCAACGCATATAGAGTAATAAATCACCCTCGGCGGTTTCAAAAAACTTCGGATAGGTGTATTCGGCAAAGTTTAATTTGTCGTCTAAATTACCGGTCATCACTAGATGCTTGTAATCATTCGGGCCTTCACTGACGGCACTGGTATCTTTTACAAATTGCTTTTCTAGAGTGAAGTCGGCATCTGCGACTTCAGCTGCTCCTGCAATACTGTAGCTATATCTGAAAAAGTCATTTAAAAAAGGTTCGTGTGGATATTTGTCTAAATTACCATATTTACTGCCCGGTACACTTTTATCACCGTATGCATGTAGGTCGTACACCATATGGATTGAACCGTTTTTAGGACTGACTGCTAAACCAATAGTATTGTGAGATTCACCAATCCACCAACGGCCTTGATAGCCGGTATGCTGATGAGGAAACTCAATGGTTTTCACCACGCCTGTTTCAGTGTTTAAACGCGATAACATGACTTGACGGTTCATTTTTCCGCCTTTATACCAAGTCATAAATACATAGTTTTTATAAACTTTAACCGCATCACCATGGGCTGAGATACTGCCACCAAATTTATAGTTATAACTGGTATCGGCTTTTTGTTGGTCTGCTGTTGATAGATTTAGATCTTTGAATGCCGAACTATCGACATCACGGCCATTAAAGTGCAAGGCAATGTCCGTAATTTTAGTTGAGGATTCTAAAGTGACTTTTGCCACGGTTGGGGCGGCCCATACACAGCTAGCGCAGAGTAACCCGAGTTGTATGATACGAGTAGAATGTTGCAATATGTTTTTCATAGAAATACCACTTATTGTAAAACAGCCCTCACCAAAAATGGCGAGGGCTGTTGGTAATTCGCGCTGTCTAAATAGCGCTACCTTTGCTTTATATCAAGCTAAACGGGTCAGGCCTATTTGTCGTCATCAGGATGGGCAATCCCCTTGATGCTAACGCCTTTCTCTAAGCCACTGAGGAAGTCACCAGTTAGGTCACCTTCTTCGTAGCTATTATCATCATCACTAACAAGATCAAGTCTGAATTTCTCAGCGCCAGTGTCATCACTAACCACTAAGTCATCAAGGTAAATTTTACCGCTAGTACCAGATTTTCCGCCTGTTATCAGCTCAAAATAGTATGGTCCGTCAACCACTAAACCAATAGCTGCAGCATTTATGTAAGCATCAAAGAAAGTTGTAACCTCAGGATCAGGTATTGTTCCACCGGTAGCTGGCATACCATTAATCGATAAAGAAACCGTAGGACGTACTTTAGGAGCAGTATTACTTGCTAATGTACTATCCCAAGTAAATTCAACACTGGTCCACTCACCTTTAACGTGTTTCTGGTCTAGATTAAACTTACCAGTACCAGTGGTACCGTTATACATTGCAATATTGCCATCAGCTCTAAACGCTAAGGCTAACAAGGTTCTGTTCTGTTCTGTCGTCTTGACTTTATTACCGTGTATGAGCACTTTAGCATCCCGTGCTGAGTTCTCAGGGATATTAACTTTGAACGATATCTTGCCTTTAACAATAGGTGTCTCAGGAAGGGTCATTAATAACTTAGCGGCTTCTACACCATTGTCTACAGACACCGCCAAATTACCTTTAGCTAAAGGCGCAATGGTTACAGGTAGCTGAATGGCGGTACCGTCGACAGATTCAACATCGATATAAATCGTTTCAGGATCTGAGACTTCAATCCCCTCGTTTAGGCTGTAAGACCAGTTACCATCAGCAGCAATAGTAAAGACACCGTGAGTCACAGCTGCAGCATCTATCGGCATAAAGCCTGCTTCCCATGCATTGCCATCGGTAATGAGTAAAGTACCGGTTGCCTCTCTAACATTTTTGTTAACTAGCGCTGTTGATTGCGCTTGACCTTCGACAATTTCAACTACCGGTAAGCCCGTAATAGCAGGGGCAACCTGCTCACTTGGCTCGATAGTGATATCGAATTGAGCAGTTGTTCCGTCAACGGTTGTTACCATTACCGTTTCAACAAGCGCAGCTGGCATTGCTTCATCAGTATTATATTTCAGGGCTTTAACTTCATCCTTGGTGAAGTCCACACTGTAGACCCAAGCACCTTCGGCATCAAGCGTGATAGAACCATACATGAGCCCTTCAGAGGCATTGTCTAACGGCTGGAAAGCACCTTGATTTAAGTTAACATCACTCACATTGAGGGAGCCACTCACCAAACCATCGTTAATTGTCACTTTCTTCTCTGCGTTGGTAAAAGCGCCTTCACCTTCTCCTTCTGTTACACCCGGCAAACCAGTAACAACCGCTGGCTCTGCTAGTGCTCCTGCAATAGTAATCACCACTTCTTGGCTATTGCCTGTTTTACCCTTTGAAGTCAGGGTAAAGGTTTCTTCAATAGCAGGGATTTCTGCAGGTTCACCGGTATAATAAAGTGAACCTTCAGTAGTCGAGTCAGCATAGAATTTTTTCACATTTTCACGTTCGGTATCTAGCTTATAACCCCACGTAAATTTGGCTTTTACCGCGTTTTTGTGCTTAGAATCTTCAACGTTAGGATCCATTTTTATCGCGCTGACGTAATGGGTAACTTTAAAAGTTAACGTACCATATTCTGTCTCTACGCTACCTTCGGTATCAGTACCCGCTAATGCGGCTAAATCAACAACAGTGCCATCTGCCATGATCAAGGTGTCGTAATCAGATTCTGCTGGATTAGCATCTTCTAAACTCGTGGTTTTGCTTTTAATTTCTGGTCCATCAATGGACAAGAATGAATTAATTGTACCGCTAAACTTGGAATCTTCGTCGATACCTTTAATCGTGACCACAAAAGTTTTTTGGGTACCATCAACGGTAGTAATAATAAACTCATCCGTCAACGGCGCTGATTCAGCACTAACGAGGTTAGTGACATCATCATGCTCTGGCTCATCAGAGTCAGATTTACCTGTCCACAAGTAGTAGTTCCACTCACCGCCAGTACTGAAAAAGAACTGGCCGTATTTACTGTTAACCACCGGAGCCGTCATTTCATTAAGGGGGGTTTGGCTGGTGTCTAGGCTGTAAAATAGCGATTCGCCTGGGTTGGCATCTTGAACTCGGTACATACCTGACGGGTTAGTGTCTTGCTTGGTTGTCACCCCCATGAACGGCGCACCTTCTGCTACCGGGGCCCAGCCCAGTTGGCACTGTTGAACGGTAGGAGTGCCACCTTCTTCAGAGGCCGGTATTTCAACAGGCTCACAGTTTGGGTCAACTTTTACCAACGCGGAAAACGTGGGTGCTACAGGGGCTATGTTTTGAGCTTCATCATCACTACTACCACAAGCTGATAGTGCAGCAATGATAGATAAGCTTAATAATGTTTGTTTCATTCGATTACCTTTAATTCTGTTTCTTATATTTGGTTACGTTTTATTAACGGTGACCGCTTAAAGATCTAGTTTGATGACAACCTTGTCCGTTGTTACATTTTGGTAACGGCCAAAAGAATCCGCATCACTAACCAGATCATCTTCTTTGTTGCTGTCGAAGTCGTCTTCAAAAACAGGCGTATCAAACTTGACATCAGCATCAGGGTCAGTGAACAATCGAATATCATCCACTAATAAGCTACCAGTCGCTTCAACCGGTTCAGCTTCATCACCGGTTACCTTATCGACGGTGAAATTTAATCTACCTGTGCAGCCAGCAATTGAGTCGCTGGTGGTAAGGGTTTGCGCATAAAATGGCGTACTGGTATCGCGAGGGATCAGCGGATGATCTTCTGTGGTCCCTAGTGGCTCACCATCAAGTAATAGGGTCATCTTAGGTAAGGCAGCCCCTTCTTTACGCTTAAACGTCAGGGTTACTTCATGCCAATCTAAATCTTGGAAGCCGCGATCAAACTTGACATGCTGGGTAACGACGTTGCCACTATTGTTAGGGCCACTTCGAAGGAAATCGTTGACATTACCGTAAGCGCCACCAGGCTTTAAACCCGCCGACCACATTTCAAAGTCACCTTCAGGCTGAATAATAAATGATGTCAGCCTGCGGTTATAACTGCCATGCCACCTGCTGCAGTACAACGAGATAGTGGCTTTTTTGGCTAAATCGTCAGTAATTTTTGCTTTGAATTGCAACTTACCATCGAGAAGATCCTTTTTTTCGACCCCTGTGCCACTTTTAATGAACTGAACTTCAAAAATCCCTTTATCGTCACTCTCTTCACTTGCTACCGGCACGCTAGGCACAAAGTTTCTTGGCCCAAGGGTAATAAATACTTCAAGTAGTTGCTTGGTGCCATCATTGGTCACTAAGTAGAAAGACTCTTGCACTGGCTCTGCCAGTTCCGTAGGCAGTTGCCAACGTAGTTCTTCTATTTTTTCTGGGCGGATAGTGTAAGTCCACTGCCCGTTAGGTTGCACGTCAATGGTGCCGTACTTAGGCGTCTGCTCTTGATTCTCGTCGACAGGGAGTACTTTATTAAGTAAATAAGACTCTTCATAGTTAGGATCGTATACCCGTGCCAGGCCGAACTTCTCTTTGAATCTTAAGTTGACGTTGGCCACCAAATCGCCTTTTACCTCGGCCGGTTGTTGATCAACACCAGAAATAACGAAGTTAAGTGCTGTTTGTGACCCATCAATAGAAGTTAATTCAATCGAGTCGACCAAATCAGCTGCCTTACAGTTAACTAGCAGCGCGGCAAGGGCTTTGTTGTCTTCGGTGTTATCTTCATCAGCAACGAAGGTAGGACACCCTGAGCTTTCGCTAGCGCCTGCATTTTCGTCAGCTTCAACCATAAGCACCGCAGGCTTGTCCATAACATAAGACCATTCACTGTAGCCATCAGCCGTTTTCTTGATCTTAAAAGTGCCGTACATGGTTTTCAGTACCCGAGCCGTATCGGCATAGCGGTCTCTTGTTTCACCTTCTGGCACTTCCGCCTGTGTTATATCGGTATCTTCAACACCAATTTGTTCGAACTGGAGATCGGCTTCCCCCCAGTTTGCGTCGGTTACCCCAAAAGTGCCGGTGGCATTACCATGACTCAGGATTAAAGGCACGTCCATGCCTTCGCCTGAGGTACCGTTAAAACCGACGGTGGTGGTAAATTCGTTATTAAACTTTGCCGGTAATTCTTTCTCGGCGCTGTTGTCTATTTCACAAGCAGACAGTGCTGCTATGATAGACAAAGCCAAAATTTGTTTTTGCATTGGATTGCTCCTGTAAATACTGTTCTTCGCATACTGCCTAATACGGCATAAAAGCCGAGTTACGCAATATCAAATAAATCAATTAAAAGTTATAGCTAGCGCCTAAAGAGAGAATACGCCCTTGGAAACGAATACGGTTAATGGCGTCTGTGTTACCACCGATAAATTCATATTCCTTGCGATTGTTTAGGTTGAAGGCCTTCACGTTGACCCTAAGTTTTTTGGTCACTTTATAGCCAATAGAAAGATCGAGACGGCCGCCCGCTGTTTGAGTACGGGCATCACTTCCTAAGAAGGTCTTAGTTCCACCTGTGCTAAGTAGTTTTTGATCTTGCCAGTTATAGGTTAAGCGAACGCTTAAACCGTCATTTTGGTAGTAACCAATGAAGTTAGCTGTGTACGGGGCAATTTTGGTCATTTTTGCACCACCGCCTTCGTCTACATCAATTTTACTAAAGTTCAACTTACCGCCGAAGCCGTTAAACGGGTAGGGTAAAAAGTCGAGTTTTTGCTGAATAGAAAGCTCATAACCCATAACTTCGACAGGAATGTCACTGTTAAAGGTTTCTTTAATGGTTACTTTACGAGTATTTTCCATATCTGGCGCTGGTGTCACTTCCTCACAGTACCAACCTGCTGATTTAGTACTATCAATGACTCTGTCAAGTTCACCCACTGGGTAGTTATGTTGACCTTCTGGACAAACAACCTCTGTTTGGATCTTGCCATGGAGCTTTTTATAGAAGAAACCTGCGGAAATCGCTGAACCCTCACGGTTATACCATGCCAAAGCAACATCGAAATTGTCGGCAGTATATGGCAAAACTTCGGCTTTAGAGTTTTCTAAGTTTACTCTTGTTTCAGTATTGGTATTAATTGGGCTGGGGATCTGCGACAACAAGTTTGGACGTACCAAGCCTTGCGAGTATGCGGTACGCATGACCACATCGTCAGATAAATCAAAAGCAAGGTTAAGTGACGGTAAGGTGTGAGCGTAATCATTCTCGGTAATAACATCAATGCGTTTACCATCGGTATTAAAGCCTTGACCAATCACGTCATTGGTCGTTTCAGTATAACGAACACCTGCGTTACCGGTGTAAGGAATACTCAACAATTCACCTTCAAATTTAGCCATAAAATACACGGCATTAATGACTTGGTCAGCATTGAAATTCTTACGGAAGTTCGCATTCATACCATAAGTAGGTTTGGTTGAGTCGCCTTCAATCTTATCTGCCCAGTTGGTTGGGCGGGCAATGGTAAAACCTGTTACCGGTAGACCCGTGTCTTTGTCAAACGCCATCATTGCGCCAGGATCATCGATCAACGTTACTGGGCCTTGACTGCCGTCTTCGCGCTCTTCATAGAGGTAGCTCGGGGTACAAACCTCTGGATCTTGACCTTCACAAGTATCATAACCATAACCGGTTTGCAGTTTTTCAGCTAAATGCGCAGAGTTCAGTACGTTCCAGCCGCCGTCTGAGCCATAGTAGCCAGGGAAAGTGCCATTAAAGAATTCATTTTGACTATCAGACGTTAAGCCGGTGTAGAAATCATCACCGGAGATCCGTGACATATTAATGCCACCACCACCGATGCGTGAGCTATAATTGTCAAGAAACTCACGAGAATGTGAAACACCTGATTTAACGCTGGTGATCAAGAAAGCATCACCGCCGATGTCGGTGTAACGTTCAAAGTCAGCTTGGGCAGATTCAAAGTTACGTTTTGGACGTTCTACTGCGCCATTGATATAAAAAGATAGCGATTTACCACCTTCTTGGAAGTTGGCGTCTTTGCTTTTCATGTACTCGTAGTAGGCTTCTTTGCCACCTAAAGATTCATAGGCTAAATCATCAGCAGGGTTAACTTTTGGATCTAATTGCGGGCCAAAGCCACTTAAAGGCACGCTATACCAGCCGTTGTCAAAGCGTTTCCAGCTATCGCGTCCTAAATCATGCGCCTCACCCACCAATATTCTGTCGAGCTCATTACCGTTACTGTCAATGGCGCCGACTCTGTCATGGTCAGAGTAGAAATAATTATCAAAGTTTTCTAGCGTACCTAATGCTTGTGCCATGTCTCCGCGGCCAGTATTTATTTCCGCATTCATGCCTGTGGGAGCATAGTAGTATTTTTTGCCGTCATCTAAATCGGTGTAGGTTTTATTGGTGCGGTTCTGGTGCCGTAAGTCGATGCCCGCCATCCAGAAGTTATTTTCTGAGCTTGATTTACTCACAGACGCATCAATAACCCAATCATCAGTGATGTAGTTGGCATATAAGAAAACACCTTTCGCTTCTTGCGTTTGTGCGTTCCGGCGGTTTGAAGGTGTCCAAGCAACATTGGTAAGCTTTGTATGGGTTACCGCATACACCGGAATTGTCGCCATATCCGGACTGTGAACACCTTCGATATAATTAGGGTTTGGCTCAGAAGTCAAACGAATAGGCTCTCCGAACAACTCTACTCGCTGAGAAGCAAATTTACCTTTATCATCGTTAGAACTGATGGAAAACTGGACATCTTCCATATTGCTATCATGCAGGTCTTTCTTGGTATAGAGGAAATTGGCACCCAGTTTCAATGAATCAAAAGGCTTCCATTCGATGTTACCAGTGGCCGAGACACGGTCACCACCGGAGTACTCTGTAACCTGACTCGCTTTACCCACCGCTTTAACAATAGATAACGGTTCAGTAATGCCATGCTTAGCTTTATAGGCTTCTAAGTCTTCTGGACTTATGAAAGTTTTATAGTCAATGGCGTTGTTTTCAACACCGTTCATGCCCACGTATGAGGAGAAGTTGGTGGTATCACGACGGAATACCTGCTCTGAAGTGGCAACTTTAAAGGCTACCGCTAATTTGTCTTTGATCAGGTGCTTTGATGCTGAAAAATTGATTTGCTTATTCCAGTCATCAACCAGCTCTTCGTAACGTCCGCTAATACCGAGTTTGTATTTACCGTCTTTGGTACCTAGTGCGTGTTGTAGCTTTTTATTTATAACACCAGACAAGCCACCATCAGGCAGATCGGCAGTCATCGCTTTGACTACGGTAACACCATCAAATACGCTAGGCTCAAAGGCACCAAATGGGTTTGAAGCACCGACTACACCGGCACTACGGCTAGGAGTAGCGAAAGACATGCCTTCAGCCACTGTTTTTGCATAACCGCCCGGTAAACCACGCAGCGTAATTTCTGAGTTACGAGAACCGTCATCGGTATTAAGCTGAATACCTGGGATTGATTGCATCGCTTCACCTAAATCAAGCGCAGGCAAAGTATCCATATCTTTTGCTGAAATAGCATCAACAATTGATAGGGCTTCACGCTTTTCCAATAACGCGGATTCTAACGAAGATCGAACGCCAGTGACTTCAATCACTTCAACCGATTCTTCTTCCTTAGTCTGTTTAGCATTAATCGCAGAATTTACCTCGGCCGCTATGACCGAGGGGGTAAATAAAGTCATCAGAATGCTTGCAGAACCGCCGATTAAAGCAGCCCGATGCAAGCTGTTGCTTGTATTTTTTTTGTTCATCATTGTTAATATTCCGCCTTTTGCGTTTATTAATTGTTGTTAATTTTTCTCTTAGGGCATCGCTGTTTTACTATCTGTTTTCGCTTAGGGCATGGTTGTTTTGCTATCTGTTTTTCTTTTATAAAGTTACAAACACACCACCAATATTGGCCATTTAGCCTTACCACCACAGGTGTTGTTAGGTACTTTTATTTGCACTATTTGTTGGTGCAGTACAAATAAACTGACCTATGGTTAATTTTTAAAGGCTAAAAAAACAAACTACTACCACCCTATATTGAATAGGCCTATTTATTGAAAGTTGACCCATAATTTAGTTTTTTTTCTTTAGATAAATACTTAAATAACTGTTAAACAACAACTTTATTTAACTTTTCGCACGTAAAAAGCAGACTACTTTTGCGCTGTTATGATATTTTTTAATAATTTATGGGTAGCAATTTGCTTTTATTCGGCCTTTTCTAGTTGAAGTGTTGCATCAACCAAATGACAGATAATGCTGAACAAGAATAGTCTTAACCCTAAGGCCACTTGCAGTTGTTTTAGGAGATAGCGTTTAGTTCATAACTAAGCGTGAAAAACAAAGCGTGAATAACAAAGGTAAATAAATAGATGTATAAAAAAGTATTTACACTCTCTGCTATGGCACTATTGATTAGTGCCTGTGGTGGCAGTAGCGAAACTAAACCAGAAATTCAAAACGCACCAGGCGCATTAACCCTTTCCGGTAATGCCGAATACGGTAGCTACCTCAAAGTACAAATATCAGATCCAGATGGTATTTCAAACTTATCCACTGCTAAGTACCAGTGGCAACGAAATTCAGTCAATATCGATGGCGCAACTGATCTTAGCTATACGATAACAACCGATGATTTTGGTCATACGCTCCGCGCTAACGTTGTTTATGTTGATGATAAGGGCTTTGATAACGCATTAACTTCAGCGCAAACGGCTAAAATCGCCACGGTGAACTCTACAGGCATTATCACTATCGAGGGTATAAACAAACAAGCACAAATCCTTAATGCCGTATTGGTTGATGGCAATGGTTTCGATACTAATCATGTTAGCTTCACTTGGCTTGCAGATGACGAAGTTATTAACGGACAAACGAGTTCTACGTTAATACTTGGCAAGGAGCTGGTAGGAAAAATAATATCGGTAGAAGTTAACTACACCGATCAAAATGGCTTTAATGAGAGATTAACTTATGCACAAACCGCCGCGATTGAAACCAGAGAAAATAGTCCAGGGGTATTGTCGCTTAGCGGTGCTAACGATAAACCATTAAGCTTAGAAGTTGGCGCGACATTACAAGCTAACCTTTTGGATGCTAATACCATAACCGCTCCGGTGACTTATTATTGGTATTCGGGCGATGACTTAAAAGCAGATAATAACCAAACAAGTTATGCCCTGAAACAAACTGATATCGGTAAGTCAATTTACGTGAAAGCAGAGTATATTGACAGTGATGGTTATGCGGAATCGGTGTTATCAGTGAATACTGATGCAGTGGTCGATGTTGATTTGGGTATTCCCGGCGGCATTGATTACCCCGTGGGCGCAAGCATTATGGGTAATAATCCAATCCAGCGTAACGCCACTAAAACCAATGAATCATTTGAAGGTGGCGGTTGGAACGCAGGAACAATACGCGACCACCTATACAGCCCAGGACTAGACAAAAGCTTAACCAAAAGCTTCCGTTTTGTGCAATTTCAAGGGCCACACTCGTTTGCCGCAGAAAACACCATCACCCGTTTAGGTAATTACTCGGCAAAACTCCATTGGAAGCATGGTGATCCAGGCAAGTGGAACGGTGATGTTAACAAAATAGATAATGAAGACCGCAAGGCAATGTTCCATGGTAAAAATGTGAGTAGTCACAGCGCAACGGCTTGGTATGGATTTAGTATCTACTTCCCTAGTAATGAAATGGTATTAACCGCTGAGCAAAATCCATTGTTTTTCCAACTACATGGAGCGCCAGATTCAATAACAGGGGATAAGGAGCCTGGCCGTCAACCGCCGATTGCACTTACCGTTGACAGTAATAACTTTAATGTTGGCTACGGCTGGGATGCAAGAAAATTTAATAAAAACACAGCTGGCCAAGGACGTGGAAAATTCAGTATTCCGGTCAATTTTGCTAGCGATTACCAAGATAGATGGGTAGATTTTGTTCTACAAGTAAGGGCCAACCCATTGGAAGAAAAAGGTTTTATCAACTTGTGGATCGACGGCATACAAGTGCTCGGCGAAAATAACCTGCAAATTGGTTATAACGATGACAAAGGCCTTTATCCTTCGTGGGGCTGGTACCAAACGGGTAATAACGCCTATCGCACCAAAGACGCGATCATGTATATGGACGAGTTCCGTCATGTAGAAGCCGCTGACGCTGGCTATTATGATGTCGCGCCCGGCTATTTTGAACAATAATTAGGGCGATCCGTCTTTCTCTATAGAAAGCCACCGTTTTTTGATAAGAAAATGTCGTTCACCTTGGGTGAGCGACATTTTTTCTTTAAGCTGCAAAAAAATTTGTTGTGCTCATAAATGATGTTCAAGGCTAATTCCATATTCCCTCACCCTCTGCCAATCAAGGCTGCATACACGACCTTGATTGATTTAAATATATCAATTTTATCAACCAAGGCCTGTTCTATTGAGGCCTTGCAGCTAAAAATAATCAATGCAGGCAGTTGGCCCGATTAACAATACAGAATAAAAATAAGGAATACAGGATAACATCATGAATGTAACCAGCAGAGCCGATAGAATCAAAGCCCGAATCTAAAGTACCAAAAGAAATAGCTCCGGTAGAAGACAGTAGCTAGGGGGAGCTCAACCACAAGTATACTCTTTTCTCTACTCACTCTGGCGGCACTCCGTAGAAAACGATATGAATGCTAACGCTTGAGTTAAAATATTGAAAAACAGCTGAATAGTTTAAAATTATTGTCTCGCTTAACCCAAGTTATGGTTAACTAACAAATAAGCGCCTGTTAAAAGCCCCGCATGTAACATGACCGAAAATAGACAACCGATCAAATTGAGCTTAGGTGTTATCCCCCAAAACTGAAAACTTAAAGCGGAATATAGCGCTTTAGGGCGCGACTGAAGTGAATTAAAATATTTAAACTCTGTGAGTTTTGTGGTTAATTGTGGGTTAGATCTTATAACATCATCTAGCGTTCTATCATAAATAAAAGCAAAGCCATAAAGGCAAATTAAATAGACTAAAATTAAATTCAAAGTGATTCCTACGTTATTCCTAAGGTATTTCTAAGTTAAAAGCCCACCTAAGCAACCGATACGCTTATTGTTAGTGCTTGATGACAATATACACCGGACGGTAAATTTAACAACACCGCAGGTTAATGTTCGCACATCACCTTTATAATAACAGATTGCCTTTTACTAAAAAGGTGAACCGTTTATTAACATGATAACAAAGGTGCCGCGACCTGCATTCCCCCTTTAGATTTAAGAATCATTTAACGACACCCACCTCAGTCTATGTATATACTGCATCTTAGAGAATACAAGCGTGACTTGAGCCTATATTGATAAGTATAATGATAATGACCTGTTTAAATAAATGATGCAGATGCGCGAATCAATTAAACAGCATATTAATAACAATTTTAAATGGATGATTTAACGCTTGGTATCTAAATTAGAACAGTTTTCGACCGAGAATTTTACCCAATCTGTGCGAAAAACGTTAAAGCAAAGCGGCCTTTTTAGCGATGCAAGTGAGGAGTTACTCTCTGCACTTATTCAGACAGTCAAAATAGTTGAAGTAGAAGGCGGCGAGCGCCTGCTAACTCAAGGCGAAGAATCGGCTTCAATGCAAGTATTAATAAGTGGTCGTTTACTCGCCGTTAAACGTAATGCAGATGGTTCGAGTACACGATTAGGTGAAATAGGCCCCGGCAGTAGTGTTGGCGAAGTCGGTTTGGTGTTACAACAACCCAGATCAGCTGATGTATTTGCCATAAGAGACTCATCAGTAGCTGAATTAAACAGAGATGCGTTTGAATATTTGCTTAAAACGCACCCTATTGAATTAAATCGTGCCATTGCTAGAAAAATATTTGAATACAGCGTTATTTCACCTAAAAAACCAACATCAGCCGGTGCAACTTCATTTGCCATCGTGCCATTAGATGATTCGGTAGATGTAACTCAGTTTTGCGATCAGTTAGTCCAAGCCTTGAAATTACAAGGAAGCGTTTATCATTTTCGACCGCAAGAAGGTGAGCAAATTCATCAAGACGGAACCAGCAATTTAGCAACCAATCAGTATATTGCTAGACTAGAGCACGAATACGATAGTTTGCTTTATGAACCCTCACAAACAAACACCACTTGGTCAAATTTAGCCGTTAGGCAAGCCGATAAAGTATTTTTTGTGGTCAGCCCTAACACCCAACCTGAGCACGTTACATTGCAAGAGGCATGGTTTAATACGCCAGGGTTTGAGATGGTGCAAAAATCGTTAGTCATTTTGCACCCTGAATCCACCCTAAAACCGATAGTTGATATGGCATGGCATAATAAATTGCAGTTGCATCGGTTATACCCTGTTCGGTTTAATAATCAGCAAGACATTGAACGCCTTGCACGCTTTATGACGGATAATGCCGTTGGTTTAGTGTTAGGCGGTGGCGGCGCACGCGGCTTTGCCCATGTCGGCGTATTACAAGCGTTAGCCGAGCGAAATATTGCCATTGATATGATTTGTGGTAATAGCATGGGAGCCTTAATTGCCGGGCAATATGTTAACGGCACGCCCATTAGTGATTTAGTTAACACCACACGAAATTTCGCCAAAGGTGGCGAGCGACCCACGTTTCCTATTCATTCGATTTTTAGCGGCAATAGAGTTCGTCGCGACATCATTAAAATGTTTGATAACGCGTTAATAGAATGCCAATGGATACAATTTTTTACCGTTTCTTGTAATTTAACCTGTGCGACGATCCATGTGCATGATTCGGGTACGATGTGGGAAGCTGTGCTCGCTAGCAATTCACCCGCCGCCATTGCTCCCCCCGTAATTCATAATGGCGAGTTTTTAGTAGATGCCGCTTTACTTGATAATGTGCCAGTCGATGCCATGCGTAAAAAACTGGGGTTTGGCACCGTGATCGCGGTAGATGTTGATGTAAAAGATGAGCTCCGTGTACCTAAATCATTAAAAAAAGTGAACCCTTGGAAAATGTTATGGCAGCGTTTATTTAATCGTAAAGCAGACCCAATTCCGAGTATTTTTGATATTCTTAATCGGTCTGGTCACTTAGGGGGGTTAATTCATCGAGAGGCTTCGATTGCCAAAACCAACCTTTATTTGCAACCACCCGTGTCGCGCTTTTCATTAATGGCATACGCACGCGGTGAACGCATTGCCCAAGTGGGCTATCATTACGCAATACAACAAATTACACAGTGGCAAGCATCTTTAGAAAAAGATGCGGCAAAAGCGAAAGCTGAAAAAAGGTAAAGTTAACAAAGATAAATACGTTCTTGAGCACTAAAGAAAGCAGCCCAAAGTCACTTCACGCTTTGTTGTTTTAGTTTAAAAGGCAATTTGAGACTGCGCTGCGACGTCTCGATTGAGTCCATTTAGGATCACTCTAGTCGTTACCATTAAATCATTCGATGCTCAAGGAGCGACTCATGGCGATCGACTTAAACCATATCGACTTAAACCATACCGACCTAGACCATATCAACTTAAACAACAGCAACGATATTATTTTGCCCCTAGCCCCAAGCCAACATCAAATTTGGGTTGATCAACAATCATGGCCTGATAGTGCGCACTTAAATATTGGCGGCAGAAGCAAAGTATATGGAAAATTAAATTTACCCTTACTTGAACAGTCTTTGCAATATTTAACAACACAGAGTGAAGCATTACGGTTATGCCCAACAGCCGACGGAAAACAATGTTTAGTAACACAATGGCCAGATAAGCTTATTAAATATGCCGACTTATCAACGGTTGAAAACCAAGAAGACACCCTCACCCAAATGATTGCCGAACACATGAAACAGCCTTTTGTGCTAGATGGTAAAAATAGACCCTGGTGTATCTATGTTTGGCAGTTAAATCATGAATGCCATGCGCTGTGGATTAAATTCCATCATTTGGTGATGGACGGTTTTGGCACCTCGGCATTTTTTAAACAGTGGAGTGCAATACATTGCGCTTTAGCGAATGAACAAACACCAGCACCGATTGATGCACCTAGTTATCAATCATATATTGACGATTCACTAGCTTATTTAGACTCGAGTACCTATCAAAAAGACGCCGAATATTGGCACCAAGCATTACCGACTCTGCCCCCAGCGATATTGTCAAAATTAACCAAGCAATCTAAGGCCGGTCAGTTACCTTTAGGACATCATTATTACGAATTATTACCGCGTGTAGAATATGATGCATTAACCGAATTCGCTAAAGACAATAAAGTCACGGTGTACCATCTTTTTATTGCCGTTGTCGCTATATATTTATGTCGAGTACATAACAAAAACGAGATCGTGATGGGTGTACCGGTGCTTAACCGAAAAGGTAAACGCTTTAAAAGCACCTTAGGCACATTTTCTGCGGTTTTACCACTTAAAGTAACCATCAACAATAATAAAAACGTGTATCAATTATTAAGTGAAATTGCCGCAGAGCTGCGCAGTGTATACCGCCATACCCGTTACCCGCTTTATCATTTAACAAAAAAATTAGACCTGCTAAATACAGGGCGCGATAGCATGTTTGATGTATTACTGTCGTTTGAGCCACACAGTTATAATGTATATTTTGATCAAGCACAATTGCGTCAACCTAGACAACTTTTGGCCGCGAATGCGCGCTTTCCGCTGTTAGTCAATGTGTGTGAATTTCATGAGCAAGCACCTGTCGAATTGGTGTTAGAAGCCAGTTCAGATTACTTTACCCAACATGAAACTGAGCAAACAACACACAGGCTGCATCACTTATTGCTGAATATAATAAACCAACCAGAACAAAGCCTAGGCACATTGCCTTTATTAACACCGCAAGAGCACAAAAAATTACTCATAACAAAACACGCTGATGTGCTATGCCACACTGATATAAAGGCCTTTATAAATACCTTTGAGCAATTTGCGTTACAGCAGCCGCATAACATTGCATTGCGTTGGCTTGCCGATGGCAAACAAAAGGCGATGGATTATCAAACCTTTAACATGCATGCTAATCGACTGGCTAATGAACTACTAAAACAAGGTGTAAAACAAGATATTGTTGCGGTTATTGCTCCCCGTTTACCCCAAACCATTATTGCCTTTTTTGCCGTCGCTAAAATAGGTGGCGCTTTTTTACCAATTGACCCAAACACGGATCCAGCTCGTATGGGTAAAATGCTTAAGCACTGCACATCACCAGTGACTTTAATTACGCAACAATCGCTCGCAATTGCGCAGCAACTCACCCTAAAAACAATCACCATTGATGATGCTAACGCACCTTTATTAACTCAAACCAACACTTCAGACCAAAACCCGAATATTGTAATCAAGCCAGATTCAGCAGCCGTTGTATTGTTTACTTCTGGCTCAACAGGCGATCCCAAAGGCGTCGTAATGACCCATTCGGGATTAGCCAAACGCATGGCGTGGCTAGGGCGTAACGTTAACTTTGGTGTTGATGACATCGCGTTACAGTCGATTCAATTAACGTTTGACCCTTGCTTAATGGAGATTTTATTACCCTTAACCCATGGGGGTAGTTTGGCATTACCGCCAGCAGAAACCTTAGCACCCGGTAAAATTGCTTACTATGCCGAGCTATTTGGCGCGACTTATTTTTCGACTGTACCCACGTTGTTACGCTATTTTTGTCAAACAGCAAAGAACCATCCAAAACTAAAAATAAAAGCAGTGGGTTGTGGTGGCGAACGGTTAACAAAACAAATAGCACAAGAATTTACCGACCAAACCGGTGCACAGGTATACAACTTTTGGGGATTAACAGAAACAACCATTTTTGCCAGCTATTACCGTTTTGATGGTGAAACCTGTTCAGATCAAGTTCCTATTGGTTTGCCAATAGACGATAGCCGCTTATATGTACTTGATAAATACTTACAACCTTTACCAAAAGGCGTTACCGGCGAAATTTACGTCGGCGGAAGTGCAATAGCCAGTGGTTATTTAAATGAACCACAGCTCACAGCAAAAAAATATATAACCGACCCCTTCTCATCTAATGGCAAAATGTTTAAAAGTGGTGACTTAGGCTATTGGGATCACAATGAACAATTACAATTTGTCAGTCGTATTGACAATATGCTTAAAGTAAGAGGACAAAGAGTAGAACCAAGCCAAGTAGAAGCCGCATTATGTCAGCTTTGTTTTATAGAAGGGGCAGCCGTTAAATTAGTCAATGAACAGTTACAAGGTTGGATTGAACTAACCGAGTCGACAACCAACAAAACGCAGCTAACCAACATAGCGCAAAATATCAAAACAAGCTTACTCAAAACTCTGCCGGCTTATATGGTACCCATTGATTTTACCCTTGTTAAAACATTACCCCGTCAACCCGGCGGAAAGCTAGACTATAAGGCATTAGTAGCCGACCCAATTGCAAATATCACGGAACAGGCAATAAACAAAACAACTTGCCAACCCGAAACGCCTATTGAGCAGCTATTATTAACATTATGGCGTGATACGCTAAAAATCGAAAACCTGCATGTTAACAGTGATTTTTTTCAATGTGGTGGCGACTCACTTGGGGCTTTACAGCTACTAACGGGTGTTGAGTCGCAACTGGGTTACCGGTTGCCACTGGCTACGATGCTACAACACCCAACAGTGAGTACATTGGCGCAAGCCCTTGCTAATAAATCACCCACATTACAAATTAATTTAAGTGAACATCAACAAGGCACCTGTATTTATTTAGCTGCATCAGGACACGGCGACGCGCTACGTTTTAAACTGTTAGCTAAAGCATTAGGTCAACATTTCCATATAAAAATGTTGCAACCGCCTATCACCTCATCAGGTGACGCATTTGATACACTTGAACAATTGGCGAGCCAATATGCCAAGCTAATAACAACCAATCACCATGATACGCCGCCTATACTGGCAGGATTTTCTGTGGGTGGTATCTCTATTTTAGAAACCGCTAACGCATTAATAGACCTCGACTTCACCTTTAACAATATTATTCTCATTGATTCCACGTATCCCAATTGGTTTGTTCGCCGCACCCCCATATGGCAAGTTGCGGGCTGGCTAGTTAAACGCCTTGGCTTACAAGAGTTAAATGTTAATCAACGTTCATTAGGCTCTTTGTTTAGTGACAATGGGTTAAACAGCCAAATTAACGCGTTGCGTCATTACCAGCCAAAATCATTGTCACAACCTATAACCTTAGTCGCCTCATCAGGTTTAAAACGGTGGTATTACTTTTTACTAAAACCGTGGCGAAAGTTGCTAGGTGAACAATTAAATGAAGTCACCATTCCGGGGTTTCATGGCTCTCTATTTACTGAAAAACATGTAAATGGATTAGCAGAAATATTTACACGCTTAACTAGACTCACTAAAGGCAATAAAAAACATTAGGCGATTTAGCTAGGGCGTGTTTATCTTTGTCGTATAGATTTTGTTCAATTCCAAAGCGTTTTGATCGCGGCATTGGCTTGATGGCATAGTGGTTCTACGTCAAAAGCCAATAACAAAGAGCAAAACGTTTTGGATTGAACCCAAAGGGCAGCGCATTTGCACTCTTTCTACTACGTTGCCCCACATGGATGTGGGGTAAGGTGACTTTGCAGGAGCATAAAGTCTTTGCCCCACATAGATGTGGGGTAAGGTGACTTTGCAGGAGCATAAAATCTTTATCGCTCTTTTATGTAGAATAACGACACCGCAATCGCTCTGCCTTGTATAAATCGTGCAAATACGGCTGCAAAAGCATACACAAAAGATAAACACGCCCTAGACTATTAGCGATTAATTTTTTGAACATTTGAAAGTTTAAAGGGCGGTAGCCAATATAAACTCATCGCCAAACCAGTTGCAAAACCGACAAGATGACCCACCTTAGGATAACCCGCATAAATAAAATCGAGCGTCATCGCTGGTATAATGCAAAATAGCAGCGCACACTTTAGCCAGATAGAATGATTTACCCCTTTAACCATCACAACAACGCCACAAGCAATAATCCCAAAAACG
Source organism: Algibacillus agarilyticus (assembly GCF_003286125.1). GTDB lineage: Bacteria > Pseudomonadota > Gammaproteobacteria > Enterobacterales > Alteromonadaceae > Algibacillus > Algibacillus agarilyticus. The sequence continues at coordinate 53,113 of NZ_QMED01000029.1, forward strand.
GCTTGAGAAGCACCCGTCCCAATATCATAAGGTGCAGGTACGGGTAAAACACTGGCTAACGTGCCAATAATGCCTGAGACAAAAAATAGCGTTATAAAATTTTTACCGCCAATTTGCTTCTCAACAAAATAGCCGATAAACAGTAATGACACTACATTAAAAAGCATATGAATTGGTTTAGAATGGACAAGTTGAGAAGTGAACAAACGCCAAAATTCAAACTGACCTAATTGCTGATACGTGACGCCTCCATATTGCTTTAGCACTAACATTTTAACTTTACTAAAAATTGAACCATGCACCTCAAACGCAACAAAAGATGAAATGCAAAATATCAATAAACAAAGTAATAAAGTAAAAACAGGGACGTAGAATCTCATTGAATTATCCATTATAGCTAACGAGCCTGTCGGTTAACGGGTTTTAGTTGTTAACTAGTTTAATACAATTAAACCAGACCCTATAAGTATGGGCATAATGACCATCAACACGCCAAAAATCAAACGGATGTACGGTATGGAATGAACGCCCGGTTTAATAACACTAATGGTTGGATCAGAAGGTTTATAATAGACAAACAGCGGCTCCATCGCTTTAACACAATTGATTTTCTCATCGGCTTCATCTTTTAGCGTATAACGAGCACTAAAATCATATTCTGCTCCGGTATATTCAACACCTTTCACCATAAATTTACATTTAATTACCGGTATATATTTTTTCGAATTAGGATTTATATAATTCAAAGAGCAGCTTAAACCGTAAGCCTCTGCTTTTGGCCAATTAACACTATTTATCGATTCTTGGCGGGTATATAAACCCGTTATAAATATAAATGCGCCTAATGTTATTAACAACAACCAAGCTAAGCCATTTAACCATTCATAATGAGTGAAAAAAGCGGTAGGTATGATCAACATCACAATCAACAAAAAATAAGTTGAGTATTTAGTTCGACCTCTCGCCGTATCAATAATTATTTTTAACAAGATGACTAACCTTTAAATCAAGACAGAACCCTAACAGCGATCAAGAATAACGTAAGAAGGCATAAACAAGAAATAGACACAAAATAACACGTTCTTAAGTCATTATTATAACATCGTGGTGATGGCCGTTATGATATATTAAGTCTTAGCCGATGTACGCTTAAGCTCACTCGTATATTGATGAAAAACCGAACAACAACACAGTCAAAAGAGAATGTTATATTGAATACCGACATACAAATTAACTTAATAACGGCGATCAATAATATTAGCTCAGTTGATTGGCATAATTTAAATACCGCTTCTTGTCCTTTTTTGAAATATGACTTTTTTAATGCTCTTGAAAACAGTTGTTCGGTGAGTGCTAAACAAGGTTGGCAACCGCATCATTTGGTTGCTAAACATGAAAACGACATAACCGCCATTATCCCTATGTATTTAAAAAACCACTCTTGGGGCGAATATGTGTTTGACTGGGATTGGGCAGAAGCATTCAAGCGAAATGGCATAGATTATTATCCTAAGTTGGTTGCAACGATCCCGTTTACTCCCGTGACCAGCGAAAAAATATTGTCTTCAACACATGATATTACAGATTTTTTTACGCCTTTAATTGACCATTGCGAACATAAAAACATTAACAGTTGGCATATTTTATATTGCCCTAAAATTAAAGCAGATTTACCTGAAGATGTTTATGAACGCAATACGGTTCAATTTCATTGGTTTAATCGTGAATATAAAAAATTTGACGACTTTCTTAATTTATTTACCTCTCGCAAAAGAAAAAACACACGCAAAGAACGATTATCGATTACTGAGCAAGGGCTTAAAATTAGGCAGTTAAAACATAACGACATTACGCCTAAAGACATTGATTTTTTTTATTTAACCTACCAACTAACCTATTTAAAAAAAGGGCATCAACCCCACTTAAGCCCTGAGTTTTTTCAAGAAATGTTAATGAACATGGCTGAAAATATATTATTAATTATTGCGAGTAAGGGTGAAGAAGATATTGCCTGTGCTTTATTTTTTTATGATGATTCACAATTATACGGTCGTTACTGGGGATGCACAAAGCAATACAACAACCTACATTTTGAACTTTGCTATTACCAAGGGATTGAATTTTGTATCCAAAATAATATTAAAACGTTTAATCCGGGCACCCAAGGTGAGCACAAAATACAACGCGGTTTTGAACCGGTTTTAACCCACTCTTATCACTGGATAAAACATCCTGCTTTTAAACACCCCGTTAAAAATTTTTGTAAACAAGAACAACAGCATATGCTAACGTATCAGCAACAATGCCAAGCCCGATTACCTTTTCGGGAATAACGAGATCAGCCGTCATTACCCAAGTGACTTGGGTATAAATAAAATAGAAACGTATAATGAATAAACCCTACTCTCAAGCTTGCGAAAATAATAAACGCCCGATATTAAATAAGCTCACTAACGTATTCTCAAATTCTCAGCACGTATTAGAAATCGGCTCGGGCACAGGCCAACATGCCGCGTTTTTTGGTCATCACCTTCCCCATTTAACTTGGCAAACCAGTGATTTATCCATTAATCATGAAGGAATAACACTGTGGTTAAAAGAAGCCAATACACACAATGTTAAAAAACCCATCGTTATTGATTTACAACACCCATGGTTAATGCCCCAAAATGACAAACCGGTTGATGGCCTTTATACCGCCAATACCTTGCATATTATAAGTTGGCCACTTGTTACTAAATTTTTTGAAGGCATAAGCAACCATTTAATGATCGGTGCGCCTGTTTGTATATATGGCCCTTTCAATTATCAAGGAAAATATACCAGCGAAAGTAATGCTCAATTTGATCGCATGTTGCAACAAAGAGGAGTCGGCAGTGGCATTCGCGATATAGAAGCAATTACCTTATTAGCCAATGAAGCAGGCCTTGATTTAATGAATGACCATGACATGCCAGCAAATAATCGCTTACTGGTTTTTACAAAAAAAAGATGACCTATCGACAGCTTCATGCCCCGCTACAGACACATTAAACGTCAACGCGCTTCTTAATTAGCGTTATCAAATAACGTTTGAAAGTCTTCAGGTTTGTACGCATAATAAGGAGAAGTTAGATTCGGGTTTTTAATAGAAAAAAGCCTACGATTTAATAAATTTAATTGACTGAATTTTTCTTTAAAATGTTTAGTAAAAATAGTATCAAAAACACCATTATCGATAATATTATTTAAACCGATTTCTATACGGTTAGCTAATTTTTTCTTGGCGGGATTAACAAAAAAATACACAGGCAACGGAATATGTAGAAGCAAATTATTTTCAATATGCAAGTTTGGGTTATCAGATTTATATTGCTCAAACTCGATTAAAACTTCATTTATACCCCGGCTAACGTAGTCAAACCTTTTCCTCTCTAGCATCGAATACATGCTATCTTGTCGATTGAATTTTACAATATCAAAATTGTGATATTCAAAAATTTGAGTGATTGACCAAAATGACACGGCACCGCCAAGCAAACGCTTTAATTGATCTAATGAATCAATATTAGCAATCGTCGGTTGTAATGATTTGTGAATAAATAAAACGCGCAACCCTAAAATACCTTTCATTAAGGGTATCTTTATTTGTATTAAATTATCCTCCCACTCTTTTCTTGTGGCACCTTGCACAACATCGCCAAAGCCTCCTCTATATTTAAACATGGCAGCCGTTCGGGGCTGGTTTAAATTAGCAAGGGGCTTAAATTCATAATGGCCATGACTTGCAATCGTGCTATCAAGAGCCGCCACTAATAGCTCTTGCGTATATTTATGCCTTTCACTTTTGCCTTGAGTATCATTGATGATAATAATTTCTTTAGCCATCAATGAAGAGCTAGTCAATAACAGACACGTTAAGCATACTAGGCAGCTTACAAACACGTTCAAAAACGATTTTAAGTGCTGGTGATGTTTATTTTTGGGCATATAAATCATAACATTTTGGGCGTATTACAAACTTATTGAGATAAAGTATAATACCAGTATGCATAATTTTCGATTTAGCTTAGTAAATAATCGATTAATCGCTTGTTACAAAAAACAGATATAATTAGAAAAATATAACGCATTAACCTAATCTTAGTTTAAGGTGTGTATATAATAAAAACACGGATGATTTATAGATGGTTTTAAAAAGCGCAATTTCAGCTGTTGTAATAACGATTAGTTTAATTTTTTCCTCTTTTACGTCTTATGCCAATGATGAAAACTACACTCTTTTATCAGCACAAATTACCTCGCAAAATTATCAAGCAGCGCTAGAAACGGCAAATTCATTGCTTAATTCGCATATTGGCGAACCTGAGTTTGATTATTTATATGGTTTAAGCGAATTAATGGCAGGAGATGTTCAACTGGCTATATTCGCATTTGAGCGCGCTATAGAGTCAATGCCCAATGATACTAATGTGCGTTTTGCATTAGCAAAATCGTATTACCAAGTTAAAAATTGGCAAGCAGCACAAACTGAATTTCAGCATGTTTTACAATTACAACCTTCCCCCATGCTCAGTAATGCCAGTCAAAATTATTTAGCTTCAATTCAAAAACTGATCAATGCAAAACAAGTTAGTCATTCAGGTCACGTGTTTGCCGGTTTAGGCTTTGACAGTAATGTTAACTCGGGCATTTCAGATGATGCTTTTCCATTTGAAATAGCCGGTGCAGATCAAGCAACCGATTTAGGTATAAACAAAAACAGCGATTTACATTATTCATTAGGTGCCAATTATAAAATCAGAAAAAAAATAGATAAAAGTCAGCAAATATTTTTCTCTACTCAAATTACAAACAACAAACATAAAAAAGAAAGCAATTACGACACAGGTAGCTTAAATCTATCAGCCGGTACGTTTAAATCTTTTGCGCAATTTAATACGCAAATAACCCTTTTTTACCAAAAATATTGGTATGCAGGTAAAGAGTATCACGACTATTACAGCTTAATCGGCACCGGTAATTGGCAATTAAACACAGCATCATTACTTGGTACTACCTTAAACCTAGCGTCTAGCAATAATAAGCAATACAATTTACTAAGCACCAAATCAATCAATGCAAACCTGTATTATCAATACACCCAAGAAGAACATAGCTACAAAGTGTTATTCGGGATGGGATCTGACAAACCTAAAACATTCACTGAAGGGTCTCAGCATTATGAACGTCAATGGCAGAGCCTGACGGGACTATACGCGTTAAAATTAGACCATTGGGGTAAATTACTATTTCAGCTTAAATACCAAAATATTGATTACCAACATAAAAACGTATCATTAGTCAGCGCAGCTAACATACCGGTTTTTAACAATATCAGAAACGATGACGTGATCACCGCCAGTGTTAAGTTTATATACCCTTTATCGCCTTCAACTGATTTGATTTTTTCAACCAAATACTTAGACAAAGAAAGTAATCAATTTATTTATCAATACGATAAAAATACGTTCACTAGCCAAATTCGTTATCACTTTTAAATAGCGTTATTGAGGAAATAAAATGAAATTCACTCAACTACTCTCGGTTCTTTTAATTTTTTCAGTTACCAGCTTTATAACGACTGCTCAAGAACAAATAGGTAAAACACTCATCGCAAGAGGCGACGTAACCGCCACATCAACCGAAACCGTACGTAAATTAAAACGTCGCTCACCCCTGTTTATTAAAGATGAAATAAATACCGGTGACCAAAGCAAAACACAACTCAGAATGAAAGATGGTGGCATGTTATCACTGAGTAGTAATACCTCATTGAAAATTGATGAATACGATTTTTCAGATCCATCAGTTAAACAAAATAGCATCATGACATTAGTATCAGGCGGGATCAGAGCCGTTAGCGGTAAATTAAAATCAGAAAGTGGCAACTATCAATTAAATACACCGGTTGGCTCAATTGGCATTAGAGGCACACATTACGAAGTAAGAATAGTTGATGAACAGTTATTTTTAGCGGTGTGGGACGGTGCTATCGATTTTGAGTTTAACTCAAATACAGATACCCCTGGATTTTCACTGGGTGAAAACGAAAATTTTGATTTTGCCGTGATTGGCAAAAATGGAGATGTGCAGCCTTTACTTTCGCCGCCCGCGCTATTTAATAATGGTCATAGCCTGAATGTGAAACCACAAGATAACGCAGCATCAAAACAGCCCACAGGCTCTAATAATAACAATGCAGATAAAGCGCCTCAAACAGGTCAAACAAGAACAGCACTAACCAATAAACTGCCACCGGCTTTGCCAACTAACCAAAATGAAGAACGGGCTAATAACAATAATCCGAACCAAGATATGCCATCCCGAAATAATACACAAAATGCCTTACCGCAATTAACTCAACAAGTTGTTCAAATAGCCCCGATCAACCCTGCCGAACTAACGCGCGTTGAAGCCATTGTAAACCCAATTGATACAAGCAAAAACGGTGATAATGATGACAACACAACAGATGACATAACCGGAACAACCGGCGGCACAGGTAGCGAAGGCGGCGCTAATTAACGTTAGCGTTAAGGGATAAGGGATAAGGGATAAGGGATAAGGCCATGCTCGATGTTAAATTAATTTATCAAACGCGACTTTATCGTGGGGGCTGCATTGTTTAAATAGCATTGTTTAAACAACCTTGTAGACCGGTTTAGCCACATTGTGGCGTAAGCCGGATAGCGGGTGCGCAACAAAATATGTGTCAAATAATAGCGTCTTACACCACTGCGTGGCTAAAATATCCTACCCAAAATAGTTTAATTTAACCAACCTAGCCTACGCGGTATCTAAGTCTGTTTCATATGTAGGTACTTAAGCTCACTTATTAATCAATCCCGTTATTCTCAACCAAGGATGTAACACCGAATTGATATAGCCCATCTTTCAAATCTCGCTTGGGGTGGGCGCGTGGACATAGCTTTGATATTAGTTCTACGCATTCCTCCACTGCTATCGCTACTGCATGATGTTGACTCAGTTTATTAACTAACAGTGATAGCCATGTTGGTGCGGACCTCGCCACTTTTTGTGTCGATATCCATAAAGATTTTAATGCCTCTGTTGCAAATGCCATCATCCTTTTTAGTAACACAGTGATGAAGCTGGCATAGATTAAGGCGCAAACAATAGGCTCTTTTTGTGTGCTGAATTTTTTAAGGTTGCAATACGATTTAAGCTCTTTGAACAATAACTCAATTTGCCACCTTAATCGG
>NZ_QMED01000003.1 GCF_003286125.1 Algibacillus agarilyticus
GGTTAAATTGGCGACTGCGCTCAACCAATTTCACGCTTCTGGCAATTGAAAAAAGTGTCTTGGGAGCAAAAATTGATTGGATTTTATCTGTCAAAGTCGTAAGGTTCATTGTCTTCATGTTTGTTTGTCTTTTATTAGTTTTGGCGAACCAATAAGATCACAAATTGAACATGAAGACACCTCTTTTTTTCTTAAGATCCTACATATGAAATGGATTTAGGTGTTAGAACGACGCAGGAGCCAAAGTCGAGAGTAAGCGCTGACAATGAACCATAAAACCTGAGCGAGAAGACTATACTTTAATTTTTAAAGTTTACTACCGCGTTTTTACCCGCTAAGGTGATCGGATATTAACGCCAACAGGGTTTAGACAATATCAGCTAATGTATTCATTGTCTGTTTTTCTACCCGCATGCATATGTTTATCAATTTATCTGCTGATAGTGATGCATTTCCTACGATCACACCGTCAAGTGATTTAATAGCAACAAATTGTTCTATATTCATTTCGTTAACACTGCCTCCATATATAATTTTTATGGGGTAGTTAAGATCATTGAAAATTTGCTTTATATATTTATTTACTCGTTCAACATCTTGCACACTAGCAGAACACCCAGTGCCTATTGACCATACCGGTTCATAGGCAACAATACATTTAATGCTCGGATCATTTTTGATTAACGTAATAACCGGCTTTAGTTGGTGATCAATTGCTTTAAAAGTATTGCCAAGCTGTTTCTCTACTATATTTTCACCTATACAAAAAATAGATGTCATCCCCTGAAATTGGGCGATACTCAACTTTTTCAAAATGATATCATTAGTTTCAGCGTTGTTTAAACGACGTTCTGAATGCCCGATAATCACATATTGAACACCAACATCAACCAACATTTCTCCGGATATATTGCCGGTGAAAGCACCATTATTTTCACAACTAAGATCTTGCGCACCTAATGATATCTTTGAAGAGGCTAATGTTTCCTGCACTCTTTCTAAATAGATATAAGGCGGGCATAGTACAATTTTAGGTTGATTGAGAAAGCCGCAACGAGTGATTAACTCGTGCGACAAATTTGTAACCCTATCGCGGCAACCATTCATCTTCCAATTAGCAACGACCATAAATGATGCCTGCATAAAAATACTCCTTATTGGCCTCCAGATTGACCATTAAATGATTAAACTATTGCTGGCGAATACTGTTGACTAATTTCAGCTATCTTTTGCTCTGCTTTGATATAAGCCGTTTTGACCGCTTCTTCACCTGCCGCGCTTAACGTCATATTTATCATCTCAACATCACAGCTCATACAACTTGATAACCATAAGTGTAAGTATTTTATTACAAAATCTTCATCTTCATTCCCAGATCCTTGTGTGTAATCCCCTCCACTACTGGTTACGAGTACCGCGTTTTTAGGTGATAATAATGACGTATAACCTGTTTCTGGTGCCCAACTAAATGTTAAACCGGGTTGAGTTATCACATCAATATAATGCTTCAATACATATGGAATGCCCCAATTCCAAGTCGGGGCCGCAATAATAACCAAATCAGCTTTTGCGAATCTTGTAATATGTTGGTTTAGGTTATCCCAGTGAGTTTGCTGTTCAACCGTTAAAGCTTTACCTTCAAAAATGGCATATTTAGCGGCTAAATTAACGCCATTCATATGCGGTAACGATTCTTGCCATAAATCAATCTTATCAACCGTGTAGGGTTCATCTAATTGCAGTGATTTAATCAATTTTTGGCATACATCGGTTGTAATTGAACGTTCTTTTCTTGGGGATGATTCTATAAATAATATATTTTTCATTTTTATTCCTTAGTCATATTTAAGTGAAACAAAAGTCAATATTGATGTCAGTCGTTTTAATTTAAAATTCGACCGCTATAAGTTATTGATGTATTCCGTTATTACATCAATAGCGGTTTGATCAATGATATTAGTGCCAACAAAGGGCATTTTTACGCCTAGAGTTAATGAAAATCCTGCACTATGGTGCCACTCAGGTACGAGAAAAGTATATTGCTCAAACTCCTCTGTCATTCGATAAATTAACGCACTGTCGGCCGCATTACCTGGGTTGATAACAAGTGTTGGAGAACCTGCAGGTTGTAAGTACGCTGTAATTGGTTTTGCAATCGCTGTTTTATAAGTGCCATTTTGCTGAATAAAACGAGCAGTCGCTTTATGATTAAAATTTAAAGTATTCGTAAATTCAGCTAAACCACTTTCGTTATGACAATGCCCACAGTTACCATGCAGATACCCAAATACTGAACGTTGTAACGGTGCATATTCAGATTCAGCAATAGCGGGTAAATAATCCATTTTATGGCTTACAATCTTTCTTTTCTGTAAAGCGAGTAAGGTCATCATGCCTTTAGTTAATGGCTCACCATGTATTGCGTTAGGATCACGATCATCTGATAACTGTAGAGCTGAAAAACCTAACACCGGCGTTTTTTGTGGTCCATTATCAATACCCGCTTTACTATGGCAATATTCACAATCATGCTGGCTGGGTATATCGTAGAATTTACCATTTGCAAGTTCATAATGATTTTTAATCCCTGCTTCGGGTGCTAAAACGGCATTCGTTTGTGCTTCATTCCAAACAAACGTTAACATTATCCAGCCATCATCCGCTGTTTTTTCCATCAATCGTGTTTCAATTTTTCTCAGACTGCCGTTTTCTTCAAAAGCAAACTCTTTCCAAAATTTAGTCCCAGTTGGAAAAACCCAATTATCGGGATCACGAGTGTCTATTTGAGCTCGCTTAGGTATATAAACCCAACGCTTTTTAATAGAGCCATCTGACCATAATGGATATTGTGGTAAATATTGCGCAAACACACCGCGTTGCTTACGCTTTAAATGTGAAAAAATTTTATTCTTGGGTTCTAATTGATGCACGTGGTCTAATCGATCAAAACCCGTTTCATATAACGATTTATATGTTGCCACCGACGTTGCAGAGTAAAACAATAAAATAAGGCTTAAATAAAGGTTAAATTTCATGTTAATTCCTGTTTGTTGTTATTAAAATTTGGGTAACCATTGCCGAACTAACTAAAAATGAAATTTCAGTAATGCATTAACATTACGTTCATTTGTATTGAATTCAGTGCTGCTTTGCACGCCAAACTTATTGTTCCAATATGAATATTCAATGCCAATATATATAGGGTTATCTGACGCTGGATTGACTTGCCATTTCAATTGTGAATTAAGATTAAAAGAACTTGCAAAGCCTTCTGTGCCACTGTTCCAATCATAAAATCCATCATAAACAAATTTCTGTCCAAACAGTTCAAATGGTAAGGCCCATACCATCATGAGTAATTCGTTATCAGCGTAAAATTCATTTTTTCGCATTAACGCATTCACTTTAAAATAAGTAAAACCGGGTATTTGTAAATCAGCACCCAAACCTAATAAATAATTAGTCTCGCTAGTGACTTCAGCATATTCAATGCGCCCTGCAACCAATACATCTTTTATCACCCCTACCGAAAAGGCATCATCAAACAAATAGTTACCACTAAGTCTCGGCATAACTTCGGTATAAATTGCGGGGGTTTCAATCGCCCGATCGAAACGATCAATAAAGAAAAAATGATCACCCCAATTATGCCCACCCGCATGTTCTAATGTGATCACGTTTCTGTATTTATGGCCTAATAAATAATTTTCGCCATACAATACCGATAAACTAGCATCGCTCCACAACATTTGCGAAGAAGCAAAAAAAGGCATAAACGTGATAAATATCATTACTAATTTTTTCATTTGAATACTCATTAAAATCTAATTACACAGTTGTCAGATAAACTATTTTTTGATTGATAAGACGCCAACATAGCGTTATTAGGATTGATTAATCGGGGTTCACCGACACTATTTAGCATGGGTATATCCGAAATATCATCACCATAAGCAAAGCAATTGTTTAAGTTAAGTTCATGGGCGGCGGCGTATTTTTTCAGACCTTTTGCCTTGCCTTCTCCAATGGTTGGGGAACTCTTTAATTCACCGTTATATATTCCATTTATAATTTCAAGTGGAGCGCAAATAAATTCATGAACACCTAATAAATCACCAAGCGGCTTTAATAGCGGCAAACAAGAGCCAGATACAAAGACCACATCATGATTTAGGTTTTGATGTGAATTTAAATGAGAAACAACTTGTTCATTTAATACACGATGATTTAAAAGAATAAATTTAAACCATTCACTTGCTTTCATTTCAAGGTCTGCGACAGGCATTCCCTTTAGCATTTTATAATAGAAGCGATTGACATCTTCTCGCCTGGTGCCATTTGTCATTAATTCAGATAGCTGGTTATCAAAATGATTAAATGAAACGGTTTGAGCCCAAGGATCATGTGTCTTCAAATAATTCAAAAAACTAAACATGGTTTTAATATTGATCAACGTATCATCAACATCAAAAAAAGCCGCTTTATTAATAACATCACTAAATAAGGGGTTAGAGTTTACTGTGATCATATTTTTATGCTTGCCATATTGATAGCTTCTAAGGCTGATTGTGATTCTTTCCCCTTTAAAAAATCAGCTTCATAGGTAGAAAATTCATAACAAAGTTCTGCACAAATTTGTTCATTTTGCTTGACTCTCATTGATACCGTAAATTTAAATGAGCCAGGCCTGTTTTCTTCAACACTATCAACGGTGTAATCGATTTTTATATCTAAAGGGAAGATGAATTTAAAATATTCAGCTGTATTTTTATTAATGACAAAATAACCGTTTTGCTTATAGCCCTTTAAATAATGTAACTCAGTAACCGCAAGAAACATTTGACGGCATGATTCGATGATAGCCATTCCAGGTATATGTTGACCGGTAATATGATCACGCATCTCATCACACTGATCATCAATATAAACGTTGGCTTCATAATGATTATTCGTTAATTTTATAGGTTTAGAGATCATTGAATTTGCTAAATTTTCTTTATGAACTAAATTTTTGCATGATTTGTCTAAATCCGGAAAACGCATTTTTGAACGGTAATCTTCGTTTTGTTCAACTGATTTTAGTAAAGCGTTTACCCGTTCAGCTGACACACCTTGGCCTAAAACATAAACAGAATCCACTTTAGGAGGTAAGTTATTAAACACGTTTTTTTCTAATTGATTTATAGAAATAACGTTCTCATTTTCAATAAACCGAGCGAATCGTTCACCCACGACATAAATTTTTCCCATGGTATATTTTCCTTTTATTTAAATTTAAGGGTCTTTTATTTAACATTATTAAATAGGGGTTTAATTTGATATTACTTGCCTTATACTAACCAAAAGGCTTGATCTCAGGTATAGCCATTAAATATCAAGGAATTGTGAAAAAATGTTCAACTTAAATTGGAGCTTATTACGCCATGCACTTTATACCTATCGTAAAGGCTCGGCTTCAAAAGCATCCGAAGTTTTAAATGTGACGCATGCTACAGTTATTAGAAGTTTAAAAAGACTTGAAGAAGAAGCCGGAGTTCAACTGTTTCATAAGTCATCTTCTGGTTACACTCCCACTGATAATGGTAAAAAGTTAATTGAAACAGCTGAAAAAATTGAAACACTGATATACCAATGGAAACGTGAGATTGATTTTGTTCAGCAATCACCGAGTGGTCTTCTGCAGATCACCACCACAGAAGCCATCATGGATTATATGATTTGTCCGCACTTAGAAAGCTTTTACACGCAATTCCCTGATATTAAAATTAACTTCACCACATCAAATGGGTTTCAAAATATCACACACCATGAATTTGATATCGCATTACGCTCTACAACATCACCACCAGAACATTTAGTTGGCCGTAAAGTAACTCCGTTACCTTGGGCTATTTATCAATCTAAATTACATGACGTGAGTCAGCAATGGATAGGTTTTACTGACACCTCTCTGCTCCCTGTACAATGGATGAACGAACTATACCCTGAAGCTAATTTTCATCTTAAAGCGTCTTCAATTGTCAGTTTAGTCGCGGCTGCACGTGCTGGCTTAGGTTCAGCAATGTTACCTTGTTTTGTAGCAACAAGTTTTGATGATCTTGAAATAACCCAACGTTTGGATGCTAAATACGCGACTGAACTTTGGATGCTATACCATCAAGAATCACGTAACTGTCCAAAAGTTCAAGCATTTGTTAAATGGTTTTATGCAATTCAATTATCAAATGCTTGAGTCTGAAAAATTTAACCTAATTAGACATCACTTTTTGTGTCGTTGGGCTGTTATTTTTCGTTTTGAAATTAATCAAGCACAAAGGCCAAAATTGAAGGTGAGCCGTGATTGCAACTAATAACGGAAAACTAAATGCCAGCATTGCATTAGCAACCCATAACTCTTGCTGATAAAGTCCACCTATTAATGCTTCGGGTAACATCTGTTGTGCAAACCAAAAATATAATAGATTAAGTAGAAACCCCGCAATGGCACTTACTATAACCAAGTATATGCCTCTTGTAGGCTGCTTAATATGGCTGAATAATTGCCCCGAAAATAAATTTAGCGGTACAAACATACCAAATATATATGATATCGGACCATTAACCAGGTAGATAACAGGATCGAAATCCCAATAATTAACAAATAAGAGATAGATAGACCCTGCAATTGCAATAATTGATAAGGATTTAATCAGGTTGCCAACGAACGCTTTATTGCCTAATTTTATTTGGCTAATAGGCCAAAAATCAAATAAAACAAAGGTGAAAATAACGGCGACGGTCGTGACTAAAAAAGCCACCACATTCCATGATTTAAACCAACCTTTGGGGTCAAGCGTCTCTTCATATAACGGACTTGATTGCATAAATTCAAAGCTAAAAGAAAAATTGAATATTAAATACCCTAAAAATAAGCCGACAAACACAACGGATAAAGCAAGCCATTCCGGTTTATTGGTAAATTTAGCTATCGGCCAACACTGCCAAACTATCGCATACCAAAACGTTGCCACGACAACTGCAATAGCGTAATTAATAACCGGAGGTTTAGGTAACTCGATACCGCCACCTACAGTGTAATATGTAACTATACTGACCAAAATAGCACTAACGGCACAGCATAAAATAATCAGTAAACCTTTACTGGGTAGGCTAAGTCTAGCGAGCAAACGGGGTTTATTCGTTTCTAATAAAATACCACTGGCAACTTGAAAAGGCACACACATGATAAAAGCCAAAACGAGCCATGTTTCCATAAAAGCATAGTCGACGAAATGCATTATCGACATTGTGAGTGTAATCACTAATGTGAGTGTAATTAAAGCTATATAGCCTTGTTTATATGTAATCATTTTTTTCACGTCCTGTATCAATCTAAATTTAACGGGGTTTACCCTTATGTATGACTCGGTAAATTAAGTAAAATAAGGATCAGCAATGAGAGTACTAGCAATATTAAATGTACAATCTGTACCATTCCCATTTTTATCCAATAACCAAACCATAAACCACCCACCATAAAAAATAACCACAACGACATAAAACAAGTCATTGCAAAGGTGGGTAAACTCATACTTTGCTCAAACGAAAAAGATTCAATTCCCAATAACAACCCAATTAAAATGAAGGCTGAGGCGAGTAATAAAATAGCTACGACTAATTGTATCGTAGCTAATAATTTTAAAAACCAAATGACGAAAGCGGTATTTTTTACCGCTCGGTGAAGTAAACCGACCCCTAAGTCATTGTCATGTTTGATTGCGGCCATCGTCATCATTTTTTTTAGTAATGTTAAATTTGTCCTTGGATCAACAAAATTATTAATAGCCGCCAATAACAGCCAAGTGCCAAGCCCAAATAAAATAATACCTTTAGCCAATAATAATGCGTCTAAAGGCATATTAAACCTCACAAATAAGGCTTTTATCTAATAAAGGTTTGAGTCGATGAGATAATCTGACACGCGTTAACTTTAAGGCAAAATAATTTTGTGTGTGTGAAGCTTGCATGTGTTTACGAAAGGCGTCTTCGTCCACCCAATGCTCCCATAGTGTAAATATATTACTTTCTCCATTAACCTGACAAACAGCAAATTGAATACACCCTTCTTCTTGTTCTGTAGCACGCTGTAACTTAGCTAATTCTTGTTTTGTCAATTGTAACTTATTTATATTGTTAGCAACCAACTCTACATATATCCATGTTCCTGACATGTTTTTCCTTAATAATGAGTTACATACCCAAGTGACTGCAAGATGCTGAACTCGCATTTTGAAGCGACTTGGGTATAGGTAAATACATTTAGCCTAATTGTTTTATATCACTGGCTAATTCTTGAATGAAGCTATCATGTAACCAGCCCGGAGTTGAACGACGATTCATGATCGTATTCCAATTAACTTCTCGTTCGAAAGAAATAACGTTATTATCACGACCCACAATAACCCAACCCCATGTACCGAGTTGTTCAAAAAATAATTTAACGCGCATACCAGTGACTAAGTGCGCTTCACCATGTAAATCAACAAATGGGAAAGGCGATTCGTGTGGAATTTTGTTTGGTTTTTCAAGTTGTGCCATCACCCATTTAATTTCATATTTACCGACTAAATCGGGTGCGATAGTGGGTAAAAATTCAGCAGCAATTGCTTTCGCTTGATCTTCAGACGGTAAACCTGAACCACAGTGCTGTTTCTCGATATGAATAAAACCCATGATTTTAGTCGCGTCTAAATCGACACTTACACTAAAATGTTCCCCACCTAATACACTTTGCTCTTGATGTGATTGCTGATAGCGAAAAACAAATACCGGAATACTGTCATGACTCAATAATAAACAACTAACAACCACATAGCCTTCAGGAACTTTGACTTGTTTTGCGATTAATTGCTCAGCTAATACTTTCTGTTTATCAATACTTTCATTTTTTAACATGTTAATAATACTCTTAATTAATTTATAAAAGGATGCCGCCACGTACCACGCCACCCTGTGTCGTTCCATATAACGGTTCAAATTCAGGGGCTAGATTTCTACCTTCATAAGCCGCTAGCCATAAACGCATCAATAAACGTGAATATTCAGTGGTATCGGTATAGGTATTTCTTGAATGACAAATTGTAAAATTATTGATAAATTGAATATCGCCTTTATCAAAAGATAAATTAAAACAAACATCATCTTGGTTTAAACGCATATCAAGATAATCTAATGCTTCAATTTGAATTGCGGTTAAACTGGGCACGCCTTCTATATCTTGGCTTAGCTCTATAAAGCGACGTAAATATCGACTTGCAAATTTATCGTTATGACTGGTAAAAACAGGTAATTGATAATAAGCCGACAATCCATCTGCTTCAAAAGGTGCACGGCCATGATAAAAATCCGTACATAATACTTCAGCTAAATCAGGGCGTTCTTTTTTTATTTTATTGTACACATTCGTTAAACTTGCCAGTTTGCTTTCGCCCCCTGTCGCAGATTTATTAATGCATAATAACGAGACGATATCGCTTCTGTCGGTATGCCAAGGAAGTTGATCACTTGTATTAGTGCCTCGCCCTGCCTGTGCATAAAGGTTTTCGCCTTTGTTATACACCTCTTGTAATAACTCACCTTCAAGACTTTGGGGTAAAGGGTGTCCCAAATAACAACCGATGCCTAAGAAAAGTATTTTTAATTGCTCTTTTGTGTAATTATCAACGGGCAGCCCTTTAATAACGACCAAGCCTAAATCATTTTCTATTGCACTGCGTATCGCTATTAATTTTTGACTTAACTGCGGTAAAACAAAGTTTTCCATCGTAATTTGATTTAACGTGACACCGCTTTGTGAAAATTGAATTAACGCAAAATCAATTTCACTTATATCAACATCAGTTAAATAATATCGCCAACTGCTATCAGCTTGTAAATCAGCAGGTTGCCACGCTGACCGATCATTAATAAACGCTATACTTTTGTTCATGCAATCATCTCTGTTGAATATTGATCTTGCAAAAATTCTCTTATTGGATAATCACCGTTAATGACATCAATAGTGCGTCTTTGAGCAGGTAAATCCGGATTTGATAAGCACTGTAAAATAAGTTCAACCACGTCTTCTCTCGCGATACAACTCTGTGCATTATTACTATCACCCCAATCAAACTTACCCGTCACTAACCCCGTGGCTTCAGTATCTAATAAACGACCAGGACGCAATAATGTGTAATTTAATGTTGATGTACATAATTTCTCATCCGCTAAATTACGGGCAACTAAATAATGTCGAATTCTTTCAGGTCCACGTAATGGGGCATCTGCCTTTAATGAACTCACCATAATGAAATGCTTAATTCCTTGTTTTTCACTCTCTTCTATCACACGAATTGAACCCCATAAATCCACTAATAATGTTTTATGTGGACTCGATTTAGCGCCCGAACCTGCACTAAAAACAACCTGTTCGCAACCACTGATCGCATCTGAGATATTGCCTTCTAAATCACCAAATACCGCTTCAACGCCTAACGAAACAAACTGCTCAATTTGGCCAAGATCTCTTACCATAACTCTGATATCTAAGCCTGCATCGACACAGCGTTGAACCAATCTTTTGCCTATTTTTCCATTTCCACCAATAATTAGTGTTTTCATATTTAACTCCATCTATAATCATTATTTATGTAAATTGTTTTAGCTTTTAAGTAACATTTTCTTAGTATGAACAAGGTTTAAGCTCGCTTGAATACTCATTATTGAAAGGGCTGTTGTGCATTTTTTAACACCCCATAAATACCGTCGTATTAACATGACTCTAATACATGTGTGAAAGCCACTGATGCAGCCCCTGAAAAGTTCTGTGCTAATGCAATACCAGCATTTCTGACTTGGTTGCACCCAGCGTTATCTGTTAATTGTAAAAAGCATTCTGCGAGTTGATAAATTCCCGTGGCACCAACAGGGTGACCACGCGCTTTAAGTCCGCCAAAAGTACAAATAGGAAGTTGACCTTGTAAACTAATTTGGTTGCTTTGTGCATAGTCAGTTCCCTCTCCTTTTTCTGCAAAGCCAGCCGCTTCTATACTTAATGCGGTCATCACCGTATAAGCGTCATGTGGTTCAAAAATATCAACATCTTTGAAAGAGATACCTGATATTTTATATGCTCGTTTAAATGATAATTCTGCAGAGGCTAATTGCACCGGAGACCTTCGATTCGAGAGCGCTAATTCATCACACGCCACAGTCGACGCTAATATTTTAACAACATGATGACCTTGTAACTGGCAATAACGCGCCATATCAGCGTTACCTAATAAGATAGTTGCCGCACCATCACAAATAGGAGGCGCATCTAATAAGCGCAATGGCGCTATTAACATACGAGATATCGTATAATCGGCTTTGCAAACAGGCTTACGCAACATTGCATTAGGGTTTGTTAACGCATTTTTATGTGCATTAACTGAAAAACCTGAAAAACGGTCGGCATCAACATTATAAGTAGACATATAATTTTGCATTAAATCAGCATTCAAGCTTAAAAATGTAGAGCCCTGGCTCCCTTCAGTTTCTCTATGAGAAGCAGTAGCTAATGCTTTAGTTGTTGACTCTCTATCTGCATGTGTCATTTTTTCAACGCCGCAAACAGCTACAACATCATGGCAACCGCTTGCAACAGACATATACCCAATGCGTGCAGCCGCAGCCCCTGAAGCACAAGCACCTTCAGCGGTAAAAGCTTCCACTCCACTTAATCCTGCAAAGTTCGCAATTTTAGTCGCTACCAGTTGTTGCTGGCACAATTGGCCTGCCATCATGTTGCCTGCATATAAGGCACTAATTTTCTTCGATTCAAGCCCGATGCTTTCAAGTGCAATACCGATAGATTCAGAGCCCATTTCCCCCACACACATTTCTTTGCGTTTACCCACTGGTGTCATGCCAACACCTAAAATAAAGACGTCTTTGTTGCCCATTTTATATTCCATATAAATATAACTAACCTTAAAAACAAACAATATATATAAGGGGCTAAGTTTAAATAATTAAGACACTCCCTCAAAGTTTTAATATTGCTATTATGATTTTTGTGAAAGCGGATAATAATTTTTATTAAAATTAACCCGACTGTAGGTATAATCAACGAGATCCTAGATTAGAATAACATTTGAATTTCTTGTCTATTCCCCCACATCTAGTCACCATAATAAATGATGATGAAGTTCCGCCCTATGCCTAAAAATGCACAAGCGTATTGTAAAAATAGATCAATTAATGTTATTTAAATTTAATAGTCGTCATTTATATGTTCTGAATATAATTTTTTGATTTAGGCTCCACTCAAACGAGAGCTTACGGCTTTAAGGCAAAGCCAATATATGTAATTTAATGAATACACCAGAACGGAGTATTGCGAATGACCTTGGGTGTAACTGGCCCTTTAGGGTGACTAAAATTGTTAATGCCAAATTTTTAGCTTAAAAACTGCAATAAATGATCTAAAGGTCCCCGTTTTCTATAAACGTTGACCATTTAAGTACCTTGTCATGCCTTTTTTTCATTGGTGTTTTAGCGCGTTGATCATTATCACCGTTTGGTAGATTAAGGCCGACGTATAATGTAATGATAATTTTAGCTGGGTAACTCGTATTAAACTAAAACATCGTTTGTTTTACAAACGATGCATTAGCTTATTTGTTATCCCAAGTTTAGGTTAAATATTTTTTAGCCAAGTAATAATCAACACTTACGTAACGGCCGCCACCATAAAAAAACAAACAGAAAAACATAACAAAATACGTGATTGCAAATTCAACGCCATTATTTAAAATAGTGAATGACCCACTGCTCGTTAGCCATTCATAATTACCGTATTCTTGTAAAATACTTTTTGCCATCGCTAATTTTTCTTGTGATGCCAAAACTTGATCATTAGCTAGCCAGCTGCTGCTATCAGCAATAGCCAGCCATCCGTTCTGAATATGAACACTAAAAGCGGCAACTAACATGGTGATCATTAACGGAATAGAAATCCAACGAGTCGCTAAACCTATTATGAGTAAAATCCCGCCTATTAATTCTGTCGACATGGCTAAAAATGCCATTAAAGTTGGCAATGGCATGCCTAGATAAGCAAACCACTCGACAACGCCACCAAATCCCACGTATTTATTATAACCCGCTTGTAACATGACAGGCGCTAAATACAGTCTAACTAACAAAGGGGCTAACCCATCTAATGCTTTCGATTTATCTAATAATTGATGTAGTGGTAAATAATATTTTTTGATTAAACTCATTATGTTTTGTTCTCAAAATTAGGGGTGGTTAACTCACCTGAACAATAAATGTTGCGTAAAGTAAATAAAACGACGATTTTAAAAGAGTCTATTAAACATAAGCAAATAAACCTTTTGTAGCGATTAATCATAAAGACCTTAGAAAATTGAATTAACTTTCACTTCACTTAAATTGGTAAGCGATAAATAGCTGAATATTAAGCTTTAGTTGATATTAATTACGACTTTGGGTTTAAAAAACCAGACACCTTCTTTAGAATAGCGTTAATTAAAAATAATAGATAAAATACAGCATGGCGCAAGTAACTATAACCTCTCCTGCTCTTCCTAAATTAAACAGCAAAAACATCGACAGTATCAGCTGGGGAAACTTGCAAGGCAGTAGTTTATCTTTAGCGTTAACCCACGCTGCTCAAACTAACGACTCTCCTTTTGTGGTGATCACGCAAGATACCCCATCGGCTTTGCGCTTAACGGATGAATTAACGGCTTATGCAAGCCAATACCATACACCAGTTTATTATTTTCCTGATTGGGAGACCTTACCCTATGATACGTTTTCACCACATCAAGATATTATTTCACAAAGATTAGCCACGCTTAATCAATTACAAACAAGTCAGCCTGGTATATACGTTGTTTCTGCGAGTACGGCTTTAGGCTATCAAACGCCCCCCACCTTTTTTCATCAATATTCATTAATGCTCAAACAAGGCCAACGGATTGATATTCAGGCGATGCGTGATCGTTTGTCGCTCGCGGGGTATCGATTAGTCGATCAAGTCATGGAGCACGGTGAATTCAGTGTTAGAGGCTCTATTCTTGATTTGTTTCCAATGGGCAGTATGCAACCTTACCGGTTAGATTTTTTTGATGAAGAGCTCGATTCAATTCGCTGTTTTGACACGGA
The DNA here is from genome assembly GCF_003286125.1 of Algibacillus agarilyticus. Classification (GTDB taxonomy): domain Bacteria; phylum Pseudomonadota; class Gammaproteobacteria; order Enterobacterales; family Alteromonadaceae; genus Algibacillus; species Algibacillus agarilyticus. The sequence continues at coordinate 14,197 of NZ_QMED01000003.1, forward strand.
AACTCAACGCTCTGACGATAAGATTGACGCGATTAATTTGTTACCCGCTCACGAATTTCCAACGGATGCCCCCGCAATTGAATTATTTCGTAAGCAATTTAGAGATGAATTTGAAGCCAATACCAACAAAGAATCAATCTATTACCAAGTAAGCAAAAATATTATGCCTGCAGGGATAGAGTATTATTTACCGCTATTCTTTGAACAATGTGTCACGTTATTTGATTATATTCCGACTGATACTCACATTGCATATTCTTGCCAAATCATGGCAAAAATAGAACATTTTTTAGACGATGTAGCCACTCGATATGAAAATAGACGTTTTGACAAAAATCGCCCGTTATTAAAACCAAATCAATTATTTTTATCTGCAAATACGTTTTTTGCCAAACTCAAACTATTTCCTCGTATCGAATACAATGTTGACCCTGTCGATGATAATAAAAGCGGGCGGTTTAATTACCATACCAACGTTATTAACGATATAGCCATTGATGCACAATCAAAAACACCGTATAAAAATTTACTCGACTACATCAATAAAACACCCAATGTGGTGTTTTTATGTGAAACCCAAGGTCGGCGCGAAACCGTTTTAGAAATGCTCGTTAAAGCCAAGCTGAAACCTAAAGTCTATGAGAATATTCAAGCCTATTTAGCCGCACCTGAAAAATTAGCGATTTGTGTTACCGCTTTTGAACACAGTTTTGTGGCTAAAGTTGAAAGGCGTACAATCTCATTTATTTGTGAAACCGAGCTATTAGGTAACCCGGTTAGTCAAAAACGCAGACGACGTAATAAAAGCCAAATAACGACCAGCGAAAGTATTGTTAAAAATTTGGCTGAATTATCAACCGGCCAACCCGTTGTGCATGTTGATCATGGTGTCGGTCGTTATATCGGCTTACAAACACTTGATACAGGCGGAATGCCGACTGAATTTTTAACGATTGAATACGCAGATTCTAAATTGTATGTGCCCGTGGCAAGCTTACATTTAATATCGCGTTACTCGGGTGCCGATGTTGATAATGCCCCCATGCATAAGTTAAGCAGTGATGCATGGCAGAAAGCCCGACGTAAAGCCGCTGAAAAAATTCGTGATGTCGCAGCAGAGTTACTGGATGTATATGCTAATCGCGCAACCAAATCAGGCTTTAAATTTCGCTTAGATGATGAAGCTTATAAACAATTTTGTGCGGGTTTTCCATTTGAAGAAACAGAAGATCAACAAAATGCAATTAACCATGTTGTGAATGACATGGTTTCGCCACAAGCAATGGACCGTTTGGTGTGTGGTGATGTGGGTTTTGGTAAAACTGAAGTCGCGATGCGAGCCACTTTTGTGGCCGTAAACGAAGCAAAGCAAGTTGCCGTATTAGTGCCCACAACATTGTTAGCCCAACAGCATTACGAAAATTTTAAAGACCGATTTGCAAACTGGCCTATACGTGTTGAAGTTTTGTCTCGTTTTAATACCGCCAAAGAACAAAAAGAAGTGCTGACGGCACTCGAAGAAGGCAAAGTCGACATTATCATTGGTACACACAAATTATTGCAACCCGATGTTAAATACGCCGATTTAGGCTTATTAATTGTTGATGAAGAACACCGATTTGGTGTACGCCAAAAAGAAGTTATTAAAAAGCACCGCGCCAATATCGATATTTTAACGCTCACCGCAACCCCAATTCCCCGCACATTAAATATGTCGATGAGTGGTATGCGTGATTTATCGATAATTGCCACACCACCAGCAAAACGCTTGTCCGTTAAAACGTTTGTTAGGCAATATGATGAAGCCACTGTTAAAGAAGCCATTACCCGAGAAATTATGCGCGGTGGCCAAGTGTACTTTTTACATAATGCGGTAGAAACCATAGAAAGAACCGCAGCGGACCTACAAGAACTTTTACCGGATGCTCGGATTATTGTAGCGCATGGTCAAATGCGTGAACGCGATTTAGAACGTGTCATGTCTGAATTTTATCATCAACGTTATAATGTTTTAGTTTGTAGTACGATCATCGAAACCGGTATAGATATACCCAGTGCTAACACCATTATAATTGATAGAGCGGATAACTTCGGTTTAGCACAACTCCACCAATTACGGGGGCGTGTTGGCCGTTCTCATCATCAAGCTTATGCATACCTTCTTACTCCACACCCTAAACGGTTAAGTAAAGATGCCAAGAAACGTTTAGATGCCATTTCGACCTTAGAAGATTTAGGCGCTGGGTTTGCCTTAGCAACACACGATTTAGAAATACGGGGCGCGGGTGAGTTACTCGGTGATGGGCAAAGCGGGCAAATAGCGTCAATCGGTTTTACGCTTTATATGGAAATGCTTGATAAAGCCGTTGAATCATTAAAACAAGGCAAAGAGCCTTTACTAGATGATGTATTGCGACAACAAACTGAAGTCGACTTACGTATACCGGCATTATTGCCAGAAGATTATATTCATGATGTCAGTTTACGTTTATCGTTATACAAAAAAATTGCCAGCTGCTCAATCGAACGGGATGTTGACGATGTTCACATTGAGTTAATTGATCGTTTTGGTTTATTACCAAGTTCAGCTAAAAATTTATTAAAACTCACCAAATTGAAAATAATTGCGCAAGGGATCGGGATTAAAAAATTAGATGCGGGCCCTAAAGGTGGATTATTAGAATTTTTAGCTGACACAAAAGTTAACCCCGAAAAAATAATCGGTTTAATTCAATCGGCGCCCACCGTGTTCGGCTTTGGTGGACCAGACAAAGTTAAATTTACGATTGATACACATAACGCCGAAGATAGAATTGAATTTATCGAAAAATTGATAAATGATCTTGCTGACTAAATCAGCTTAAATAAATGGACCTAACAGTGAATTCATCACGTTTTTTATATTTTTTAACCATTATCGTCGCCTGCTATACGTTGCGTGTTAATGCCAATGAACGCTGGTTTGAAGTTGAATTAGTTATTTTTTCTCATGATAACGACACTGAACAACTGAGTGAAAAATTTCCAGATACGGCAAATATTATTGATGTTAATAAAGCAAGGGATTTAATTTCATCTCGTTTTCCGCAATCGGGTGCAGAAGCGTTAGCTTTGCTTCCCCAATGCGACGCATTAGTTGCCAAAGACAAAGCGCAAGCAACCCCTTTTCAATATTTTACGGCACCTGACATATTAATAGATGATACCTATGAGTTAGACGCTCAACTCACTTCTATGATTGAACAAGGCAATAAACCTGGGGTATTTGGTGATGATGCCTCATTCATAACCACAGATGAGAGGACTAATGAAAGTCGTCAAGAGAATCCTGATGTAAACACGGCTAACCAAACTAAAATAATAACTCAGCCAAATAATGAACTGAACTCGTCTATTGCATTAGATAACACGGGCCAAGAAAGTGTAATAACGACAGAATTAACAAATGCAGAAACAGTAAATGAAAGCAAAAATTTATTTCAAACCGTATCGTTATTAAATAAAGCGGCTTGGCAAACAGGTGGCGTATTAAATCATTGCAAACAAACCTTTCCATCATCAATATTTACAGAAGGTAAAATCTTAAACGAGATACAAAACAAAATTTATTGGTCTGATATCCCTTTAAGATTATCGGCAATCGAAAATGTATATAACAGACAGCCTTATTTAATCAGTGATGCCTCGTTACACTTCCGTAAAGAAGTTCAAAAGTTAATGTGGCGGAATGATATAAAACCATTATTACACTTCGGCTGGCGTCAACCCGTTAAATCAGAAAGAAGAGAAAAACCTTGGCGCATATTTACCGGCAAAAACTATTCACGTGAATATCAATATTCAGGTGAACCCGTAGTCGATGGATCAGCTGAAAATCAATTAACAACTCAAGTAGCCACGTTAAATGATGCACCATTAAATACCGAATTAAGCCCAGATGAAAATTTAAGCTTAGAACATCACAGCGTCGTGAGTAATATTCAAAATTTGTTAGGCAAAATAGATCAAGGCGAATGGCAAGTAGAAAAAGCGCAATGGCAAGATAAAGTAGAAAAGTGGCAAGCAAAACAACTTTCAGATTCAATGCCAGAGCAAGTATGGGAATTCGATGGTTTATTTAAAATATACTTGCGCCATTACCTCTACATAGAAACCGAATTCAATGTGAGAAAAGTCGGTAAACATCCATTACAATTGGCTTTGCAAGAGGAAGTTAATCAACATCACGAGAAAAATAACCAACTTAATTTACCTATTGAAGTTGGCTATAACGAAGATGTGAATGCCCGCAAAGCGGCCTTACCTGATTCTTACTTATACGCCTATCCATTTAAGCAAAATAGACGTATTCGCAGCGGTGAAATACATTATTTTGATCACCCTTTGATGGGAATTATGATGCAAGTGAGAAAATACACGCCACCTGTAGCACCTAAAGAATAGTGCAAATACAAGTAGAATATCAGTTAAGACAAATTATATTATTTGATGGACGTAGCCAGAATCAAAGTAAACAAAACAAAAATTTGATTCTGGCTTGTTAAAAACAAATAAGTGATTGATGGATTAGATTGCACAAAATTAATACATCTAATAAGTTTTGACTGGCTTTACTCAGCTAAATATGACACAAGATTATTAAACTGATGAATGATAGCCAATCTATAGTCAGCAAGGTAATTTAAAGTTTAATCGTTACCTATTAACTTGTCATTAATAGGTTCACACCATACAAACACAGCAACGACATAAAACCAGCTAATATATCATCCAGCATAATACCAAACCCACCGTGTACCTTTTGGTCGACCCACTTTATTGGCCAAGGCTTTAAAATATCAAAAAAACGAAACAACACAAAACCAATAATGATATTTTGCCAAGTCAACGGTATATACCAAAATGTAATCATTAACCCCACCACTTCGTCCCAAACAATGGCAGGGTGATCATGTGTATTTAATGCTTTAGCCGTGTAGCCACAAAAATAACAGCCTATCACAGCAAAAAATACGGTTAATATGCTGTAACCTATATCGCCTAACAAACTCGCAAGAATAACTACAGGGATAGCCGCTAGCGTGCCAAAAGTACCGGGGGCAAAAGGTGCAAGTCCACTGCCAAAACCTAACGAAAGAAAATGAATGGGGTTTAATAAATTTAACTTTTTTAGTTCAGGTTTAATCATTATTTATCGTTATTATTAGCATAGCTAGCCTAAGATGGATCAGGCTAGCTATATTAGATTAAGTTAATCAGCAATATTTAAATCGTTAATATTCTTTTACCGTTGAATATCTACTTTAAATAAAACACGCTGACATTTTTGTATCCTGCTTCATGTAATAAGAGAGCTTGCAGTTTACTCATTACACCTTTTTTACAATAGAGTAAAAATTCACTTTCAGGTGGTTTGGTTTTAGCAAATTCTGCAAATTTAGTGGCTAATTTATAAAATGGAATGTGAGTGATGTCAGCATCATCAATCTCTAACGGTTCACTGTCTTCTTCATCAGGTGATCGAATATCAATAATGACAGATTGTGTGTTTAATTCGCTGACAGCCTCTACTTGCCCTACTTCAGCGTCTGCTTCTTCTTTTAAATCTTTAATGTCATAAACAACACAATCACTAACAACTTGATCGATTAAAGCCATATTAAAGTTGTTTTCGGTGGCTTCAACTTTTGCTAAAGGTGCTGCAACATTGGGTTTTTGCGAAATAACACCACAGAATTCAGGCATGGTTTTAGCAAAATCTTCAGTACCAATAACACGAGCCGTGTCAATGATATCTTGTTTATCTAAATGTATGAGCGGTCTGATCACCAACGTCTCAATCGACCGATCAATAACATTTAAATTGGTTACGGTTTGGCTTGAAACTTGACCTAAACTTTCACCGGTTACTAACGCTTTGATATTAAACTTATTAGCCACTTGTTCAGCCGCACGTAACATCATTCGTTTTAACACAACACCCATTAAACCTGAACTGGTGTTTTCTAAAATTTCAGCAACAATGGGTTGAAAATCAACAGCAATAAACTTAACTCTATGTGAGGCACCAAATTTATCCCATATATAATAGGCAACTTGCTTAACACCAATCTCATGTTCACGGCCACCTAAATTAAAAAATAAATAATGAGTACGTGAGCCTTTTCTGATCATGTAATAACTAGACACACCAGAGTCAAAACCACCCGAGATAAGTGAAAGTGTATCTTCTTGTGTCGCAATAGGAAAACCACCTAAGCCTTTAAACTTACGCGCAATAATTAATAATTTATCATCATTAATTTCAAGGTTGACCGTAACATCAGCATTTTTTAATTTAACTTTGGCTGACTCAACCGATTGATTAAGCGCACCACCAAGGTATCGCTCAAGATCTAAAGATGAAAATTCGTGTTTACCACGACGTTTTACATTAACTCGGAATGTTTTATTGACAATAAGTGGTTGATAGGTAGGAAGCACTTGATCACAAATATCATCAAAATCCGTATAGTCAGATTCCAATACTTGATTAAATTGAGCAATACCCGGCGTACTGGCTAATATATCAATACACGCATCTAAATGTGTTTCTGAAACTCTGACTTGCAAAAAATCCCAATTACGTTGAACTTTTGCACTTTCGTCAACTCGGCGTAAAACATTCTTTATATTACTTTCTAGAATTTTAATAAAACGTTTACGAACAGAATTACTTTTTACTGCAATTTCAGAATGAAATTTTACGATGAATTTAACCATGAGAGTCTCAAAAAAGCTTAGAAAATGGTGGCGGATTATACATGAAGGCGTGGTGGTTTAAAAATTTTAGGTTAATAAAACGAAAAAAGGTGAGTAATTTATATTACTCACCTTTTTGTTAGATGGTTAAAATCGATTATTGTTCTATTTCAAACAACGATTCTATCGATAAACCTTCGTGTGTTAATACATCACGTAAACGTTTTAATGCTTCAACTTGAATTTGGCGAACTCGTTCACGTGTTAAACCTATTTCTTTACCTACATCTTCTAGTGTAGAGGCTTCATAGCCCAGTAAACCAAAACGACGAGCAAGTACCTCACGTTGCTTAGGGTTTAACTCTTCTAACCAATGGACAATGCTGTGTTTGATATCATCATCTTGTAAGTTGTTTTCAGGACCTGAGCTATTTTCATCAGCGATAATGTCAAGTAACGCTTTTTCTGAGTCACCACCTATGGGTGTATCAACTGATGTAATTTTTTCATTTAAGCGTAGCATTTTACTTACATCAGACGGACTCTTGTCTAACATTTCAGCTATTTCTTCTGCCGTTGGCTCATGATCTAATTTTTGAGCTAATTCACGTGAAGCGCGTAAATACACATTTAATTCTTTAACAACATGGATTGGTAAACGAATGGTGCGGGTTTGATTCATGATTGCGCGTTCAATCGTTTGTCGGATCCACCAAGTTGCATAAGTAGAAAAACGAAAGCCACGTTCAGGATCAAATTTTTCTACCGCTCGAATTAGGCCAAGGTTGCCTTCTTCAATTAGATCAAGCAAAGCTAATCCACGGTTATTATAACGGCGGGCTATTTTTACCACTAAACGTAAATTACTTTCAATCATACGCTTGCGGCTTGCATCACACCCTTTAAGGGCTTTACGTGCAAAAAAGACTTCTTCTTCTGCCGATAATAAAGGCGAGAAACCAATTTCACCTAAATAAAGCTGAGTGGCATCAAGTGTTTTTGTAAATTCTTCTTGGGTTAAGGTTTCTTCTTTAGATGATTTTTTAGTTGATTTAGGGGCTTTTTCTTCCAACTCGATAACATCATCGATTTCCATATCAACAATTGGTGTGTTGTCTGTTTCAGTATTTTGTGTACGACTCATATGTTTCTCCAACTCAACAAATAATTATTCGTTTTTAAACCATGGTTGGTTTAAAAACGTATTCCATTTATCGTTACACTCTAAAGCACTATGGTTTAAGCAATTCAATGGTGACATTATTTTCACCTGGCGCATTTAAAGCTTTACCTAAAGTTACCGCTTTCTAGGTAAATATTTGAGTGGGTCCACAGTGTTACCTTTGTACCGCACCTCAAAATGTAACTTAACCTTATCGCTATCGCTCTTTCCCATTTCAGCAATTTGCTGCCCTGCTTTTACCCATTGCTGCTCTTTAATTAACAAACGGTTATTGTGGGCATATGCACTCAAATAATCTTCATTATGTTTAATAATTATAAGATTACCGTAACCTCTCAAAGCGTTACCTGCATATACGACTTTACCATTTGCGGCAGCGTATATTGGGTTTCCTTTTTTGCCACTAATATCTAAACCTTTATTACCGAATTCTGCAGTTGAGAATCGAGTTAAAATTTTACCACTAGTTGGCCATTGCCATATTATATTTTTATTATTATCTCGTGAAGGTGTTAACTTTTTATTAACAATTTCAGTATTTACAACATACTCTTGTCTTAACGGCTTAGCAACCGTTACAGTCGACTTTTTATTAGATCTTTTAGGTATTTGAGGCGTTTTTTTATGCTTTTTTGTTTTATTAATACTAACCGGTGTTTTAGATAACAGAATAACTTGGTCAGGAAATAAAGTATAAGGCGGGTTTATGTTATTAAGTTTGGCGAGTTCTCTAAAATCCGTACCGGCTCTAAAGGCAATAGAATAAAGGGTTTCACCTTTTTTGACTCTGTATTTCTGCTGTTTTAGGGTGTTCGCTTTGAAGTCATGTATTGACGTACCTCGGTATACGCTTGTCACAGGTGCGGGTTCAGAGCGTTGTGCACAAGACAACAGAATACTGCTTAACAAAAGCACTATTACTATTTTAAAAGTTATAATATTCTCTGAATTCGGCATTATAGCTTGTAATTAATTTTGTTTGAATTTTGTTGCTAAAAATTCTAAACCAATAACTAATGCAATACCCGATAAACAAACAATAACAGCTAAAGTAAGTTGGGGGTTCACTTGGGTGAGCATTTCAAAATCATTAGGGTTAACGTTAGCTCTAATTAAAGGTAGCTCATCGCCATGCCGGTTGATATAAGTTGACACTGTTTGCTTCCATGGCCAAGTGACATTTAAAGAACCAATCAAAAAACCAATTAATACGGCAATCGTTGTTTGCTCATACTTAGCTAAAAGCCAAGATAAAAAGCGAGAAAACACCAGCAAACCACATATACAGCCGCCACCAAAACTAGCTAATGCAATAATATCGATGGATTTAATTGCGTCTAAAAAGACAGGATAAAGTCCCATCAGTAATAATATAAAGCTACCTGAGATCCCGGGTAAAATCATGGCACATATTGCAATAAAGCCACCTAAGAATAAAAACCAGCCGTCTGAGGGTAATTGTGCGGGTGTAGATACTGAAATAAAGTAAACAATGATAATCCCCAACAACATGCTTAAATATTGTTTAATCTGCCATTTAGGTTGTTGGTTAAATAACAAACGAATGGACGCAATGATCAAGCCGGAGAAAAAAGCCCAGACGAGGATGGGATGGTGCGCTAATGCAAATGAGATAAGCGAAGCAAATGTTTTAAGGCTTAATAGTATGCCACCAAATACCGCTAGTAAAAAATTGCCATTGATATGTTGCCAGGTTGCTTTGATACCTTGCTTAAAAAGCATTGGGATAATGCTCGGGCCAAGCTTTTTTAATGAACCTAATAATTCATCATAAATACCCGTTACAAACGCAACGGTGCCACCTGAAACCCCAGGTACAACATCGGCAGCGCCCATCGCTAAACCTTTTGTGGTTAATAATGCATAGTCTTTAATATTTCGCTGTTTCATAAATAATCCATTATTCTATATCGCCCGGCACTAAAGGGACGAACTTAACATTAGCCACGTTATCAACGGTAAATTTATCACCTTGACGTTTGATAACTTGTAATACTTGAGAGTCGGTTCCAACGGGGATCACCAGAACACCGCCATCTGTTAATTGCGCTAATAGCTTTTCTGGCACTGAGGCAGCGGCGGCGGTAACAATTATCGCGGTGAACGGTGCTTTCGAAGCCCACCCTTTCCAACCATCACCATGCTTCATAGACACATTATGCAAATCAATTTGCTGTAATTTTCTTCTCGCTTGAAATTGTAACGATTTAATACGTTCAACAGAATAAACATGCTCATATATTTTTGCTAGGATCGCGGTTTGGTAGCCTGATCCCGTGCCAATTTCTAGCACGCTACCCGTTATATTATGCTCTCGTAAAATTTCAGTCATACGCGCAACAACAACGGGTTGTGAAATCGTTTGCCCTTTACCAATAGGTAAAGCGGTGTTCTCATAAGCTTTATGCCCTAAAGCGGCTTCAACAAATAGTTGTCTGGGGGTATTGGCAACAGCCTGCAGAACCACAGGGTCTTTAATACCTTCTTGTTGTAATAAGGCACTTAACTGTTGCCCGTTTCTAGTATTCATATTTTATATATTTTTATTTAGTGATTGTTAAAGCCCAATCATTCAGTAATGGAAGGCTAGTGTAAGCTGTCATATCAACGGACAACGGGGTTACCGAAACATACCCTGATTTTACCGCAGCAAAATCCGTTGTATCATCTTCTTCTTGTTCTGGGCCTTGAGGGCCATACCAGTATATATCACGTCCATATGGGTCTTGAGATTTTGTCATACTTGTTGCTCTGTGTCTTGAGCCACAACGGGTAATTTTATACCCTTTTAATTGGTCAAATGGAATATCAGGCACGTTTATATTCAAAATTTGTTTAGCGCTTAACTGTAGGTTAGGTAATTGATTTATCAGATTTTTAATGACCAGTGCCGCCGTTTTAAAATGTGTTGTACCCACTAGTGACACCGCAATAGCCGTATGCCCCATATGTCGACCTTCCATTGCAGCGGCGACAGTACCCGAATACACCACGTCATCGCCTAAATTGGGACCATGATTAATGCCTGCAATTACCAATTCGGGCTCAGGTTGCATAACTTGATTAATCCCCACATGAACACAGTCAGTGGGTGTACCGTTGACCGAGTAAAAACCATTCTGCAGTGATTGAACCCGCAACGGATTAACCAAGGTTAAACTGTTACTCGCTCCACTGCAGTTACGATCAGGTGCTATTACGGTTAAAGCATGTTCGTTTTTTAATGTGTCGTAAAGCGTACTCATTCCGAGTGCATGCACGCCGTCATCATTACTCAGCAATATGTTCATGTTTACTACCATCGGTATAATTTATGATTTCACGCAACACCGCAGTGGCAAAACAGCCAGTAGGTAAATCAAACTGCAACTCGATTGTTTGCTTACTATATTGATATGAAATATCGGGTAAGTGTAAATTAATACTGCGCCTTTCTTGCTTCATGCGTACGCTGCACAAACCTTGTGCTAATGCTTCATGCTCATTAGCTACCGCTTGCTCTATATCAGCGATTTTATCAAAGCTCTTTAAGTCACCCTCCCCCCACAGTGCAGCACTTATTTGTATATCGTGAGTTGAATAGCGCTTTAAAAGTTCATCCGTTAACGCAGGTTCAACAAAAATTGAGTTAGAACCGGATAAAATAAATACATCACCGACACACGGCTTAAACAATTCAGCATCAATCCGTTTTTTGATCATCTGATTAAATAAAAATGAACGAGCAGAAGATAAATAAATGCCACGTTTCTTTTTATCTTTGACTTTAAATTTACCCGCAAACAAATCTAATGCTTTTTGTATATTGGCACCATGACGACCGAAACGCTGCTCACCAAAGTAATTAGGGACCCCCATTGTTTTAATTTGGTTAATTCGTTCATCTAATTGATTGACTTGTTCACTTGTCAATTGTGGCGTTTTAATTTTTAAGATAAATCGATTAGCTTTATGAGTACCGGTTTTTAATTTTCGGTCGTGTCGTGTTACCAATAAAATCTGAGTATTATCAATTTTTATATTTTTGGGGATTGGCTTTTTTATCGGGTAAGGTAGAGAAAGCCATTGGCGAGTGCAGGCATGCCTGTCTTTCATCCCTGATGTGGCCACTTCTCGCGGTTGAACGCCTAAAATTTTAGCTAATTGATTGGCAACAAATTGAGTATTCTCACCCTTTTTTTCAATATAAACCCATAAGTGTTCACCTTGACCCGAAGGTTGAAAGCCCAAAATTTCTTCAACATAAAAATCGTCATTACAGCTGCGGATCACACCTTCTATTGTCGGTGCGCCGTATAAATAGGGTAAATCTAACATTCACTTTTCTCTAGTAGCACGACCGCTTCAACTGCGATCCCTTCTTTACGTCCGGTAAAACCTAACTTTTCAGTCGTTGTCGCTTTCACATTAACTTGATCTTTATCGGCCGTTAAATCACTGGCTAATATGGCACGCATGGATTCAATATGCGGGGCCATTAGGGGTGCTTGCGCAATAATAGTCACATCCGCATTACCTAATTTATAACCTTTGGCTGAAACTAATGACCAAACATGGCGCAATAAGATACGCGAGTCGATATTCTCATAATCGGCATCTGTGTCAGGAAAATGTTGACCAATATCGCCCATGGCTAACGCACCTAATATAGCGTCACACAATGCATGTATTGCCACATCGCCATCAGAATGAGCGACAAACCCTTTATCGTACGGTATTTTAATACCGCCTAATACAATTGGGCCTTCACCGCCAAATTTATGCACGTCAAAACCGTGCCCTATTCTTAAATTCATACTGCTTCTCTTGTTAAAAAGTATTCAGCTAATGTCAGGTCATCTGGCTGTGTTATTTTAATATTACAAGCTTGGCTTTCAATTAAGTGAACAATACCACCAACAGACTCGATAGCGGAGGCTTCATCCGTGATATCAACGTGATTTAATTGCGCCGATTGTATAGCGGATACAAGCATATCGTTTTTAAACATTTGTGGTGTATGCGCATGCCATAAATTAGCTCTGGTCACCGTTTGTTGCACAATCGCTTGCTCATCACTTCTTTTCATCGTATCGCGAACTGGCATTGCTAAAATGCCACCTTCATTCAATTTTAAACAGTGAGCAATTAATTTATTGATATCGTTAAGCGGTACACAAGGCCGAGCGGCATCATGTACCATAACCCAACTGTCTGGTTCAACATTTTGTAAAGCGGCCAAAACAGAGTCAACACGCTCTGCGCCACCTTGCACTATTTTAACGTTAGCAGGCCAATTTTCACTGACGTGTCTAATGTAAGGGTCATCAGACGCGACAGACAAAATGATGTTTGTAACTTCAGGCACTTGCAACAGCTTAGCGACTGTATGCTCTAAAATAGTTTTATTATTTATAACGAGGTATTGCTTAGGTTTGTCGGCTTGCATACGCTTACCGATACCTGCAGCCGGAATAACAGCTGTGATTTTAATAGAGGGATTATTCATAAAGACAAAATTTTACAGATTATTGATGTTTAGGTATGACACGATAAAAAATTTCACCAGGGGAAATTAAACCTAATTCATTTCGTGCACGCTCTTCGATCGCTTCTTTACCTAATTTAAGATCAGCTATATCGGCCGTAATCAATTTATTACGCTGTAATAAATTGTCATTTTCTATTTTAATACCTTCAACTTTACTTTGTAATTTAAAATATTCAGAAATGGAGTTTTCACCAAACCATAAACGATATTGTAACAAGCAAAGTAAAATAATTAGGATTATTCGAAAAACAGGCATGAATTAAAATCAGATATAATAAATGAAGACACTATAGCTATTTTAACGATTGATGGCGAGTGGCTTATGCAAGTTAGACCAATTAATCACAGAAGTTAATAACAATTCTCTTAAGGTTAAGGTGCGATGATAGGTTTTATCCGTTGCTATCCATTGATGACCACAACAGGCGGCGATCATGATATCTTTAAGTGCTTTACAAGCTCGGATGCGGGTATAAGTGGGTGCCGTTTTAACGGGTAAACCATTAAAATAAAACCAACCATGTTCGTTAACATGAAATTGTTTTAATTCATGATTAATTTCATCAATACAGTCTAAGCGGATACAGGTTATGTCTTTAACCGTTTTTTCTATCGGTATAATAAGTCCCATCACAGCATATCGGCTAAACCAGCTGTCATTATGCTTTTCAGCAATTTTTAAAGAAGGGATCATGCGTTTTTGTGGTGCTGACCACGTGCCATTCTGACTATCTAATTGTAAAGGGGAACTTAACGATATTAATAATTCTGCCGCACGCTTTATATAAAAAGATAAGCTGGACAAACGCTTAGTGAGTAATTCAACATTTAATTCTGATTCGAGGAGAAATTTAAGTTCACGTTCGTAAAATACATTACAAAGTTGTGAATAAACGAGAAGCCGTTCACTGTCTTGAGAAAAATCTTTTTGCTGCGACACCATAATACTCAAAAAAAGAACCAATCATTACATTGTATTATGTCTGAGTGTAGCGAAAAAACTAGCCATTTTCATGGCTAGTTTTAAAAGGCATTAAAAATTACTGACCTTTAACTTCTGAACGACCATTAAAGATAGCTTTTTCACCTAAAGCTTCTTCAATGCGAAGTAATTGATTGTACTTAGCAACACGGTCAGAACGGCTCATAGAACCCGTTTTAATTTGACCCGCAGAAGTACCAACTGCTAAATCAGCAATTGTTGCATCTTCAGTTTCACCTGAACGGTGCGAAATAACAGCAGTATAACCCGCATCTTTAGCCATTTGGATAGCTTCTAATGTTTCAGTTAAAGAACCGATTTGGTTAAATTTAATTAAGATAGAGTTAGCAATACCTTTATCAATACCTTCTTTCAAAATTTTAGTGTTAGTTACGAATAAATCATCACCAACGATTTGGATCTTGTCACCTAAAATTTCAGTTTGGTATTTGAAACCATCCCAATCTGACTCGTCTAAGCCATCTTCAATTGAAACAATTGGGTATTCTTCACATAAAGTCGCTAAGAAATCAGAGAACTCATTTGAAGTGTAAGTTTTACCTTCACCTTTTAAGTTATAAATGCCAGCGTCTTTCTCATAGAATTCAGATGCAGCACAATCTAATGCTAAAGTGATGTCTTTATCAATAACATAACCCGCTTTAGCAATTGCTTCTGCAATCACTTCTAACGCTTCTGCATTTGATTTTAGATCCGGAGCGAAACCACCTTCATCACCAACAGCTGTGTTATAACCGCGTGCGCTTAATACTTTTTTCAAGTTATGGAAAACTTCAGCACCCATTTGGATAGCTTGTTTGAACGTTTTCGCGCCAACAGGTTGAATCATGAATTCTTGAATATCAACGTTGTTGTCAGCATGCTCACCACCATTGATGATGTTCATCATAGGTAAAGGTAATGTGAATTGACCTGAAGTGCCATTGATATCAGCAATGTGCTCATATAAAGCGACGCCTTTCTCAATAGCAGCAGCTTTAGCTACGGCTAATGATACAGCTAAAACAGCATTTGCACCTAAGTTAGATTTGAAATCAGTACCGTCTAAATCGATCATGATTTTATCGATTGCACGTTGCTCTAATGCATCTTTACCTAATAATGATTCTTGAATTGGACCATTTACGTTAGCAATTGCTTTTTCTACGCCTTTGCCTAAGAAACGTGATTTATCACCATCTCTTAATTCTAATGCTTCGCGAGAACCAGTAGAGGCACCAGATGGTGCTGCTGCACGGCCCATTGCGCCGCTTTCTAAATAAACATCTGCTTCAACAGTTGGGTTACCACGTGAGTCGATAATTTCACGACCGATAATTTTAACGATAGATGACATAAACCTAATTCCTCGGTATGTATATGGAAAAGCGCGCTATCATGCGCGCACGTATTATTGTTTCTGTGTTTTATGCGCTGCAGCAATGAAACCTTCAAATAAAGGATGTCCATCACGCGGCGTTGACGTAAATTCGGGGTGGAACTGAGCTGCAATAAACCAAGGGTGATCAGGTAATTCAATCACTTCAACTAATTTTTTGTCAGCTGACAAACCAGAGAATACTAAACCAGCGGCCTCTAGTTGTTCACGATAATTGTTATTTACTTCATAACGATGACGGTGACGCTCATGAATTTCTGTAGCACGATAAGCTTCTGCTGCTTTTGAACCTTCAGCTAAGTGACAAAGCTGTGCGCCTAAACGCATTGTGCCACCTAAATCTGAATCTTTTGTGCGCTCTTCTACTTCACCATCACTGTTTTGCCATTCTGTTATTAAACCAACAACAGGGAACGGCGATTTAGCATCAAATTCTGTACTATTTGCATCGTCTAATTTAGCCACATTGCGAGCAAATTCGATCAATGCTAATTGCATTCCTAAACAAATACCTAAATAAGGCACTTTGTTTTCACGGGCATATTGAGCCGCTAACATTTTCCCGGTTGTTCCTCGTTCACCAAAACCACCCGGCACTAAAATAGCATCTAAATCAGCGAGTTTATCGACACCTTTAGCTTCAAGATCTTGTGAATCTATGTAGTGTATATTAACGGTAACGCGATTTTTCAAACCGGCATGTTTTAAGGCTTCGTTAACCGATTTATAAGCATCCGGTAACTCAACATATTTACCGACCATACCAATGTTAACTTCACCGTTTGGATTAGACTCTTCGTATAATACTTGCTCCCAATCAGACAAATCAGCTTCTGGGCAATCAATATGAAAACGACGAATGATTAAACTGTCTAAACCTTGAGATTTTAATAAAGCAGGAATACGGTATATCGTATTAACATCAGGCATTGAAATAACGGCTTTTTCTTCAACATTGGTGAAAAGCGCTATTTTTTGACGTTCGTTATTAGGTAAAGAACGATCTGAACGACAAATTAATACATCAGGTTGAATACCAATAGAGCGTAAATCTTTAACCGAGTGTTGAGTCGGTTTGGTTTTAACTTCGCCAGCCGCTTTTAAGTAAGGCACTAACGTTAAATGCATATACATCACATGCTCGCGCCCTAATTCTGCGCCAAGCTGACGAATAGACTCTAAGAACGGTTGTGATTCAATATCACCAACTGTGCCACCAATCTCGACTAATGCAATATCATGACCCTCACCACATTCAACAATTCGGCGTTTAATGTCATTAGTGATATGAGGAATAACTTGAATAGTGGCACCTAAATAATCACCACGTCGCTCTCTGCGTAATACATCTTCGTATACGCGACCTTGCGTAAAGTTATTACCTTTCGTCATTTTTGTACGAATGTATCGTTCATAATGACCTAAATCGAGATCGGTTTCTGCACCATCTTCTGTTACAAACACTTCGCCGTGTTGTATTGGGCTCATAGTGCCAGGATCGACGTTAATATACGGATCCAACTTCATTATGGTAACGTTTAAACCACGAGCTTCTAAAATAGCAGCAAGTGAAGCAGCAGCAATGCCTTTACCAAGAGAAGAAACTACACCGCCAGTAACGAATATATATCGAGTCGTCATTAAAAAACCTAAGCTAAAGAATAAAAATATGAGTAGCCCAAACGACTAAATGTCGCATATCAGCAAAGGGATAAAAGGGCTTAAAGACGGGGCAATAGTCTAACAGAAGCTAACTACGCAAACAATTCAATTGTTATAACTTTCGTGAATGTGAAGAGTATGAAAAACACATAATACTACCATGAGAATGAAACGATACATTTTAACAACGCATCGTTAACATAATGCGAGCTTGCCTGCGCATGATTTATTTAATTTGGTTATTTAATTGATCTTTTCAGCCTTCTTTACTTCGCGCCATAACGCTTCCATTTCAGACAATTCTAGGTTTTCTAAATGCGTATTTTCTTGATGAGCGAGTTGCTCAATGGCATTAAAGCGGCGAGTAAATTTTGCACTGGCTTGACGTAAAGTGGCTTCAGGATCAAGTTTGAGTTTACGGCTTAAATTGACCATCGCGAACATTAAATCACCCATTTCATCAGTCACTTTATCGGTATCAATTGTGCTTGCATGTAGTTCTGCTTTTAATTCAGCAACCTCTTCATCTACCTTATCTAATGCGCCTTGCACATCGGGCCAATCAAAACCGACGGATGCACAACGTTTTTGAATTTTATTCGCACGCGTTAGCGCAGGTTGACTCTTGGGGATATTACTCAGAATACTGGTAAATTCATTATCATTTTTAACCATTCTTTCTTTTTGTTTTTCTGCTTCCCAATTGGCTTTAACTTGTTCCTCGGTGAACGATTGTTCACCAAAAACATGTGGATGACGACGAGTTAATTTTTCACAAACGGTATCAACGACATCAGAAAAATCAAACAAACCATCCTCTACCGCTAACTGACAATAAAATATGACTTGGAATAACAAATCGCCAAGTTCACCTTTTAATTCTTCAAAATCAGCTTGTTCAATTGCATCTGCCACTTCGTAAGCCTCTTCTAAGGTATATGGGACAATAGTGGCGTACGTCTGCTTTAAATCCCAAGGGCAACCTTTTTCAGGATCTCTTAACTTTTTCATAATATCGATTAAAGGAGCAACGGTTGTTTTATTCATTGTATTTTACGCTTGAGGTTGAGTGTCGTAAGCAAAAGTATATTGATTGCAATCCGGATCACATCAGGACTTAAAATAAGAAATACTTAAGATAAAAAGGTCATTTTATATGTTAGGCACCAACCTAACATATAAAAGCTGTTTTGCTTGATATTAGATTAATGGAGTCTTTTAGCGTTAACAACGTCTTCGACTTGCTCTAGTCGATTTAAAATTCGACCTAATTTATCTAAATCATTCACATCAATATCTAATGTTATTTTCGCTTCATTATTTTTATCATTGGTACTGCTGTTGATTGCATGAACAGAAATTTTTTCATTGACCATTAGCGTTGTCACATCACGTAATAATCCGTTACGATCATTGGCAATCACAAGAATAGACACTCGATATCCCGCTTGTACCGTATTACCCCATGCGACATCAACTTGCCTTTCAGGATGTTGAGATAACATAGATTCTAACTGGTCACAATCTTCACGATGTACTGATATACCATTACCTTGGGTAATATAACCACAAATATAGTCACCCGGTAATGGCTGACAACATTTGGCTAAGTAACTCATTAAATTACCGACACCTTGAACCACAATGGCACTGTCAGCTTTATCTGTGACATTTGAATGTGAGCTACGGTTAAATGTACGTGGATCTATATCATTTTTATCACGCTTTTTCTTACTTTCTATCGTATTGACAACTTGACTGGCTCGAATATCGCCACCACCAATGGCCGCTGCTAAATCTTCAACCGAATTAACATTAAATCGGTCAATGGCCGGTTGAATATCATCAATAGATAGATCAGAACGTGCCAGTTCAAGTTCGAGAATTTCGATACCCGCGGCATAGTTTTTATCTTTATCTTGTAGCTTAAACCAATGATGAACTTTACTGCGAGCACGACTTGATTTGATATAACCTAAATTAGGATTTAACCAATCTCGACTTGGGTTTGCGTCTTTACTGGTTAATATCTCAATTTGATCACCACTATTCAAGGTGTAAGTAAAAGGCACAATTTTGCCAAACACTTTTGCTCCAATACAACAATGGCCAACGTTACTATGAATGTAATAAGCAAAATCAAGAGGCGTAGAACCTTGAGGTAAATCAATAACTTGCCCTTTGGGCGTAAAGACATAAACCCGATCTTCAAAAACTTGACTTCGTAATTCATCAACTAAGTTATCATCACCTGACACATCTTCTTGCCATTGCAGTAACTTACGTAACCAGTTTATTTTTTCTTGATAACTATCTTGCTTACCGGTTGCTGAGCCCTCTTTGTAACGCCAATGAGCGGCAACGCCTAGTTCTGCATCTTGATGCATTTGGTGGGTACGTATTTGTATTTCGACAGGCTTACCTTCTGGTCCAACAACTACCGTATGAATAGATTGATAGCCATTCGATTTTGGCGTGGCAATGTAATCATCAAACTCTTTATGGATCGCACTCCAAGTTGTATGAACAACACCTAAGGCGGCGTAACATTCAGGTAATGTATTAACTAAAACACGCACCGCCCTCACATCATAAACACGTTCAAAAGGCAGATCTTTTTTCTGCATTTTTTTCCAAATACTGTAAATGTGTTTTGGCCTGCCAATCACTTCACCTTCAATATTAAGGCTATTCAGCTTATTTTGTAACGTTGCAACAAACTCGTCGATATACTCTTCACGATCAGTTCTTTTTTCATGCAACATTTTAGCAATGCGTTTATACGTTACAGGATGCAAATATCGAAAACCGTAGTCTTCAATTTCCCATTTTAATTGGCCAATGCCCAAACGATTCGCCAATGGGGCATATATATTACTAGCTTCTTTAGCCGTTAAAACCCGGGTTTCTTCATCCGCATTTTTGACTGAGCGTAATTCAATAATACAGGCCGCTAATTTAATAACGATTGCCCGCACATCTTCAACCATCGCCAATAACATACGTCTAACATTATCTAGCTGCTCGGTATTTACATGACTAACAACATTGGTTTGCAAATAGCGAATTGCGGCCATTTTATCAACGGCTAAAATCAATTTTAAAACATCAAGACCAAATTCAGACTCCAACGCCGCTGGTGATACCCTTTTTTTATTCCAAAAAGGTAATAACATCGCGGCCATAAAAGTATCCGCATCCATGTTCAATGTAGCCAGTATTTCGGCCATTTCTCGAGCTTGTTCTAATAAACGAGGCTCGCATGCGATGTCTTCACAATATAAAATCACGCGTCTGATGGTTCGGGTTCTTGAATCATCAGATAAGGCCAAACTCGTTAGCCAATCATCAATATTAATTTTTTTTGCATCTTTTGTATGAGACTTTCTAACGGTAACCATATTAGCTCTTGATTAATTTTATAGGTTCACAATGAATGCTTAATATTTAGTAAATAAAGCCATCGTTTCGACATGTGACGTCTGGGGAAACATATCTAATAAGCATATTTTTTCGACCTTGAAACCCGCATCTAGTAAATGTTTACCATCTCTAGCTAATGAATTAGGGTTGCAAGAGATATATAAAACATGACTAGCTTGCCAGTTACCTGCCATTTGGCAAACAGATTCGGCACCTGCCCTTGCAGGATCTAAAATGATTTTTTGCTTGTGTTTAAAATGACTATCGCATGGCTCATCTAAATTAGCCTGTATAAATTCACAATTTTTAATAGCGTTGCGTTGTGCATTATGTTGCGCTTTCATCACCATTGTGTCGATGCCTTCAATACCAACAACATTTTTTGCTTGCAAAGCAATGGGTAATGAAAAATTCCCTAAACCACAATACAAATCTAAAACTTGGTCGTCTTTATTGATATTTAACCAAGCTATCGCTTGTGTCACCATCTTGTGATTAATATCAGTATTGACCTGCGTAAAATCATCAAGGGAATAATTAATAATAACGTTATCAACAGCGTATGTTAACTCTTTTGCGCCATCAACAAAAATTTCTGCCGTCTCTTTTGCTTGTGTAACAACGACTACTTTATGCTTTTTTGCAAAATCAGATAACTGTTTTACATCTTCATTATCGAGTAATTTAGTTGTATATACCTTTATTGATGGCACTGAGCTCATCTGATTTAAATCAATATGCCCTAGGTATTTTTTGCCATTTAGACTGTTTAACAGTGGCTTTAGTTCAATTAAAAGTTTACTCAATGGCTTTGATAATACTTGGCAATGTTCAATACTAATAATTTTTTTACTATTTTCGGCCCGTAAACCGACGGTAATTTGACCTGATTTATGATCATAAAAACAGGCCAATCGGGCTCGCTTTCGATAATGAAACGCTGAATCACTAATAGGCGGTAACCAACTTTGCGCTTTTGGCCAGCCGGCTTTCACAAACAAGCTTTGTACCATTTCTTGTTTGTATGTTAATTGCGCTTTAGCATCTAGGTGTTGTAAATGACATCCACCACATTGTTCATAATACTCACATTGCGGAGTAACCCGCACGGGTGACGCTTTAATTATTTTAACAACTTCAGCTTCTATTATGTTTTTTTTATCACTAATTATACGCACTTTAACTTGTTCAGCAGGTAATGCGCCTTTAACAAAAATAACTTTACCTTTATATCGGCCAACACCCGCACCACTTTGATTTAAATTATCAATATCGACGACAAGATAAATAGGCTGGCGCGGTGTTTTTTGCTTACTTTTATATAATTGAACCATTTTTTAATAAACTATCGATAAATTAATCAATAAATTAACATTAAGCTTTCATTTGCTTAAATTAACAACTAAATAGGGTTACATCGCCCTGATACTCTGTGTATATTATCACTTTTACACATCTTTCGTGGGCAAAAAGGGACGAGCATTCAAAAAGGATAGCTTACCCGCTAGATACGTGAATAAGAATGCATAACAAAAGCTTAAAATATTGGGTCTTACTATTAACGGTAACCCCTACTTTCATTATTTCAGGCCTTATCGCTATTTACTTAACGGCGAGCGCTTTAGTGGAACTTGAAAAAAAATCGACAACCTACGGTAAAAATATCGTGGAACCCTTAGCTATCGCTTCTGCAGTCTTTATCCAAAATGAAAATAAAGCAGGATTGAAATCATTAATTGATCATGCACAACGCAAGTTCAGCCCATATGTAAAAAGTATTGCGGTTTTTTCTGCCGACAACCGTTTGCTCACGACCAGCAATTATCATCCCGACTTTGCTATGCTTAGGGTCGATCCTGGGCAAAATAGCTTCGAAGTCACCTTAATCGAAAAAGAATTAGACTATTTAATATTACGCACACCGCTAATTAATGAAGCGACATTTGATGATGATAAAAGACTTAACAAAATACCCTATATTGCGTTGCAATTAACCTCTGCCGAATCAAGTAACCATAAATATAAGATATATTTAACCGCTTTTTTAATTCTTACCCTCCCCATTATTATCAGTTTTGGCATTGGATTATTTCTGGTGCGATTGTTTAACGACCCTCTAATCACCTTATTAAAAAGCATAGAGCAAATTAAGCACAATAACCCGATTGAACATAAAGAACCGCTTCCATTAACTGAGTTTGATGAACTAAGAGTAGGACTTGTCGATTTAGCAAATTTGTTATCTGAAAGCCAGAATGAATTAGATAATAATATTGACCAAGCAACCAGTGACTTAAGACAAAGCATCGAACAAATCGAAATACAAAATGTTGAACTTGATATCGCAAAAAGGCGAGCTTTAGAAGCGAATCGAGTCAAATCAGAATTTTTAGCGAATATGAGCCATGAACTACGAACACCACTTAATGGTGTATTAGGCTTTACTCGTCAATTATTAAAAACAGGCTTAACAGAGCACCAAACCGATTACTTAAAAACGATCGAAAGTTCGGCGAATAATTTACTCAGTATTATTAATGATATTCTCGATTTTTCTAAATTAGAAGCCGGCCGAATGACTTTAGAAAAAGTCCCCTATTCAATTAGAGATTGTATTGAAGAAGTCATGGCCTTATTAGCCCCAACAGCCAGTGATAAAAATTTAAATTTTTCAATTTATATTGATGATTCCACCCCAGACCACTTAGTGGGTGATGAACTGCGGGTTAAACAAATATTAACTAATTTAATCGGTAACGCACTCAAATTTACCGAGCAAGGCTCTGTTTGTGTTGATTTAAGCTTATTAAATGCAACAGGTAATAATGCAGAGATAATTGTCAGCATTAAAGATACCGGCATTGGTATTAGCAAAGAAAAAACAAAAAATATATTTGAACCTTTTGGTCAAGCTGATACCAGCATTACGCGACGTTACGGTGGTACAGGTTTAGGCTTGGTAATTTCTCAACGTTTAGCCAAAGAGATGAATGGCAGTATTAGTATTGAAAGCCAAGTAAACCAAGGTTCAACTTTCACTTTACGATTTAAAAATGAAATCAACACCCTGCCCTTAACCGAACCTTTACCAATACAAACATTAAATCAGCAAAGTGTATTAATTTACGAGCCTTTTCCGCATACCAAAGAAACACTCTTTAAATTATTAACACATTGGAAAATTGACGTAACCATTGTTAATGATTTGGCCGAATTAAGACAATTAAATTCTGATACTCACCTATTTGATATTTGTTTGTTTGCCTATAACAGTCAATTTACATCGTTGAGTCAATACACTGAAATGCTTGTTTTAGCGCAAAAATTAACAAAACACTTATTTTTAGCCGCTTATTATGATGATATAAAGTTGTTAGAATCTTTAGCGAGCCAATATTGTTTTACAACCGTAACTTACCCACTTAATGTCAGAAAGTTGGCTGAACAACTCGCTAAATCTTGCGATAAAAAACAAGCTCAACTTATTAATGAGCCTGAAAACACCCATCAGCAGACAAATACGTCTTCAGTGGTTGCAGACACCAATAGTCATGAACTGCTGATCGTTGATGATAATCCATTAAACTTAAAACTCTTACTCATATTACTAACAGAGCAAGGTTATCAAGTTGATACTGCAGAAAATGGTCAAGAAGCACTAGATAAGGCTAAAGTAAAAAAATACAAAGGGATTTTAATGGATATTCAAATGCCAATAATGGACGGGATTACCGCTTGCCAAGCTATCTTAGAAAATAGTCTGAATACAACAACACCGATTGCAGCCGTAACCGCTCATGCATCCACCAGTGAAAAACAACGTATCATGCAACAAGGCTTTACCGCTTATGTCACAAAACCTATCGATGAAATTGAACTCAATACACTGATATTTAAAATGATTCAACAGCAAACTGAATTACAGTCTACGCCCGTATTGATCCCACATTATGATGATATTCTCGATTGGAAACTTGCATTAGAACGGGCCAATAACCGAGAAGATCTCGCCTATGAACTATTTGATATTCTATTAAAAGAACTGCCTGAAGCGATAACCGCGATTCAATCAAGTTTATTTAATCAGGATAAAACACAGTTGCTCATTTCTATACATCAACTACATGGCACTGCCAGTTATACAGGTACGCCAAAATTACAACGTCTTGCCAATGACATTGAAAGTCAATTAAAACGTAACGCGCCAATTGACTCTCAAGTATCAACAATCAACGAATTGTTAAGAACAATTGAAAAAATTCAAGAATGTGCAGCAGAATTGCAACATTAACCTTATTTTTTCCTTAATTTTAAGTTATTCTGCATCGCGATTATCGATATAAAAAATTTTACACCCTTCGTTATAAACTGAACTAAAATGATATAGATGAAATATGGTTGCGTTTGGTTTACATTGAGTTGATTTATTAAACTTATTTGTAGTACTTGCAAGTCTAAGCAGCAAGAGAATATGAAAAATAGAGAAATGATAGCCCAAAAAATTAGAGGTAAACAAGTTGTCAATTATAACTTGTCGCGCTTCGTCAGTTCAGCACCTGATTTAGAGCAATGCCTCGAACGTCAACCTAAATTTGATGTGCCGTTTAATGCAGATAAAATAGATCATTATTTGCACAGCTTAGATCGCTCACTAAAATTAGTGCCTGGTGCCGCTGTTTATGTATGTCATGAAAAATTACCAGCCGTGATCACCGAAAAATTTGCAGATGAAAATTATTATTTAATTCAATACGCCCATCTTTGTAACGCTTATAATTTAAGTTATAAAAACCGTAATCTACGCACTAAACTGTCTATTAGTGGCTTGAGCAAAGGTACATCTGAGCTGATCAGTTATGACGAAGGCTTGCTGAAAAATATGATCATCATCATGAATGATGAAGGCTTGACCAACCTTTGCCAATTAACAAACCGTGGTAAAGCGCCTTTCAATGAGTTAAAAAAGCAATTACTCCGTGAAAAATACCTGTTTATGCAACTTGATACCCCTCTCACATTGCGCGCGAAATTTGATGACTTAATGAAATTAGTTTCACAAAATAATCGTCCTAACATACTGGCAGTGAGTGCAAATTTATTTGGTTTAGTCTCTGAAATTATTGAAATAATTGAAACTCATGGCATTAAAAACGCTAAAGTTCAATTATCTCGTCAGCACAATTTAGCGCAGAATGCGAAAAGCTTTATAGACGATTACGCCAATATGGTCACGAATGCTCAGCAGCTATCTGAAATGCTAAATACCAGCGTATCAACATTACAAAGACAATTTAAATTAGCTTACAACGAATCTATTGGTCAATATATTAAAGATCAGCGGTTAAAAGCCGCATCTAAATTTTTAGACCAAGAAATGAGTATTGAAGAAGTGAGTGAGTTACTTGGATATAGTTACCGCAGTGCATTTGAACGCGCGTTTAAAAACTACTACGGTTATTCTCCTGGCAACCATAAAAAGAAATAATTTTGTATCATTCCGAAAATTGACTTCGGGCTTCGGAATGATACGGCGTTTCAGTCTGTGCTACAAAGTACTCGCTTGTGTTTTAACGCTTCTTAACAGAACGCGACTACAGGCTAATTGACCAAAAATACCCAATATTAATGCACAGGCAATTGGGCTTAATATAATAAATTCAAAATGCGGTGACCATTGCATTTTGAAAACTAAAATTTGTACGCCTGCCAAAATAATTTCCATTGTGATCGCAGCTAACAAGCCCGCTAGTGCACCTAAAAACATAAACTCAAATGCAATACTGCGACTAATGAAATGACTGGAGGCCCCCAGTATTCGTAACACCATGACTTCTTGTTTACGTGTTGCCATACTGGCCTGTATTTGAGCTTGTATTACTAACACACCCGCGATTAACACTAACACAAATATAAATTCAATAGCCATTGAGGCTTGCCCTGCAATTTGTTTCATTTGTGCCAAGATCTGGTTGATGTCTATCAAACTACTCGTTGGGAATTGCATCATCAGTTGATTTAAATCCGCGGCTCTATCAGTAGGTAAATGAAAACTAGCAATATATGAAGCGTTAAAATCAGCTAAAACGTCATCACTAAATATCATGAAAAAGTTAGGCGTCATACTTTCCCATTTTACCTTACGAATACTGGTGACTTTCACATTTATTTCGCTGCCGGTGATCATGAATTTCAATTCATCACCTAACTTAATTTTCATACGTTTAGCGAGTTTTTCTTCTATTGAAACCTGAGAGTCAGTTGTAGATTTAGTCCACCATTCACCTTCAACAAGGGTATTCATATAAGGTATTTGCTGATGTGTTGTTAAGTTTAATTCACGTCCAATGCTTTCTCGTCGGTTCTCATCCGCTTTTTTCGGTTTCTCCTTGCTTACTTCATCAAATAAAACTTCGTTATTAACGGCAATCAAGCGGCCCCGAATGATAGGATACAAATCGGTGACTTCAATATTGTTTTCAGAAAATGATGTTTCAAAAACCGTTTTTTGATGATGCGGCACATTGACAATAAAATAATTCGGCGTTCCCTCTTTTAATTGGTTTTGCCATTGACCGATTAAATCACCACGAAGTACCAGCACCAACAAAAACAATTGCACCGCGATCGTCAAGCTAATTAACTGCAAACTACTAGAGCGCGCATTAACATATAAACGTGCAATTGCTAACTTTAAAGCAGAATGGCGATCTTTACTGGCTTTTCTCGATAGCCAAATACCAAACCGTGCCATGGCCAGTAATAAGGCCACTGCGGCCAAACTGCCGACAAACAAAATACTTGAAATCATCAAACTTTGACTAAATAAATACATCAACATAAAGATGCTGAGAACAGACACGATATAAGCCAAAATAGTATAAGAGGATACCGACAACATATCGCGTCGAATAACACGTAACGGAGAAGCATTAAACAACTTCAGCATTGGGACAATCGAAAAAGCCCCTGCACATGTAATCCCCGTAAAAGCCGCTAGATACAAAGCTTTATAACTTATTGTCTGTATTTGTAATTCAACCGGCAATTTGGCTTTAATAAATTCAAAGACTCCCCATTCAATAATATATCCAACGCCAAGCCCGACACTTACCCCGACTAAAATCAATAAAGACAAATGTAATGTGAAAACTTCAATGATTTGCTTTTTAGTTGCACCAATCGTTTTAAAAATAGCGACCATATCAAAATGACGTTCTGCGTATTGTGTCGCGGCGACCCCTACCGCTGCAGCAGCGAGTAAAACACTAATTAAGCTGGCAATCAAAAAATAACGACTGGCTTTTTTAATTGAGTTTCCAACTGGTGTGCTTTCATCATTGATGGTTTTCCAACGGTGTAAATCATCACTCAATTGTGGTAAAAGCCATTCCTCATATTGAGTCATTTTTTCAGGCGAGCCCGTAAATGACGATCGATAATGAATACGAGAGCCAGGCTGAATAACCTGAGTGCTCGGTACGTCATCAATATGAATTAAAACTTGCGCCCCGGTTGTAAAGGGACTAAAACCTTGATCAGGGGTAGATCCCAGTATCGCCGTTACTTTAAATATTGCATCACCGATTTCAACAGAATCACCTAATGCAACCGATAATGTTTGAAAAAATTTTGCCGATAACCACACTTCACCAGGGCTGAGTTTTACATTAGTTTTAACATTATGGCCAAAGGGGTCCAACTGGGTAAAAATAGTCCCTTTTAGAGGATATGCATTATCAACGGCTTTAACGGTTGCTAGCATCATTTCATCGTTAAAAAACACCATTGATGAAAAACGAATTTGATCGGCCGTTTGCAAACCTAATTCGGTTGGCGGCATTAAACGCTCATTTATCGGTTTACCACTCGATAAAACACCATCTGCCGCTAAAAACTCACTACTTTTGACATTAATTGCATCCTGCATTTTTTGACTAAAGCTTGAAAGGGAATAAACAGATGCAACCGCTAAAATAATAGCGATTAACATAATGGTTAATTCATTTCTTTTAAGCTCGTGTTTAAGTAATCGATAAGATAAGTTAAATAACATATTTTTTTATTTGTACCTTAACTGTATTTTTATTGGCTATTTGAGTAACTACAGCGTTTTTTTAGCCGTATTTACCCATTTATACTAGGCAGAGTGTTTACCGTGAGGTTATTCTCTATAACATAACGATCATTTAGTTCTTGGTTTTAACTTCAGCTGTTGTTTCCGTTATTACGCCAGCTTGCATTTTAAAAATGCGATCACACTTTTCAGCTAATTGATTATCATGTGTCACTATCACTAATGTTGTGTCATTTTCTTCATTCAATTGAAATAATAAATCTTCAATTAATTGGCTATTCGTTTCATCTAGATTACCGGTTGGCTCATCGGCAAACAGTAATTTAGGCTGACAAGCAAACGCACGTGCGATCGCAACACGCTGCTGTTCACCACCGGAGAGTTGATTGGGAAAATGATCAGGTCGGTGTGAGAGTCCCACAAGGTCTATCCAATTATCAGCCAAATTTTTAGCCTCTTTATGCGCCGCTAATTCAAGTGGTAACATAATGTTTTCTATCGCCGTTAAACTGTCAATTAACATAAATGATTGATAAACAAAACCAACATCATTTGCTCTAACTTGAGCGCGTTGGTCTTCGTTCATTTTGTGAAGAGCATGATTATTTAGCCAAATTTCACCCGATGACGGACTATCTAACCCTGCTAACAAGCCTAATAAGGTAGATTTACCTGATCCTGAAGCACCAATTATTGCAACGGTTTCTTTCGGATAAATTGCAAAGGTTGTGGGACAAAGTAGCTTGAGTTCTTGCTCATTAGTTCTTACAGTCTTAGTCAGTGTTTCTACATTTAAAATAGGTTTATTCTTTAGCATGTTTAGTCTCAAAAATGGTTTCTTAGTTTTAATACTTACTTTTACTTTTTATGTACAGGCAAACTCGACCAAAACGCAAATACTGGTGTTAGGTGACAGTTTAAGTGCAGGATACGGTTTATCTACACAAGAATCATGGGTACATCAAATAAATCAATATTGGTTAGAAGCACAACAACCGCTGAGTTTAATTAACGCAAGTATTAGTGGTGAAACAACCGATGCCGGTTTAGCTCGTCTCCCCACCCTAATTAAAAGGCATGAGCCCCAGTGGCTAATAATCGAGTTAGGTGCAAACGATGGGCTTCGCGGTTTTTCGCTTAATTTAATTAAGCAAAATTTAATACAGCTTATTCGCATTGCTAAAGAAAATAACATAAAACCTATTTTATTTGCTATGCAAGTTCCGCCTAATTACGGTAATCGATACAGTAAACGCTTCAGTCAATTATTTTATGATGTAGCCAAAGAATATGCAGTACCCGTTGTGCCATTGTTTATTGAGTCAGTTGTATTAGACCCCGCACTCATGCAAGCCGATGGTTTACACCCTAATGCTAAAGCTCAACCGATTATTGCAGAGAAAGTAAGAACGACGCTAGAAGCCATATTAACCAAGTCATATTAAATTAAGCCTAGGTAACGAGCTTATACCAATCCGTAATAATAAGAGCCCACTCAGCGAGCATTTTAATGCTCTTAATCAAGGCGCTTAAATGAATCAATCGTGGTGCTCTTTTGAGTTCGAACAACACAGAGTAAGCGCATTTAAAACTCGCCTGAAAGGAATGCCCCAGCGGCTTTTGACCTGCGTTATCGGTATTTGAAAGGGAACAACCATTCCTGTACACCGACGCCTTGTTCAAAAACCGCTGGATGCATTCTAAGAGATCACTTATTTATATGAATTGGCATTAATTAATACAGAGCTTGAGTTGAAGGTTTGAAGGTTTGAAGGTTTGAAGGTTTGAAGGTTTGAAGGTTTGAAGAAATAACGTTTGAGACCAACAAGAAAGCCGTATTAAAGAAATAATACGGCTTTAAATTTGTCACCTAAAATTTAATGCATTCAAATTTTATTCAACAACAGAGAAAGCTTCGAGTTTCCAAATGTTATCAACGTAATCTTGTATTGAACGATCTGAATTAAACTTAGCCATTCGAGCTGTGTTCATAATAGCCATGCGTGCCCATGTCTTTTTGTCATTAAATAAAACATCAACTTTTTTGTGCGCTTCTGAATAAGATTCATAATCAGCCAAACATAAGTAGGCATCACCATCATCAAGTAAACTGCGTTTAACTGCAGCTAACTCACCTGGTTTACCTGGCGTGAAGTAATCAGTGTCAAACCAATCTAATACGGCTTTTAGCTCTTCATTTCCGTAATAATAATCCCAAGGGTTATAACCATCCGCTTTAGCTTTTTTAACTTCATCTACCGTTAAACCAAAGATAACCACATTATCTTCGCCTGCTTCTTCAGCAATTTCGATATTTGCGCCATCTAATGTGCCAACCGTAATAGCACCATTAAGTGCTAGCTTCATGTTACCCGTGCCAGACGCCTCTTTACCCGCAGTAGAAATTTGTTCAGACACATCAGCGGCTGGGATCATTTTTTCTGCGAGTGAAACTCGATAGTTAGGTAAGAAAACAACTTTCAACTTATCTTTAATGCGAGAATCATTATTGATGCGATCAGCCACTTTATTAATTGCATAAATGATTTCTTTAGCAAGATAATAACCAGGCGCTGCTTTGGCACCAAATATAAATACGCGTTTTGGCATTGGGTAATCAGGGTTTTGTAACAAACGACGATACAAGGCCATGATATGAATTAAATTAAGTTGTTGACGTTTATATTCATGTAAACGCTTAATTTGAATATCAAATAGTGCTGTCGGGTCAACTTCAACACCGGTTAAGTCCTTAATAACCTCGGCTAAATCAACTTTATTTTCATGTTTAATATCCATGTAGCGTTTTTGGAATTTAGCGTTATCAGCGAGCGATTCAATAGCTCTAATTTTATCTTGGTTTACTGGCCAATCTTTATCTGCATATTCACTGATTAAATTAGACAAACGTGGATTACAAGACTTCAACCAACGTCGAGGCGTAACACCATTTGTTACGTTAGTGAATTTATCCTGCCAAATTTCATTAAACTCAGGGAATAAATCAGACTTAACAAGAGCAGAATGTACTTGTGCAACCCCATTAACTTTAAAGCTACCGATAACCGCTAAATTACCCATGCGAACCATTTTTTCATTGCCTTCTTGGATAATAGATAATTTTGATTTTATCGCATCATCACCAGGGAAGAACTGATCACATATACCGTTAAGGAAGCGGCTATTAATTTCATAAATAATTTCTAAATGGCGTGGTAAAACCTTTTCAAATAAACGCACAGACCATTTTTCTAGCGCTTCAGGTAATAAAGTATGATTAGTATAAGCAAAGACGCCTTGGCAGATATCCCATGCTTGATCCCATTCCATACCCGCTCTGTCAATTAAAATGCGCATTAACTCAGGTATCGCAACAACAGGGTGCGTGTCATTTAATTGCACAACGACTTGCTCTACAAATTGACTCCAATCTTCACCGTGCGCACGTTTATATCGACGCACAATATCTTTAATCGAGCAAGCGCAGAAAAAGTATTGTTGAATTAAACGTAACTCTTTACCTTGGTCTGTTTCATCATTTGGGTATAAAACTTTTGAAATCGTTTCGGCTTGAACATTTTCAACTTGAGAATCTAAATAACCACCGGCATTAAATACATCCCAATTGAAAAAATCAGATGCACGGCTTTCCCACAAACGCAAAACGTTAACCGTGGTCGCACCGTAACCCACAACCGGAATATCCCAAGGAACCCCTTTTATAATTCGACCTGGATGCCATTCTTTTTGAACCTTACCCTCGTCAGTGTATTTTGTTTCTACATAACCATAAACTGGGATTTCTTGTACAGATTCTGGGCGGCAAATTTCCCACGGGTTGCCGTATTCGCGCCAACTATCGGGTCGCTCAAATTGGCGACCATCTTGAAATGTTTGGTTAAATAAACCATGTTCATAATGAATACCATAACCAATGGCTGGGTATTGTAAAGTCGCTAAGGAATCAATAAAACAAGCCGCTAAACGACCTAAGCCACCATTACCGAGGGCTAAATCAGGTTCTTCTTCCGCAACCGCATGAAAATCTTGACCAAGTTCAGTGAGCGCCGCCGCCGCGGTTTCCATTAAGCCAATATTACACATGTTATTTTTAAGTAAACGGCCCATTAAAAATTCAAGCGATAAATAATGCACCGCGCGTGTATCTTTATTAAAGTGTGTTTTTTGTGTTTTGGTTACTCGTTCAAAAATTATTTCATTAACGGCAGCTGCCGTTGCATTAAACCATGCTTTTTCATTCGCTTTATTTTGATCAGTACCTTGCGTGACATGTAGATGTTTTACAATGGAGTCTTTTAATTCTTCTGTCGATATATCAAATCGTTCATTTGGATCAACAAAGGTTGCATTCGATATTGTTTTAATTGCTTCAACCGTTTTTTTAGTCGTTTTTGCAGCTGTTGATTTTTTAGTGACTGTTTTTTTAGCAGTCGCTTTAGCTGTACGGCGAGTTTTAGTTGTTGTCGTCGTCATAAATAACCTTCATTAATTTATGCCACTAGCTACACCATAACACACTGGTACTTCGAGCTAAGCGGCTGGGTTTAAGGCGGCTTGCAAGCAAGCCGCTTATTTTCTTATAAACCAGCCTTTTTAAAAGTTTGGTTTACTATTTCTTGAGCTTCGGTCGCGATCGTTTGAATATGTTCGTCACCTAAAAAGCTTTCACAATAAATTTTGTAGATATCTTCGGTTCCAGATGGACGCGCAGCAAACCAACCATTTTCAGTGATTACTTTCAATCCACCTATTGCAGCACCGTTACCAGGTGCATGTGTTAATTTGGATATAATCGGTTCACCCGCCAATGTGTTAGCTTCAACATCATCAGCCGTTAAGTTTTTAAGGACTTCTTTTTGAGCTAAAGAAGCCACAGCATCAGACCGTTTATAAACTGGAGCACCGTATTCTTGCGTTAAAGCTTGGTAATGTTGCGCTGGATCTTTACCTGTTACGGCTGTTATTTCTGCCGCTAGTAGCGCTAAAATAATACCGTCTTTATCGGTTGACCATGCCGTACCATCTTTACGTAAGAAAGAAGCACCCGCGCTTTCTTCACCGCCAAAACCACAAGTACCCTGATGTAAGCCATCAACGAACCATTTAAAGCCTACCGGGACTTCTTTTAATTCACGACCTAATGATTTCGCAACTCGGTCGATCATTGAACTAGATACTAGCGTTTTACCTATCGCTAATGACTTATCCCACCCTTCACGGTGTTGGAATAAATAATTTATAGCAACTGATAAATAATGATTAGGATTCATTAAGCCAGCACTGCGAGTAACAATACCGTGACGGTCATAATCTGGATCATTACCCACGGCAATATCAAACTGTTCTTTTAAGCTTATTAAACCTGACATCGCATAAGGT
Source organism: Algibacillus agarilyticus (assembly GCF_003286125.1). GTDB lineage: Bacteria > Pseudomonadota > Gammaproteobacteria > Enterobacterales > Alteromonadaceae > Algibacillus > Algibacillus agarilyticus. The sequence goes on from NZ_QMED01000003.1 coordinate 48,612, forward strand.
GAAGAGCAATCCATGCGAATTTTTCCATCTTTATCTAAATGCATAAAAGAAAAAGTTGGATCGATAAAGTTATTAACCTTTTTAATATTTAAACCGTAGGTTTCAGCGATTACATCCCAATAAGCAATGCCTGAACCGCCTAACGGGTCAACACCAATCGATAAGCCTGAATCAGCAATCGCTTTTAAGTTTAAAACTTGGTCTAAATCATCAACATAAGGTTTGATATAATCGTGTTCAGTCACGCTCTTGATCGCGCGATCAAATGGAGTACGCTTAACACTCGATAATTTTTCAACGATAAGTTGATTCGCACGCGCTTGTATTAAGTTAGTTACATCTGAATCAGCCGGCCCACCGTTTGGCGGATTGTATTTAAAACCACCATCTTGAGGTGGATTATGTGAAGGTGTAATAACGACACCATCAGCAAAGCCCGACGTACGCCCTTTGTTATAGCCTAAAATAGCATGTGAAATGACCGGCGTTGGGGTGTAACCACGGCCCGCTTGAATCACTACATCAACACCGTTAGCAACAAAGACTTCAACAGCCGTAGCAAACGCACATTCTGATAGCGCATGTGTATCGATCCCCACATACATAGGACCCGAATAACCTTGCTGTGAACGATATTCTGCTAATGCTTGGCAAATAGCGGCTATATGCGTGTCATTAAACGTATAATTAAACGAGCAGCCTCGATGACCTGAAGTGCCAAAGCTCACTAATTGAGTCGGATCTGATGCATCAGGGGTGTTTAAATAATACTCGCTCACTAAACGTGAAATATTAGTTAAGTCTTGAGCTTGAGTCGGTTGACCTGCTCTTTCATGCAACGCCATAGGTTGATTCCTTATTTTTATTGTTCTCGCAGGTGAACTTAAAAAGAACAGCGCGGATTATTGTGTTTAAAAATTGCGTAAATTATTTTTTAATGTGTTTATCTATTTCTACGCTGCCTTCATTCACTTGCCGCAATCAACATCAGATGTCGCTAATTATTGATTAAAGATAGGGGAATTCACAACAGGTAGAACCACAACATACGAATGCAGTGGTCATTTAGTGTTAAATTTTTTAAGTTTTGATGTAAAAATCCATTTATTTATTTGTCCATAAGCTATTTGGGGGATAATGATAAATCTATCTTGCAAGAATATTGCCAGTTAATAATGACAACATTCTTACACGACTACAGCTTATTTTAGCTGATTTTTTCAATATTTAAATATGCTGATGCGCTTTCTTTGCTCGTTAAAGTGGGTATAACGCCCAGTAATGGTGCGTCGATTTGTGCCTTTAAGTGAGCTAAATTATCATCTACATAAGACATGGGGCTTGTTCCCATATTAGCAACCCAACCCACGATATTTAAACCTGCATTTTTTATTAAACACTCAGTCATTAAGGCATGATTTAAACAGCCTAACTTAAGGCCGACCACTAATATCACATCCATTTTATGATTCTTTACCCATTGCGCTAGTGTATTGCCTTGCTCATCAATGGGCAAAAACCAACCACCCGCGCCTTCAACCAAAAGGGTATCAATTGATGCAGCACTCCATTGCTCAAGTGCTTGATCTAAGCATGAGAAACTAATTGATTGATTAATCGCTTTAGCCGCAATGTGAGGCGCGATGGGTGGTTCAAATGCGATTGGGTTAATTAATGAGTATGGAAAAAATTGGCAACTATTGGCTTGAAGCTGTAATGCATCATCGTTTCGAAGTCCATTTTCTGTGGGTTCACAACCCGCCGCAATCGGTTTAAATCCCGCGACTTTTAATGGCGTGCTCTTATAGAGTTTTAATAAACTCGCGGTGACCAATGTTTTACCAACATCCGTATCAGTTCCGGTTATAAATATTTTTCGCATCAGGTTTGTCCAAAATTTCCCTAAATCACGTGTGGTCGTTCTTCAGTTATATTTAGGAAGGGTAGAATAGCGTAATTCAGCATTTTTAGCCTGAAGAGAGCGTGAAATGCGAATTAAAATGGTCTTTATAATTTGTAGTCAACTTAATCTATCAAGTACAAATTATTCACTTACTTTAAGTATATACCTAATTATTTTGTTAGCGTTATATAAGCGACTTGCCATGTCACATATTTAAGATCATGCTTAGCGGGGTAATGTAATTCGAGCGCTTTTAATTTTTGCTTGGTAAGCGATGCTGCTTTATCGCGACCAATAACATGATTAGCCCCAATGCCTTTTAATTCACGCATTACACTTAACACATTTGGATAATCAAGTGCTATTGTGTCGTTTTGAACACTAACGTTATGCCACAAATTAATGTCTAGGTATTCCATTAGTTCAGTCGATGTCATAAATTGATTTATATGTCGATTAACATCAACTTTACGCCAAGCACTATTCAGCTCTTCTAATGTTCCATCTAATAGCGTACTAAAAACCAGCTGACCGCCAGGTTTTAATACGCGATAAGCTTCGGCTAGTACTTTTGATAAATCGCACCACTGCAACGCTAAGCTAGACACGATATGATCAAACTGCGCATTGGCAAAAGGTAATAATTCAGCATCACCTTTAACAAGAGAAATATGCGATCCAAATTTATTTTCTGCCTTAGCTAACATGCCAGACGATATATCTAGCCCGGTATAGTTTGGCTTTGTAGCAAAGTAACTATAAATATCAGCTGTACCACAGCCAAGATCTAAGATTTGATGGTCAGTTGAAACCGTCCCAAATTCAGAACAAACCTGCTGGGCGACTTTTTTTTGCAACCGTGCGACCTGATCATATTGCTCGGCGGCATGACTAAAAGAATCAGCAATTTGTTTTTTTTCTTGAAGAAGTAAACTAGGTGTCATTAAAGACCTTTTTAATCAAGCTGGTTAAAAATGTTATATCTTCTGCGGTATGTTCTGTCGTCAGCGTTATTCGCAAACGACTGCTATTTTCAGCTACCGTTGGCGGTCGAATAGCCGTTAACCAAATACCGTTTTCTCGTAATTTTTTTGCATAGGCAAGTGCATGATCTGCACTGCCTACAATAATAGGTTGGATCGCTGAATCTGAATCAAGTAACTGTATATTGGTATCTTTAAATGCGTTACGAAATTGTGCAATACTTTGTTGCAATTTATCACGACGCCAATCAGCTTTTTTTATAATATCGATGGTTTTACTGATCGCATTTGCCTGTGCTGGGCTCATCGCAGTACTATAAACATAGCTGCGAGAAAACTGTACAAGATAGTCAATCACTTCGCGTTTTGCCGCGATAAACGCGCCAGACAAACCAAATGCTTTACCAAAGGTCGCCATTAATATATCAGGCTTGCATTGGCTTGCTTGCCAAGTGCCCTGTCCTTCTTTGCCAAAAACCCCGATACCGTGCGCATCATCAAGCATAAACAATGCGTTTTCTTGCTCAGCGATTTGATTAATTTGTTGAATATGTGCTTGATCACCGTCCATGCTAAATACACCTTCACTCACGATTATTTTATTGCGAGCTGAATTATTTAAGCGTAATTGAAGGTGTGACATGTCGTTATGATTAAAACGAATACTCCGTGCATCAGACATTAAACCACCATCAATTAACGAAGCATGGTTTAACTTATCTTGTACAATCAAATCATCTTTGCCAAACAATGTTTTTAGTAATGAACTGTTAGCAGAAAACCCGGTAGAAAATAGCAGTGTGCTTTCGAAGCCTAACCACTCCGCTAATTTATTTTCGAGCGTATCATGAATAGGGTGGTAACCATTAATTAAAGCCGATCCGGTACTGCCACAACCTAATGAATCGACCCCATGACTATAAGCATCTTGTACATCTGGGTGGCGGCTTAAACCTAAATAATCATTGCCAGAAAAATTAAGATACGTTTTGCCTTCGATCGTGATGGTTCGACCATTCGGGATCGAGCTATAGCGCTGGCGATAGAGTGATCGGGTTTTACGATTCTGCAGTTCACTCGATAATCGGTGACTAAAATTTGAAGTATACATAAAAATAAAGCTAGCTCTTTGGAGCTAGCTTTTTATAAAATGAGTATTTTACGAAGCTTCGTAAAATAAAGCAGGTTCTTTACTTTCTGCAACCGCTTCCATTAGCGCAGCTTCGGTTATTTCATCTGAGTAGCCGACTTGATGTTCTGAATTAATACCTAATTTAGCAAATAACGCTAAATCCGTATTTTCTTCTGGGTTCTCAGTGGTTAACAATTTTTCACCGTAAAAAATAGAATTAGCACCTGCCATAAAACACATTGCTTGCATCTGCTCATTCATTTCAGTTCGACCGGCTGATAAACGTACGTATGATTTAGGCATCATAATTCGCGCTACCGCAATATTTCTGACAAACTCAAAATGGTCAAACTCTTCAAGCTCAGATAAAGGGGTACCATCCACTTTAACTAACATATTAATAGGCACGCTATCTGGATGCTCTTCTAAATTAGCCAGTTGAATCAATAATCCAGAGCGGTCATTAGATGATTCACCCATCCCTAAAATACCACCCGAACACACTTTCATGCCTGAATCACGCACATTTTGTAATGTTTGCATACGATCTTCATAAGTTCGTGTCGTGATAATTTCGCCATAAAATTCAGGTGATGTATCAAGGTTGTGATTGTAATAATCGAGACCCGCTTCTTTTAAAACATAAGCTTGTTCACGCGTTAACATACCAAGAGTCATACAAGATTCAAGGCCTAATTCTTTAACGCCTTCAACCATTTTTAAAATATACGGCATGTCACGATCTTTAGGGTTACGCCAAGCTGCACCCATACAAAAACGAGATGAACCGTTTTTCTTCGCCATTTGAGCTTTCTCAAGTACAGCGTCAACTTCCATTAATTTTTCTTTTTCAAGATCGGTGTCATAACGCGCACTTTGTGGACAATATTTACAGTCTTCAGGGCAAGCACCGGTTTTGATCGATAACAAGGTTGAAACTTGAACTTCATTTGGATTGAAGTTTTCACGGTGAACACACTGTGCTTTAAATAGTAAATCATTAAAAGGTAAAGCAAATAACGCATTTACTTCTTCTAAAGACCAATCATGTCTAATTGCCGTTGCCATAGTTGTTAACCCTTGTTACTCGATATAATGTAGAAGTGAATTTTCTGGACAGTTTAAAGTTAACTCGTACACTGTCAACTAAAATACAGCTTTAAGTTTACTACAGGTTATATAATGAGCAATATTGACTATCAATTTGATCGCGAACATATTTGGCACCCTTACACATCGTTAACTAACCCATTACCCGTTTATGGGGTATCCAGTGCTAAAGGCTGCGAAATACTTCTCGATAATGGCCAAGTTTTAGTTGATGGTATGTCTTCATGGTGGGCTGCAATGCATGGTTATAACCACCCAGTGATCAACCAAGCAATGAAAGATCAAATAGATAAAATGAGTCACATCATGTTTGGTGGATTAACTCATGAGCCCGCAATCGAGTTATGCAAAAAGTTAGTAAACATAACACCGATTTCATTAGATAAAGTGTTTTTATCTGATTCTGGTTCTGTTGCCGTAGAAGTAGCCATGAAAATGGCTGTGCAATATTGGCACAGCCAAGGCTTAAACCAGAAAGTTAAAATTGTATCACCTCGTAATGGCTATCACGGTGATACCTTTGCGGCGATGTCAGTTTGTGATCCAATTACTGGTATGCATTCTTTATTTCAAGATGCCATGCAACAACAGTTATTTGTAACAAAACCGGCTCCCAGTATAAATGATGAATGGCATCACGAGGCGATCAATCATTTAGAGTTCACTTTAAAACAGAATCATCAAACCATTGCCGCTTTAATTTTAGAGCCTATCGTGCAAGGTACAGGTGGGATGAACTTTTATCACCCTAATTATTTAAAACAAGCCAGAATATTGTGTGATCAATATAATGTATTACTCATTGCCGATGAAATAGCGACAGGCTTTGGTCGAACCGGTAAATTATTCGCTTGTGAATGGGCAGATATTGCGCCTGATATAATGTGTTTAGGCAAAACGTTAACCGGGGGTAATTTAACCTTAGCCGCGACCTTAACCACACAAAAAATAGCGAATGGTATTTGTGATGGAGCAGCGGGCGTCTTTATGCATGGCCCAACATATATGGGCAATCCACTTGCCTGTGCAGCCGCTAATGCTTCTATTGATTTATTATTAAACGATGATTGGCAAGCCAATATAAACCGTATTAGCGAACAATTGAGCCAGCAATTATTACCATTAAGTCGTCATGAAAAAGTAAAAGATGTGCGCATTTTAGGGGCTATTGGGGTCGTTGAATTGCATGAGGCAGTTAATGCAGCAGAAATTCAGGCTTTTTTTGTGGCTAAAGGCGTTTGGATCCGACCTTTTGGCAAACTTGTTTATTTAATGCCGCCTTATATTATTACAAACCAACAAATAAAAACCTTGTGTGAGGCCATTAACGCTTATTTATAAATAAGCGTTAATTATAAAAATAGGCATGATTAATTTATTTAAATGCTTCATTCCTATTTTAGTTATACTAAAACTTCAAGCCAAATATAAACACAGGCCGTAATACTCACAATAAAAGCCAATATTTGATTAAATCGACGGTGATCAGTAGCCCTTTTTAAGCGTGTTTGATTGATGCCAATGGCTGTCAAACTGACAAAACAACAAATCATTAATTCAAGAAAAAGTATATTTGATAAATACAAATCCCATTCCGTGCGAAACATTAACTCCATCTCTTTATATTTTGCATAACCCGGGATAAATTCAGGTCTGGCAAATTCAAAAGTGATTAACGATGTTAATAAAACTACCCAAGACACTAACATCAAAATATTCATAAACTTGAGTCGAAAATCAGGACCTTGACGACGGTCAGTCATATTTCTATTTTTCAACCTCAATTTTTGCTGATAATGGCTGATAACACTTGAGTCTGTCGGATTAGCCTGTAACATACGCGCTTCTTTTTTATTGATTTTATTATATATCGACCGTTTGGAGCAAAACTTCATGACTTATTGCGCAATTAGCGATTTATTAGCTGGTAAATATCCAGTTGGCGAAACGATCACCATTAAAGGTTGGGTACGCACTGTTCGTTCAAATCCCAATTTTGCTTTCTTAAATGTTAACGATGGTTCTTGCTTTGATGCTATTCAATCAGTTATTGATAATTCGCTTAATAATTATAATGAAATAACTAAATTAACCGTTGCGTGTTCAGTGGTTGTTACCGGTAAATTAGTCGAATCGCAAGGTAAAGGTCAAAGCTTCGAAATCCAAGCGGATACAGTAGAAGTATTAGGTTGGGTTGAAGACCCGGATACGTATCCGATGGCGGCTAAACGTCATAGCATTGAATATATGCGAGAGCACGCACACCTTCGCCCGCGTACTAACATGTTTGGAGCTGTTGCACGTGTCCGTAATTGTTTATCACAAGCTATTCACCGCTTTTTTCACGAGCGCGGCTATGTATGGGTAGCAACACCGATTATAACGGCATCTGATACTGAAGGTGCTGGTGAAATGTTTCGTGTATCCACATTAGACATGAATAATTTACCACGAACTGAAGACGGTGAAGTTGATTACAATGAAGACTTTTTTGGTAAAGAAGCATTTTTAACCGTTTCAGGTCAATTGAATGGCGAAACATACTGTAGCGCACTTTCTAAAATTTATACATTTGGCCCTACATTCCGAGCCGAGAATTCAAATACATCACGTCATCTAGCTGAATTTTGGATGGTCGAGCCTGAAATCGCTTTTGCTGATTTAGCCGATGTAGCTCAATTATCAGAAGATATGCTTAAATATGTCTTTAATGCGGTACTAGAAGAGCGCATGGATGATTTATCATTCTTCGACCTACGTGTACAAAAAGGTGTGGTTGAACGTTTACAAAACTTAGTCAGCTCTGAATTTGTACGAATGGATTACACCGATGCCATTGAAATATTGCTAAAGTCAGGTAAAAAATTCGAGTTCCCAGTTGAATGGGGCGTCGATTTATCATCTGAGCATGAGCGTTATTTAGCTGAAGAGCATGTAGGTGCACCAATCATTTTACAAAATTACCCGAAAGACATTAAAGCCTTCTATATGCGCTTAAATGAAGATGGTAAAACAGTTGCTGCGATGGATGTACTGGCGCCAGGCATTGGTGAGATCATTGGTGGTAGTCAACGCGAAGAACGCTTAGATGTATTGGATGCGCGCATGAAAGAAATGGATTTAGACCCTGCTGATTATAGTTGGTATCGTGATTTACGTCGTTACGGTACGGTACCACACGGTGGTTTTGGTTTAGGCTTTGAACGTTTGGTGGCTTATGTTACTGGCATGCAAAACGTACGTGATGTTATCCCATTCCCACGTGCACCTAAGACTGCGTCATTCTAGAAAAATTTAGTGTTTATATAAGTACTCAACAATTATTTGAGTTCTTATATCAGTAAAAATACTAAATAAGTAAAGTCATATAAGGCAAACCTATTGGGTTTGCCTTATTTATTTAACGCCTATTACATCTTTACTTTAATACCAAGCTTACTCAACACGGGAACACTTACCCAAGCAGGTCCCACTAGTAAAAAGAAAATATCTTCAAGAAATGAAGGTTTACGACCCTCTACCTTGTGTCCATAAAATTGAGCGACCCAAGCAATCATAAATACGCCTGCGCAAAGATGTACATCAGCATTAACATCAGGAAGCCCAAGAAGCACCGTATAAAAATGTAAGCCAAGTAATCCAATAAAACTTATGACCCCCATATAAATGCCAATTATAAATGAGTAGTAAAAATACCAAGTCAAAAATAGACAAAGGATTGGATACAATAACGTTAATTGATGACCCCCAATTGACCAAGGTAACGCAACGCTATTAATTAAACCCAAAAATGAAATATATATGGCAGGTACAGCATACATATGAATTTTCTTATTCAGCGGGTTTTGATGGCTTACACTGTATTGGTTAAATAAATCAGCTAATGTTTTCATCTCACCTCTTAATAAATTACGATAAAGCTGTATGATTAGTTTAAAATAAATCAGCCAATTATCATAAATTTATCTTATGCCTCATTATCAAGTCACTATTCCCGATCCGCATACGCATTTATTCCATGTAACGTTAACCGTAAAAAACTCAGCATCGGTTCAAAGCCAACTGTCATTACCAAGTTGGATCCCCGGTAGTTATATGGTTCGAGATTTTTGTAAAAACATCGTTTCTATTCGCTTTGTCAATTTAGCAGAACAGCCTATCAACTTTGAAAAAATAGATAAGCAAACGTGGCTCGTTCATAACAATAAACAAGGTTATAAAGCGGTTTATACTTTTTATGCTTTTGATACTTCGGTTAGAACGGCTTATCTGGATCAATTCCGTGGTTTTTTTAATGGTACAAGTAGTTTTATAAAAGTTGAAGAATTTGCAGAAAGTGAACATCAAGTCGAAATAATAAAACCAACAGCCTGCCCAGACTGGCAATTAGCAACAGGTTTAAACCGTATAACCGGCGATACATTTGATTTTGGCACTTTTAAAGCCCCCAATTATCTTGAGCTCATTGATTACCCATTTGAGATGGCGGCTTTTACCACAGAAACGTTCTATGTAAAAAATATTCCTCATCATATTGTTATTTCAGGTAAACACGATGCCGATATGGCACGCATAGCTCAAGACTTAACGCCGCTTTGCCAACATCATTTAGACTATTTTTCTGCTCCCTATCCTATCGAAGAATATTATTTTTTAATAAATATTGTTGGCGATGGCTTTGGTGGTCTTGAACACTTAAACTCAACCGCGCTTTTATGTAGCCGTGATTCATTACCGCATAAAACCGATGACAAAGGAATTTTCTCTGAAAAATACCAAGGTTTTCTTAGTTTATGTAGCCATGAATATTTTCATACTTGGAATGTAAAACGCATTAAGCCCGCTGCCTTTGTTACACCGGACTTAGCAAATGAAACCTATACTAAACAGTTATGGTTTTATGAAGGAATAACCTCTTATGTTGATGATTTCTCGTTAAACGCTACAAAATTAATCACTGCAGAGCAATATTTAACCACCCTCGCGAAAGCTTTACAGCGTCTATTCAATAATCAAGGTCGGTTTATACAGTCTGCCGCAGAATCCAGTTTTGATGCTTGGACTAAATTTTATAAACAAGACGAAAATGCAACCAACGCAATCGTTAGTTATTACACCAAAGGTGCTTTTATCGCACTCTGCTTAGATTTGCATATTAAAGCGAATACCAATAATCAATTCTGCTTGCAAACGATCATGCAAGACTACTGGCACGATTTTAATCAAGGCAAACAAGGTACAACCGATTTAAGTATTATTGATAAAGTAAAAGTGATCACCGGTTTAAATATCGAATCGTTATTTCAAGACTGGGTAGAAGGTACCAACGAGTTACCCATTGATAAATACTTGAGTAAATTCGGTGTGAATTTAACCTTAGCGCCAGACACTGAAAAAAGCGTAATTAATACGGGGTTAAGCTTCAAGAAAACAACAGACAAATTAATAATTCAAACGGTTGCAGCTGATTCTATTGCACAGTTAGCCGGTTTATCCGCTAATGATGAAATACTTGCGTTGAATCATCTAAAGGTAGTTAGCCCCAATGATTTTAATTCACAGCTAAAGCAAAATATTAATCAAACAATTAAACTGCATGTATTCAGAAGAGATGAATTATTTAGTGTCAATTTAACCCTAAATGCAGAACAAACAAATCAGGTAAAATTAAATATCGTTGAACCAACCCTAGCCACTAATTGGCTTGTTTTACCTTAAATGCAATATCACGGTATATTGCATACCGTATAAATAAATAGTATGCCTTAAAACACAGTAAAACTTGACACCCTAGCACCATTTTTTAATATGCCTGTCATTAATTAAATCATGCTACGGTTCATGTTTTAAAAACAAAAGTAATAATAAATAAGCATGCCTTGTAACTTAGGATCTGAAATGTCAAACAATGAAAAAATCGATTTAAATGCGTTACGCATTGAAATAACGCAATTAGATGAAGATTTACTCCGCCTACTTTCAAGACGACGTGAAATCAGTGTAGAAGTCGCTAAAAGTAAAATACAAGACATGCGCCCTGTTCGTGATGTAACTCGCGAGCAAATATTAATGGAAAATTTAGTTGCTAAAGGCCAACCGTTAAATCTTGACGAAAACTATATCAATCAAGTTTACCGCGCAATTGTAGAAGATTCTGTTGACTTACAACTTAAGTATATTGCTGAAAATTCCAAACCTGAACTACATAAAAATAAAGTCAAAGTTGCTTTTTTAGGTGGTGAAGGTTCGTATAGCCATATTGCTGCTAATGCTTATTTCAAACGTCAATTAGGCTTTGATAAAGGCATTGAAGAACTCGGCTTGAATGGATTTGAAAACATATTTGAAGCGGTTAAGCAAGGTTCGGCTGATTATGCTTTATTACCACTAGAAAACACCTCATCAGGTAGTATCACCGAAGTATACGACTTATTACAAAAATATGCCGAAGAAATACATATTGTTGGTGAACAATATATCGAAGTCAAACACAGCATATTAGCCACTGACAAAATTAATCTAGACCAAATAAAAACGCTGTACGCACATTTTCAACCGATTGCCCAATGCAGTGAATTTTTAAGTACGCTTAGTGAAGATGTGCATATTGAAGCGATGAGTAGCACGTCAGCCGCCATGAAAAAAACAGCCGATTTAAATGACCCATCCGTTGCCGTTATTGGCAGTGAACAGGGTGCTGAATACTATGGTTTAAAAACAATAATTAACACCGTTGCGAATCAAAAAGAAGCAAACCAGACCCGTTTTATTGTTATCTCAAAAGAACAACTTTTAGTACCACAACAATCTATTGCTAAAACCTCGCTTATCATGTCAGTAAATCAGCAACCGGGGGCTTTAGTTAAGCCTTTATTAGCGTTTAGTGAACACGGAATTGATTTATGTAAATTAGAATCAAGACCAATAAACGGTAAACCTAATGAAGAAATGTTTTATATTGATGCGATCGCGAATGTGAGTGACGATAGCTTTAAACAAGCACTAGGTGATATATTTAACCAAAGAATGACCAATTACTTAGTCCTGCTCGGTAGTTATGAACCCCAACGTTAAAATAGATTATCTCATTTAATCAAAAATTTGTTATTAACCGTTGATAAGGAATTCAGATGGAAGAAAAACAAATTATTCATCAATATGTTAAAGACGATCCGGTGATCAAGCGTTTGCTTGAACGAATGCCTAACGAAGTAGCGGATCGTTTTGATGAAGAACAATTAGCTCATATCCGCAATGCAATCGGCGCAAGAGAATGGGGCCGGCATGCGCTCGATTTACGCGGTACCGTTAAGTTTTATAAATGGCGCTATTATTATGTTATTTTAGCTGGACGCAACAGAAGAGACTTAACAGATAAAGAAAAACGCGTTGCACGTATTATCAATGCCTGCTTGATAACGGGCGTCATTACCCTATCCACATTACTAGGTCTATTTGTACTTTATTTGATCAAATCAGCATTGGGGATCAATTTGTTTGAGGGTTACTCACTCGGTATCTGGAATTGGTTTAAAGCTAATATTTTGCAATAAAAAACCAAGCTTATATAATTTCACTTTAAACTCGACCATAAATATCTTCAAATCGAACAATATCATCTTCACTCAAGTAGGAACCTGATTGAATTTCGGTTAATAAAATATCTTTATCACCATAATTGAGTTTTTTCCATTACTGCATTTATCATATAAAAAAAGGATTAGTCACAAAACTAATCCTTTTATACAAAACGATAAAAAGCAAAAAGCACTATAACTTTCTAACGACACCATAAGTTAATGCTTTTGAAATTTCTTCAGCGGCAGTTTTTAATTCTGCTAATACGTCATCAACACTAATTTCTTCTGGTAAACGCTGAATATACGGGATCGTTAGCGTTGCTACTGCTTGATCTGTATCGATAATAGGGAATGATAAATCAGTGACCCCTGTAACAAATGCACTGGGTGAACGCAAATAGCCTTGTTTAGCCACTTTTTTACAATCACTTAAAAACGTATTAATCTCTTGCTCACTATGATGCTTTTGTAACATCTTAATCATTGATTCTTTTTTATCTGGTTGCTGATGGGCAAAAAGAATACGTCCAGAGGCGGTGTGCACTATGGGTTTGCGATAACCGACACGCACAGAATAAGAAATATTACTTGGAGTTTCTACACGCGCTATAACAACAATTTGCTCTTGTGATTCAACAGCGATATGACAAGACATCGTCGTTTTTTCAGCCAATGTGCGCATAATTGGCATTGAGTATTCTAAAATATCTTTAATTGGCTCATGTTCAGTACCAAGCTGTAATAATTTACGCGTAACATGATAACCATCCTGTCCTTCAACTTTCTCAATAAAACCCCGTTGTTCTAAAACTAAAATCATACGATAAATTTCAGCGTTAGAACGGCCTAATTTCTCTGCAATAGTTGAAGTACTCAACGGAACTGAATCTTTAGATAATAATTCAAGAATATCTAAACCTTTTTCTAGCGCCGGCGCTGAATATTTTTTTGCCGCTTTATCTTCCATTATTGTTTCTACCTTTTATACATAAGTGTTTAACGAACACATAATATTTTTATTTTCCCGTGTCCGAGTTTCAAATACAAAAAATCATTTGATCCAGTATATCGCCAGTATAGGTCAATTTCTATTATAAAATGCGCTAATTTAGCGTTTATAAATTACAAGTAAAAACTCGTGCACAAATACAATTTTTAATTTTTTTCAAAAATAACCCTTGAAATTAATCAAGCTTATCCCTATCTATTTATTGAAGGCGCTTGATAGCAAGGTCTTTAAACTGCTTGTCTGATGTCAGAAAGCATTCATTCTTTTTTTACATATTGCTTACGAGGATATGATTATGCGAAACGTAGATTTTACTCCATTATACCGTTCATTCATTGGCTTTGATCACTTAGCTTCATTACTAGATAATGCTTCACGAAGTGAAAAGTCCGCCGGCTACCCTCCTTATAACATTGAACTTATTGACGAGAATCATTATAAAGTTTCGATGGCTATAGCGGGATTTGCTGAAGAAGAGCTCGAAATTAAAGTCGAAAATAACACATTACTTGTTATTGGCTCTAAACCCGAATCACAAGAAGAGCGCCAATATTTATATAAAGGAATTTCAGAGCGAGGCTTTGAACGTAAATTCCAATTAGGTGATCATGTTAAGGTGATTGGAGCCGATTTAGAACATGGCTTGCTCCATATCAATTTAGAACGTGAAGTACCCGAAGCGTTAAAACCAAGAACGATTGCCATAAACAGTAATAAACAATCGTTAATTGATAACCCGGATAAATAACCCCGATAAATAAGCTTCAAAAAGCCTTGCTAAAAAACCAAGGCATCTAACATTGAGAGCTAAAAGTATATACGCTTTTAGCTCTCAATTTATACCCAAATACTTAGATATAAATTAATCAAATAAAGCATTGTGTAGTTGTTCAACGACTGAAGGCGCTGCGGCTGTTGGTGTCAAGAAACATAAATTATGTGGGCTTGCACCTTGGCAAATCATTCTTACATTAACTTTCTCTAACGCTTTCCATAATTGATTCTCGCGTAAACTAGACTCTAAATGATTACCGATAACGGCAACTAATGATAAATTGTCTTCTACTTTTACATCACAAAACGCTTTCAATGCCGTCAGAGCGGCATCACTTATGGCTTTGGTTGTTGTGTTACTTGGGTTATCAAGTGTAACGGCAATCGATATTTCAGACGTGGTCACCAGATCAACACTAATTTTATGCTCAGCTAAAATACCAAACACTTTTGCTAAAAAGCCAGTAGCATGCAACATTTGCGGACTTTTAACCGTTAAAAGAATTTGATCTTTACGTAAAGCAATCGCTCGATAAGCCGGTTTAGTTTTGGCTTTATTAACCACCCATGTTCCGCCTTCGTTTGGTGCTCGGCTCGAACCAACAAACACGCGTATGTCGCGACGCATTGCAGGAATTAAAGTGGCAGGGTGTAAAATTTTAGCGCCAAATGTCGCCATTTCAGCGGCTTCATCAAAACTGATCTCAGGGATAGGACGAGCAGCTTGGGTCAATCTTGGATCCGTTGTAAAAATACCAATAACATCAGTCCATATTTGTAAAACATCGGCTTCTAAAGCTTCAGCGATTAACGCGGCACTATAATCGCTGCCACCACGGCCCAAAGTCGTTGTTTCACCTTGATCATTAGAACCTATAAAACCTTGCGTAACCACAACTGAACCGGCAAGTTCAGGCATCATACTCGTTTGTGCTTGTTGTTTTATTAATTCGATATTCGGCTCTGCGTGACCAAATGCACTATCCGTTTTCATTATTTGACGAATATCAAAATTAACGGCATGTACATCACGCTGCCTTAACACTTCAGCAAACATTAATGATGACATCTGCTCACCAAAAGAAAGTAAACGATCTTTAAGGCGCTCTGAGGTTGCAATATCCGCTTCGTTTGCCGTTTTTTCTAACGAAACGAGTAAATGCTCAAGCGCAACTTGAATCGATTCAGGGTTATTTAAATCCGATAATATCGCTTGTTCTTTATCACGAATTTGTTTAAATAAATCTAAACGCTCAGCGTCTGACACATCAGCTTGCGTTAAACGTACTAGAATATTTGTAATACCAGATTGCGCTGAAACAGCAACAACACGTATTGATTGATCATGACAGATAATATCTGCGCATCGAGACATTGCAGAGAAATCAGCAACACTGGTTCCGCCAAATTTGGCAACAGTTAGTTTATTCACTTGAAATTCCAATAGGATAATAAAATCAAGAGAACGCAGGGTTTAGTAGAAAAGATAGCTATGAAAAGATAAATAACTTCGACTAATCCCGAAAGCGCTCCACCCGTTCACGGTGACAGTTGCGAAGATTCAGCTCCAACAACCGAAGAATAATTACGCATAACGATAATTACCTTCTCGGCAGGCATTTCCCTCATAAACAATCTACAAGGCTATGCCCTCTCCTGTTTACTACCTAAATGCTGCACCTCTTCCGGCGCTTCAGTTAACGTTTATGGTTGAATCAAATAAACGCATAACAAAAAGCGCGCGAATTAAACAACATCTATTAAAAAAGATCAAGTGGATTAAATAAATCCATCACTTAAATATAAAGGCTTTAGCAAATTAAAACCTAAGATAAGCAGACGAAATCAATCATCCGCTTTTGGTGAATAGGTTTTTGGGTGAAAATATCCTATTCTTAAATTTATAATGTTGTTTGATCTGCACAAACTAATGAAAATTAAAGCTTTATCTTAATTAACAGATAACATACATAAGTTATATCCCCAAGTGACTTGGGTATAGAAACATATTACATAAAGTACCTTATTTAAGACAAAAGGGTTTACACAAGATGACATCTATCAAATCCCATGACACAGAGATAGAACCGACTTTAGATTTAGAAAATGAACTAACCACTTTAGATGACTTAAAGGACTTACCCGCATTCGAACTGGATGAAGAAGATGAAATCGATTTAGCCATTGAAGACTTAGACAATATTGAACAAGTCAAAACAGGTGACGAAATTGAAATACCTGATGATTATGAATTCATAATGGATGAAGATGAAAGTCCCAATATAAACGCTATCGCACATCAGCTAAGTCCGATCACTGAAACACTCGATACTCTCAACACCAGTATTGGTTTATTACTCGCGACGTTAGACGACTTTAAACCTGTAAATAATACAAACATGGAACATCAAGAAAACGAAATTAAACAATTTTTAGACGGCGTACAATTTGCAAAAAACAATGAATACTTACTCGCAGCAAAGTGTTTTAGAAAATCAGCGTTAAATGGGCATAATAAAGCCATGTTATATTTAGGTTTAATGTATAGCAAAGGGCAAGGCTTACCACAAAGTCCCTTCTATGGTTACGTTTGGTTAAAGCTCGCCTCACTATGGCAATGCAAAGAGGCAAAACCAGCGCTTGATAATCTACAGCGCTTACTAACGACTCAAGAAATATTCGTGGCGAATAAAATGGCAGCCGAAAAACAAGAAATTATTTTTGATAATTGCTAATCAGTCAATATAAACTTAAAACCCTTATTTAACAATAAGTTATATATCAACTTAAATATGAAAGCCTATCTGAACAATTATATGAACGTTTAAAATTACTCCATCTGGTGATTTTTTTTCCACCAAACACTTGAACTGTATAAAAACACAGTATACTGTATATACCAACAAGCGTTATGACTTATGTGGAATTTAATCATGAATACTTATATTGCAATGCACCCGAATAATAACCAACAATATTTTGCAACTAATAATAAAAGTGCTGAATTTGAATTAAGATTTTGGCAATCTTTAGCTCATTTGCAAACAACAGGTAAATGGCTTTGTTTGATTGCCCCTGATCCGCTTCCTGCTAAAGCTCAATTAATTAAGGCGGGAATTAATTTAGACCGTATGTTAATTGTGCATTCTAAATCAGACGCACAAGCCATAAAATCCGCCAGCAATGCATTAAGTCATAATAAATGTTCAACCGTGGTGACTTGGGTGAAGCATTTAACCAACCTTGATCATCAAACCATTCAGCAATCATCAATCCAAGGCAACACACTGAGTATTTTAATAAAAACTGAAAATGCATTTTCAAAACCAACTCGCTTAGTCGCCTAATTGATTAATGGCTTAATTTTATCTAACAACATCAATCATTTTTTAATTCAAATAACTTAGCTTTATTGATCGACTTAACGTTAAAATAAAGACCTAAGTGGATTATCAAATAAAATTAACTCAATGAATTTATTAAAGCGCAGTTTTGCTATTTTGTGTGGTCTTTCTATTTGTTTTACAGGCTCTGCGCAATATTTTAAAAAAGAAGCACCTGATATAAAATACCTTAGTGGCTTTAAAGGTAGTGAATTATGTCAAGTTGCGAGTCATACCGCACAATATTTACAGAAGAATAAAACAGACCATTTTGCAGTACATGCGGGCAGTGTCTTTAGTCATGAAATTACACTAAAACAAGTCACAAAAACCTTACAGTTTATTTGTCAGGTTTATCGAGAAGATGTAAGAGCAAAAAGACAAAGCCGATTGCACAACCCAGAATTTATTAAAGCCAACTTCACATTCTATCGTTGGTACCCAGATAAACTAACGGCTAATGCAATTACAGTAAAAAGCACAAATAAAATTAAAAATAGATTATTAAATAATATCCCACCGGATAAAATATTTTTAACTAAATACTACACTAAATTATTAGACGGTAGCCGCATTCAAACCGACCATTATTCGCAAGCGCTCTACTCTATTCCCTTTGATGAAAAACAATTAAGTCTTCAGCAAGCCGAAACTCAGAAAGAAAAATTAAACCGATTTAAGTATACACGCCAACAAGTCATGACGGGTATTTTGCATAAGCAAAAAGTCGCCAAACCCATCGTTTGGATAACCCCTGAAGCACTACACGATGTTTTATTACAAGGCACTGGAGTTCTCAATGTAGACGGTAAAACACGATATTTTAATGTGCACCGCAATAATGGTATTGCTTATGATTATAGCTTAGGCAAAAGCGAACAAGCACGATATTGGTATTTTTCAGAGGTGCCTAGCATTATGGGTTACGGCGAAAATTTGCACGATAAAATAGCAATAAAACCTCATGTTACGTTCGCAGGTAACGTAAAACAGTTAGGTCTAGGTAAGCTATTCATGGTTAGTTATCAAACTAATAACCAAGAAGAAACACGTTTGGGTGTGTTAGCAGATCAAGGAGGCGCTTTCGATAACAATTTATTCCAACTCGATTTATTAGTTGATAGTTATCAAGGATGGTCCGATTATCATCAGGCAAATAAACACTTACCTGATTATGCCAAAGCCTGGTTAGTTATCGCTAAATAAAGTTATGCCCAAGTGACCTGGGGATAATAGTCCGACGATCAACAAGGTTAATCATTTTAGCGTTTAAATTGATTACGGTAGTAACTGGGGGCGACCCCTACTTCTTGCTTAAAAATTTTTGAAAAATGATAAACATCTGCAAACCCAGTGCGTTGTGCCACATCACTAACGGGTATTGAATCTAATAATAATAATTGTTTAGCCAATGCCATCCGCTTTTGTAATATATAACGCTTGGGTGAAATATTGAGTTCTTGTTTAAATAACCGAGAAAAATGCTCTATTGATAAATCGAGCTCAGCGGCCAGAGACTTTATTAAAATATTCTCGTGTAAATGATTTTGTATGTACTTCAAAATAGGTAAAAATCGTAAATAACCTGAATGTTGCGCTTCCTGATTATTTGACATCATTTTATCAATAAAAGGTAATAATAAATGGGTTAAGTTCATATTACGCTCTAATAAAGCGGTAGGCGAATTAATCAAAGAAGTCTCAGTATTTGCCGATTTGACAATATTATCAAAGGCATCACAAGTCAGTGAAAAATCATCCACTTTTAAAGCTTGAGGTTGACCAAATAATGAAAATAGATCTAAATCACCTTCAATTAACGCATGAAAATGGATCCAATAAAAATTTAATTTTTTATCACAATAATGAGAATTAAGGCTATAAGGCGGGATCAAATACAAATAGCCCGGCTTCATGATTAATTCATGATCTTTAAAGCATAAGACGGCTTCTCCTTCCGTTACGAAATAAAGTCGATTGTAATGATTAACAAATTGGCTACCCGACCATTGAGCATTTGTTTGCATAAAATATGCATAATAAACATGCAGGCGCAGACTCGATAAAATAGAATCAGTCAAAATATTTTGCCAAACGAACCCGCCAGATCCTGTTTCAAATTTTTCAGGTAATATCATAAACAAACCTTTATCATTATATTGACATACAGCATTATATAATAACTCAAATATATACAAGTTACTTAAATTGACACCTTTGTGATAACTAAAACTAAAATTAAAAATAGTTTGCTATAAACCGCTATCATCTAACATTTTCGTTAATTGTTAATATATCCATTATAAAGTACATTATTAAAGCCAAGCTTAATAATATCAATTTTATACAAATTCAAATCAAATAAACTAATTGTTATAAATGAAACCTGAGTTTAACATTTAAAATACATTGTATTTATAAATAAGAACTCATGGATTTAATTCAATTTTTTGGCCGGTTTCATGTATTAGTTTTACATTTACCCATTGGTATTTTATTAATGGCTGCTGTGCTTGAAGCACATCGAGTTTTATATACTAAACCCCGCCCTGCGACATTAAACACAATTTGGCTTTGGGGTTTTATGTCCGCAGTCGGCGCGGCCACACTCGGCTATATGCTTTCGTTAAGTGGAGGGTATGATGAAAAAGCTATTTTTATACACAAACTATGGGGATTTTCAGTTGTCGCATGCTCTCTTTTTTGCTGGTGGTTTTTTAATAAACCGCAATTTAAATCTAAGCGCTTGGCAACAAGCTTATGCAGTCTGCAATTAGTAGTATTGTTCTCTACTGGCCACTACGGTGCCAATATGACACATGGCTCTACTTTTTTATTTGAACATGCGCCAAATTCACTTCGAACATTGATCGGAATGCCCCCTCACGCAAAGGAACGTCCAAAAATAACACAATTGAGTCAGGCAGATGTCTATTTAGATGTTATTCAGCCTATCTTAAACAAGCGTTGCACGACTTGTCATAATCCAGAAAAGAGTAAAGGTAAACTTGATTTAACCTCAATTAACGCGATATTTACAGGAGGTAAATCAGGGCCAGCCATTGTTGCAGGGGATTTAGAAAAATCTGAACTCTTTAAACGCATAACACTCGATCCACATAATAAAAAGTACATGCCTGCGGGCGGAAAACAGCCTTTAAACGAATATCAAATCTCGACTTTACAGTGGTGGATACAAGCAAATGCCCCTACACAAGGGCAGCTCAGTACATTTAATTTAACACCAGACGAAAAGAAGAATGTTGCGATAACATTAGGCCTACAAGCCAGTGCCAACGCTTGGCCGCTCCTCAATATACAACCTATTGATAACAATATCGTTCAAGATCTTATGCAACATGGTTTTGTTGTTAAACAAATTGCTGAAAAAAATAATTACATCGACCTCGATTATTCAACTGCATCAGCCCCCCTTTCAGCGGCAGGCTTACAAAGCTTAATGCAGGCTAAAGCGCATATTGTATGGCTCAATTTTGCCGGGCACGCCTTATCGTCCGCTCAGTATAAAGCACTCAGTACATTACCAAATTTGTTAAAACTGCGTTTAGATCAATCATCAGTTACCGATGAAGACATTACACATTTAAGTAAGCTAAACACATTACGCTACTTAAACTTATATAAAACTGGGGTTTCAGATGCTATTACCCCCGACATTTTAAAACTCTCCCAGTTAACCCAAATCTTTTTAGGCGAAACCAATTTAAGTCAAGCGGCTATAAACCAGTTAAACGAACACCTGACCGTGATCGCTTTACAACCTGAAAAAATGGCAACAACGGCGAACAACTTAAACAAAAATATAAACGATGAAGACTAATTATGACGACAATTAATAACAGCAAACGTGACTTTTTAAAGCATTCTGCCTATGTCAGTACTGGACTTTTAATGGCAAGTACAGCTAATAAAACGTTAGCTCATGAACCGAATAAAAAACCATCACCAAAAGCAGGCCGTCATGCCCATGGTCAAATAGTGGGCCATGGTGATTTTAAATACAAAGTAAATTACAACTGGGGCAATCTGGACCCGAATCAAGTACCGGTAGAAAATACGCATGGTTTAGCCATCGATTCTCAAGGTCGAATTATTTTAGTCACCGATAGCGATGTGAATAATTTTATTATCTACAACAAAGATGGAAAACTTATCGATGCTTGGGGAGCACAACACCCTGGTGCGCACTCAGTGAAAGTAGTCAATGAAAACGGAGAAGATTTCATTTATATCGTCGACTGTGGCTGGGTACTTGACCGTAATCGTAAGAGTGATGCATGGAAAGGAAAGTGGTATCGACAAAACGGTTTTATTTCTAAACTGACTATTGACGGTAAATTAGTTTATACCATTGGTCATCCGCAGACGATAGGCATTTATGCGCCTAACCAAAAGTTTCAACCCACTGATATTGCTATCGCGCCTAATGGCGATTTATACGTTACCGATGGATATGGTTCGGATTTCATTATCCAATATAACCATAATGGTCAATATATTCGACATTGGGGCGGCTGGAATAATCAAGATAAAAACTTAAACCTGAGTAATACACATGGCGTTGGCGTTGATTTACGAGACAAAACCAATCCACACCTTATTGTTAGTTCCCGTGCCGAGAGAAGCTTAAAGCGCTTTAGCCTTGATGGCCAATTTTTAAGTAATATTGATTTACCAGGCGCCTATGTGGGTGGCCCTATATTTAAAGGTGACCACTTTTACGCACCGGTTTGTTGGTCGCATATAAACGGTAAACAAGCGGCTAATTCTGGTTTCATCACTATTTTAGATAAAAACAACACCGTTGTATCGAATCCAGGTGGCACAAAACCAGAATATATTGACGGCAAATTACAACCTATGCAAAGCGCCTTTGATGTATTTAATCATTGCCATGCGGTTTGTGTTGACGACGATGAAAATCTATATGTTGGTCAGTGGAATGCAAACAAAGCTTACCCTATCAAATTAGTGCGCGTATAAGGTGAAGAGTAAAATGACGTTATTTAAAGCACGCCAAAAATTTAAATCGATTAACCGCAAAATAATCAGCTTCGCCCTTATTTTACCTATTGGATTAACCGCTTGTTTAGACACACAAAACAAGACAGAAAAATTTGCTAAACCTTTACCCGAAGTGGTCGATTTTAATTTTGATGTAAAGCCTATTTTATCCGACACCTGCTTTTTATGTCATGGACCCGATAAAGAAAACGCTCGAGGCGGACTGAGTTTAGATACATTTGATAATGCAACTCAACATGTCACCGATATGGGAAAACATGCCATCGTAGCTGGCAAACCCGAATTATCAGAAGTAATTGACCGTATTTTATCTGATGATCCAAATCTTATCATGCCACCGCCAAAATCAAACTTAACGTTAACATCTCGTGAAAAAGCCATTATTAAAAAATGGGTTGAACAAGGCGCTGAATACAAAAAACACTGGGCATACATAAAACCGGAAAAACAGCGTTTACCCAGCGTAAAAACCAAGAAATGGCCTAATAATGAAATAGATTATTATATTTTAAAACCCATTGAAGATAGCCACAGGCAGCCTAATCAACCCGCAGATAAAACCACCTTACTCCGCCGCGTAAGCTTTGATTTAACAGGCTTGCCGCCAACCTTGGCAGAAGTTGAAGCCTTTAATGCTGATACCTCGCCAGAGGCATACACTCATTTAATAGAAACGCTCATTGCTAAACCGGCTTTTGGCGAACGCATGGCACAAGAGTGGCTAGATGTAGCACGTTACGCTGATACACACGGTTATAGCACCGATTTTTATCGAGATATGTCGCCTTATCGAGATTGGGTGATTAACAGCTTTAACCAAAACAGACCGTTTGACGAGTTTATTACTTGGCAAATTGCCGGTGATTTATTACCTAATGCCACAACAGAGCAAAAATTGGCGACTGCATTTAACCGTATACATGCGCAAAATGGCGAAGGCGGGATCGTAAATGAAGAATTCAGAGTGGAATATGTAAAAGATCGTGTACAAACAATAGGAACGGGGTTGCTGGGGTTAACCATGCACTGTGCACAGTGTCACGACCACAAGTACGATCCTATTTCGGCTAAAGAATATTATGCCACCAACGCTTTTTTTAACAGTGTTGATGATTCAGGGCAAATATCATACGACCCGAATGACATGCCCGTACCGACGCTCGTTTTACCAAACGATGATCAAAAAATTCAGTTAGCGGACTTAACTCAAGTAGTGAAAACGAAAGAACAAGCGCTTAAAAGTTTATCCCAAGCGGATAATCCGGAATTTAAACAGTGGTTACGTAATAAACGTGCACGCGACTTACAAGCAACTGATGCAATAGTGGCCCATTTTCCATTGTCGAAAAACGACAACAACAGCCTCATTAAAAACAGCCTTAATACAAAAGAGTCAGGTAAAGTTATATTTGGGTCAAATATAAAGAAAAAAGAAGGCCCTGCAATGCAGTACATTCAAATTGCAGGCCGAGATGCGATCAAATTAAATGGCGATGATCCGCTTTATTTTCCATCATTAAATGACTTTACTCGAGCACAACCTTTTAGTATTACGATTGATGCATGGTTACCAAGCGACCTTAAAGAAGGCGTGTTATTTCATTACAACAAAGCCGGTATTTTATACAATTTCAAAGGCTTTGACGTAGGTATTGAAGATGACCATTGGCATGTGCGTTTCGCCCATATTTATCCTTATAACGCAATATCACTCAGATCGGTCCACCCCGCGACACGTGAAGAATGGCTTAATATTGCACTTTCTTATGATGGCTCATCTAAAGCTCAAGGCATACTTTTTTACATAAATGGCCAACCGGTTGAAATGAATATAGAACGCGATAATTTATATAAAGATATTAAACACACTCGAGCAGGCGTCTTAAAAGAAATAGGCCTTAAAGTCGGTGCACGATGGCGTAGTCGTGGTGTTGCCAATGCAGCCGTAGATGAATTAAAAGTCTACAACCGCGCATTAACTGCCGTTGAGCTCTCGGCAATGGCGCAAAAAACAGTCAGCAATGAAGCGCAATTATTGTCTTTTTATAACAACCGATACAATAAAACGTACCGCAAGAAATTAGCAGAACAAACGTCAGCCAGAAAAGTACTCAATGCGTTAGAAGAGACTTTACCTGAAGTGATGATAATGCAAGAAACGGCTACGCCTCGCCAAGCTTATGTTTTATTACGCGGAAGCTACGCCAGTAAAGGAGCCCCTGTTGAGCCCGGCGTGCCTGAAACCATTTTACCTTATGACAAATCATGGCCCAAAAATCGAATTGGATTAGCAACCTGGCTAACCCATGACAACAACCCGCTTGTCGCACGTGTTATTGTAAATCGCTATTGGCAAATGTTTTTTGGGGCGGGCATTGTCCGGACACCAGAAGACTTTGGTAATCAAGGTAAACGCCCTACACACCCAGCTTTATTAGATTGGTTAGCGCGTGAATTTATTGATTCTGGCTGGGATCATAAAGCCTTGATACGTTTAATCGTCAACTCTGCGTCTTATCAACAATCCTCTAAAGTTACCGCTGAACAATATGCTGCCGACCCTGAAAATATTTTATTTTCTCGCGGCCCTAGCAATCGACTCACAGCCGAAATGTTAAGAGACAACGCCCTAGCCGCAAGTGGTTTATTAATAACAAAAGTAGGAGGCCCCAGTGTACATCCATACCAACCAGAAGGTATTTGGCGAATGAATAACATGGATTACGTACAGGGTTCAGGGAGCGAATTATATCGCCGTAGTCTGTATACCATCTACAAGAGAAGTGTACCGCCGCCAAATATGACAAACTTTGATGCCCCCATGCGTAGCTACAGTATTGGCGAACGTCAAAACACCAACACACCACTGCAAGCATTAACGTTACTTAATGACCCGCAGATCGTAGAAGCTAGCCGCGTATTAGCCAATAACGTAATGCAAACGCGATCGTCAACAGAGGCTCAACTGGTTCAAATATTTAAATTATTAACCAGTCAATCGCCAAATGACAAAGAACAAGCCGTATTAAAACAAATGTATAACGATGCACTGTCTGCATTTACTCAAACGCCTAAACAAGCCGATGAATTTTTAAATGTAGGTGAAAGTCCAATGAGTGCAATACCTTTAGATGAACACAATAAAATCACGTTAGCCGCATTAGGCACGGTGACTAATATGCTGATGAATCACGATTCAGCCGTGATAAAGCGCTAATAGGATAAAATGATGACCGATTTATTTGAAAAAACATTAAACCGCAGACAATTTTTATCTCGCACGACATTAGGGGCTGGTATAGGAGCTGCGTCTTTATCTGGTATCCCTAATATCAGTATGGCTAAAGACTTAAGCCAAGCGCTAACCCCTAATATGAATGTTGAATTAAACGGACATATGGGTCAACCGCATTTACCCGCCAAAGCCAAAAGAGTTATTTATTTATTTCAAAGTGGTGGGCCCTCACAGTTAGAAACGTTTGATTACAAGCCTTTGCTTAATAAAATGCACGGCCAAGAGTTGCCAGCAGAAGTCAGAGGCGAGCAAGTATTAACAGGCATGAGTGCACAGCAATCATCATTACCCTTAGCAGGATCTATTTATGGCTTTAATCAGCACGGTGATTCAGGTGCATGGGTGAGTGAAATATTACCCCATACCGCTGAAATAGTTGATGATTTATGTTTTGTTAAGTCGATGTATACCGATCAAATTAACCACGATCCCGCTATCACGTTTTTGCAAACAGGGTTTCCGATAGCTGGCCGGCCCAGTATCGGCGCGTGGTTAAATTATGGTTTAGGCACCGACAATCATAATTTACCCCCTTTTATTGTTATGGTTTCAACCAATGCGGGCGGCCAGCCATTATATTCGAGGTTATGGGGAAATGGTTTCTTGCCATCGATTCATCAAGGCGTGCAATTTAGAGGGGGTAAAGATCCGGTTTTATACCTTAATAACCCGCCAGGTGTCGATATGAAAATGCGCAGTAAAATGATGCGTCATCTTAAAAGCTTGCATGATGAGCAATATGCTAAGTGGCATGATGCAGAAATACAATCACGTATCGCCCAATATGAAATGGCAGAACGCATGCAAGCTTCAGTACCTGATGTTACTGATTTTTCAGATGAACCAGAATGGGTATTCGAGCTATATGGCCCTGATTCACGTAAGCCTGGAACCTATGCCGCAAATTGTTTGCTTGCCAGAAGACTAGCAGAACGAAATGTAAAATTTACTCAACTTTATCATCAAGGCTGGGATCAGCACGACAATTTACCAGGGGGCATCAAAGCTCAATGTAAAAACACCGATCAAGCATCAGCCGCTTTAGTTACCGATTTAAAACAACGTGGCTTACTTGATGACACACTCGTCATATGGGGGGGAGAATTTGGCCGAACGAATTACTCCCAAGGAAAGCTAACGGCAACCAACTATGGACGTGATCATCACCCCGGTTGTTTCACCATGTGGATGGCCGGCGGTGGTGTTAAAGCCGGAATAACTCATGGCGAAACAGATGAATTTGGCTACAATATTGTAAAAGATCCGGTGCATGTGCACGACTTTCAAGCCACATTAATGCATTTAATGGGAGTTGATCACGAAAGGTTAACTTATAAATACCAAGGAAGACGGTTTCGATTAACCGATGTACACGGCAAAGTGATTAAGCAAATTTTAGCATAGACACATTTAGCTCCCCCTTGTTACTTGGGTATATGTTACTTGGGTATATCATGCAGAGCTAAAGGCTCTGCTTTTTTATTAGGTTAATTATGCAATCCATTAAAACTGTTTTAACAATAGCCATTTCAAGTATTTTAACCCTTGGTTGTGCTCATATTACCCCCGCGTTTAATAATGCTTATAACAAAAACAACCATGATTTAAAGCCAGCTTCAATTGCCCCATCAGCGCCCTTTCAAGCCAATTGGTCTTCTCTGAAAAAATACACGACTCCCACATGGTTTCAAGATGCTAAATTGGGTATTTTTATTCATTGGGGACCTTATGTTGTACCCAAATATTTAGGACCTTTTTATGGTTATCACATGTATCGTGAAGAAGTCGTTGATATAAAAGGTAACCCAAATCCCAATAGAGAAAATAAAGTTTACAAACACCATATAGAAAATTATGGTGGCACTGAAAAATTTGGCTACAAGGATTTTATCCCAAAATTCACGGGGCAAAATTTTAATGCCAAAAAATGGCTCGATTTGTTTGAAAGAGCCGGCGCAAAATACATAGTCCCGGTGGCTGAACACTGTGATGGTTTTGCCATGTATAACTCGACTCAAACTCAATGGAATGCGGTTAACATGGGGCCCAAAAAAGATATTGTCGGCGAATTATTTGCTGAAGCACGTAAACGCGACATGAAAGTGGGTATGTCATCACACTACGCCTACGGTTGGTATTGGTGGGGTTATAAAGAAGGCACTGATACCGTTGATCCGGCCTATGAAGATTTCTATGGTAAACCGCATAAAATAACGGATAAACATAGCCCCGAACACATTCAAAATTGGTATAAGCGCACTAAAGATATGATGACGCAATATCAACCCGATTTATTGTGGTTTGATTTAGGTTTTAGTAACCCTGAATACGAAACGCATAGAAAAACCTTAATTGCTGAATATTATAATCAAGCGGCTAGCAATAACCAAGGTGTCGTACTGAACTATAAAAACATTAGTTATAAACCCATACCCGATGGCGCCGCCGTATTGGATGTTGAATCAGGTAAATTAGATCGTATAAGAGAAATGCCATGGCAAACGGATATGTCTTTAGGTGGGTGGCGTTGGTCATATAACAACGATTGGGTCACGATGCCCGCTAAAAAATTGATTGGCGACCTACTCGATGTTGTCAGTAAAAATGGCAGCTTATTGCTTAATGTCGCCCCCGATGTAAATGGCGATATCTCAGACGATCAAGTCGATGTATTAATGCAATTAGGTGACTGGCTAAAAATAAACGGCGAAGGTATTTATAATACACGACCGTTTGCCGTATTTGGTCAAGGCCCAACTAATGCAAAAATGGTTTTACACGGTAATTTGCACGATAAAGGTTATACCGCTCAAGACGTACGGTACACACAAAAAGGCAATCATATTTATGCCTTCATGCTGGATTGGCCAACAGAAACCAAGCAATTAACGTTAAAAGCGTTGGGAAATGAAATGCGCATAATTAATGACAATATTCAATCGGTGAGTTTAATGGGCTATGAGAAAAACATCGAATGGCGACAAACCAAACACGGACTAAAGATCACATTACCGACAACAAGGCCGGTTAAACATGCAATCGGTTTTAAAATTAAACTCGCTAAACCACCTTCAGGTATTTTATAAAGGTAACCGTTAATACAAAATGGGTCTTAACTTTCGTATACACCAAGGTTTTTACATGATTTTCACATTTTATATTTAAATGTATGTGAAAATGTGTTTTCATATGTAAACAGATAAGATTTCATCGGAAATGAATAAATGAACTCAACCACGACAGAGGCAGTTGAATCAATGAACGACAACGTTGTAACAACCAAGCCGCCTATTATTGAAAAACGTTATTTAGTACCTTTTATTCTCGTTGCCTCTTTATTCCCTTTATGGGGATTTGCCAACGATATAACCAATCCATTAGTCAAAGCATTTAAAGATATATTCTTAATATCAAATGCACAAAGTAGTTTAGTCCAATTTGCCTTTTACTTAGGCTACGGCATCATGGCTATTCCTGCGGCCATTTTTATTCGTAAATTTTCATATAAAGCCGGTATTTTATTAGGTTTAAGCTTATATGCTTTAGGTGCAACCCTTTTTATACCCGCCAGTATCTATATGGAGTTTTACTTTTTCTTAGCGGCCTTATGGATTTTAACCTGTGGCTTAGCATTGCTTGAAACAACAGCAAACCCATATGTACTGTCAATGGGACACCCTGATACCTCAACCCAACGCTTAAATTTAGCACAAGCTTTTAATCCTATTGGCTCATTAACCGGGATGTTTATTGCCTCTACTTTTATTTTAAATAAACTACAGGTAGAAGAGTTTAGACAAGCCGAAAAAGCAGCTAACCCGGACTATGCCAATTTATTGCCCTCAGAAGTTGACGGTAAATTAGTTCAAGCCCTTCAAGATTTTTCGGTGAACGAACCAGCTGCACATCAAGCCATGCAAGCCGCTGATTTAATAACGGTTCGAGGGCCTTACATTGCGATTGCCGCTATTGTAGCGGTTGTATTTTTAGGTTTCTTGTTTACTAAATTACCGCAAACTATTTCTAATAATAACCCATTAACCGTTAACGAATTAAAAGCAACTTTTAAACGGTTGTTTGCAAATGGCCGTTATCGTGAAGGCGTAATAGCACAAGCATTTTATGTTGGTGCACAAATTATGTGTTGGACTTTTATTATTCACTACGGGATGACTTCTGTTGGTTTATCAGCCAGTGAAGCACAAAGTTACAACATGATTGCCATGAGTCTATTTTTAGCAAGTCGTTTTATTTGTACTTTCTTACTCGGTTTTGTCCGTCCAGGTCAATTACTCATGTTATTGGCGGCAGGCGGTTTTATACTCACCTTAGGCGTGATATTTATCGGTGGCATCTTAGGATTGTATTGTTTAATCGGCGTATCGGCTTGTATGTCGCTGATGTTCCCGACCATTTATGGTATTGCTTTAAAAGAGACAGGAGACGATGCCAGTTTAGCGTCTGCTGGGTTGGTTATGGCCATTGTTGGTGGGGCATTAATGCCACCTATGCAAGGCGCTTTAATTGATGGCGATTCAATTATCGGCACCATACCAAGTGTTCAAACGTCTTTTGTATTGCCGTTAATTTGCTTTATTGCTATCGCTATTTATGGTTACCGAGCACACGTAAAATATAAAGCGTAGTATCGTCATTTAAAACAAAACGTTTGCTATCAATACTATTGGTCGTAAACGTTTTTTGTTAAAGCTGACTCATTTACGATGACCACACCCCCTTCTCATGCTAGCTAAAAATAAAGATTTACACCTCAGTTCATATTTCAGTTCAGAGTAAATTAACTTCATTAAAATAAAGTCTCTGCATCTTAAACGATCGCACTATATAGTCTTCTCGCTCAGGTTTTATGGTTCATTGTCAGCGCTTTCTCGCCCCAATCACAGTTTTTGAACAAAGCGTCGGTGTACAGCAATGGTTGTTCCCTTTCAAATACCGATAACGCGGGTCAAAAGCCGCTGGGGCATTCCTTTCAGGCGAGTTTTAAATGCGCTTACTCTGTGTTGCTCGAACTCAAAAGAGCACCACTATTCTTTCATTCAAGCGTCTTGATTAAGCGCATTTAAACGCTCGCTGAGTGGGCACTTATTATTACGGACTGGTATAAGTACTTAGGTTTCGTCTGGAACTAGAAACCTGCCCCTAAAACCCGATCGCTTTGACTATAGTTACATTATGTAACCCATATATACCAACAGATATTAAAAATACAATTTATCCAGTGATAAGCAAAGCATGATTAGCGTTAACGACGTAGACCCACTAAAAACGCCATAACCTAATCTTGTTTATTTTTAACCAACGTGGTTAGCATAATTAAAATTTAGTATAAAAGACCGAGATAAATATTTAACAAGGGGGGACTTAACAGGTAATTAAGATTAGGGTTAGGGTTCACTAAGTAAACGTTAAAAGTTCCAGCCATATTGAGACATGACTGGAACTTTCAAATAGGCTAACAACCGTTAAAAATGTTTACCCATTCGTTTAGTCAATTCAGCAAAAGAAGAATGATTAACTAAAGGCTGCAACGCAGGATCTTCGCGAACTTCTTCGAAGTAACTCTCTCGTCGATTAAGGGCTTCAGCTAAAAAGCGCAGTGCATCCTCAAAGTTTTCCATGGCCGTATAGGCACAAGCTAATTGATAAAATGCATGACTATTTTGAGGGTCTAATTTTAAAGCTTGATGACATAAATTAACGGCCCATTGTGGCTCACTTAACTCTAAAACAGCATCTGCTTTATAGGTTAAGGCTTCACAGTCCTGAGGACGTAACTTCAACAAATCATCATAAATTGATATTTTTGTACTGGGCGATATTTCTTGCTGAGCACGCAACCAAAGCGATTGGATCTCTTGGGTTAACTCAATTTCTTCACGGTTTTCTTCGATGTGCTTAACTTTTTGATTTAATAGCGTTTCCATCTTGGCTAAACGGTTTTCATATTCATCAATGAGTTTAGATATTTCTTCATCGGCCTGAGTATGCACTCTTTCTTTAATATCGCGAATTGAAGACCAACCCACAACCACTAGCACAGACGTTGCAGCCGCAATTAAATAAAAGAAATAAGTAATAGTATCTGTCGCATAAGCAACACCGCGATCAACAGATTGATGCTCGCGATCTAATATTTGTTGCATCAATTCGTGTTTTGTATTGGCTAAATCAATGCGTTGCTGCTTAAGTTCGTCTAATACAAACCGTTCAATAAATGGCGAATATAATGCTTTGTCTAATTCATCTATATTATCTTGAAGGTTTTTATCAGTTAACTTAACGTGATTATTTTGCTGTTGAGCGACCTGTTCTATGAGTTCCGCTTTATCCGCAGCCGATAAATCAGCTGCGTGAACGATAAAAAAACAAGAAAACAAACCACTCAGTAATACAACAATTTTTAAGACGCGAGGCATATCGCTCTTCCATGATCATGCGGCTCAACTAAAGCAGCATGTAAGCTTTTGACCGTATTGTCATAATCTGCTTCATTAACAATTAATTGCATATCAACTTGGCGCATTGATTGATGCACAGCCAACACACTAATATTACTATCCGCAACCGCTTTAACCGTTCGCGCTAAAATACCCGGAATTTGCATATCACTGCCAATCGCCGACACAATGGCAACTTTTTGTTGATTAACTTCTGACTCTGGGTATTTTTCTTTTATCAAATTGCAAATACGCTTAATCGTTTTTAAATTAGTCGACAAAAAGTGAGTAATGGTATTTGCGTTTATATCTTTCGATACAATATGCGCTTTAAATCGTTTAATTATCGCAACCAATTCACGATCATAATCGGGTAAGTTGCCTGCCATGTCTTGATCAAATAACTCAAGTGCATAAATACCTTTGCAACCCGCAATAATTTCAACACAAGGTGAATCACTGATGTAATCACATGTGATCAATGTGCCGGTATGTTCAGGTTCAAACGTATTTTTAACACGTAACGGTATGTTGTTTTGACGTAACCCTTTGGCGGCTTTAGGGTGGATAGCTTCCATACCTAAGTTAGCTAATTGATCCGCCACATCATAATTAGTTCGCCCTATAGGTACCGCATTTGATTCACCCACTAAACGTGGATCGGCACTGCTTAAATGAAATTCTTTATGTATTATCGCTTCTTTAGCCTTTGTTAAAACAGCTAAACGACTAAACGTCATTTCACTATAACCACGATCAAAAGAAGACATTAATCCCGCATCGCTATGCGCATAGCCCGTAACAATCGGTAACTGGGTATTTAAATCGATATGCTCAAAGCTTTGCTGAATACGCTCATCCAAAGACATATGATTAGTTGCACGCCAACCTGTTAAATCAACAAAACACGCATTAACACCATCACGTTTTAATAGCTCTGCGGTATTCCAAGCACTATGCGCTTCACCGATACTGGCAAGCATTTCTCTTACCGTAGCAAGATGTACATCAAGGGCAAAATGCCCGTGCTGACATAAACTTTGTAAATCACGTAAACACTGTTTAGCATCATCTAACCGTTCAGCTAAAAACGAATTAGCTTTAGCCCGTAAGAGTCCACGGCTAAATAATGTTTCATTTTTTGCTTTTAACTCAGCGTGTAACGTTTCAAACTTTTCTAGCCAAGCGTCATCTTCAATACTGCTAGCAAACTGGCCATATATACCCGGAGTGCCATTTTTTTTATTTTCTAATAACTCATCTGTGACTCCACCATAAGCAGAAACAACAAATATGCGTTGATAAATATTTTCTTTATTGAGGATTATGTTATCTCGAACCGACACATAATCGCTCATTGATGTGCCGCCGATTTTTTCAACCGTATGCATGAATAACCTTTATTTTGTAATACTTTAAAAATCCCCTCCCTTAAAAGAGAGGGATTAATTTATTCTGTTGTAACGCTGTCAGCGACTAATTCATAAGCGCCTTCAGCATTATGAGTTTCGTTGCCTATGACCGGTGGATTAAATACACAAGCCATCGTCATTTCACTAAAAGCGCGTAAAACATGTTTATCATGTTTATCTAAAATATAAATCGTACCGGGTTTAATTGGGTGCTTAACCCCATCAGCTAATGTTTCAACTTCACCCTCACCTGACATGCAATAAACAGATTCAAGATGATTCTGATAATGCATTTGAAAATCAGCGCCTTTGAATATTGTCGTAATATGAAAAGAGAAGCCCATTTGATCTTCTTTTAACAATAAACGTGTGCTTTGCCAATTACCATCAGGTGACGTTATTTTACGACTGGTTTCATTCGCTTCAGCTAAATTGCGTACAATCATTTTTCTATCCTATTAAAATTAATTAAATCTTAGAGATCACTATTTTCAGCTAATTAGCTTGCTTCAAAATAAACATCTTCTTCAGGAATAGACTCTTTGGCACACACTTCTTTAATAACGTCTTCAACAATATCGATGCCTTTCTTTAAGTTTTCATCACTAATCACTAATGGGCATAAAAACTTAACAACATGATCATCGGCACCACTGGTTTCAATCAGTAAACCTTTTTTGAAAGCAGTACGTGTAATTTGGCCCGCTATATCACCATTAACACAGTTGATGCCTTGGAACATACCGCGCCCTTTTGCCGTAAAATTACCTTCGCCGTATTCATTAACAATGCTATTTAAGCGGTCAGAAATATATTGACCTTTACGTTTGATTTCTTTTGAGAATTCGTCATTGGTCCAGTAATGTTCAATCGCTTCTTTTGCGGTGACAAACGCTAAGTTATTACCACGGAATGTACCGTTATGTTCACCTGGTTTCCAAGTATCAAGTTCAGGTTTCATTAATACAACCGCAAAAGGTAAACCGTAACCGCCCAATGATTTTGACAACGTAATAATATCAGGCTCAATACCGGCTTCTTCAAAACTGAAATAATCACCAGTACGACCACAACCCGCTTGGATATCATCCACGATTAATAAAATTTTATGCTTGCGGCAAACCGTTTGTAAGTTCTTAAGCCATTCGATACTGGCTGCATTGATCCCGCCCTCGCCTTGTACCGTCTCTACAATAACAGCAGCCGGCGAATTGATACCACTGCTTGAATCAGACAATACTTTATCTAAATATTCCGTTGTATCAATGTTATCCCCTAGATATCCATCATAAGGCATACGGTGTGTACCGGTTAAACTAACGCCCGCAGCATCACGGTGATGCGAATTACCGGTAGCGGCTAATGCACCTAAACTAACGCCATGAAAGCCATTAGTGAACGTCACAATGTTTTGTTGACCCGTTACATTTCGGGCAATTTTCATTGCTGCTTCTACGGCATTTGTCCCGGTTGGCCCGGTAAATTGCACCATATATTCCATGCCTCTTGGCTTAAGAATATGGTCGTTAAATGCTTCTAAGAACTCTTTTTTAGCTTTAGTGTGCATATCTAAACCATGCGTAATGCCATCTTCAGTAATATATTGAATTAATGCTTCTTTAAAGAGTGGATTATTATGGCCGTAATTTAAGGTACCCGCACCGGCTAAAAAGTCTAAATATTGTTTACCTTCCTCGTCCCACATAAACTCGCCTTTAGCGCGATTAAAAACACATGGAAAAGAACGGGCATAGCTTTGTACTTCAGATTCGATTTTATCAAAAATTTTCATTATAAGTCTCTTGTTACTTCAAGGTTAAATGGGCCGAGGCGAACCAATGATTCAGAATCATGTTGGTCGTTAAAATGAATTTGCTTATCAAGCCAAACAGCAGATTGGAGTTCTGCGTCAATGTGTTTGGCTAAACGTTTAAACAAATTCCAAGACGGGAGATTATCTTCAGTGATTGTGGTTTCTAAAAAGTGTATGTTGTTACAGATATCACGATTTAATAGTTGTGTTAGCATTTTAGATGCTAACCCTAAACCACGAGCTTGTTTATCAACGGCAACTTGCCAAATAAACAGGGTGTCTGGTCTTTCTGGCACAATGTAACCAGAAATGAACCCCACTAACTCACCATCTCGTTCGGCAGCAACTGATGTGCTTGAGAAATGTCCACACTGGAGAAAATTACAATAACTTGAATTCGTATCAAGCGGCGGACAAGATTGTATTAACTGGTACACAGACATGCCGTCTGTCAGTACCGGCTTTCTAAATTTAATAGGTTGAGACGAAAGCAAATATAGCTCCATTGCAGTTTAAATTAATTAGTTCACTAAGAAAATCAAACGCGCTTTTAAGGTAGTTAAAACACCAAAAATGAATAAAAATTCAATTAAACGCATAAAAATTACTTCGAACACTATATATAGTACACTAAATATATTTCAGATCAACCGCCAGACACACGCCCACCCCTTAACAGGCGTTGATTAATAAATATTTAACATACGGGATTCAAGTGTAACAAGGGCTGTATCAATTTAGAAACCGCTTATAAAACAGACTGAAAAAATGAGAAAATGTATTACTTTCAACAGCATCATCATTATTAGTCAAACATTAGTTAATATTAATTCTTTAGTCTTCTAAACAATCAGCTTATAATGTAGTTTAATCGTAACAAGAGAGTCGACTTTGAATAGCATTGAACAAGTATTAATTGCACTAAGACGCGTGATTAGAGCCACCGATTTACACTCAAAGCATTTAGCTAAAACAACAGGTTTAACCGCACCTCAAATATTGTTATTACAAACCATTAAAACTAAAGGTGATGTAACGATTGGTGAAATAGCGAATGAAATGAGTCTCAGTCAAGCCACTGTCACGACAATAATCGACAGACTTGAAAAACGCGGCTTTGTTTACCGTGTCAGATCACAAGAAGATAAACGCAAAGTACATGCTTGTTTAACCGAATCCGCGCTTGGCGTATTAAAAGGGGCTCCGATCCCTTTACAAGATCATTTTGCTCGCCAGTTTAGTGACCTACAAGAATGGGAACAAACAATGATTATTTCGTCATTGCAACGTATCGCTAAAATGATGGATGCTCAGCATATTGATGCTTCACCGGTACTCGATATTGGCACACTTGATCGACAAAGCACCACAGTCGACAACAGTGAGGCGACAGCAGAAAAAAACCAACCTTTAATAACCGAATAGCAATTAATGCACCGCATGATCAGGTCATAAAATGTCGGACAAAAAACAAACATATCAAAATAGAATGGTTAAGCTCGTTTTTATTTTAACACTCATTTTTGCGACACATACTTTTTATGCGGGTCTAGCGTCTGATCAAAACGTCAATAAAGTAGAAGTTGAAAGTAACACACAAGTTAAAGCATCAAACGAAACTTTAACTAAAATACCCTGTTGTGAACCCCTTCTGAATAATATCGAATATCAACCAGCCCCAATCAAACAAATTAATCCACCTGTAGTGCGAGTCACTAACGACCCAACTAAAATGACGTTACAACAAGCGCATAATGAATGCCAAATCCCTATCGATGAAGATGCATTAACTCGGGTAAATGATGTCCTCTTTTTGCTCCAAAATGATCCTCAAGCGCGATTTTATAAAAAACAATTTACCCTCAATAAATATTTAACAATTAAAGTGTTATCCCCTGCTATGCCCACTGGGTTTTGGTCTGACTATAAACAAAAAATATCTAAAATAATGACTATTTATCAAGATGTATTTGGCTTTTATTTGTTGGAAAAGCAAGAAATAAACTTAATTATAATACCGAGTCGAGAACAGTATGCTGATACCTTAGAAACCTTATCGATCGACGGTAAATATAGCCAAGGTTTATTTTGGTCAGCCACTAATATGGCTTTTGTTGAATACAAAAATGATAATCAAGTCATGAAAACGGCCTTGCATGAATCAGTTCATACACTGAATTTGTTTTTTGCCGGTTTTATTGCTCGATGGCTGAATGAAGGCTTAGCTGAATATTTCGAAAAAATTATGCTAACAGAAAAATCCTATTCATTTAATTTACAACTCGACACGATACACCAACCCGCTAAAGAAATAGGTGATTTATTAACCGCTAATCAATTATGGAATATTTCAGATGCTGAAAGAAGAAGTTTGTACAATAGTGCCTTTTTATTAACATCCTATTTTTACCAATATAGAATGGTAGAAACGGGTAACACTCAACCCGTTAATATTCTGCAAAAGCTGCTCAAAAAAGAAAGCGAAGACGTTTGCACAACCCTCACCGACAATGACTATCAAGCAATTATCGATGAAGATTATATTTATCTACCGCAAAGCTTCTCTGATTGGGATCACCAGCGGCGAGAACAACCGTAGACTGACTTGAAAAATTTAATACGGCTTATTTTCCGCTATACGCCAACAACAGCACTTTTTCACCTGTGGGGTTATGAAGCTGCTCTTCACTTAACGTAAAACCATATCGATTGTAAAAATGATTACCAATGCTATTATCTTTAAATACTTCAACGGTTAAATCTCCGTGCAGAAATTGAGCTTTATCCATCAAGGCTTTACCGACTTTTTTGCCATGATGTTCAGGTAATACAAATAAAGCGCCAACTTGCGCACCGATTAAAGCAATAAAACCAATAACGGTATTGTTCACTTCAGCAACCCAAGTGTCAGCATTGGGCAAATATATAGCGGGAATATCTTGCTTAACTTGATCAATATATTGTTGATCTAAAAACGGATGCGCTAATTGATTAGCTTGTTCCCAAGTTACCATTAGATCAGCCAGATCGCTCAATTTGTAGGGTCTAATTATATAATCCATAAAGTCGTCCTAAATTTTAAATGATAAATTTTATATAATTTAGTTTAGCGGTATCGAGAATCTGATGATTGTATAAAAACGACAAAATTAAATTCAAGCAAAATTGCCGTAAACATCAATGGTTAAATCGCGTTTTAAAGTATATTCGCCTGGCGTCATTCCTAAATTTTGTTTTAAATAGCGGATTAAATGGGGCTGATCACTGAAGTCAAATTCACTTGCGATATTAGCCCAATTAATCTGTTTTTCATCACATAAATACAAGTAATTGAGTATTTTCTCTAAGCGTTGCATTGATTGATATTGCTTAAGGGTTAAACCTGTTACACGTAAAAAACTACGTTCAATCGTTCGCTGTGAACAATTTAATTGTTTATGTACATCATTAAGCAAAAAAACCGTTTGTGAGTGACTTTCAAGTGACTCAGACATAATTGATAAAACAGCGTCAACTAAATGCCAATGCTTGTCCTTAAAGTCGTCCGGATCTTTTTGTAAAAAATTGAGCAATACCTCATCCATTGTTTCACATACTTGCGCGGGTTCTATTATCGCTAAAGCCAGTATGTGTTTTAACGCGTTATTTGTTAATGATAAAAGCACTGCAGTATCAATTGGTAACACATTATTAGCACCAGGTACCAAGGTAAAACCAAATAGCGTTCTTAACACGTATAATGCATGGGGTTTAAATTTTATCCCTAATAGGCTAAAGGGGTTCGTGTGATCAATCACGAAGGTTTTAGTATGTGGCAAAATAAGATGACAAGCTCGACCGCTCAAATTCATTGCTTCAGTTGAATAATCGTAAGCCTGTTTAGATTCACAAAGAATTAAATGTGGGTGTGGATCAGGGTTTAACTTTGGATGAGTATGAATGTTATCGGCGACCGACTTTTGTATAAACCAGTAACACTCTATAAAGTGCTTAAGCACACTATTGTGAGGTGTTAATTTCCAATTATTCATAATCGTTTATTTTGGTGCTAATCCCATAAATAGAGTTTAGACTTTTGCATAAACCAGTAACTCTCAATATAGTATTTCAGCACACGACTGTAAGGTGTTAATTTCCAATTATTCATAATCGTTTATTTTGGTGCTAATCCCATGTCATCAAGTTTATACAAAATATCAGCTTTTTGTGTTCGAGCAATTTCTTGCCAATGTTTGTTTTCTCGAGCTCCTATAATGGCATAAATAGAGTTTAATCCCGTCCCTTTTACTTCTGCTTTAAGTCGCTTATATAATTGAAATGGATCAATTGCCATGAAATCATCCACTGAATAAATGCCTATTTCAGCAAATATTTCTTCACTGCGCGGGCCAAAGCCTTTTAAATCTCGGATTTGTTTTGGTTTACTATTTTTAGCCATTTTTATTGTCCATTTAATGCTATTTTCTTAATAACAAGGTTCATCCGTTTTATTCGGCTCTATAAAGTAGCTTAAGAAAGCAGCAAACACACTTAAAATCGCAGCTAATATAAATGTAATCTCGGCGTAATTGTTCCACATTGCGCCAACAATTAGGCTACCGATTGCACCGCCAGCGCCATAAGTTAACGCCATATAAAGGGCTTGGCCACGGCTTTGCTGATTAGCATTAAACGTTTGGCGAATAAATTTTTGAGCGGCAATATGATGTAAACCATAACTCAAAGCATGTATAGATTGCGCCATAACCAATAGCATGAAGGAATCAGAAAATTGGCCAATAATAAGCCATCTAAACGCGGTCAACACATAGCATATTACAAAAATAAACCGCAAAGCGTATTGCGTAATTAAGTGACCGGCTTTAATAAATAAAACAATTTCGCAAATAACTCCCACCGCAATTAAAAAGCCAATCTCAAAGCCAGTAAAGCCTCGTTCGATTAAATATATCGAGAAAAAACCATAATACGCAGCAAAACTTAGCTGTAATAAAAAACAAGATAGTAAAAATAATAAGATGGGTTTTTCACGTAAACGCGGTAATATTTTAGTTTGAACGGCAAGCGTTGCCGCTTTACTGACTCGTTCTGGTGGTAAACGCAAAGTGCTTAAAAAGAGCAAAGTTAATAAAAGGGATGTGATCCATTCAACCGATCGTGGAACCCCAATTAACTCGAAGGAAGAACCAGAAAGCACGACCAAAATAGTAAAACTGATACTGCCCCAAACCCGAGTTCGACTGTATAAATTAGCCCTACCTTTATAAGCAGCATGCGTGATTGATTCTAATTGCGGTAAAATGGCGGTCCAAAATAACGTAAAACCAAACAAACTGATAATCAAGACGGCAATATGATGACTAAACATTAAGGGTAAATAAAATATCAGGGCACAAAGTGCGCCCATTTGAATTATTTTACGTTTGTTTTGTTGTTTATCAGCGATACTGGCCCATAAAAACGGTCCAATGATCCGACCTAGTGTCATCATCGCTAAAAGCGCACCAACGACAATCGGAGCCAAACCCAATTGATTTAGGTATAAACCAAAATAATGAGCC
Organism: Algibacillus agarilyticus; assembly: GCF_003286125.1. Lineage (GTDB taxonomy): Bacteria > Pseudomonadota > Gammaproteobacteria > Enterobacterales > Alteromonadaceae > Algibacillus > Algibacillus agarilyticus. Next base: position 90,071 of record NZ_QMED01000003.1, read on the forward strand.
ACAACACCTAAAATAGCAAAGTATGAAAAATAGGTTTGTGATAAACGGCCAAATAATGAATTCATATTTTCTCTAACAAAAAAGCCGATTAGCGATGCTTAACGTTAATTAAGCATTTAATCGGCTTTTAAATTGGCTTTACTTTAATAACAAAGAGCAAAAGCTGACTTAACCTGAGCGCTAGGGCGTGTTTATCTTTGTCGTATCGATTTTGTTCAATTCCAAAGCGTTTTGATCGCGGCATTGGCTTGATGGCATAGTGGTTCTACGTCAAAAGCCAATAACAAAGAGCAAAGCGTTTTGGATTGAACCCAAAGGGCAGCGCATTTGCACTATTTCTACTATGTTGCCCCACATGGATGTGGGGTAAGGTGACTTTGCAGGAGCATAAAGTCTTTATCGCTCTTTTATGTAGAATGACTACACCGCAATCGCTCTGCCTTGTATAAATCGTGAAAATACGGCTGCAAAAGCATACACAAAAGATAAACACGCCCTAGCAAGCAAGCTACAGTCAAAGCTCAGGTTACTTAGTGTTAGCTTGTTTTTAAACTTTGCTAATATCTGGCGTGCTCACACTCACATCGGCATTTTGAGCGCGATGTCGTAACACATGATCCATTAATACAATCGCCAACATGCTTTCAGCAATGGGAACGGCACGGATCCCCACACACGGATCATGTCGCCCTTTAGTGATAACTTCTGTTGACTCACCATTAATATCAATTGTTTCACCCGGTACCGTTATACTTGAAGTCGGTTTCATCGCGATACTCGCGATAATATCTTGGCCACTTGAAATACCGCCTAACACACCACCCGCGTTATTAGATAAAAAGCCTTGTGGTGTCATAATGTCACGGTGTTCAGAGCCTTTTTGTGTTACCGATTCAAAGCCAGCGCCAACCTCAACCCCTTTAACGGCATTAATACTCATTAATGCATAGGCAATTTCAGCATCGAGTCGATCAAATACAGGCTCACCTAAACCAACAGGAACTTGAGTCGCCACGACGGTGACTTTAGCGCCAATTGAATCACCGGCTTTTATTAAATCGCGCATGTACGTATCAAGCGCTTCTAATTTGCTAGCATCAGGAAAGAAAAATGGGTTTTCACTCACTTGTGAAAAATCAACGGTTTCAGCCTTAATAGGACCTAATTGCGACAAGTAACCTTTTATTTCGATGCCATATTTTTGCATCAAGAATTTTTTAGCTATTGCACCGGCCGCAACACGCATGGCCGTTTCACGTGCACTTGAGCGTCCGCCACCCCGATAATCACGAATGCCATATTTATGATGGTAAGTATAATCCGCATGACCAGGTCTAAAGGTATCTTTAATTTTTGAATAATCTTTTGAACGCTGATCCGTATTTTCAATAACCATACCAATCGTCGTGCCCGTCGTTTGACCTTCAAACACACCCGATAAAATTTTAACTTGATCAGGTTCACGTCGTTGCGTTGTGTAACGAGACGTGCCCGGTTTACGACGATCTAACTCTATTTGAATTTCTTCTTCGGTGATTTCAACACCAGGAGGACAGCCATCAACGATACACCCTAACGCGCGGCCATGGCTTTCGCCAAATGTAGTTACTGTAAAAATTTTGCCAATTGTATTACCTGACACGTTACTCTACCCCTGTCTATTTATATAATTACCTTTAATCACCAGATCTCAAGCCTGGCTATAATTAAGGTCATAATTCAATCTGTTAAGATAAATAACTATCAAAACAGCGTTGTGTGTTTAAATTTAAATGCTCAAAAACACCTCAATTACTGAGGTAAATAGGCCTGTGCAATCGCATCTTTATATTGGATCAATTCTTCTTTTGTGATTAAGAAAACGCCATCACCGCCATTTTCAAAACTTAACCACGTAAAAGGAACATCAGGATAAGCAATCGGCATATGAACTTGTGAGTTACCCACTTCAACAATTAAAACGCCACCGTCATGTAAATGATCAGACGCCTGCACTAACATTCTGCGAACAATATCTAAACCATCTAATCCTGCGGCTAACCCAAGTTCAGGTTCACGACCAAACTCATCGGGTAAACTATCCATATCTTCTTGATCAACATACGGCGGATTACTCACAATAAGATCATATTTTTGACCTTGTAAACCATCAAATACATCCGACTGAATAGGAATAACTTGCTCATACATATTATGGTTATCAATATTGATTTCAGCTACATTTAAAGCGTCAATGGATATATCCACGGCATCAACTTCTGCATGAGGTAACGCATAAGCCATGGCGATAGCAATACAACCCGAACCGGTACATAAGTCGAGAGCTCGATGTACCTTAGTCGTGTCGACCCAAGGTGAAAATTGTTTTTCAATTAATTCAGCGAGTGGCGAGCGAGGCACCAATACACGCTCATCGACATAAAAAGACAAACCACAATACCAAGCTTGTTTAGTTAGGTAAGCAAGCGGTGTTTTATCATTAATACGACTCAAGGCCATATCAACAATGGTTTGGCGTTCAGATTGTGTTAAGCGTGCGGGATATAAATCTTTGCCACCGTCAACAGGTAAATTTACGGCAAAGCAAACAAGCGAGAAGGCTTCGTCCCATGCGTTATCGGTTCCGTGACCGAAAAACACATCATTTTCATTAAAACGCGATACAAGCCAACGAACCATATCAAATAAAGTTGATAGTTCACTGACAGCTTCTTGACACTGGTTTTGATTTAACATTTGGTATTCAGCTTTAATTGCAGATAATAGTGAGTGATTCCGATATAATAGTCGGCTTATTAAATTAACGAATGTTAATTTTCAGCCCAGTAAAATACGATCACAACGACTATGAGTTCTAAATATACGAATGACGACAGCGATATGGATCTATTCCGCCAAGAGATGGGTGGAATGCGTCAAATTAAGCAAGACAAGATACAACCAGAAACCGTTAGGAACAAGCAGAAAATAGCATTAGATATAGAAAAGCACGCTACTCGCGAAGCAACTTTTTATTTTTCCGATACCTTTGAACCTGCGATTGATTCCGACAGTGCGTTAAAATACGTACAAGCAGGTTTTGCCAACGACTTGGCAAAGCGTTTACGGCGAGGTGATTTTCAACCCAACTTGATTGCAGATATGCATGGCATGACACGTGAAAATGCAAAATTAGAACTCGCTGAACTCATTCATGTGGCCCAAAAAGAACATTGCCGGTGCATATGTATAGTGCACGGAATTGGCAGCGGGGTGTTAAAAAATAAAATACCTCATTGGCTAGTACAGCACCCTAAAATAGCAGCATTTCATCAAGCACCTTTAGAATTTGGGGGTAAAGGGGCTATTTTAGCGCTTGTAGATTTAGGCGAAGAAGAAGCATTTTTTTAAACCGGCCAAATGCGACGAAACCGCTACAATTAAAACCTTTCGTCGCTAACCAAATTAACACTGAAAACGCTTTATGATGCTTGTGCCGCATGATAAATTTGAGCAGGCGACGTAAAAGCAATGACATCGCCTTTACTGTCCCAATCGGCTAATTCAATCACCGAGCAACCGCCAGTAGAAAAAATAGGCCCGTAATCTGTTGTGAAGCATTCAACTAAAAAACTCACTAAAGGCAAATGAGACACCACAACCACCGTTTTAGCACCATCGGCATAAGCGCGAATAATAGCCTCCGCAATATCGGGAGCCGCATCAGGCGTTAATTCACTCAGAGAGTGCACAACATTTGCACCTACTTTTGCGTTCAACATAGTCGCCCACGTTTGTTGTGCTCGGATAAACGGGCTCACCAGTGCAACGTCAAAATGTCCAAAATGTTGTTCCAACAACCATTTAGAAACAGTTGATACTTCATCTACACCATTAGGTGTTAACTCACGTGTTTCATCATCGAGTTTATAAGGCCCGGCTTCGCCGTGTCGAACAATAACAAGCTGCATATTGTTTAACCTAAAATGTTAGAATTCTCATAATATTAATTATGAGTATAGAATACTATTGAGGTATTTAAGTTAAATCATACACATTTAAAATCATAGTAAAAAAAACGCTTTAAAATCTAAATGTGATACTTAAAACCTATATGATATACCGCTAGATTCCTAACTTTCAAAACCCCTCACATAGTCACAATAACAAATTAAATTATGTTTTTTTTATGTTAATTTCTGGTCATTATTTAAAAGTTTTTATAACATTTGCCGATACTAACAAAATACGTCAAATAGAGAATTATGCTGTAACTTAAACTAAACTGATAAATATTCGTTCTGGTATAAACCAGATGTTAAATGATTTAGGCAAAAATTTTTCACTAGTCGATAAATGGGTTAAGTCATTTGGGTATACAAAATAACTTGGGGTCAACAGTGCGCTTAACGAAAAAAGAGATAACAACAAAATGATCAAAAGCCCAAACGACCATAGAGAGTATCAATCGTTAACGTTAAAAAATGGCTTACGTATTTTACTGATACATGATGTTCAAAGTAGTAAAGGTGCGGCTTCACTTGTAGTGAATGCTGGACATTTTGATGATCCGAAAGATTGTGCAGGCTTAGCGCATTTTATGGAGCACATGTTATTTTTAGGTACAGAGTCTTACCCAGAAGCCGATGAATATCAAAAACTCATTAATCAGCACAGCGGTCATAATAACGCTTGGACATCTAGTCAGCATACCAATTTTTACCTTGATATCGATGCTAACGCTTTTGAAACAGCGCTCGCGTATTTTAGTCAGCTTTTTATTTGCCCTCTTTTCTCACAACATTACATCGATAAAGAACGTCACGCTATCGAGTCAGAATTTGAATTAAAACGTAAAGACGAATTACGCCGTTTATATGAGGTTCATAAAGAAACGTGTAACCCTCGGCACCCATTTAGTCAGTTTTCAGTGGGTAATTTATCAACGCTCGTCGATAAACCTAACTTGTCTTTAAAACAGCGTTTACAGCATTTTTTTAAAACACACTATACTGCCGGTAATATGACCCTTGTGTTAGCGGGGCCACATTCATTGCCTCAATTACACACACTGGCAACACACTATTTTGCAGCGATAAAACCAACAACCCAATCTAAAACCCCACTCACCGAGCCGCTCTATTTAGCATCGCATTTAGGTCAACATATCCAAGTCCAAACTCGTCGAGAAACCAATCAAATCATGCTCTCTTTTGCCTTTGGCGCAATGGATGATCGTTATCATGATAAAAGTATTGCTTATTTAAGTTATATGCTCGGACGAGAAGATGAAGGTAGTTTATTTAATTGCTTACGTGAAAAAGGCTATATTAATGGTTTATCGGCCGGCGGGGGCATTGACGGTTCAAATTTCAAAGATTTCAATATCAGTTTACAATTAACAGAGTCTGGCAAATCTAATTTAGACACACTCGTTAAGGCCGCATTTGCCTATATCCAATATTTAAAACATCAGCCCATTTGCGAATTCATCTATAGCGAGAAACAACGACTCGCTAAACTTGCATTTGAATATCAAGAGCAAGCTAAATTACTTGATATTGTGAGCCACCTCGCTTTAAAAATGCACACAATACCCACTCAAGATTTATTGATCAGTGATTATTTAATGACCGGGCTAGATAAAGACTGGTTAACCGCACATTTCGACTTATTAACCCCACAAAATATGCGGTTGGTACAATTATCACATGAATCGCTTGAGCCAAATTGCACGGTTAGCCCTTGGTATAACACGCCTTATACAATTACCCCCTTCTCAAAGCAACAATACATAAAATGGCAACCAATAAGCTTAGGCGCATTAAAACAATATCAATTCACATTACCGCAAGCTAACCCTTATGTCGCCGATAGAGTGACGCCTTTTATAGCAGAGGCACAATCGTCAGCTCATCCAGAACATTTTATCCATGAACATGGGCTTAAATTTTGGTACAAGCAAGATACTTTATATACGATGCCTAAAGGGCATATTTATGTATCATTTGATTTAGAGAATAGTCAAGGTAGCCTTTCTAAAAATGCGTACACACGTTTATTTATTGAATTGTTTTTAGATAAAATAGAAACCCAATTTTATGCAGCCGCAACGGCGGGTGTCAGTTATCATATTTATCCTCACCAAACCGGTTTAACTCTGCACATATCCGGTTTTTCAGATAAACAATTAATACTCCTTAACAATATATTAGATTCGCTTAATCACTTTACGCTGTGTCAGGCACGCTTTGATGAAGTTAAACACCAGTTACAACAAAGTTGGCGTAATAGTAACAAGGGTAAACCTATATCCATGTTATTTAACCAGCTTAATAACTTGTTGCAAAATAATCAGTACTCGGTTATTGATATGGCAGACTCATTAGAATCTGTCTCATTAACTGAATTTCAGCATTTCAGTGAAACGCTATTTAGTAAAGTTTGTATTGAAGCACTCGCTTATGGTGACTTTTCATTGCAATGTGCTGACAACATCGCCGCAACACTTAAAACATTTATAGCTCAAGCTCAAGCCACAGATGAGATTGCCCGCCAAGTTTATATTTTAAATCAGCACGAGCAACAGCATTTAGTCGCACCCGTTAAAAGTGAACACTGTCTTATTACGTATTACCAAGCAACCGATGATAGCCTAGAATCAACCGCGTTATTTACCTTAGCGAATCAAATTATCTCACAGGCCTTTTTTCATTCGTTACGTACAGAGCAACAAATCGGTTATATGCTGGGCACAAGTTATATGCCAATCAATCAATTACCGGGTTTAATAACTTATGTGCAATCCAGTACCACAGAGCCGCAAGATATCTTGCAGGCTATAGATGCCTTTTTTGTTGAGTTACCCGAGCAACTGACAGAAATGGGAGCTGAGCTTTTTGATCATATTAAGCAAGGGTTAGCTCAACAGTTGTTAGATAAAGACACAAGTATGCGCGTAACGGCACAACGCTTTTGGTTAGCAATAGGCTTAAAAGATGAAACGTTTATAAAAAAACAGCAAATAGCGAAAAGCATCTTGAATATTGAATTTTCGACACTGTATGACTTTATGGTTAACCAACTCGTTAATCACTCACAACAAACCAGGTTAGTTATTAGTTCTGCTCCACTCAACCAAGACAACGCTAACGTATCGACGATAGAAAGCATTGCCGCATTTCAACAATCTGCTCAAGCGTTCGAGTTTTAATCTTTTGAACGTTTTTTAAGGCTTGCCTTTAAAGAGCGTTCAAAACGTTTTTCCGCTCCTCTTTTGTATAACTTAGCTGATACGCCCCAAACCACACCCAACACAACAAAAATCCAAGTAAACGGACTGGTTAAAGGCGATTGACTACCTGTCGAACTTTTAAATAAAAAAGCGCCTTCATTCATTAATAATCTAACGAGCCATGCTGCAAAAAAAATCACCGCGACAATTAAAAGCGCCAACAAAACCTGTTTAACAAATTTATTCATTTTTTATTGGCCAACTCGGCCAAGCGCTCAGCTAAATAAGACGCTTGTGTATAACGATCGGATAACACCACCTCGCTGCGCGGATGTAAAAATAAGGGTAGCGACACACGTGATTTATTAGCAAGTTCAACCGGATTAACAACACGATGACTTGTCGAAGGATAATAACCTTGTGAAGCTTCTTGTAACATATCACCAATATTAATGACCAAACTACCAAAATCATTAGGCACATCGCACCACTGGCCTTGTTTATCTTTAACTTGTAAACCGGGTTCAGTTGCTGCGGGTAAAATAGTTAATAAGTTAATGTCTTCATGAGCGGCGGCTCTAACAGCTCCAGCTTTTACATTAGCAAAATCATTCGGTTGTAAGGGGGGATAATGTAAAACACGTAACAAGGTATTAGGCGTATCAGCTATCATACTCGGTAAAGGTTCTGAATAAGCACGTTTGATATGATCAGGCGTGTACCTTTCAACCCAAGAAAGTAATTCTGCCGCTAATGACGAAGCCAGATCGTAATACGCCAGTATTTCATTTTTTAAAGCAGTCGGTATACGCCCCCAAGGGTAAACATGGTAATACTCTTTAATATCGGCAACCGTTTGACCTTTAGCTGATTCAGCTTGTGCGAGTGAAAAGTAGCCATCATAGTTGCTGCGATCGTATTCAAAATCGTGTTTATGCTCACTATTAAAAAAAGCCTGCCAATGCTGATAAATGGCAGCGACATGTGCTTGCGGAATAGGATGATTTATCAATACGCCAAAGCCAGTTTCGTGCAAAGATTGCGTAAACAATTCGGGGGCATTTTTTGAGCGATAATCAACGGTTTTTACAGCCACTTAAAGCCTTAAATATCGGTTATTATAAACATGAGGTAAATAGTAACACAGCTTTTGTTATAGGGTCGACTACCATCAAAAACGCATTATTCATCAAGATTTAAGTTTAAACTCGCCCACTAATGCATCTAATTCACCCGCATCATTAACTAAGCCTTTATTAACCTCAACAATCATTTGTATGCAGTGCGTTATTTGATCGGTTGCGGTTTTTAAATTGAGTGAACTCTGGTTAATATCTTTTGCAACCATACTTTGCTCTTCAGTGGCGGTGGCCACTTGAGCATTTTGTTCATTAATTTGTTCAATCGACTTTTGAATGTGATCCAACATCTCACCGGCTTGCACAATCATATCAACCGCTTCTTGTGCACCTTTTTGGCTTTGATCCATGACATTAACAGAATCGGTCGCACCTTGCTGCAATGCTTTAATCATGGTGTTAATTTCTTCTGTCGATGATTGTGTTTTCTGAGCTAACGATCTCACTTCTTCGGCCACAACCGAAAAACCTCGACCATGTTCACCCGCTCTAGCCGCTTCAATAGCGGCGTTTAATGCCAGTAAATTAGTTTGATCGGCAATACTGGTTATAACTTCCAGTACCGAAGAAATTTTCAATACCTCAGACTGTAAATGATTTATCGTATCACTGGCATTGCTTACATCTTTCGCTAGCGAATCTATTTTATTAATAGTTTCAAATACAAAATCACGCCCTTTATGCGCAGCGTCACCGGCTTGGCTTGTCGCATGCGACGCCGTTTCTGCATTATTCGCCACTTCTGCCACGGTCGAGGCCATTTGTTGAGTCGCAGAAGCCACTAAAGCGGTTTGTTCTTGCTGATTTTCAACATCCGTTAATGAAGCTTGCACGCTTTTTTCTACCGCATCCGATGCACTTTGAATATGTTGGTTAGCTGAGTTAATGCGTAAAATTTTCTGATTTAGCTGTTCTGCTATTTCGTTAAGGTGAGTGCCTATTTCACCTAGAGAATCTTTAGATTGAATATCTAACGTGACACTCAAATTCCCTTCTGCCACTAATAGGCTATAAGCACTGACTTGATCGACATTTTTACGAATTGAATAAGCAATACTCGCTAACGAATAAAAAGCAAAAACACCTAAAAAGATAAACAATATGACTGCAAAATATTGCGTATTTTGTTGGGCCGTCAAGCGCACCTCAATCTTATTGATAATCCGTTCTTGAGCTAACGCTAATATCGTTTGTAACGCTTTATCCGCGTCATCAATTCGATTTTGTAAGTTTTGACTCGATACATTGATCGTATCGGGATCAAGAATATCGCTTTTAACAAACTCAGTGTATTTTTTAATCGTCTCGGTAGGTAGCCTCAAACGAGAAGCGATTTGATTATTTGCACTTTTAACAATATCAATGTTTTGTTCAACTTCATCAATTAACCGCATGACTTGGTTTTGTATATCAGTCAGTAGTAAATAACTTTGCGGGGTAAACCGCCCTTGCGCTACGGTCTCTTTGGCCTGCTTATTTAATACATTAACGAGATGTTGCAACTTAGGGTGTTCGATAAAAGCAATTTCAATTAAAAAATTAGACTCTTTATCCGCATCTGATTTTAAGCCTGATATGGCTAAAACCTCACGATTAACCCTAAAAAGTGCTTCAAATACGGATTCAGGGGTTGCTTTATTTACAAAGGCTTGCACATTAGAAGTTGCTGTCGACGAAATAACTAAATCATGAGTTGTTAAAAAAGCAGTGAATGATTGCCAAGTCGACCGATTGAGTTCCCGCTCGTTATATAATAAGGCTTTTAACGCATTAATGGCTTCAATACCATGCTGCTCAATTTTTAAATCTTGGATACGATGCGAAGTAGACTGATATATATGACTACCAGCATAAATTAAGGTAACAGCAAACAAAATCGCGATTAAACTGAACTTCGCTGAAAATGAATATCGATTTGCTAATTTCATGCCGAGTGAAAAAAATGCCATACAAGTTCCTTGTTAAACAAAATAAGAATGATTCATCTGCCCCAAGTGACATAAAAATACCGCAGCACAGTGATGCAACAGTAAAGTCACTTATACTATATAGACCGACTTAAACCCAAGATAGATTCATAAAAAAGGCTTTTAACTCAATTAGGGCGTGTTTATCTTTTGTGTATGCTTTTGCAGCCGTATTTGCACGATTTATAAAAGGCAGAGCGATTGCGGTGTGTTTATTCTACATAAAAGAGCGATAAAGACTTTATGCTCCTGCAAAGTCACCTTACCCCACATCCATGTGGGGCAAAGACTTTATGCTCCTGCAAAGTCACCTTACCCCACATCCATGTGGGGCAACATAGTAGAAATCGTGCAAATGCGCTGCCCTTTGGGTTCAATCCAAAACGTTTTGCGCTTTGTTATTGGCTTTTGACGTAGAACCACTATGCCATCAAGCCAATGCCGCGATCAAAACGCGTTGGAATTGAACAAAATCTATACGACAAAGGTAAACACGCCCTAGTAACCGTAACCTTAAGCTTAAACTCATTTAATGACAAAATAAAAAACACGTCAAATGACGTGTTTTAAAAGCTTTATTTAACTATTCAGTGTTAATGTTAAGTTAAGCTCAATTACATTAAAAATGCACATCAATTTTAGCTGCTGTTTTTACCGCTTGCTCAATAGCCAGTTCAATTGCATCACTGCGTTTTAACACCACACCTAAACGACGACGCCCCTTAATTTCAGGTTTACCAAACAGTCTTATTTGCGTCTGTGGTTGCGCTAATGCGTTATCTAATCCAGTATAGCGAATATTATTTGATTCACCTTCACGTAATATAACGGCTGAAGCACTCGGCCCGTACTGTTCAATTGAATATATGGGTAAACCCAAAATAGCCCTAGCATGTAATGCAAATTCAGATAAATCTTGAGATATCAAGGTAACCAACCCCGTATCATGCGGACGTGGCGAAACTTCACTAAAAATGACCTCATCGCCTTTAACAAAAAGTTCAACGCCAAATAAACCATAGCCGCCTAAAGCATTCACAACTTTTTTAGCAACAAGTTGAGCTTGCGCTATTGCTTGTACCGACATGGCAGCAGGTTGCCATGATTCTCGATAATCGCCATCTTCTTGACGATGACCAATAGGCTGACAATAATGAATACCATCAGACGCTTGTATCGTTAACAGCGTGATCTCATAATCAAAATCAACAAAGCCTTCGACAATCACTTTACCTTGCCCTGCTCGGCCCCCCTCTTGTGCATACTGCCAGGCTTGTTCAATATCTTCAGACGTTTTAACCAGCGATTGCCCTTTACCCGATGAACTCATTATCGGTTTAACGACACAAGGCAGGCCAATTTCAGTGATGGCATCACAAAACGCATCATAGGTCGCCGCAAAAATATAAGGTGATGTGGGTATGGCTAATGTTTCGGCAGCAAGACGACGTATACCTTCACGGTTCATTGTTAGTTGGGTTGCTTTAGCACTCGGAATGATATTAAAACCTTCGGTTTCGAGTTCGGCGAGCATGTCGGTTGCAATTGCTTCAATTTCAGGAACAATTAAATCGGGTTTTTCGGTTTCAATTAACGCTCTTAAAGCTGCCCCATCTAGCATGTTTACAACGTACGCGCGATGAGCCACTTGCATAGCAGGCGCGTTGGCATATCGATCAACACCAATAACTTCAACACCTAAACGCTGTAATTCAATAACGACTTCTTTGCCTAATTCTCCACAACCTAGCATCATCACTTTCGTTGCAGAAGTCGAACAAGCGGTACCTAACATGAACACTCCAAACTGAATAAATAATTATAAAGTTATGATACCTAAATTTGCAAAATGGATACATATAAACTTTAAGTTTGAACAGAACAATTTCACCCATAAACAGCAGCAGCGTTTTTGATAACCCAAGACAACATTTATTAATTAATATCACTTTATCAACTACTTATTTATGAGATAGCAACTATAGTGAAATAATTAAAATAAAATGGAGTTTAGTCATGCTTAACGATCACGCGCTTAACAATCAAACCTCAACAATAAAACGGCGACGCCCTGTTAATTGCAGACCCAGTATTATCGATATCGAAGCATCAGGTTTTGGTGCAGATAGCTATCCAATTGAAATAGGCTTGATTTTAAGTAATGGCGATAAATATTGTAGTTTAATTTCACCTTGTGCTGATTGGCAGCACTGGGATGAATCAGCGGAAAGTGTGCATGGAATATCTAAAAATATGCTCAAAGAATATGGTCGACATGTAAAAGATGTCGCCGAAACCCTTAATACCCTGCTAGCGGGGCAAGTTATCTATAGTGATGGCTGGGTGGTTGATCAAATATGGTTAAACCGATTGTTTTATGCCGCGAATTTAAGACCGACTTTTACTTTTAGTGCACTTGAAAATATCTTAAACGAACAACAAATGGATATATGGCACCCGATAAAACAAAACGTAACAAGTGAACTCGCTTTACAACGTCACCGTGCATCAAACGATGCGGTGATCATTCAAGAAACCTTTGCTCGCTCCCAGCAAAAAAGTATTCAAATAACAGATCAAGCAAATCTAAAAACACAAACAATGTTGAATTAATATATTCGCCCTCCCAGCTCTAATTGCGTGAGATACACTCGCATATCAAACTCTAATTGATGATAATTAGGTAACATGTATTCGCATAAACGATAAAACGCTTTATTGTGCTCTTTCTCTTTCAGATGCGCTAATTCATGTACAACAATCATATTTAAAAATGGTTCTGGTGATTCTTGAAACACGCTGCTCACACGCAATTCATTTTTACTCTTTAATTTACTACCCTGCACCCGCGACACATAGGTATGCAAACCCAACGCATTATTAACAACATGAATTTTTTTATCGTAAATAATCTTGCTTAAGTTACTCGATTTTTTTAAATATTGATTTTTAATTGCTAACACGTAGCGATGTAAATCACTGTCTTTGGTATAAGTATGCGGTTCAGGGTATTTTTTACGTAGAAAATCAGCTAGTTTATTATCATCAATAAGGTGCTGAATTTGAGCTTGCAATGAAGCGGGGTAAGCATTTAAATATTTTAACGAAGCAGACATAAAATAGACTAAGCAGATTGAATTAGCTCATCATACAAAAGTTCGATTAAAACACCTAATTTACTAATGATGTTCATTTATTCTAAATTAACTTCAAGATACAGGGTAAAAGCTAAAAACAAGAACAAACGAAATTAAAGTCGTTTTACTAGAAGTTGTTTTTTAAACGCGGTTATCGAGTTATAGTCAAAGCGATCGGGTTTTAGGGGCAGGTTTCTAGTTCCAGACGAAACCTAAGTTCTTACATCCATGTCAGCAAAGCCGTCAAAGCTACCGCGTCCTGCTCTCGCCCCTTACCTGCATCCATGCAGGCAAGCTTCGAGACGCCATGAGCATATGCTCTACTATGTGATTGGGGCCGCCTAAATGGATTTAGGTGTTAGAACGACGCTGGAGCCAAAGTCGAGAGTAAGCGCTAACAATGAACCATAAAACCTGAGCGAGAAGACTATATTTAACCCCAAAATGGCCAACGATTAACCGCGATGAGTATAACAGCTTAGGTATATAATGTAGCGCTAAATAGAAACGCCATATTGTTCTTTTTGTAATGCGAGGTAATGCTGCAAGCTTAAATTATCTTGCGTTTTAAATTGCTGATCAGTGTGGGTTAATCGTTGAATGCGATCAAGCCTAAATAAACGATAATCTTGTCGTTTGGTACACCATGCCAGAAGGGTCCATGTTTTACCCCAATATATTAAGCCTAAAGGCCAAATCACGCGTTCTGTTTCATTACCTTTTTCATCAGTATAATTAAGGTTTATAACTTGTTGTACTTTAATAGCAGCCGAAACTTGCTGATTATAGGTTTTAGAATCGTCTTCATCAAATTTAGGCACAATCAACCACTCAGGCTGTTGTACGGATTGCCGGTGTAATTTCTCGGGCAATACGGCATGTATTTTAGCTAAAGCAGAAGTAACAGCCGAAGCCATTTGTTTATTTCCCCAGCTTTCGACCATTTTAGCCCCCAAAAGCAACGCTTCAATTTCAGGTTCATCAAACATAATGGGCGGTATAGTAAAATGCGGTTGTAAACGATAGCCAACCCCTGTTTCCGATTCGATGGGGATCCCAGATAACGATAACGCTTGAATATCGCGGTAAATGGTTCGTTCAGACACTTCAAGCAATTCAGCTAACTGTATAGCGGTTACCACGGTTCGCTTACTACGAAGATAAGTTAAAATTTGAAATAATCGTTCTGCTTTTCTCATCGGTTAACCTTGTACCGTTATACCCTTTTTTACATACCTAAAACACAAAAAGAGTACATACGTACTCTTCACCGATATAAACTAATACCAATTAATATAAATAAGTGCTCTCTCAGAATGCATCCAGCGGTTTTTGAACAAGGCGTCGGTGTACAGGAATGGTTGTTCCCTTTCAAATACCGATAACGCAGGCCAAAAGCCGCTGGGGCATTCCTTTCAGGCGAGTTTTAAATCCGCTTACTCTGTGTTGCTCGAACTCAAAAGAGCACCACTAATCTTTCATTTAAGCGCATTTAAACGCTCGCTGAGTGGGCACTTATTATTACGGATTGGTATAAACTGAACTTTGGCTAACAAATTGCTCTCTAGGGGGATTTAGCCTTGAAAAAACGAAAACCCCGACTAGAGAATATACCCAAATTTAACCAAGCCCAGAGCCTATACTAAGCTTCACAAGACATAACTTCAGCAATAGCTGACATATGACGCATAGTGACTGATTCCATATTGGTTACATTCATTAATGCTTCACACGCTTTTGATGAAGTAAAGGCATCAGCCGCATTTTTAGCACTTTGCATATCTTGCCAATAAACAATATCGTACATCAACCCCGTTTCATCTTCACTCATCGAGCGATACAAAAAACCAGGTTGAACCTTTAAAAAAGCATTAACATCGGTATTAATAGGTTCAAGATCAGATTGACTACACTCAGGTTTTAATTGATAAGTAACGAGTTCAATTGTCGTAGTTGTCATTATTATTCCTTAATTTTGTTTGATTTAAAATACGGTCGATAAGTGGAGCTAAGACCCAAACTTTTCAACGCGGCCATAATAAATGCCCCTTACTGACAGCGTGTTGTCAGTAGGGATTAATATAAAAACAAAAAAGGAACATATCGATAAAGATGCAAAAACGACTAATTTGTCTTTTTACGGTAACTTGTTAATTCAGCTTTTAACCAATCTCTACTTTTGATAGGGCTTTTATCCGGGCAATGGATCAAATAATACTGTCCCGACATTTTACTTTTTGTAGCCGAATACTTAATAAAATCTTCCGTTGACTCAATATCATCTAAATAATAATCATACTTCTTTTTAATATGAGCAACGGCTTCAATTCCCGTATGCATATCACCATTTCGTTCATACCGACAGTCTGTAGAGCCTACATAACTTAATAAATGATTAATCTCCGTCTGCATATCGGCAAAAACGACCGAGCTAAAAAAGAGAAAACTACTACACAACAATTTAATTTTCATTTTTATTCTTGTCCTTAATATTTGAATAGTTAAGCATGCCATTATCGCATCAATGTGCCACTTAAAGGTATATACCTAATTTGCATCGCTATTGATGAATTGAGCCACTTGTTGTTAACGTTCGCGCTCAGTCTTTAACGCATTTAATAAAATAAAACTTAAACCGATTATAGGTATATTAGTGGTAACGGGGTTAAACGCTTCAATCAGTAACTGAGGCTGTAACAATCCAACAAAAGATAACAGGCCGAACAACCCTAAAATATTGACTATTACAATGAGCTTTTTTTATAAAACACAAATAAAACCAAGCCAAATATAATTTCACTTACGCCAGCGAATTTAATTATAAAATACGAGACATCATCATTAAAACCAGACTAGCAGTCATTAATTTTTCTAACGGTGATATTTGAATTATTTTGGGAAACAACCCGTGATATATCCAACTGAAACTAACAATATATCTTGCTATTTGTATTGATGACAATTCGTTTTTCCTGTCTATATTAAACCGATCTCATGCTATAGGAAATCACTTTTCAATAACTCCCCAACATCAAGCCGGTGATAATGACTTAACAACAAATAAACACATATAATGTAAAACAAACTTGACAAAACCCAACTATAAAGTAAAGCTATATTTACTAAATGCAAAGAGAGCTTTACCATGGATACGATAAAAATTGAAAATTACACACAGCGAAATACAAGTAATTCAAAATCAGTATTAATTTGGTCTTTTTTATGGGGTTTGTCACTTATCATAGCGGGGTTAGCCGTTGCATTATGGTGGCCTAACAATACAACGGTGCTGGTTATATCTATCATTTTACATTTAAGCTTTGCTGTAGGAGCCTTAAAAGCACACCTTTTATGGCTCAAAGGGCTTGATGAACTTCAGCAGAAAATCCAATTTCAATCAATGGCTTTTACACTTGGCTTAACCTGGATAGCCCTTTTGTTAATGCTACTGCTCAATATGGCCAATGTAATAGAGGTAAGCATGTTTCATATATCATTATTAACGGTTGGAATGGCGGTTAGCAGTGCGGTCGGTAATTTTATTGGGATGCGCAAAGCCTCATGAAAAACAGGTTAAAAATATTGAGAGCTGAACGAGATTGGACCCAAGCTGACTTAGCGATGTACTTGGATGTATCTCGGCAAACAATTAACGCCATAGAAAAAAACAAATATGATCCAAGTTTACCACTCGCCTTTAAAGCAGCGCGATTATTTGCTTTAAATATAGAAGATATTTTTCAAGATGATGAGACTATAAATAAAAATTAATCAAATTTTATTGCCCTTTAAAAATTAATTTTAAGTATAGTCAAAGCGATCGGGTTTTAGGGGAAGCCGTCAAGCTTCGAGACGCCATGAGCATATGCTTTACTATGTGATTGGGGCGAGTAAGCGCTGACAATGAACCATAAAACCTGAGCGAGAAGACTATACATCGAATAGGGTTCTGATCGCATGATATCGTTATTTTGATCCACTAAGCCAAGCATATTAGGGATAGTATTTGCTTAAATATTTATACCTTAAATATTGATACCTTAAATATTTAAGCAAATAGCCAGTCAATATTTCTTAAGCATTACTATCCTTTTCTTTTTTTGGGATTTTAAAAATCTGTCTAAAATTGCTCACATTTTGTATGATCGCTCTGTAGAAAACAGAATCCCCCGTGTAAAAAAGCAGTGATTGTCGATAAAAATCGGCCACTTTAAACTTAAATTAAACCCTCTTACTCATCCACATATTTTCATCTCATTTTACTTAATCCCCCTTTTACATATCCACTCACTTTTAAGGTTTTCAATTCATTAAAAATATAGCGATAAGCGAATAATTTAACCAAAATCCGTTAAGGGTAATTTAATTTTTTAATTTATCGTAACAAAAAACAAACATATCACCTTTAATTAGTTATTATGTTTATAGAAATATGGTAACGTTTATTTTGTGGTAACAAACCACACACAAAACAATAATTCTTAAGGAATAAAAAGAAATGAAACCAACCAATAAATTTAGTTTATTGCCACTTAGTGCGGCCATCACAACCGCACTCCTTTCAAGTTACGCCATTGCAGCCGAAACTGATGAAATAATAGAAGTACGTGGTATTCGTAGTAGTTTGACCGAATCGATGGATATCAAAAAAAATGCACCGTCAATTCAAGACAGTATCGTGGCTGAAGATATCGGTAAGTTCCCCGATCAAAATGTAGCGGAATCTTTACAACGTATTTCAGGCGTGATGATTTCAAGAAACAACGGTGAAGGCGCATCAGTTTCGGTACGCGGTATGGGGCCAAAGTTTAATGCGGTAAAAGTTAATAACCGTACGATCGCTACCACGGAGCGCGGTCGTGAGTTTGATTTTCAATCAATCCCTTCTGAGCTTATTGCCGGCGCCGATGTTATTAAAGCGTCTCGGGCTAATATTGCTGAAGGCAGTTTAGGTGCTTATATAAATGTTAATACGGCTCGTCCTTTAAAGAGTTCAGGTTTTCATGCGGTAGGCTCAGTACAAGCAACTTATAATGATTTAGCTGAAGAAGCAGGTCATAAAATATCGGCCGTCGTCAGTAATACCTTTTTAGATGATTCACTCGGTGTAGTCGTCGGCTTTGCACAACAAGATTCGACAAACCGAATAGATGCAGCCGGCACCACACATTGGGGCTCTTTTGATGCAGGAAATACAGCATGGGTCAATGGTGATGTAAAAGATATAAAAGGTAATAATGTAGCCAGTGGCACCGTTTGGTATCCGGGTCGAGCCACGTATACACTTGATACTGAAGAGCGCCAAAGAACCAGTGCCAATGCGACTTTTCAATGGCAACAAACCGATGATATTGTTCACACGTTAGATTTGCTTTATACCGATTTAAGCCGTCAAGCTGGCAGTAGTGGTATTCAAGTACCTTTTCAAGGTGCCGGTTGGAACAATTTAATTGTTTCTGACAACATGACGGTAATGCAAGGCACACGTTACCAAAAACCAATTGACTCATTAATGCAAGAACGAGGGCAAGATTCAGACACCTTAGCCGTTGGCTGGAACAGCCTAATTTACCAAGATAAATGGAAATTTAGTGCTGACTTCGCTTATTCAAAATCAGAAGCAACACCACGTGCAAACACGCTAGTCGCACATGCGGTTAACCCTAACTATGACAATAGTTTAGACAAAAATGATCGCGACTCTTATATTGATGGGCAAATAAAAGGCGTTACAGAACAAGATTATATTCATTTTGAGAACCGTGGCGATATTATGACGATTGATTCAACAATCGAATATGCCAACCCAGCCGCGATCAGAACACATTGGAATGATATTCAGCATAAACGTTTAAAAGATGAAGTGCTTGAAGCTAAATTTGATGCGACTTATGAGTTAGATAGCAATAACATCACAACCCTTGATTTAGGTTTTGCTTATACCGATCGTGAAAAATCACAAGCTGTTTATAAAATTAAGCAAGGCTGTTTTAATACCGATTTATGGCAAGCCCCTGTTGGCACAACTGAGCAAGAGCAATATGATATTAGAAACACACAATATCCGTATAACACGTGTGGTCAACGCTTTGATCTAGATGACAACTTATTCTCAGTTAACAACGAAGATTTCTTAGCGGATGAATCAGGTAACTTCCCCAGAAACTTTGTATTGCTTAACGATTTTTCTGCCTACAAACAAGCGATTGGCGACATTAGAAGCGAACCAAACTGGACTGATGAATCACTTCGCCCTGCCGAATCTGTAGCCAATACTGAAAAAACAATGGCATTATATGGTCAAGCCAACTTTGAAGCTGAGCTCGATTTTGCACGATTAACCGGTAATTTTGGCCTGCGTTACGTGAAAACCGAAACCAGTTCAACCGGTCATCGTCAATTCCGCGATACTATTACCGATGTTTATGAAGGAAATGAAGGGGTGATCGTTGAGATTGATTACACCGATGCTGAAGCGGCTACGTTTAAAAAAGATTATAGTCATGTATTGCCAAGTTTAAATGTAAGTGCTGATTTTGAAAATGGCTATTTCGTAAAATTTGCTGCGGCTAAAGTTATTACCCGCCCGGCGTTAGAAGATACCGGCGTCAACAGTACGTACCCACAGCGTATTCGTGCCGATCAATATAATACCAAAAGTGGTAACCCAGATTTAGACCCATACGAAGCAACCCAATTAGATTTAGCGTTAGAATATTATGCTGACAATGGTAATACCTATTCAGCCGGTTTATTCTATAAAGATATCAGCACCTTTATTTCACAAAAAACCGTTAAAAAAGGCACAGGCTATACCATTCAAACCCAACCTCTTGGCGAGTTTTTTGAATATTCTGAAGAGCAATCTAACCGCAATGGGGGTGAAGTGTCGGGTATTGAGTTAGCCGCTCTATATTACTTTGACTATTTACCGGGCTGGTTAGACGGTTTTGGTGTGCAAGCTAACTATACTTACACAACATCAGAAGACAAAGAGGCACAAACAGATGAGCTTGCGCGTGAAAATGTGCTTTCTGCAGGTAGTGGTTTAGAAGGGTTCTCAGAAACGGCATACAACTTAATTGCGTTTTACGACAAAGAAGGTTTTCAAGCACGTTTAGCTTATAATTGGCGTGACGATTATTTGAAATACCGTTCTGGCCCTGTGATCGGCAGTAATGGTTTACCTCAACATGTTGAAGCCTATGGTCAGTTTGATTTCAGTACGTCATACGATTTATCTGAAAACATGACTCTACGCGCTGAAGCCATTAACTTAACCAACGAAAATATCATTGAATACGCTGATATCCGTGAACGCGTTACCTTGATAGAATATTCAGGTCGACGTTTTCAAGTTGGGGTAACGGCAAAATTCTAAAAAACTAACGGTTTACAGCAGTAAGCTATTGTTTATTTTAATCGCCTGATTTCATCATTGAACAGCTGATGAAACAATAAAAAGCCAAGTGCATTAATCATGGTTATGCCACTTGGTTTTTTTCATCCAAACCATACTTCAACCAGAGCAGAACCAGATCAAAAATAGTAAGGTGTTGTTGGCATATCAACCACCCAAGCAACTTATAAAGTACATATCGTTAATTTAATATAGTTTTTATCAATAACGACCATTCACCTTAAGTTACATCAAAAGTATAAAACAAAACATTAAATCATTCACACGAAATATCTAACCACTTGATATTATTATCCTTTTAACATCATAATGATACACGATTACATAAGCCTAAAATATGCAATAGCCAAATATTCAAATATAAGCACAATCTAATTCATGTTTAATGCAGCAATGTATACAAAAATTAATTACAATACGCGCAAGATTTATCCCTCTCTAATTTGTGAATGGAAATATGACAAAAAAAACTAAAATTGTAGCTACGGTATCAGACCTTAAAGGCGACGTAGCGTTTATTGGTGAATTATTCAAACGTGGCGTAAACGTTATTCGTTTAAACACAGCTCATCAAACACCTGAAGATACACGCAAAGTAATTAAAAATGTACGCGCGGTAAGCGAAAAGTTAGCGGTTCTTGTTGATACAAAAGGCC
Source organism: Algibacillus agarilyticus (assembly GCF_003286125.1). GTDB lineage: Bacteria > Pseudomonadota > Gammaproteobacteria > Enterobacterales > Alteromonadaceae > Algibacillus > Algibacillus agarilyticus. The sequence continues at coordinate 111,603 of NZ_QMED01000003.1, forward strand.
CTGAAATGCGTACAAACCTTAAAATTGAAGAAGACCTAAGCATCAAAACGGGTGACAAAGTAACGTTTCGAGCTGACGGCTTAGAAGTACCCACCACTAAAGACGCCGTACAAGTTAACTATTTAGGTTTTGTTAAAGATGTGCCAGTTGGCGCGCGTATCTTAATCGACGATGGTTTATTAGAGCTCGTTGTTGATAGTAAAGACGAAGAAGCGCTTTATACAACCGCATTAAACAACGGTAAAATTAAGAAGAAGAAAAGCGTTAACGTTCCGGGTGTTGAAATCAACTTACCTTCAGTTACTGACCGCGATAAAACGTTCATCGAAATGGCTATTGATGCCGGTGTTGACTTCATTGCACATTCATTCGTCCGTAACAAACAAGATGTTTTAGATGTTCAAGACATTTTAGATGCTAAAAACTCGCCAATTAAAATTATCGCTAAAATCGAAAACCGCGAAGGTGTCGAAAACCTAGATGAGATTTTAGAAGTCGTTTACGGTGTTATGGTTGCACGTGGTGATTTAGGTATCGAGATACCTGGCTACGAAGTGCCGTTAGTCCAAAAAGACATGATTCAAAAATGTATTAAAGCACAAGTACCGGTTATTACCGCAACGCAAATGCTTGAAAGTATGATCCAAAACCCACGTGCAACACGTGCTGAAATTTCAGACGTTGCGAATGCGGTATTAGATGGTACTGATGCGTTAATGCTTTCAGGTGAATCAGCTTATGGTGATTACCCATTCGAAGCCGTTGAAACAATGGCTAACATTGCTAAACACGTTGAAGAAAAAACAGCAAATGGTATTAACCTTGACAGCAAAAACGATAAGTATCACTTACAAGAATATATTTGTAAGCAAGTGGCTAAATCAGCACGTGATTTAGACGTTGACGCGATTGTTGTGCCAACGGCAACAGGCTCAACTGTTCGTCAAATTGCGTCACATCGCCCTTCTTCACCTATTTATGCGGCTTGTTACAAGCCTGAATCATTGCGTTTATTATCTTTAAGCTATGGCGTAGATGCTTATTTAATTGATGTGCAAGAGCGTAAAGATGTAATCAAAACATCGATTGCTCCACTATTAGAAAGCAGTGTTTTAAACAACGATAGTTTAGTCGTTATTGCTAAAAGTGCTCAAGGTTCACCTAAAGGTGAAACTAACCGCATGGAAATAAACACCGTTGCTTCATTTATTAATCGCATAAACTAATTAAATATCACATTATTAACCTAAATAACGTGATTTAGTTACGCTGTTAAAATAAGCGATAAAAAAAAGCTTAAACCGAAAGGTTTAAGCTTTTTTATTTGTATTTTATAACATTATTTAACCGTAAACTTAGCGGTTAGTTTTCTTTGCTCAACGGCTAAATGACTGGTTAATTCACTGGCTTTAGAAAGCTCAGCCGAATCACTTAACACATGTTCTGCTAATTCAGCGATCCCATTCACATTTCTTGATAATTCTTGCGCAACCGAGCTTTGCTCTTCAACTGCTGTTGCAATAACCATCGACATATCATTTATTTTATCTAAGCCCGTTAACATCGCATCAAGAGACGCCGATGTTTTATTCGACTTTTGTGCGCAAAGGGTCGCTTTTTCTTGATTTTCTTTCATAACGCGGTGTGCTTGATTACTGCCTTTTTGTAAGCTTTCAACCATCGCGGTAATTTCAACGGTCGATTCTTGTGTTTTACTGGCAAGCGCTCTTACCTCATCCGACACAACGGCAAAACCTCGTCCGTGATCGCCGGCTCGTGCCGCTTCAATCGCTGCATTAAGGGCTAATAAATTAGTTTGTTCAGCAATACTTTTAATCACCGTTACAACAGCATCAATAGCACCGGCATTTTGTAATAGAGTTTGCATGTGAACACCTGCATCATCTAAAGAATCACGTAATCGGTTAATATCATCGATATTTTCTCGTATCGACACGCTATTACTTTGTGCTTCAGTATAAACCTGGTCAACCACATTAGCCGTATTAGCCGCATTGTTAGACACTTCATTGATTGATGAATCCATCTCGGTAATAGCGGTGGCAAGATTTTCGGTTTGCATTGTTTGCTCGTTAATGCGCGACCGAGTTGAATTTAAGGTGGCTTGATTTTTCGTCGACATTTCGGCGAGTTGATTACTGTATTCTGTCACTTTTTTTATCATCAGTGATAAATGGTCCACTAAACCATCTAACGCTTCCGCAATAACACCAAATTCCCCGCCCTGATGTTTTAATTTAGTAAAACCATCTGATGTGAAATCACCGGCTGCCACAACACGTATTTCTTCAATAAAGCGTTTAGTTTGTGAACGAATACGCGCGATAATCAACCACGATATCTTCAACGCGGCAGCCAAAGCAACAGCCAAGGCAATCATAATTGAATAAAGCGAATCTTGACTGTCTTCTTTAGCTTGAATATTAAGTTGTTCAGCTTGTTTAGCTATTTCAGTATTTAGGGATTCAAGTTGCAACATAGCGGTAGCCAATTTACGATTAAATTGCTCTCGTAATGTTAACCCCTGTTCATTCAATTTTAATATTTTGTTATGCAGACCTGCGATACCTTGATTATCATTTACATGAAATTGTAGCAGTGTTTTATATCGTTCAAACTTTGCGGCCAACGATGGATATTTAGCCGCAATAATATTCAGTTTAATTATAAAATTTTGTTGATGATAAGTTAGATTGGCTAAAAAACTGGGCATATCTTTGAGCTGAATCGTGTTAATTTGGGTTAAATACCCAGCCACATCGATCGCATCTTGGTTTAATGCTTTAAGCACCCAAGCGGCTTTACGCTCGTTATCTGATAAACCAAATTCTATATCATTAATATAGGGTTCAAAATATTGCCAACTATTTTTAAATCGGTTTAACTCTTCCTGTTGTTGTTGCCGAGCGGTAACCTGTTGGCGATGCGTAGTTAAATGCTCGCCGGCGAGTTTAAGTACATCAATAAACAATAAATCAATTTGCTCAAGTGTTGCTTTTGAACGCGGAAAAATAGCTAACAATGGCATGATTTTATTAATGCTCGAACGATAATCATCAGCCGCACGGTCAAAGTTTTGTTCTTGCTCATTGAGTAACGCAGTTCGATTTAACGTGGCGTGGGTCGCAACTGACCTCACCGCATTTTGTGCAGATGACGTAAATACCGCAGACTGACGCAATATAGGCGCTAATTTATCAGAGGTCAGCGCTAGGCTAGCCGCTAATTCACGTTGACCTTTTAAGCCAACAATCGCGATCGCCACCATCAATAATGTCAGTAAAGTAAACCCAATAATAACTTGTCTTACGATTGATAAATTCATTGATCATCACCATTCTTTAACGCCAGCGCCCAGCGGCGATCCCAGTAATTTATGGCCATATCAAAATCACTACTTAAAATAATATTGCGAATATAACCGCCACGCATAAAGTCAATACCGGCCATATTGGTTAACCGAATGAATTGAAACGACGGACTTTTAGCTTGTATCATCTCAGGTTGGTACGATTGAAACTCACGCATTTGGCGTAAATTAGGCTTTTTACGTTTATCTGTTGGTATAAAACCCGACATATCGGCAAAATCAGATTCCGTTAATAAAAATTTAAGCCAAGCTTTGGCTGCGATTTTATTTTTGCTATAACGGCTCACACCTAAGCCCCAATCCTTATTCACTAAGCCAACGGTTTTTGTATTATTAGTAAAAGGAAAAGGCGCAAAGCCCACATCTTTACTCGCTAAGCCTTTATCTATTAATTGTGGGATAACCCAACTGCCTAAAAAATACATCGCCGCTTTGCCTTTAACAAATTGAGCTTTTGAGTTTTCCCAATTATCATCAATAATATTGTCTTCACTCCACCCTTTTTGATAAAAGGTAAAAGGGATATTCAATGATTGAGCAAACGCGCCATTTTTAACATAGGGCGCTTCGTTTTTAAGCATTTCATTATAGTAATTCGCATTGCCCGCTATTAAAACAGGGGCTTTATCCCATTGCTGTAACGGCCAAGCTGAGCCAATATTCAAACTTAACGGGGTCACCCCATTTTGTTTTAACACGGCTGCGGCTTTATATAATTCAGTTAATGTTTGTGGAACATCTAAGCCTAATTTTTTAAAAACCGCTTTGTTATACACTAAGCCTTCAACCGAAACACCTTGACTATAAGCATACTCTTTGCCTTGATAAGCCCAGGCGTCGGCAAAATATAAATGTTTAGATAAGCCTAAATTATTAAGGGGCTCAAAATAATTAGGGTAAACATCTTTAGGTAAATTTTCGGGGATTAACGTGACATCACCGTATTGGCGCGCGGCAAATAATTTGACCGATTCAACTTCAAAATTATCAGACCGTTTTAATTTAATATCGCCAAAGGTTGGGTATTTATTTTTAAAGGCCGCGATCCATTTTTTAAATGAGCCATTATCAATCAAGTCGCCTCGATTAGTATAAACAACTAAGTCACCTTTAATAGCGGCAATAGCAACCTGTAAATGCATTCCAGTAAAAAAAATTAAAAATATGAATAGTTTTTTGCCAATTGCGAACATATAAGAGATGCCTCATCTATTACTAACAATAGTTTATTGAAGCCTAGTCAACTTCTAACCAAGTACAAAACTTCAAGCTAAAATAGAGCCATTTTTTTTTATAAAAAGACTTTTACATCAATAAATTAAACCGGTTTCAGTTTCCAGCTGAAAAATGAGAATATAAATTATTTATAACCTGAAATTTAAATTTTTTATTTATAAGTTACTGAATTACTGTCAGTTAAAATGATTTATCAATATAAGTGTCAGCGCTAAAGCGTCTGCACTTACATTGATAAAAAAGACAATAATGGGTTATTTAGCCACAAAAGATTGTATGTTAGAGGGTACCGAGTGACCGGTTTCATTAAACGCAGTCACACGATAATAATAGGTCGTGCCGGTCACTAAATTTTCAGCATCAGTAAATACACTATCAACGCTTGGATCATATTCATTTTTACCATCAGAAACCCCTTGGGCAATCACTTGCCACGGCCCCGTACTGGCTGTTGCTCGTTCAACTTTATACGATTGCCCTGTTGGCGCGCCTAACCAATTTATCTTTGTTGCATCCTTAATATCGCGCAACAAAGGCGCCTCTGGTATCGGTAATGGCTGAATTTTATCAAAACCGGCCATTTGCGCTTGAGCTAAACGCGTTACATTAATAATAGGTAACTCTTCATTAGCATCGCCCTCTTTAAAGCCCGGTAAATGATAGCTGTAATGACCAGTCCACTCTTTGTGCCAATAAAAACCACCATCATGGCGATGGCCTCTAAAGCCCCAAATAAAGGCCCCAACTGCTTTTGCGCCGTTATACTCAGCATGTACAGCCGCTTGCATAATATCGTTTAGTTCAGCGGCAGAGAGTAATCCAAACTCACCAACCATGTAGGGCTTTTTACCGTTTATGGTTTTTAAATCTTTTAAAACTTGTTCAGGGTTGTTGTTACCCACATTAGAATAATAATGGTTTGATATAATATCGACATTATCGTCATCTAACGCATATTGATTAATTTTGGTGTAAGTACCATCGATGACTAAGTGCTGCGGATCAATCGATTTGATATAAGCAGCTGTTTTAGCTAAAAAGGCTTCTGTTGTTTCTTTAAGCTCGTTACCGGTTTCCCATGCCATTATCGCTTTTTCATCTTTATATAAACGCCCCGTAAACGTGTTTTTACGATTAAGCACCGTTTTTATAATGTGTAAATAAGCTTGATACGTTTTGCTATTCACATCATAAAAATCATCTTTTGTTTCGCCATAAAATCCGGCAAGCTGCTCACGACCGCCCCACCAATGCCAATGGTCAATAAAAGGTAAAATTAAACGTAAACCATGCTCATTTGATAGCGCAATCATGCGATCATAAACCACCATCGCGGCTTCATTAAAACGTGGCATGCCATCGGGTGTGAGTGGTTTTAAAATATGCGTTTCACGTTCACAAGCTATATCGCTTTCATGTTCGATAGATAAAACATAAACTCGCATGGCTTTATGCCCGGTGCGAACAAGCGCTTTGATCCAATTTTCTTGCTCATCGGCCGTCGGCCACTGAAAATATTGGCCCCAACCACGCGCATCGGCTTTGCAACTGCCTTTGGCATCGTTTTCTATGCGATGTAATTCAGGTGCATGAATACCCGCAAAGCGAAAGATTTGTTCACCGTCTTTCAATTGGTGCCCATCACGGGTGATAAAATGAGTGAATGTATCAGCACGATTGCCTAAACGGCTTTCGTCTTGGGCTACCGCAGGCTCGCTAACTGAAACCGTGTTTTGATGACTATTAGAAGTCTGGTTTTCTGACGATTGATTCTCTCCACAGCCCGCGACAGTCAAACTTAACGCCGTTGATAAACCCAATATAATCTTTTTTATATGACTCATACGTCAATTTCCTCTAACAATTTAAGGGCTTCCATTAATGCACGCCCATTATGGTAAGGACCTTTCCAAAATCCAGCTTTATAAATATCATCATTTTTATCTTGGTCACATGTTGCTAACCAATGCCACTCACCCTGCTCTTTATCAATATGATATTGCTGTGTGAATGACCAAATTTTATCGATCGCACTAAAGTATTCGTCTTCGCCAGTTAAGGTATATGCATTCAAAAAACCAACCAAGGCTTCGGCTTGGATCCACCAGCAACTTTCGGTATGTTGCTTCCCGGTTTTAATATCAATTTCATCCAACACTTGGCCTTTGTCGCCAATACCTTCGGCCAAACACACGTGGGCAAGTTTGATCACCGTTGGTAAAACCTTCACGGTCATTTTTGGATCTTTTAACGCTTTTAATGATTTATGTAATAACCAACTACATTCAATATCATGCCCATATGAATAGGCTTGTGAATGGTCACCCCAATTACGGCACATAAATAAACGTAAATGATAATTTGAATGATCAACAATTGAACCTTGAAAATAATCAATCAAACGACTTAACGCGTTATTGACCTTAGTTGTCGGATAATATTTTTGTAAATTGGTATAGGCTTCTAAAACATGTAGATGGGTGTTCATTGTTTTAGGTAAATTGGCGTCTTTTTCACTCAGGCGCATATCTTCAATTTCTTGCCAATCTTGAGAAAATGCTTCGAGGTAACCGCCCCGATCATTATCATGTGTATGTAATTCTAATAAATCAAAATAGGTTAACGCTTTATCGATCGCGGCTTGTTTACCCGTTAAAGCAAAATAAGATGAAAGGGCGTAAATAGCGAATGACTGGGCATACGTTTGTTTTTTACCGTCAAGTAAATCACCATAACAATCAACAGACCAAATAACACCACCTTGGTCTGTATCATCAAAATGGGTCAATAAATAATCGTATGCACGATCAGCCATCGCACGTGATTGCTCGCAAGCATTAAACAAAGCCACTTCACTAAAAAACCATAAAATACGGGTATTTAAAATAATGCTTTTAGGGGCATCATATATACGTTGGCCATTAGATGAAATTTCGCCAATAAACCCGCCATTCTCAACATCCGGTCCATTTGTGCACCACCAATTGGTTATCGATTGTAACTCTTGGTTAAACTCACGTTTAAGTTTGCTTATTGCTTGTTTATTTATTGTGCTCATACGCCCTCCTCCTATTTATATCAATTATCGAACTGAATTATTCTGGTCAATTAATTGATTAATTGCTTGCACCGAGGTCGCTGAGCGTAAACCATCTTCTGGGGTATTAATGACATAATCGATTAATTTATCAACAGTCGAAGTTGCGACATGCATTCGAGTATCTGATGATGCATAATAAATAAATACGTCACCGTTATCATCGGCTATCCAACCATTGCTGAATACAACGTTTGATACATCCCCTACACGTTCGGCACCTTCTGGTGCAATAAAATGACCACCCGGCGCATGTGTAACAACCCAAGGTCTTTCAAGCTCAGTCATAAAGATATATAAAACATATCGCAAACCCGCGGCGGTATTACGCACACCATGCGCTAAATGTAACCAACCTTTTGCCGTTTTGATGGGTGCGGGTCCTTGGCCGTTTTTAACTTCTTTGATTGTGTGATACACCTTTGAATCAACGATCACTTCAGATTTAACTTCGGCATTTTCCATGGTTTTAGATAAACCCCAACCAATGCCGCCACCGCCACCAACCGAAATAAAACCATCTTGTGGGCGAGTATATAAAGCATATTGTCCCTCAACAAATTCTGGGTGTAGAACCACATTTCGTTGTTGACCTGAATAGGTGATTAAATCAGGTAAACGCTCCCACGACACTAAATCTTTAGTTCGTGCAATACCACACTGCGCTTCAGCTGCAGAGGTATTTTCAAGTAATTCTAAATCTTTACGTTCGGTACAAAATAAACCATAAATATAACCATCTTCATGACGTGTTAAGCGCATATCATAAACATTAGTATCAGGGCGGTCCGTCTCAGGCATCGTTACCGGACGGTCCCAAAAAGTAAAGTTATCAACCCCATTATCACTTTGTGCAACAGCAAAGTAAGACTTTCTATCGTTACCCTCTACTCGCACTACAATGACATATTTATCATTAAATTTAATAGCACCTGAATTTAAAGTGGCATTAACACCAATTCGCTCCATAAACTCAGGATTGGTATTTTCATTAAAATCATAACGCCACGTTAAAGGCACATGAGCCGGTGTGATGATCGGGTTTTCAAAACGATCGTAAATGCCATTACCTTGGGCTTGTGGCTTATTACATTTAGTTAAAATTGAATCTTGATATGCTGTGGTTGCTGCTACTCGTTGTTGAAAAGTGTTCATAAAATTTTCCTCTTGCTTATTGTTTAATTAAAACAACATTTATAAATATTAACCGGTTACATCACAAATTCGACTAAATAGCTAAATCTGTGTATACAATCTCTATCGTTTATTGCGCATCGATAGGTTTAAAATTTGACTTAAGTTTGTTGTGTTCATCGGCTTCTGTTACCAATACATTTTCAGTCGGTTCAAAAAGCGATTTTTCATCTGCACGTTTATCGGCTAAATGTTTATTTACATCGGCCATCACATCATCCGTTAATTTATAAAACATAATAAATAAGCCAGAAATTAAGGCGCCAATGGCGGGTAAATAACTCATCATCATACGGATCCCCTCTTTGGCCGTTTCAGTTTGCTCTGCATTCGCTTCATAACCGTAAATAGCAAGTGTCCAACCTGTCATGGCCCCGCCTAATGTCCAACCCATTTTTTGTGAAAACGAAGCAGATGAAAAAATAAGCCCCGTTGAACGACGACCGGTTTTATATTCAGAATAGTCAGCGGTGTCGGCGTACATAGCCCAAAGTAACGGAAATATAATACCGGCACACATATTAATCACGACTTGTAATAACAAAATTAACCACACTTGGGATTCCGTCATATGAAACAAACACGCACTAAAAAATGCCGCGCCAAACATGGCATACATAAAGGTTTGGCGTTTACCCATTTTTGAAGATACCGGCTTAGCTAACATCACCCCAGCTATATTAGCCACCTGGCCAATCACTAAATAAGTCGCAATCAAACTAAAACTCATGCCAAAAATAACAATTGAATCAATCGAAAAATAATATTTAAAGTAATAAACCGCGGCACCATCACGCATACTATTAAATATTAATGTAGCTAAAGCCGCCCCCAATAAAATGAACCAATACTTATTTTTAGCTAAATTTTTAAGGTCGTCTTTTAACGAGTTTTGCTGTTGTGCAGGGGGCTGTACTCGCTCTTTAGTCCATGCAAAGGTAAAGTAAAATAAAATAGAAGCAATAACACCAAATAACATAACGGTATACATCCAACCGGCTTGCATATCAGGGGTTGTTGAGTTTAATGTGCTGAAAAAATCCGTTAACGGCTCAATAAAGGCTAACGATAATATACCGCCTGCAAACGCAAATACCATACGGTAAGACGCTAACGTAGTGCGATCATCACTATGTGACGACATCACACCGAGTAACGAAGCATACGGAACATTAACAACGGTATAGACCATCATCATTAATGTGTAAGTCACGTAAGCATAAGCTAATTTATAATCACCTAACCATTCAGGTGTCGTAAAGGTCAGCACCCCGATAACAGAAAAGGGGATCGCGCCAAATAAGATAAAAGGCCTAAATTTACCCCATTTGGTATTAATTCGGTCAGAGATAATGCCCATAATTGGATCATTAGCTGCATCCCAAATTCTAACTAATAAAAACATCGTTCCAACAGCCGCCGCTGAAATACCAAACACATCGGTGTAAAAGATCATCAGGTAAACTGAAAATAACTTCCAAAACATAGATGAGGCAAAATCACCAAATCCATAGCCTATTTTTTCTTTTAAACCTGGTCGCTCATTTAATGCTGGCATACAACCCCTCTATCAGTATTTGTCGTTATATTTGAGATAACGGTTTAACAACTATAGTTCAACTGCAGTAAAATGTAACCGGTTACGCAATAAAGATCTAGAAATAATTCATTTATTAATAAGATAAATATTGCTAATGCCGAAACGAAATACAGAAAAACCCTATTAAATAATAACTTACAAATTTTAAAGGTCATTTCACAGATTAACATATTACGTTAGCCATGAGCATTAAGCGCCCAAAATAAGCCTAGTAATGTTAAATTAATAAAAAATAGCGCTGATATGAGATATAAAATTGATTAAAGCCAGAACTATTCCCAAGTGACTTGGGTATAAATTTGAACACAATGTTAACAATGAAACTGTTACACTAAATATTTGACTTTATATGCTTTTTATTGCATTTTTAACTTGTTAACGCCATGAAACTGGTTACACATATTGCCGCTATAATTCATACTTATACCGCCTAAGGAAATAAAAATGTCAAATATTCGCGAAGTCGCTAAAGTAGCAGGCGTATCCATTGCTACCGTTTCAAGAGCGCTGAGTCACCCAGACAAAGTATCAAAAAACAGCCTTAAAAAAGTCAACGATGCCATTGCACTTGTTGGCTATAAACCCAATATGCTGGCCCGTAATTTTAGATTTCATAAAAGCTATGCCATTTTAGTTTTAGTACCTGAGTTAGCAAACCCATTTTTTTCAACTGTGGTGAAAGGTATTGAAGATGTCGCTCGGCAAAAAGGCTTTAATGTGCTCTTAGGCGACAGCCGTGACTCCATTGATCGCGAAAAAGAATATTTAAAGCTCATTGAGACACGACAAGCAGATGGCGTTATACAATTACGCCCTCACCGACCAGCAGACGGACAAATATTCAGTCACGCTGACTTCCCTGTTGTTAGTGCGTGTGGATGCGTAGGCACCCCCTATCCTTCAGTGCGAATCGATAATGCCGCGGCACAACAGCAAGTTGTTGAGCATTTAATATCGTTAGGCCATACGCGTATCGGAGTAATAACAGGCCTAGCCGATAACCCTCATTCAATTGTTCGATTAAAAGGCTATAAACAAGCGTTAGAAAATGCGGGCATTCCTTTTGACGACACTTTAGTCACAGAAGGTGATTTCAGTTTATGGTCAGGTTTAAATTCGGCAACCCAGTTTATTCATATGGATCAAAAACCAACCGCGATTGTCGCGTTTAATGATGAAATGGCGATCGGTGCCATTAAAGGTTTTAAGTCAGTTGGTTTAGACGTGCCAAACGATATTTCTGTCACCGGCTTTGATGATATTGAGTTTTCTAAATACAACGAACCAACGCTAACGACTATTTCGCAACCGGCAACCGAATTAGGAAAAACGGCAATGAATTTGTTGCATCGTTTATTAGAAGGTAAAACATTAGCGCAACAAGAGTACATTTTACCTTTTGAGTTTATCGTGCGTGGTAGCACGGCAAACAAAGCCTAAGTTTTTATGACATACTGATTATTAAGTGAAATTTAGCTAATTACCGTCCTGCTACGCTTGTATTCAAATCACTTGAATATAGTCTTTTCGCTCAGGTTTTATGGTTCATTGTCAGCGCTTACTCGCCCCAATCACATAGTAGAGCATATGCTCATGGGGGCTCGAAGCTTGACTGCTTTGCTTACATGGAAGTAAGTACTTAGGTTTCGTCTGGAACGAGAAACCTGCCCCTAAAACCCGATCGCTTTGACTATACAAGCGTAAACTTAAGTTTGCTAAGTCCTTACTCTCACTTACTCCCAATAAGTCTCTGATAAGACAATTTTTAACCTTTAATAAAAAAATGATGAATTATAATTGCAAAACAAAAAGTAACCGGTTACATTTGTAACATATAAAAAACATCGCATGCTCAATTTAGGTTTAAACAACGATTGATTCAGCATGAATGCACACACAAGAGGCCCAAATGCCAGAATTTAAAAATTTAAACGACGCCGCAACACATTTTGTTTCATGGCTAAGTGAACACGCTTTGCCGTTATGGGCATCAAATGGACTAGATACTAAAACCGGTGGTTCATTTGAAAAGCTAAACAGCCAAGGGCAACCCGATACACAATGCGATCGTCGTGTTAGGGTAAATTATCGCCAAATGTTTGTTTATGCCATGGCGAACGAAAAAGGTTGGTTTGATAATGGAGAAAGAGTTGTTGATAGCTTACAAACGTTTATCAACACTCATGCTAAAAATGATAAAGGCCAATTTGCACATTTATTAAATGCTAATTGCCAAATCATTGATAGTAAACAAGATACTTACGATTTGGCTTTTTATTTGTTAGCTTGTGCATGGCGCTATCGCGCATTCAACGACCAATCGGCATTAACGGCGGCCGACGCGATGATGGAGCATATCGATACGCATATTAAAGGAATAAAAGGCGGTTGGTTTGAAGGCGACTTTAATTCTAATCTACGTAGGCAAAACCCGCACATGCATCTATTCGAAACGTTTATGGCTCTCTACTCTGCCACTAAAAACGCTAAATGGTTAGCCCGGGCGGGTGAAGTATTCACCTTGTTTCAAACCCACTTTTTTGATGAAGACAAAGGCGTATTACTTGAATATTTTAATGCCGATTGGTCACCGCAATTTGGTACGCACGGTAAAATAATTGAGGCGGGTCATATGCTTGAGTGGGTCTGGTTGTTACATGAATACCAGCAACTAACGGGCAGCCCAGTAACCCAATACACTGACATTTTATATAAAAATGCGATTGCTTACGGCTCAGATGTAACCGGTTTATTATTTGACGAATGCAATGAAAAAGGTCAAATAATCAAAGCAACAAAACGTTGCTGGCCTATAACCGAACTCCTCAAGGCTAGTGTCGCACAAGCAAATGCCGAATCAGACCCTTATATCAAAGCGCTATACGAGCAAAAAGCTCAAGACGCCATTGAGCTTTTGTTTAAATACTATTTAACCGGTGACGTTTTAGGTACTTATTGTGATCAACTTGACGAAAACAATAACGTAATTGTTGCAGAATCACCCGCAAGCACACTTTACCATTTAGTGGTTGCGGCTAATGAAGCCATTACGTATTGCAAAAGTCGCCGTTGATAAGTACCAAAGGTGATGTAGGGTTAATATAGTCAAAGCGATCGGGTTTTAGGGGAAGCCGTCAAGCTTCGAGACCCCATGAGCATATGCTCTACTATGTGACTGGGCGAGTAAGCGCTGACAATGAACCATAAAACCTGAGCGAGAAGACTAAAACTCCAGCTATTAACCCAAGTTCCCCCGTGCATCACCTTTTTTTTATTTTCATTTAATGATGACCCCGTCATCCGCGCAATTAAGGTGTAATATGAAAAATTTTCTACAACTCAAGTTACTCATTATCTCTTTAATAGGTCCATTAATTTTGTTGTTTGTATTTAATGCCAATGCTCAACAAATTACACAGCCTAATATAATCCTTATAACAGCAGATGACTTGGGGTTTGACGACTTATCAATACATGGCAACCCCGTGATCGAAACACCTAATCTAGATGCTTTAGCCAAGCGTTCAGTGCAGTTTTCTGATTACAATGTTTCACCCGTGTGTGCAACCACACGAGCCGCTTTACTCACCGGTCGGCATTATTATAAAACCGGTGTTTCGGGTGTTCATGGTGGGCGTGATTACTTAAGCTTAGATGAAACGTTAATCTCAAATGTATTACAAGAAAACGGCTATGCAACCGGTACTTGGGGTAAATGGCATATCGGTAAAACCGCTGGTTATCTACCGCAAGATAGAGGCTTTGACGAAAGTTACTACGCTCAACTCTATGTGCATGAAAATTCTTATGGTTATATTAATCAACAAAAAGTCGAGCACGATGATTGGGTATCAAGTGTGGTTACCGATTACGCTATTGACTTTATCGATAGACAAAAAAATAACAAACCTTTTTTCGCCTATTTAAGTTATTTAGCACCACATGAACCTTGGGTTGCGCCTAAAAAATATGTTGATAAATATAAAGCTAAAGGGCAACGAGACGCTATAGCTAACCTATATGGCATGATAGAAGAAATGGATCATCATATTGGCCGTTTAATAAACCATATTGACCAACAAGGTTTAGCTGACAATACCATCATTATATTTATGAGCGACAATGGCCCCTGGTTCGGTTCTAGCAACTATGGCGCAATGCATCAACATGAATGGGAGCAACGTAACCCAAATAACTGGCATGGCATGAAAGGACGAAACTGGCAAAATGGGGTTAAATCACCTTTGTTTATTCGCTACGGTGATCATTATCAACCTCGTACGATCGCGCCCTTTACGTTTGTCACCGATATTATGCCTTACCTTTTAGAGGTGACGAATATTCAGTTGAATAAAAACCATAAACCAATAGATGGTGAATCATTTAAACGTGCGTTAGAAGGTGATACCACTTATGCACGCCAAAAACCGGTTTTAATAGGTAGTCATGATGTAATTTCACACAAAGCATTATTCAATCAATGGACCCCTTTTGATGATGTTGCTAAAAATGCACTAGATTACAATTCACAAATGTTGGCATTGCGTGATGATCGTTATAAATTAATACTCAACCCCGTTAAAGATGAATCACACTACCCTGATGCGACCGAGCAATATGTCTTATTTGATATGAAAACCGATCCACAAGAAACCAAAAACTTATTTTTAGCTAAGCCGACACTTGCCGCTATAATGCTCACTAAAATGCAAACGGCATATCAAGATGTGTTTAATGATGCTGACAGTTTTAAAACCCCGATGTATCAAATTTCAGGCGACATCAGTGCTTTTAATGCTTTTGGCCCAGCCAGCACACAAGGTAACGTTAAAAGCCAAGCACACTTGCTAGGTGGTTTTAAACAAGCCGGTGATTCAGCCACCTATGATTTACAGATTAACGAAGCGGGTATTTATGATTTATGGCTTAATAAGCAAGATCACTACGGTTCTGGGTTTGAGGTTAAAATTAGCGTAGCCAATAAACCTTATACCACGACGCTAAACGAGCACGCCTTGCAAAAGTTAGCGCAAATACCGCTACCACAAGGTGCAGTTACCTTAAAGTTTGAAGTAACCCAAAATACAGCCATGACAACCTGGATGACGTTAAACAATTTGCGCCGTTTTTATCTGATAAAACAAGGCACCAATAAAAAACCCAGTGATTTATCGTTGCCTAACTAAACCTATAATTCGCTTGTTTCAAAATATAATACCTCCTCTACACCACATAAACAGGTTGTTTTTACAGCCTGTTTTACAAAATGATGCTCGTGGGGTTTTCACTTAGTTAATAATAAAAGAGAGTTGATATGAACGCACTAACTTGCTTTAAATCATACGATGTTCGCGGCAAAGTACCGCAAGAATTAAATGAAGATACAGCTTATAAAATTGGCTTTGCTTATGTAAAACAACAACAAGCCAATATTGTTGCAGTTGGCTACGACATAAGATTAACGAGCCATAGTTTATGTGATTCACTTGCTAAGGGTATTATGGATGCCGGCGCCGATGTTATGCATATTGGCCAATGTGGTACAGAAGAGATCTATTTTGCGGCCTTTAACGAAAAAGTCGACGGTGGCATTGTCGTAACGGCTAGCCACAACCCCAAAAATTATAATGGCATGAAGTTTGTTGGCAAAGGCGCGCTACCCATTTCAGGCGATACTGGCTTACTTGAAATAAAAGCACTAGCAGAAGGCAATAATTTTACGCCGAATAACTTAGTAGGTTGTCCTACTTACATAGACACAAGTCCGCAATATATTGAGCATTTACTGAGCTACATTAACGTAGCAACATTGCCAAAATTAAAAATAGTGGTCAATGCGGGCAATGGGGGTGCAGGAAAAATTATTGATTTGCTTGAGCCTCACCTCCCCTTTGAATTTATCAAAATACAGCACGAGCCAGATGGCAACTTCCCTAATGGCGTGCCTAACCCGCTATTAGAAGAAAATCGATTAACCACACAACAAGCAATCATTGAACATAAAGCTGATATGGGAATAGCATGGGATGGCGATTTTGACCGGTGTTTCTTTTTTGATGAGAAAGGCGAATTCATCGAAGGCTATTATTTAGTTGGCCTATTGGCCAAAACCTTATTACAGCATAACCCAGGGGGTAAAATAGTTTATGACCCTCGCTTATATTGGAATACAATTGATATCGTTGAGCAAGCAGGTGGTGTTCCGGTTAAAAGCAAAACCGGCCATGCTTTTATTAAAGAAAAAATGCGTGCAGAGAATGCTATATATGGCGGTGAAATGAGTGCCCATCATTATTTTAAAGAATTTGCCTATTGCGATAATGGCAATATACCTTGGTTGCTCATATGTGAATTAATGGGCGTTACCGGCAAGCCAATATCGTCATTAGTTAGTGAGCGTCAGGCTTTGTTTCCTTGCAGTGGCGAAATCAATTTACGAGTGGGTGATGCTAACCTCATACTAACTGAACTTGAAAAACATTACGCCGATCAGGTGAGTGAATATGATCGCACTGATGGCTTGGGTATGACCTTCGATAATTGGCGCTTTAATGTCAGAATGTCGAATACCGAACCCCTGTTACGCATTAATATCGAATCACGTGCCGATACCCCCCTAATGAAAACCAAAACCCAAGAAGTTTTAGACTTTATACATGCACTCAACGACTAATAGGCTAATATTTAAATATTAACCTAAAGCTAAACAAGCTCTATTAACGTAGAGCTTAAAATCAGGCACCAATTAATGTTTAAATTTTGCCCAAAATGTAGCAAACAGACCATTGATTTTATTCAGCAAAGGCAATTTATCTGTCGTCATTGTCACTTCAATTATTTCCACAATATTGCTGCGGCCGTCGCCGGTATCATTACCTTTGAAAATCAAATATTACTCACGACTCGGGCTAAAGATCCAGGGGCTGGCTTGCTCGATTTACCTGGCGGCTTTGTAGATGCCAACGAATCGCTCGAACAAGCGTTAACACGTGAATTAAAAGAAGAATTAAATATTGAAATACCGGCTAGTGATTGGTGTTACGAAAGTGCATGGCCAAACCAATATTTGTATGCCGATATTCAATATCAAACCTTGGATACCACTTTTAGTTGCGCCTTATCTCATAAACCCGAAATAACTAAACAAGAATCAGAAATAGCCCAATATCAATGGATTGAAATTGAAAACATTCAATTCGAGCAGATGGCATTTCAATCATTACGTCGTGCGCTTGAGCTTTATATATCAGGTCGGTAAATGTTTAATTTACGCTCAGCGTTTATTACGATTAACATCGCTTTAAGTTGCCTTATAAGCCTATTTATTGCAACTTCATCAATGGCCAATACCACCACTGAAAAAATAAAAGTGGCTTTTATTAACCCGGATATACAAGGCCGGCCTTTTTGGGATCTAGCCACCGAGATTGCACTTGCGGCAGCCACCGATTTAAATATTGAGCTAACGGTTTACTACGGCGGAGGCGATCGTTTTTCAAACCTAGCCTTAGTTGAGCAACTTTCGAGCAAACCACTAAAACATGATTATCTGGTTTTTTTACCCTACAAAGGCAAAACTAAACAACAGTTCCAACGTTTAGAACAACAAGGCTTACCTTTTGTTACACTAGAACGATCTTTTGAAAAAAAACAACTGGCTTCACTTGGTTTACCACAACAACAATTTAAAATGTGGAAAACTGAAGTCTACTTTGATGATATTCGTGCCGGTTATTTGTTAGCTAAAGCCTTGTTAACACCCAATCATCTTAATGAAAAATTGAACCTCCCTCCGACAAACACAATGCTCGATAAGCATACCGACTCTACGGTGAAAAATATTGTTGCCTTTAGCGGTGATCGCAGCGCAATCGCACATCAACGTGAATTAGGTTTAAAATTAGCCTTACATGAGCAATCTAATGCACGTTTACAGCAAATTGTTCACACATTATGGCAACCTAATTCTGTTACCCAACAATTACCAACGTTATTACGGCGTTATCCCGATACAAATGTAATTTGGACGGCATCAGACGAACTTGCACTTGCCGCCAGTAAAATAGTGCATCGAAATATCAACAACGCCCACGTTGGTGGTATTGATTTAACACCTAAAGCGTTAAAAGCGATTAAAACAAGTGATTTAACCGCGACCGTTGGTGGTCACTTTATGCAAGTAGCTTGGGCTTTAGTTAAAATTCATGACCTACATAAGCAACAATACTCGAGTGCTTATGATCGATTACCCTACGGTGTTACGCTTGTTACATCTGCTAATATTGAACATTACACAGTGTTAACTGAGCGCCCAAATTGGAACATGATTAATTTTTCACGTTTTTCAGTATCGAATAAATCAGAAACGCCGTATGACTTTTCATTAAATCGCGTAATCAAACAACTTAAAACAAACCCCATAAATTAACTTAAAAACAATCAGTTACAATTTATTTTTTTACTTTTTTATGTTTACAGCTAGCAAAATGTTGTTTTTTTGTGAATTTGTTGTTGATTTATTACATTACACAACATAATATAAATGTAACCGGTTACGTAACAACAAACATAAAATGTAACCGGTTACTAATATTACACACTTTACCATCACATTTGAAAAATAAGGTTCAAGGACCATACTCAACGAGGTGTTCAATGAAGAGGTTAACAAACATGAACAACGTACCAACACGCACCCTACTTAGTGCCGCTATTATAGCTAGCTTAACAGGCTGCTTAAGTGAAACAACAACAAACAATGACAACGTACAATACACGCCAGATTCACATCCGTTAAGCGTAGTGGCCGGTCAAGATGCTGAATTTGCACCCGGCAGTGACATTGTATTAAAAAGTCGCTTAGTAGGTACGGTTGCAGGCCAAACGATGATGTGGGAACAAACAGCCGGTCCTGACGTGACGATCGTCGACCCGACACAATCACAAATAAGTTTTGTTGCACCAGACGTCGTGGGCTCACAATTATTAACGTTTGTTGTTCATGCACTTAATGCCGATGGTACTGCCGCCATGGATAGTAACAACGCACCTATCGTCGATGAAATAAACGTAAAAGTTTTTGATCCAGACAGCATAGAAACTTATGAAGTTGAAACCGATGCTGACGTGGTTTCTACGCTAGAAATTATTACTGAAGGCCATGAAAAATACATCGCAGGTGCCAGTGGTAAATACCATACTGCCGATATCGAAGGCGAAAAATCGGTTATATATACCATTAATAAAACAAGTGAAAACGCCGGTTTTTATTCATTATTTGTTAGATATGCAATACCTGCTGACTACGGCGGTAAAGAAGCAAAAGTGGTGGTGAATGGCGTACCCACTATTTTGCAATTTGAAGCAACCGGTAGCTGGAATGACATAAAAGTAGCCACCGTTGAGTTAAAAGCAGGTGATAACATTATTGAAATTGGCGGGGCGTGGAATTATTACCGCATTGATAATATTTATACTATTCCAGATGTTAAACCGCCCGTGCCTTCTCCGGTACCCACACAATTAACTAATGATAATGCAACCACGGCAACTAAAAAAGTATTTGAATTACTGGCTTCATATTATGGTAACTCAACGTTGTCGGGCCAAACTGAATTTCCGACCAATGATGGCAGCACAAATGACTTGGTTGAATTTAATAAAGTAACCAGCGCGACAGGTGATGATGCTCCCGCTATCGTTGCATTTGATTTAATGGAATATTCAGCAACACGCGTTGAAAATGGGGCTAACCCAGGCACATTAACCGAAGACATGATCAAACATCATAATGAAAAAAATGTGATGCTCTCGGCCTTATGGCACTGGAATGCACCCGCTCAATTAAAAAATGGCACAGGCGAAGAAGCTTGGTATAAAGGCTTCTACACAGGTGCAACTGACTTTGATTTAGCCGCCGTGCTTGCCGATACAAATAGTGCTGAATATGCAGCTTTAATTGCCGATATTGATATTGCGGCCGCTGAATTACAAAAATTAGAAGATGCTGATATTCCTGTTTTATGGCGCCCATTACACGAAGCACAAGGTAAATGGTTCTGGTGGGGTGCAGCAGGCTCACAAGCCCTTAAAGATTTATGGGTGTTAATGTACGATCGCATGACTCAACATCATGGTTTAGATAACCTGATATGGGTATATACTTATGCTGGTGATTTAGACGCTAGCTGGTATCCAGGTGACGACTATGTCGATATTGTTGGCTATGACGGTTACGATGGCACCAATGATAAAAATGCCTTTTCGGGCCAATTCTCGACTCTACGCGATCGTCATAATGGTCAAAAAATGGTCGCTCTCACTGAAACCGGTTCCATTCCAGATGTAGAAGCCATGCATGCCGCTAACGCTTGGTGGGCTTTTTATATTACATGGAACACATCAGATTCATATGGCCCGGGTTCAATGGATGCCGCAACGATTGATGCAAATTATGCATTCGATAGTGTTATAAACTTAAGTGATTTACCGGGTGCACCTAATGCTGCACAAGGGCCTGGTGTTTATGAAAACTTCGATCATGCTGCCAGTTATGTTGCGCAGATTAATTGGGGCAACCAAGCATTAACCAGCTTAAATGCATCAACTGATTGGGCGGGTTCAGGTTCACAATCATTACGTTCAACGATGGATTTAGCCGCAATAACTGATTGGCCAGAATTCCCGAGCACGGTTATTCAATCATACCCAGCTAATGGCATTGATGTAAAAGATGCCACCTTGTTTTCACTTAAAGCCCACAGCCTGAATGCTGGCGATAATATTACCGGTAAGTTATGGATCAAACATGGTGAAGCACAAACTTGGGCAGATGCCGGAGCAATAGCCTTAACCGACGGCGGCACGATGCTTTCAATCGACGTATCTGATTATGATTTAATTGCCGGTTTTGGTGTGCAGTTTGAAGGTTTTGAGCAAACATCTGCCGCCGCTAAATTTTATATAGATAGTGTGATGGTTGACGATACCGTGTTTGCCGACTTTGATGAAACCCCTTCTAACTTTATAGGCCAATTAAATTGGGCTAATACCAGCGGCTTAGGTATTACGGATAGCTGGATGGCACAAGGCGCTAAATCACTCGCCTTAACTAAAGATTTATCAGCTAAAAATGATTGGGGTGATACACCCAGCACCGTTATTCAAAACTACCCTGAAAACGGCATTGATATCAGCTCAGTTTCAAGCCTTAAACTAAACGTTAATTCAATGGATGCCGGCGCTGCAGTAACCGGTAAATTATGGATAAAACACAGCGCAGAACAAACTTGGGTTGATGCCGGTGCAGTCGCATTAACAGATGGCGGCACAGAACTTGAATTAGATGTATCAGGCTATGACTTACTTGCTGGTTTTGGGGTGCAATACGAAGGTTTTGATACCACATCATCTAACGCTAAATTCTATATGGATAATGTGCGTTTAGACGATAAAGTAACATACGGTTTTGAGCAAACTGGCGCTTGGGAAGGTCAACTAAACTGGGCACCAACAACCGGCTTAACCACAACACAAGCTTGGGGCAGCAACAATACAAACTCATTGGTATTAACCAAAGATTTAAGTGTTGAAACATTAGGTGAAACCCCGAGTACAACCATACAAACTTACCCGAACTTATCGATTGCCGGTGTAAGCCAATTAAACTTAACCGTTAACACAACGGGTGCGGGTGATGGCGTAACCGCTAAATTATTTATTAAACATGGCGAAAGTCAAACTTGGGTAGATGCAGGCGCGCAAGCAATAACAGCAGATGGAATTCAATTATCAATTGATGTGTCTGAATATTCATTGTTAGCGGGCTGGGGAGTTCAGTTTGAAGGTTTCGATACCAGTTCAACAGATGCTAAGTTCTACATCGATAGCGTCACTTTTACTGAATAACTCATTTATTAAACCTATTTATTAAACGCATTTAGGCGATATTTCCGAGCAGGGCCGCCCTGCTCTATCGCCAGCCACATTTTAAGAAAGAGGAAGCATCATGGCTTTTCAACACAAAAAATTTAATAAAAACTTATTAGCAGCTAGTATTTTAACTTGTCTTACCGCACCAAGCTACATGGCCTATTCTGCAGAAGCGGAACTAGCACAAGAAGATGACGTAGAAGTGATTCAAGTTCGCGGTATTCGCGGGTCAATGGTTGCATCAATGAACAACAAACGCTTCGCGGGTAACGTAGTCGATTCAATTACCGCAACCGATATTGGTAAATTACCCGATGCGACTATCGCCGATTCATTACAACGTATTACCGGTATTCAAATCAGTCGTTCTGGTGGTGAAGGCGCTAATGTTAATATTCGTGGTGTTTCACAAGTTGGTCAAACCTTAAACGGTGAGCAAATGCTATCAGCAGGCTCTATCACCACAGTGCAGCCTAATTTTGCTGATATTCCATCAACAATGGTGTCGGGCATCGATGTAGCTAAATCAGCCCAAGCAACCAATTTAGTTGCGGGCTTATCGGGCACAATTGACCTTATAACCCAGCGTCCATTTAAGCTAGATGAAGGTCTAACCCTATTAGGTAAAGTTGAAGGCACAAAAGGTTCAATGGGTTCAGAAACCGATAAATCGATGTCGGCTTTTATTGGTTACAACAACGATAATCGATTTGGAGCTACGTTAAACGTATCACATGCAAATGTAAATTTAGCAGATTACATGACCGGTTCAACAGGTGATGACTGGGGGTTTAACGCCTCTGAAGAAGGTGCATTTGTGCAACCTAATCTTGATGTAACCGGTGACAATGATGCCAATGACATCATTTATGCTTTTCAAGGGCATCAATCTGCTAATCAATTTATTGAACGTGAACGTACGGGTATTAATGGCTCATTACAGTTCCAAATAAGCGAGCAATTACAATTAACAGCTGATGTGTTTTACACTAACTTAGATGAATATAAGTATGTTGCCAGCTTTATTGCCAGTAACTCATGGAAAAACGCGGGTTGGTTTACCCCTGCTGAAGGCGGAATAACAGAACATGAGCACATTCAAAAGGTGCCTGTTGTCGGTGAAGACGGCGTTGAACGAACTGAATACCAACCGGTCGCGGGCGGTTATTATTCATTTAGCGAAGGTACGTTGCAATCTCGCCGTAACATGGTTCACAGTGAAACACATGCAATTGAAAAAGAAGCGCTTAATACTAATTTAGAACTTGCTTATGATAATGGCGACAATTTTACCGCTAAAATTCGTTGGGTTCATGGCGAAGCCAATAACACGCAAGATATTAGTGTTGCCGATTCATATATTAATGATGGCTCGCAAGCTGGCGCCAGTTATAAAGGTGTGGGAGGCGAATTTATTAGTTGGTCGAACCCTTGGGGTTATGCCGGTCAAGACCCATTCACCCCTGATGGCACAACCATTACCGAAGATGGGCACACACAAATTCCACTCGGTATAAAATATACCAGTGATAATTTAGCTTGGTCTTTACCCACCATGACGGTTGATGGAACCACTGAAGTTTTCGGTTCTAATATTAATCGTTATGCAGCAACTTCAACTAATCTATCTGGTAAATCACAACATGGTGAATTAGATGTGCTGCGATTAGACATGAATTATGCCCTTGATCACGACATGATCACATCGGTTGATTTTGGTGCACGTTTAGGTAACCGCAAAGTCACACAGAATAGCTGGATGGGCGGCCTAGCTCGTACAAATCAATACGGCGATGCATTTTTAGCACGCTGGCAAGATCCGAATACAACAGCCCCATTAACGGGTGAGTCGTATGTCAAACCATTATCATTTGTTGAATTAGCTGAGCAAAACAGTAACAACATTACACAAATTGATGATTTTCAAGGTTCAAGTGGTTTAGGTAGTTTGTATTTTGTTAATCCCAAAGCAATGCAAGATCCGATTGCTTGGCATAATGATGTATATGGCCCACATGTATTACTGCAAGACGGTGCTAACTCATATGAGTTAGAAGAAAAAACCTCGACTCTATACTTCCAAGCAAACTTTGAAGGTGAAATAGGCTTGCCTTTTACCGGTAACGTTGGCTTACGTTATATCAAAACCGATTTTGATATTTTGCAAAGTAATGTGCTTTCAGTTGTACCTAGCACCCCAGAAGAAATTGGCACAACGGTTGAATTTAATGGGGTTGATTATCAAATACCCGGCAATTTAGGCTTGCAACCACCAGCAGAAAGCACACAACTTGTTAATAATAGCTACAATGATTTATTACCGGCGTTAAACATTGCATTTGAACTCAGTGATGAGCAAAAATTACGCTTTGCGGCGAATAAAACCCTAACTACG
Source organism: Algibacillus agarilyticus (assembly GCF_003286125.1). Classification (GTDB taxonomy): domain Bacteria; phylum Pseudomonadota; class Gammaproteobacteria; order Enterobacterales; family Alteromonadaceae; genus Algibacillus; species Algibacillus agarilyticus. Next base: position 136,447 of record NZ_QMED01000003.1, read on the forward strand.
CATGATTCAGACAACTTAGCAGGCGGTTTATCGGTTACCCGCATCTTGGCATGTGATGTAAAAGATGCAAATAATGCAGATGTATTTTGTGCCGTAGAAGGCACTAAAAAAGGTAACCCTGAATTAAAACCATGGCGCTCAACTAATATTGATGTGTCGTACGAATGGTATTTCAGTGATACAGGTTTGCTTAATGTAGGGTTGTTCTACATGGATATTGAAAGCTTCACCACTTCATCAACAACGATGGAATCAATTGCCGATAGTGATGGTGTGGTAAGGGGCTATGATGCATCAATTAGTGATTTTAGAGCCTCTGGCTTAACGCCAATAAAATCTATTGGCAATGGTGAAGGCGGCTCGATTAAAGGCTTTGAATTAGGCTTGCAAACGGAGCTCGACGTTATCGGGTTAGATGGTTTTGGTATTGCAACTAATATGACTTACTCACCAAGCACCAGTGGTCAAGTTGATTATTATGGCGAAGATACACCACTTAGTGATAATTCAGAGTTTCAATCAAACTTTGCATTATGGTACGAAAAAGACGGTATTCAAGCGCGTATTGCTCATAATTATCGTAGTGAAAAATTCCGAGGCATTCGCACAATTGGCGCATATGATTTAGCTAAATATCAAGCACCGACAAACTACATTGATGCTTCAGTTAATTATGATGTAACCGAAAATGTAACCCTTTCATTGCAAGGTACTAACTTGACAGAAGAAAGCCAAGATCAGTATTACCAATGGGAAGACATGATTGAAAAACGTTTTTACAATGAACGCCGTGTTACATTAGGTGTACAAGTTAAACTGTAGTTTTTATATTATCACCGTTTAAAACACGCAACCTAACCAAAACCTCAGCTCGCTAGCTGGGGTTTTTTTATTATATATAAGCCTATCTAACGCACCGAATTATTTAATTTGATACCAAAACGTTACCTGGCCAGACAATAATCTCTGCGTCAACGAGTGTACAAATTTAATCCACTTTCTGTTCTAGTCATCCGATGTCTGCGTTTTTGTTATTAATAATTAACCCGTCAAAAAATTAACACATTTATGCAGTGGTTTTTTTGCGTTAAACAGCGTATTTTAATCCCCAATTAATAAACGTTAAAAATTCAACACGCAAATTTAGCAACGCGTTCGCAATTTAAAACACAACAAACGGTGTTTTTAAAGCGCATAAACAATAACTTATACAAATAATAATATACAAAAGGAAATCATGATGGCGACTTTATTTCAAAAGTTACTGGGTGCTTTGTTCAACCTTTTTAAATACAAATGGCTCGTTCTCGGTTTAATTATAGGCTCAATGATTATTGCGCTGATTATCGGCAAGGTTTACCAAAATTGGGATGACGATAAAGATCGTGGTGCTATCGCCATAAAAAATGGGGCATTTGGTGAAAATTACGCAACCCCTGTATACCTAGACCAAGGTTGGTCTCCGGCTGAAAGCTTATGGTTTTATAACACCACGCAAGGCTCGGCTTTATTACCCTACGACTTGTTCATTGTTTTAGAAGATGCAAATTCAACTGAATTATTGCGCTCTAATACCAACATGGACAAATTTCGCTATTTACCGCAAAAGAAAACCTTTTTTAACCCTGATGCTTTACCGGTTGGCTTTGTAAAAGACACTTATAAAGGACATGATTATGTGGGTTATACCTGCGCGGCTTGCCATACTAGCCAAGTTAATTATCAAGGTAAGGCCATCCGGATAGACGGCGGCCCAGCGATGGCTGATATGGTTGGTTTTTTAACAGAACTCGAAAAATCTTTACAAGCGACATTAAACAATAATGCTAAAAAACAGCGTTTTATCGATAACGTAATCAAACTCAACAACAATTACGATACCGAAGACCAAGTCATTGAAAGTTTACTCGCCGCCGCTAAAACCGTGAGTTTATATAACACGGTAAACCACAGTCACGTAAAGTATGGTTATGCTCGATTAGATGCGTTTGGCCGTATTTATAACCGTGTATTGCAACACATGATCAATAAAAAACAACTCGCCACTGCCATGGCGCTGGTCACTGCACCGGGTGGACGCCGAGTATTAACGCATGCTCAAATTTCGAATGTACTCGCGGGGGTTAACGAGAATATTATTGTTGATAAACAATTTGCCACCATATTAGAGCGATTAGCCTCTAAAGCCCCAGGCATGCCCGGTTTAAATCAACGCGATTTGCTGCGTGTACGTGATTCTATATTTAATGAGCCAAACGCCCCGGTTAGTTACCCGTTTTTATGGGATGTTGGTCAATCAGATTATGTGCAGTGGAATGGCTTAGCAAACAATGCGGGCGTGGGCCCACTCGGTCGGAATACTGGTGAAGTCATCGGTGTATTTGGTATTTTAGATTGGACATCGCACAAACCAAGCGGTTTTGATTTAGCGGCCAAATTAACCGATCAAGAAAAGAAAAACGAAATAGTCGATTTTACCTCATCAATCGATTTAACTAACTTACATCGTTTAGAGTCTCACCTTAAAAAGTTACAATCACCTAAATGGCCTGAAGCGATACTCGGTAAAATTGATAGAGACAAAGCCGAACGTGGCGAGCTTATTTATGCGCAATATTGTCAATCTTGTCATGAGATCGTAGACCCGAGTAATTTTGATCGCGTTATCATCGCTAATATGACCGACATCAATATTATAAAAACAGACCCCGCAGCTGCACTCAATGGCGTTAACGCCACCGGAAAATCAGGCAACTTTACACATACAACTCAAAATATTTCAGGCGTGGGTGATGTGTTTATAAAAGAAGATGCCCCTGTTGTGCAAATTTTAACCTCGGCAACTAAAGGCGTGATCGCCACACCCGATGCCGATAAACCCTTTATTCGTCGTTGGTTAGATCGGTTATATGTTATTGGCGCATCTTTTTTCCAAAACGACATGCCAAGTACCATCAAAAATGGTAACTACCGCGCAGATACCACCTCTGCCCCCTACAACTCATTATTAGCTTATAAAGGCCGGGCGTTAAACGGTATTTGGGCAACAGCCCCATATTTACATAATGGTTCAGTGCCAAGCTTATATGATTTACTTTTACCCCAAAAGCGACCGGGTGATCCTGAAACAGGCGAATACCGCCCAGATTCATTTGTTGTAGGAAGTCGAGAATTTGATCCAATTAAAGTCGGTTTTAAAGCTCAAGGTTATAACGGCACGCCGTTTTTAACATCTCGCTTAGGCGATACGAATGCGGGACATGAATATGCAGCCGGTATCACACCACAAAACGACGGCTCTAAACCACGCGCCCTCACCCGTGACGAACGTTTAGATCTCATCGAATTTATTAAAACACTTTAGGAGCTTAACCATGACAACTCAGTATTTAGCACTTTATGATGCAGCTCCCACAGAAGAAAAATACCCTTTAGTGCAAAAGTGGATGAAAACCGAACCATTACCTTTTTTCAAACAGCTTAGAGAAGAACGGCCTATTTTAGTTACGCCCGAATGCACATTAATTGCATTATTTACCGATATACGCGACACCTTACAAATGCCTAAAATTTTTACGGTTGATTTGTATAAGCCTAAAATGGGCGTAACCCATACGGATCCGGGTTATTTAATGGCACACGACGATGACGCGCTGCATTACCGTGAAAAATCATTGATGCAAGGCATGCTCAACCGCGATGATTTGCCCGGTGTGCGTGAGTTAATCGCAAAGGCCAGCGCAAAAATTTTAGCCGATGCTGGCGGGCATATCGAAATTGTGAATAACTACACACGAATGGTGCCCGCTATTTTAGTGCAAGACTACTTTGGTTTAGACGGTATCGACCGCAAAAAGCTGCTTAAGTGGTCTTATTGGAATCAATATAATACCTTTCATAATCAGCCTTTTGATTTAAACTCGAAAGCACTTTACGACGATATCATTAAAAACCATGCAGAATGCTCAACAGAGCTTGTTGATTACATGAAAGTATTAATGGTACGTAAATTACTCACCGTTAAAATCAAAGATCGTATATTGGGTCAAGCCATTACCGGCATTAACCTTTTACGCACCTTGTTTAAAAAAGAACCATTCATGCTAAAAGATGACATCGTAAAGCGAATGTTGCGCAGTTCATTTTCTGATCATGTTGATTTTCCGCTAACCCGTATCGGCGTAAATGCCGGTGGCTTGCTTATTGGTGCCGTTGAAACCACCTCGCAAGCGGTATCGCAAGTTATCGAATATTTGATTCAACGCCCCGAATTATTAACGCAAGCTAAAGCGGCATCTCGCGACACTGACACTGCTAAAATTGATGGCATGGTTTGGGAAGCGTTGCGATTTGTGCCGATCAGTCCGTATATGTTTCGGCAAGCATCACAAGATTATACGGTTGCTAAAGGCACCGCACACGAAACGACGATAAAAGCAGGCACTAATGTATTAACGCTAACGCAGTCTGCCATGTTTGACCCTTACGCCTATGACGACCCCGATAACTTTAATGCTGAACGCAATTGGTACCACCACTTTAATTATGGTTTTGCTTCGCATGATTGTTTAGGAAAATACATTGGCATGGTGATGATCCCTGAAATGGTACGCCAAGTGCTTAAGTTAGATAACTTAGAAGCCACAGCCCCGATGGACTACAAAAAAGGGCCATTCCCTGAATCATATGAACTCGCTTATTCTGCCAATCAATAACGCGACTAATAAAAATTCGAATGAAAATGTCGAATAGAAAAAGTCGATAGCGGCCTCCAAAATGCCGTTATCGACAGGTATAAACTCATCAACATAACGTTGTCACCCCCCTAAAATATAAATAAAGGGCGGCAACATGACTCGTTCTAGGATCCATCATGTTAAAACACATTTTAAAAGGCGTTGCTATCGCAATCCCCATTATATTATTTATCGTTTATGCCAAAGTCAGTGGTTTGTTTGCAAGTCAACTTAAAGCGCCCGAGGGGCCCGCTTTTGTAAAAGCGGTTCCAGATGATTGGGCTAAAGCAACAGCAAAAAGAGAATCAGACATTGCAGCGCATTTATTACAACACCAAGAAAATTTTGATCACTTTGCCAATTTTCCAGTGAGTCAAACACACGGTATACCGTTAATTGTATTGAAACTATTACCCAAAGTGGCTCCCGAATTTTGGGGCAACGAAGACAATTTTTTATCCGTTATGGGGCTATTCAATGATGAACGTTTAGTCGGCTACCCTTTCCCTCGTGGTATTGGTTTTACGGGGTTAGTGCGTCAAGATTTAAATGCGAGTATTGATTTTGCCTCTTTTACCTGCGGTGGCTGCCACATCGGGCGTTTACGTTTAGAAAATGGCGAATATCAATATTTAGATGGCGGGGTTAATCAAGAATTTAACGTAGTGGGTTATCGTCAACGTATTGTCCAAACCCTTAATAAAATCTATGCCAACGAAACCGACCGAAATAAAAAAAATGAGCGCGTGATTAAGGCTTTTTTAAACGCACTAAATGAAGTAGAAAAAACAAACCCAACTTATTTTTATAACAACTACCAATATAAAAATCGTCAATTCACGGCAACATACGAAGCCAAACAAATCGCGTTATTTAAACAAAACGCGGAACAAACCATCATCGATTTTATAAATCACCAAGAGCGGGTTTACGATGGTTGGTTGACCATTGCGAATAAATTTTACCCTAATATTAGCGAGCGCATTGCGGCCGGTTTTGCCGGAATGGAAGATGCAATAGGTTTTAATGCCGCCAGTGCTTATCAAAGCTTTAAAGATAAACCCTTAACATCGTTGTTTGCACCCTTGGCGTTACCCGGTGCGCATGGCATAACCGATATTATGGTTGTGTGGGATCAAGATTCGCATGATCCACGTTGGAATGAAGACGGTACTCGCTTGATCGACGGTGGCGGACAATGGACAGGTCATATCCCTTTACCCATTTATAAAAATATTGCCGCCCAAGTCACATTAGGCTTTGATAATATTGATGTGAGCGTTTCTGCACACGCTGAAAAATTATTGCGTTTTTTACCGCCACCGATTTACCCATTCGATGTTGATATTAAATTAGCAAAAAAAGGCCAAGCCCTATTTGCAGAAAATTGTGCTGATTGTCACCAACCCAATAATGGCCGTGTATACCAAGAGTTAGGCACCGATATGGGCCGAGCCAATGTAGCAGGCACACTGATAACCGTTGCGGCTCAATCAGGTTTTACTAGCGATAACGATTGCTCACCCACCACCACCGTAACGCTTTCTGGTCAACAAGTTCAGCCTTGTGCCACTTACCGCGGTGTATCGTTAAAAGGACAAAGCATACAAGCGATGCTTCCACCTTGGCAGCATCAAGGTTACAACGCACTGCCCTTGCCTGGCATTTGGGCTCAAGCGCCGTATTTACACAATGGTTCTGTACCCACCTTGTACCATTTATTAGTACCTGAAGCGCGCCCAACGGTGTTTGTAAAAAGTCGATTAGAATACGATCAAAAATACATAGGCTTTAAGTGGCAACAAACCGATTGGGATAAAACCGAAGGTTACCTGTTTGATACCGCGTCATCCCCCTCGATTAGTAATCAGGGCCACGACAAAGACATCACACTTAACGGCAAAACGTTTAAATTAGATTGGAGTCAAGATAAGCAAAATGCATGGGCGTTAATTGAGTATTTAAAAACATTATAAAAATGAAATAGACACCTAAAAAGACATAAATAAAAGGTCAAAAATAAAAAGACACAAACTGAAATTGACGCTACTTTAAACAAAATCGACAATTTCAGTTTGTGGTGACAACATTAAAGCCGATTGATTATTTAAGAAAATAATCAATTCACGATAGCTCAAGTTGATACAATTATTTTTAATCGTTTACCGAACGCGGGTCTATAGTCTTCTCGCTCAGGTTTTATGGTTCATTGTCAGCGCTTACTCTCGACTTTGGCTCCTGCGTCGTTCTAACACCTAAATCCATTTAGGCGGCCCCAATCACATAGTAGAGCATATGCTCATGGGGTCTCGAAGCTTGCCTGCATGGATGCAGATAAGGCGCGAGAGCAATGTTTGGACTCCACCTCCCCAACACCTTAAAGTATCGGGAAATAAATAGAGGGGTTCAAACATGATTAACGATCCTTAGAACGATCCTTAGAAAGACCGATCCTTAGAAAGACTGTCCTCGATGAGCTTTCCCGATGAGTTGTTGGGGTGTGGCACATACAAATAACCACAAAAATTATCATTTTGAGTAATTCTACACCCTCAACGCTTTGCTAAGCGGCCATAAAATGGTTGGCTAAAATTAGCGATGGAGGACGGAGGAGCAAAAGCCAGCTGTTTTTGACCTTTGAATTGGCTTGTTATATTTTTTATACTACAATGTACGACATTACCGTACACAAAAGCGAATTAACTATGAATAGCATTAGCGTAAACCAGTTTAGAGATAACTTAAAATCGTATATTGAACAAACTGTTAGCGAGCATGAACCATTAAAGGTTACAAGGCGTGCTGGTGACGACTTTGTTGTGATGAGTGCTGATGATTGGGAGCGAGAGCAAGAAACATTACATATATTACAAAGTAATAGCTTGATGCAACAAATTGCAGACTCTATGAAAACGCACACGACAAACAAAGGTTATAAACCAACACAAGAGCAATTAGATGAGATCACTAATCTTTGAAGGTAAAACTTGGCTCATCTATGAGCAATTAAGAGAAAAAGATAAAAAACTACATAAAGCTTTGTGCAAAATACTAAAGGAAATGCTACGTGCTGATCCTAGTACAGGTCTAGGAAAGCCAGAGCCTTTGAAACACAACCTATCTGGGCTTTGGTCTAAGCGAATTTCCCAGAAAGATCGATTGGTATATAAATTTGATGATGAATATATTTATATTTTCGCCATTGGTGGACATTACGACGATCATTAAAAAAATATAACGCCTCAACACATCTCACATCTCACATCTCATGCAGGACAGCCATCGATAAATCCTAATAAATAACGCGATCAACTCACTCATTTATCAAACACAATTTAGCCAAAATCAGTTAAATTTATCTTTCCTTAGAAAGGCTGTCCTCGATGATCTTATAGTATTTATACAGCCTCAACGCCCCATTAAGGGGGAATTTATAGTTGGCTAAAATTACGAGCGAAGCGAGAAAAGCCAATTGTAAATTTTCCCGCTTGAATGGCTTGTTAGCATTAAAAGCCTACAGACATCATAAGCATGTAACTATTTTCAGTGCCTTCTTCGTAAACAATATCATCATATTGCTCAGGTAAAGGTACCCCTGGATTAATTCCATTCGCATAAGTTCTCGTACCATGAGTTACCCACCCGAGACCAACGCTGATTGTTTTTTTACTTTGAGTTAAGAATGAAACTTGCGGACCCAATGCAAAAGAAGAAAAGGCAGACGAATTTCCATCTATTAATTTTACACCTGCAAAAAAACCAAACTTAGTATCAGATATATCATTACCATCTGAATCAGTCTTAGTATTAGTTCCAATCCCCCAAAGGTTCCAATTCATGGTTAACCATGCACTCGGACGTGTATCAAATGTTTTTTCGGTAACAACTATTCGTTCATCACCACGAAGGCTTGCTGAATCAATATAAGTTTCTCGATATTGCTCAACACCTAAACCAAAACTTAATTCCCACTCAGCAACACCTTCTGCTAGGGTAGGAAAAGTAAATACTGACAAAAGAGCTATAAGTAAATATTTCATTTTTTGTATCCTTACTATAAAGATTATAAATTAATGCTAACGCCCATATTAACAGGCAAAAAACAGTTGGCTAAAATGTTTGAGGTACGAAAAACAGCCAACTGTATTTTGTCCTAGTTTAATTTTTTGTTAGGTGGATGAACTGATTAGAATCTATGCCACCTAAACTCACCAAACCAACATAAAGCAATTGGCAAAGCCTTGCACAACTTTTTGTTTGAAAACTGAGAAATTATTGTGCTAAACGACAAATTAAATGCACTGTTCAATTTCACGCAACACCGCGAAACAAAAATATACGTGCGATAAATACTAAAGTGATTTACGTTGAAGAATGCGTGATTGAAGCACAAAACGAGAATCAAACAATAAAACCAAACCCTTTAACAAAATACACCTAACGTTTAGCATTCATGCGTCACGTAGTGTGTGATCGCATAATGCCTTGTTGAACGAAGCTGATGCCTTCGCCCAACTTTAAATTGGTATGCTTAATGCTATAGGAAATTGCTTTTTAAAGGAAGCTGGCTTCAATATTAAACCCGTAATTAATAGCGAGTCATTCGTATTTATTATGTTATTTTCGTCTTTTTTCTGTGCTGTGTACATCACGTTTTCATCTTTATAGACCCTATTACGGTTATCAAGCCGAGTCGGTTTAGCTACGTCTTGATTCAAATCCGCAGTTCTCAGATTACCAATATCAAACTCATGCATTTTCGTCAGTGAGTGAGTACCAGTGGCACTAAAGCAACCTGCAAACCGTCAGACTTCATTAACCCAATCGGCAGCATAACCCCTATTTTATCGGCTCGATAACGAAAGCTCACCTCTTCATCGATTATACTTTGCAGTCGTTTTTCTTGAAATACATCTTTACGGGTGTAACGGCCTAAGTAACGTAAAACCGTTTCGGGTTATTCAAACTACCCAATAATTAACAACAGCAATTGACCAAAACAAACTCACGTGGCAATATAATAGTCTTATTGACAATAACATTACATCTCTCACTAACAATATTGGAAGATGTATACCCGAAGCTTTATATCGCCATCTTTATATAACCAGAGAGGTAAACGTTTTGAAAAATTATATGTGCCAGACTCATTTTTTAAAAAACACCATCGGCTTACTAACTTTTTTGAGTGTTGTTGGTTGTTCTACCGCAGAAAAAACGACACAACCAACCACGGTAAAGGTTGAGCAAACACCAGCTTTGACGATTAAAAAATTTAAGGCATACACACAAAAATTTACCAATACAACCACCCTGACACAGAACCATGCCACGGGGCACATTGGTGAGTATTTTTTCACACATTGGAAAGATGGAGGTTCAGCCTCTTTAAACATGCAAACAAATGGCACCTTTAATGTTGATTGGCAAGGCGGCGGTTATAATTATGTGGGCGGCCCAGGCTGGCATTATGGTGATGAAAATAGAGTGATTGGCTATCGGTTTGATAGTGACAGTGGCGCTAATTTTATTACGGTATACGGTTGGGGTTACGATAAAAACATGGCCAAAACAGATCCTTCTCATCTGGTCGAGTATTATATTTTACAACGATGGTCAGATGCTTACGAGCCTAGCCAAAATGGGGTGTTTGGCAAAAAGTTTGTCAGTAATGGCGTTGAATATTCAACCTACCGAACCATCAGAGAAGAAAAACCGTCAATCAACAACACGTCTACTTTTTACCAATATTGGAGTAAACCTAGCCAACAGCAACCGCTAGGGGTTGAGCTTGAAATTGTGTTTGCAGATCACGTTAAAGCCTGGGCAGATTCAGGTTGGGTTTTACCTAATATGAACAATTTTGATGCAAGTGATGATCCCACTTATCAGGTCATGGCGGTAGAAGTGTTTAATCCACCTGCCGATGGTACTGCATCGGGTCGTGTTTGGAATGCAACACCAAAATAGTATACGGTTAAAATTAGCCTTGAATAATAAAAACTGACTTAATGATAGATTAAGTCAGTTTTTATCGCTGTGCATGTAAGGTTGCTTAAAGTAGTTACCGATACTATCGATACAATAGCGTTGGTAACCACATTGATAGTTCTGGTATAAACGTGACAAGCAATAACACAACCACCAAGGGGATCAAGAAGGGAATGGTTGCCTTAGCACATTCTTCAAATGGCACTTTCGATACCCTAGATAACACATAAAGCACCATACCGACCGGCGGTGTTAATAAGCCAATCATTAAATTAAGGATCATAACCACCCCAAAATGCACGGGGTCGATGTTAAGGCTAACCGCGATCGGTAATAACACCGGTGTTAATATGGTAATTGCGGCAATTGTTTCCATAAAGCAGCCAACAACAAATAAGATTAATGTCATTAACAAAAGTATGGCCGTTTTGCTCTCGGTGATGGTTAGCATCCACGTGGTAAAATCTTCGGTGACGCGCTGGCTTGTTAAAACCCATGAAAATATTGAAGCACCGGCAATAATAAGCAATATGATGCTTGTGGTTTCAATTGTATCCATGCTGACTTTTACCAATTTTTGCCAATTCAATGTGCGATAAACCACAGCACCCAAAAACAAAGCATAAGCGGTTGCAGCAATAGCGGCTTCAGTGGCCGTAAAAATGCCAAATAAAATCCCACCAATAATGATCACAGGTGTCATTAGTGATAAAAAGGCTGATTGAAATGTTGTATTTAACCGCGTCATGCAAAAGCCTGCATCTTTAGGGTAATTACGTTTTTTTGCGTAATAAGCCACCATCACCATTAAGGCAATTGCCATCAACAACCCCGGTATAAAACCTGCGGCAAATAATTGTCCGATAGAGGCGCCAGCCATGACACCATAAATAATCATGGGTAAACTCGGTGGAATAATAGGACCAATAGTAGAAGACGCAGCAGTCAAGCCAACCGAAAAGCCCGCATCGTAACCCTTATTACGCATTGCTTTAACTTCGATAGCCCCTAGCCCGCCTGCATCGGCTACCGCAGCCCCAGACATACCCGCAAACATAATAGAAGCACTCACATTAACATGACCTAAGCCACCCCGCATCCATCCAACCATCGCATTGGCAAAATCGAATATTCTGCTTGTTATACCCGACGAGTTCATTAAGGCACCGGCTAATACAAAGAAGGGGATCGACAGCAACGGAAAACTATCAATTCCGCCTACCATTCGGTGCAAAATAACTAATTCTGGCACTTGGCCATCAACTAAAATAGCTAATAAAGAAGCCCCCGCTAATGCAAAAGCAACCGGAAAGCCCAATATAATCATAATAATGAGTGAAATAAAAAGTGTCGCAATAACCATATTTTGTACCTAATTAACCTTAGTCACAGCTTGTGGGGGCTTGTGTATTATTTGTTGTATGAGATGGGTTGAAAAGCTGAATTAAAAATTGACTACTTCTGAGCAACATAATTAATAAACTAGCAAAAACAACACCGTATAAAACGCTGATTGGCAACGAGATAGAGGCCATTTTATGAATGTGTAACAGCGGTATTATTTGCCATGCGGAATAAGCTAACATGGCAATAAACACAACATTAAAACACCCTATTACTTTATAAATAACGACGGATAAACGCTCAGGCATCCATTGATGAAACAACGACACAAAAATATGGCTGTTGTTTCTAATACCCATGCAACCACCAATAAAGCCTAAACAAACTAACTGATAACGAGCCACCTCTTCTGTCCAGCCGAGCGGTGCTGAAAAAACATAGCGGCTGACAAATTGTGAAAATACGGTTAAGGCCAATGCCCAAAATAAAATAAGCGCGATCCAATCTTCAATTCGGTAATTAGCGTAACTAAATACCTCATCATCTTCGTGATGAAAGTCACTAACTTGCTGAGATTCAGGATCATTTAATGTTTTGTAATCGTTCATAAAACTCAACTCCTAATGTGTGTTTCATTGATTCATGGCTGGGTAATACTTGTTGTCTAAACAATTGGCGGTCTACTTTTAAAACGGTTACGCCTTGTGCTTCAAACCACTTTGCGAGCGCTTGCTCTGATTTGCGTGTATCGGCAGAGACGCCCATTGCAGCTTCTTTAAAAACATCAGCAAATAGTTTTTTATCTTGTGCAGATAGTGAATGCCAAAGGCGATCACTCAGGACACTTAAAATTGAACCTTGCAAATGCCCAGTTAAACTGATGTAGGGTTGAACTTCATAAAATTTCTTTGCTTTGATCGTGGGTAATGGGTTTTCTTGTGCATCAACTACACCTTGCTGTAAAGCCAGATACACCTCTGAAAATGCAATTGGGCTTGGGTTTGCGCCCACCGCTAATGGAAACATTTTATAGATAGAGGCATTGGGTACACGCAATTTTAAATTTTGCATATCGGCCGGCGTCTGTATCGGCTTGCTAGACGTAACATGACGCTGACCATAATAATTATTGCCGACGATTTGATTACCTAAAGTCGCTTTTTTATACCCTGCGATCATTTCAACAAACAATTGGCTAGCCGTAAATTTTTGCCAATGTTCATAATCTCGAAACACATAGGGTAATTCTGATAACGCCATAGGCGGGTAAGTTTGGCCAGCAAAGCTCGTTCCGGTATAAATAATATCGACCGTGCCAAGGCTTAAACTTTGATTAAGCTCGGCTTCTTTACCCATGATCGATGTTGGAAAAACATCAATGTAATATCGTCCGTTAGTGCGTGTATTTATTTCTTTAGCGGCCCATTCAGCCCAAATGTGCAAAGGCTCACTTGTTTCGTATACATGCGCCCAAGTTAGCCTTTTTACATCTTGTGTGGCTGAAAAACCCACCGAACTAAGCACAAAATTAAAGAAAATGATTAACAAAAAACAGCGATACCTTTGAACGCTGAGTAATGCTAATTTGTAACATTTTGAAAAGTAAGTAGAAAATAAAATCATTTTTTATACAAACACATTTAATATATTGTTAACATTTAAACATGTTGTACACTTTAAAAGCAACTGGCATTATAAAAAATAGCCAAACTAATAAAAAATAGAGTTCAAACAATGATTACACTCAATGTAAATAACCAAGACCACCAAATCGATGCACCAGACGAAATGCCCTTGTTATGGGCAATACGTGACTTAATGCAGTATACCGGCACCAAATTTGGTTGTGGTAAAGGTTTGTGCGGTGCTTGTACGGTTCATATAAATGGTCAACCGATACGATCGTGCATAACACCGGTTGCCTTAGCTAAAAATAGCAAAATAAAAACCATCGAAGGCGTTAGTGACAAAGGTGATCATGTTATTCAAATCGCTTGGCAAGAAAATAACGTACCGCAATGTGGCTACTGTCAATCAGGTCAAATAATGAATGCCTTACCACTAATCGAACGTTCAGCAGAAAAAAACACCACACCAACCGATGAAGAAATAGATAATCACATGGCTGGAAATATTTGTCGTTGTGGCACTTACCCTCGCATTAAACAAGCAATAAAAGATGCAACGGTTGCGTTGATAAAAGGAGCATAACAGCATGGATATGGTTAAATTATCACGTCGCGAATTTTTAACTTACTCGGGTATTATGGGCAGTGGCTTAATATTAGGGTGTAACACAACCGAACAAGCGCAATCAAAAATAGCGCAAAATGCCATTAATAGTGGGTTAGCAAAATCTGACCGCTTAAATTTATTTGTGGCGATCCAAGCCGATGGTACGGTTGAAATTGTCAGTCACCGGGTTGAAATGGGTCAAGGTTCAAAAACCGGTATACCGCAAATTGTCGCTGAAGAACTCGAAGCCGATTGGCAAAAAGTGAAAGTGATACAAGGCTTAGGTAACAAAGCCTATGGCAACCAAAATACCGATGGCTCTACCAGTATTCGGCTATTTTTTGAAAAATTAAGAGAAATGGGGGCGTCTGCCCGCATGATGCTCGAGCAAGCCGCCGCCCAATATTGGCAAGTGCCTATTGAAGCGGTATACGCTAAAGAAAACTACATTATCAACAAAAATACACAAGCAAAATTAGCTTACGGCGACCTCGCTGAACTCGCCAGCAAGCAAGTTGTACCCGACATAAAGTCACTAAAATTTAAAGCCCCAGAGCAATATCGATTAATTGGCAAGCCCGTTCCCATTGTTGATCTCAAAGAAATGACGATGGGCAAAGCCAATTATGGCGTTGATAAAACGCTGCCGAATATGTTGATTGCATCGATTGAACGGTGCCCGGTTTTACATGGCAAAGTCAGTTCGTTTAATGCCGAAAAAGCGTTAGCCGTGCCCGGAGTGGTTAAGGTTATCGAAATGCCCGCCACACGCGATGTTGTCTCGTTTTTTCCGTTAGCCGGTGTAGCCGTATTAGCCACCAATACGTGGGCAGCGATGCAAGGCCGAAAATTGCTAGAAATACAGTGGGACCTCGGTGAAAAACAGCATATAAATTCAGATCAAGAATTCGAAACTTATAAAAATAATTTAAACCAAAAACCGATATTTGTGGCGAAAAAAGGCGACGTGAAAAACGGATTTTTATCAGCTAAAACGCTGGTAGAGGCCCGTTATAAAACCCCGTATTTAGTCCATGCGCCTATGGAACCGCCTATGGCAACAGCGTGGTTTCACGATGGTATATGCGAAATATGGGCTTGTGTTCAAGATCCGCAATCAACCATGAACAGCGCCGCCGCTATGATGAATTTACCTGCGGATATGTTTGTGGTTGAACCCACGTTACTGGGTGGCGCGTTTGGCCGAAAATCAAAACCCGATTTTAGTAACGAAGCCGTATTTTTAGCGCACAAGACACAACAGCCGGTTAAAGTTGTTTGGAGCCGAGAAGATGATATTCAACAAGGTTATTATCATGCAGGCGCATTAGAAAATATCAAAGCCGGTATTGATGATAAAGGCAATATCACAACGTGGCATCAACAAACCGTGTATCCAACTATCGCCTCTACGTTTAATAACGACAAACACACACCCCAAGATTTTGAGCTTAGCCTAGGCTTTGGCGATTTAGCTTATGATTTTGACCATGTATTAATGGAAAAAGCAGAAGCAAAAGCGCCCGTTAGGATCGGTTGGATGCGCTCGGTTTGTAATATTCAGCATGCCTTTGCCTTGAACTGCTTTTTAGATGAAATTGCGCACAAAATAAATAAACCCACTGCCGAAGTCATGCTAAAAGCGTTAGGGGCTGATCGTAATGTTAATCATAAAGAGGAATTTGGCTTTAGTTTTACTAATTATTCAGAAAAACTAGAACGTCACCCCTACTCGACTAAACGTTATCGTGAAGTGTTGCAACACTTAATTAAGCAAACACCCATTGATCAAACACTGCCAAATAATCAAGGCTGGGGAATTGCGGTGCATCGTAGTTTTGTCAGTTATATTGCGGTAGCCAGTAAAGTATCGGTGGTTAATAATAAGCTTTCGGTTGATGAGATCCATTGTGTAGTCGATTGTGGCTTAGCCATTAACCCTGATCGCATTAAAGCACAAATGGAAGGCGCGATGATATTTGGCTTATCTATTGCGCTCATGGGCAAAATTGATATTAAAGCAGGCCAAGTTGTGCAATCAAATTTTCATGATTACCCGGTAACTCGCATGCCACAAGCCCCCAACATTACCGTGCATTTATTAAACCCTACCGAGAATGTTCCTAGCGGTGTGGGTGAACCCGGTGTGCCGCCTGTTGCGCCGAGTATTTGTAATGCCATTTTTGCGGCTACAGGGCAACGCTATCGAGATTTACCGTTAAACCAATATTTAACGGTTTAGATGACAAAAACGTAAGTTAAAACTTTAACACATTACCCACTGTCGTTTAATAAACACAGTGGGGATCTTATGTTTAAATAGCGTTTAAATAACGTATAAACAACTACAACTGAGCCCAGTTTTCAAAAATAGGATCGTGCTCATCAGATGCAGTTTGAAATATTTCTTCATGGTTATCTATAATGTCACATTTGTTATGAGCCTCTGATTGTAATTGTTTTTTTAGGGTCGGCGACAATGCAGGCGAAAAAAAATATTGTACGAATTTGAAGGCAGAATAATACAGTTGGTGGATAGTAGGACTTTCAAGATCCCAACCACTTTCTGAGTTAAATAAGGATCCAATAGACATTATTTGTGTATCTTTAGAATAACCATCCCATTCCCAATGTAAAGTCTTTCCTCCTTGCTCATCAAGCGTTATTTTAACCCTTTTAATATGTTGAAATGCTTTAGCTAAACCTTCATTTAGGTACCGGGTCATCTTTCCAATTAACACATGATTAAGCCTATGCGTTGACTCATGAACAGCAACATTGATTAATTCATCAACCTCATTTTCGGTATACGAAACAACGTAGGTATTGGTATCGTGTATGTATACCCCGCTAGAATTGGGTAAATGGATATTTAAGCTATCCAAAAACGCTTTGTACTCATCAACTTTTGAAACCACGACCATATTGAAGTCATAATGCCTATTGAGGGTTAAATCAAACCTATTTCGGTATATCGCGATGCCGAGTTCTAATCGCTCGACTAAGGGCTGCCATTTATCTCTTGATAGTTGGGGAGAAATTATATTTAGCGTCAACTTGTTAGTAATTTCAAATATATAAACTTCGGGAATGTGACCGCTATTAAGCGCAATAACGGCATCACGTAAATGTTCGACTGATTTGGGTTCTATAGGTCGATCACAATCGTGCGTTTTTTTAATGTATATACCTTTAAACAGCTCAATCGAATCAGAATCGTTTTCTTTATCCTCTTTTTGTTTTTGACCTGTTAGCAGCTGGTCACGCGTGTGTCGAGTTTGTTGATGCTGAAGAGTAACCGTATCGTTGTTTTCATTTATCGATTTTTGCGAGGGGGGATTCGGATTAAGTAAAAAACGAAGTAAACTCACGGTCAAAATAACCAAGATGATAAATAACAAATATTTACGATATTGATTTTTATCCTGTTCCCGTTTATTCATTCTATGTCCAAAATATCGTCACAAGTATAATTTTAATGAACATTTATAGCATAAAAATGAGCCCTTAATCACAGAGCTCATTAAGTAATCCGCTTAAACAACTTATACACTACGTATTAATATAGTCTTCTCGCTCAGGTTTTATGGTTTATTGTCAGCGCTTACTCGCCCCAATCACATAGTAGAGCATATGCTCATGGGGTCTCGAAGCTTGACGGCTGCCCCTAAAACCCGATCGCTTTGACTATAGATGGGATGAATTGTTCTTTTTCTAAAACCCGAATCCTTCATTTTTGGTATTAAATGCGTTTTTTGCCTACTTGTTAACCCATCAAATGCATCATCTAACTCATTAGCTTTAAACTTTTGTTTTGAAATACCCATGTTTAAAACTTTAGCCTCATCTTTGTTAAGATAACCTCTATCAACTCCCAAATTTATAGTTGGAACCAATACATTTTTATATAAAAATTTAAAATCTAAAAGTTTATTCACCTTCGTGACTTCTACTAAAATTCCAGACAAAACATAATCGCACCAACTTAACAATCCTTCATCAGTAATCAGTAATCAGTAATCAGTAATCAGTATCTACAACTTGACACATTCAATGACAGACGAAGTAGATAGTTTGGGCTTTAATCACAAAAAACATGAATTAATTTCATGAATCAATGAAATATAACCATTTTTATTCATGTAATTAACCACGTATAAATTACCCAACACGACAGGTTACTTAGCAACAATAACAAAACAGAGTGCAGGCATCATGAATAAAAATTTTAGCTTTACCATTAAAAGCGTTTGTCTCGATGAAAATTATCATCCTTCTGACAATACACGTATTACCACCAACTTTGCCAATTTAGCACGCGGCGATCGCCGCCAACAAAATTTACGTAATGCATTAACCATGATTAATAATAGCTTTAACGCATTGGCTTATTGGGATAACCCTAAATGTGATCGTTATACCGTTGAACTTGAGATTGTTTCAGTTGATATTGATATCGAAGGTAGTGGTCAAGCGTTTCCGTCTATTGAGGTTTTAAAAACCAATATTTTTGATCACAAAATTAATGAGCGTATTGAAGGCATTGTTGGCAATAATTTTTCATCGTATGTACGCGATTATGATTTTAGTGTGTTATTGGGCGATCATAACCGAGGGAAAAAGCAATTTAGTACGCCTGAAAATTTTGGCGAGTTACATGGCAAACTTTTTAAACATTTCATCAATTCAACAACTTACCAAAAGCACTTCAAAAAACGTCCCGTGATTTGTTTAAGTGTTTCAGACAACAAAATTTATCGTCGCACAGACAATCAACACCCTCTGTTAGGGTTTGAATATCAAGCCAATGAATCATCGTTAACTGAGCAATATTTTAAAAAAATGGGCTTAAATGTGCGTTATTTTATGCCACCCAAAAGTGTCGCGCCTTTGGCTTTTTATTTTTTTGGCGATTTACTTAACGATTACAGTAACCTTGAGTTAATTAGTACGATTAGCACAATGGAGACATTTCAAAAAATTTATCGACCCGAAATTTACAATGCCAATGCGGTAGCCGGAAACATCTATCAACCCAATTTACACAATCAAGATCATTCGTTAACACAAATAGTTTACGACCGAGAAGAGCGCAGTCGATTATCCGTTAAACAAGGTAAATTTGCTGAAGCGCATTTTATAAAACCTTATCAAAGCTTGCTTGAACATTGGTCGACTAATTACGCGCTTTAACTCAAATAACAGGGACAACATTTACGATGAAAAAAGCTACTCAAAAAAGATTACTGCCCACCTCAACAGCCGGCAGCTTGCCTAAGCCTTCGTGGTTAGCCCAATCTGAAACCCTCTGGTCACCCTGGAAATTACAAGGTGATGAATTAGTTGATGGAAAACAAGATGCCTTAAGTTTGTCGTTGCAAGACCAACAACTCGCCGGTATCGATATTGTGAGTGATGGCGAACAAACCCGTCAGCATTTCGTCACTACATTTATTGAACATCTGTCGGGTGTTGATTTTGAACATAAACAAACAGTTAAAATTCGTGATCGTTATGATGCTAGCGTACCGACTGTTGTGGCTGATGTTTCGCTGGCTAAATCTGTTTTTGCTGAAGATGCTAAGCGTTTACGCCAACAAACTAATCAGCCAATAAAATGGGCATTGCCCGGCCCGATGACGATGGTCGATACGCTTTTTGATGCACACTACAATAGCCGTGAAAAACTCGCTTGGGAATTTGCTAACATTCTTAATCAAGAAGCGAAAGCATTAGAAGCCGCAGGTGTTGATATTATCCAATTTGACGAACCCGCATTTAACGTATTTTTTGATGACGTTAATGCTTGGGGCATAGCGTGTTTAGAACGTGCAGTTGAAGGACTTAAATGTGAAACAGCAGTGCATATTTGTTACGGTTATGGCATTAAAGCCAACACAGATTGGAAAAAAACATTAGGCTCAGAATGGCGACAATACGAGGATATATTTCCGAAATTGCAGCAATCGAGCATCGATATTATTTCGCTCGAATGTCACAACTCACATGTACCGATTGAATTACTTGAGCTGATCCGCGGCAAAAAAGTCATGGTCGGGGCGATCGATGTAACCCGCAATAACATTGAATCAGCAGAAGAAGTGGCTAATACCTTAAGAGCGGCGCTTAAATACGTTGATGCAGACAAACTCTATCCTTGTACTAACTGTGGTATGGCACCTTTACCAAGAGACGTAGCAAAAGGAAAGCTCAATGCCTTAAGTGCAGGTGCCGATATCGTTAGAAAAGAACTGGCTAAAGAAAAAATTGCCCCAACATGCGAAGTCCAGTAAACAGCAAAACAAAAGCAAATATTTTTTTGAGTTTTGCTGCATCTAATTTAGCCGCCAGTGATGCACCAACAGGCGCAAATAAAACGGTTAAAGGTACAATACAAGCTAAAGCCATTACATTAACCAAGCCGATTGTCCCTACGGGGGCATCGACAGGTGCAGTGCCTAAAACCAACATGGTTAATGCACCCGGTAATGAAATAACCAAGCCGATGGCTGCCGCTGTACCCACTGCTTTATGTGCAGGGTAATTATATAAGGTGAGCAATGGCACAGAAAGCGTACCACCGCCAATGCCAACCATAGAACTAAAAAAACCAATGCTACAGCCCATAACCGTTTGCCCAGTGGTATTAGGTAATTGTGAATACAAAGCCGACTTTCCGGTTCGGAATAACATATTGAGTGCCGACAGACAGGCAATTAAACCAAATAAAAGCGAAAGAAAAGAACCATTTACACGGGTAACCAGCCAACTACCGGCCAAGACCCCCAGTAAAATAAATAGAGTCCAGCGTTTGAGCAGGTCAAAATCCACATTTCCTTTTTGATGATGTGAACGAATAGAACTCAGGGAGGTAGGAACGATAGTGGCAAGTGACGTTGCCGTTGCCACTAACATGGCCGATTCGGCTGATACACCAAAGCCCTGAAACAAGAAAAAGAGCACGGGCACGACAACAATACCGCCGCCCACACCTAATAAGCCAGCCAACAGGCCAGCAAATATGCCTGTGGTAACCAACGCAAAAAAGGTCGTTATATTTTGAGTGATAAATTCAATAAGATTCATTAAAGGTTTCTATTTTAATTAGCGACAAAACCATAGATTGTAAATACATTTGTTTGATGAGTAAAAGTGATATAAATTCATTGATTAATGAATAATATTCATCATTAAGAAAAAGACTGGAGTTAACTCATGTTGGAAAGGATCCATCTCGAAATTTTAACGGCAATAAAAGAACAGGGAACACTAACCAAAGCAGCTGATTCATTGCATTTGTCTCAGTCGGCTTTAAGCCATAGTATCAAAAAATTAGAAGGCCAGCTCGCAACGCCCATTTGGAAAAAAGATGGCCGCAATTTACGCCTCACCGCAGCCGGAGACCGGATCCAAACACTCGCGAATAGAATTTTACCGCAATTTCATCACACCGAGCTACTACTGCAACAAATTGCCAAAGGCGAAGTAGGATCATTACGAATTGGTATGGAGTGTCATCCTTGTTATCAATGGTTGCTCAGGGTAATACAACCCTATTTAGAGCAATGGTCAGATATTGATATAGACGTAAGACAAGAGTTTCAATTTGGCGCACTTGGCGCGTTGCTTAGTTATGAAATTGATGTACTGATCACGCCAGACCCGTTGTTTAAACCCAAAATAGACTATATTCCGGTATTTGATTACGAACACCGATTAGTGGTGTCGGCTAACCATAAATTGGCCAAGCAAGATTTTGTATTGCCGCAACAATTAAGCTCAGAAGTATTATATAGCTACCCGGTTGAACCCATGCGGCTCGATATTTTTAGTCAATTTTTAAATCCGGCTAAATGCTCGGTTAAACAACATAAAAATATTGAAACAACTGAAATTATGTTACAAATGGTGGCTGCAGGCCGCGGTGTGTGTGCTCTGCCCGGCTGGCTGGTTGATCAATACGCACAGTCAATGCCGATTAAAAGCCTTAGGTTTGGTGAGCAAGGTATCCAAAAACAAATATTTGTTGGTATTCGGAAAAATGAGCACGATATAAACTATTTACACGATTTTATCGAACAAGCGAAAAAAACGAAGTAATAGCCTTAATTACCGTTAATATGCAGTCATATGCACTAATAAGCGTTAAAAAGTGAGACTTGGCTTCGATTTTAATTTATATATTTTTGCGCTGATGTGATTTCTTTACTAACCTCATTTTAGTTTGAATGACTTGAAAAGGGCAAAATTAGCGAAAGCTAATGACGCAAAGCTTAAGGTCTAACGGGTAATGCCCTACGATTGCTTAGCTTCCAAGTTAGATGAATGATTTGTCTTGCTGGCCACTCAAGTCCTCCCCTTATTTTATTTGCTTGGAGGCATCTAATGTTGTATCACCAAAATAAGCCGTCTTTTTTGGCTAACCATAACCCAACAATTAACAAAGTAAACCTATCCAGATCAACCTTAAGCACTCTCGCTTTAGGGTTGAGTTGCTTATTTTCCAACACCTATGCCCAAGCAACATCAACCTACACAACATGGGCCGAAGGCGCTTGCCAATTTACCCAATCACCTTATGTTAATCATGGCGCTAACCGTGATTTTTATAATGCGGGAGCCGGTTTACGTTGGGTTAACTATGCGGGCGATTGGCGAGATGCAAAGGGGAATGCACAAGGTGATGTGCCTTATTCATCAACTTATGTAGAAGACACCGACTCAGTTCAACAGATCGTGCTTGATAGTACCCAATTAGTTGATGAATGGGTATCGGGCAAGCTACCAAATCAAGGTTTAATGCTTAGAGCGCCCTCTTCACCTTCAAGTAAAACCGATTTTGTGAGTAAAGAAGCCAGTGATGCCAATAGCCATCCCTTATTAATAGTGGATACAAGTTTGGGTCAATATCAATTAGTTCCGGTTGCCGATACCGTTATTCGCACCAATACGTATCAATGTGGTGGTGTGATTGAATCAATGCGGGTGTATGGATCGATAAGTCGAGTGCTTATGCAGTTTGATTTATCGGCTATTCCAACGGGTACGAGTGTATTAAATGCGTCTTTGGTTTTAACCACCACCGAAAATCAATACGGTCATTCTAATCTAGAACTATTTGCCGTGAATATTGAAACTCAATCAGTGCCTGATGCAAGTTTATCGGGCCAATACCCCAACGATTTTGAAATGAAGTATGATGATTCTGTTTTATTGGTTGAATCGTTTGAATCAGCTAATTGGCATAATAAATGGAATTACTCGGGTAACGCTCAAGTAACAACGAGCTCCGAAGCCAATAATTTTGAACCTTTAATTGGCTCAGCTTTAGTTGCAACCGTTAAACAAGGCGAATTTTACGGATTAAATCTTAATTATAAACTTTCGGATTTTGGCCCTGAACTAGAAGAACTTTACCTGCGTTATTATGTGCGATTTGGCGATAATTGGTTACCTAATGACACAGGTAAATTACCCGGTATAGGCGGTACTTATGGTAATACGCCCTATGAAGGCGGTTGGGGAGGCCGGCGTTCTGATGGCACAAATGGCTGGTCGGCACGTGGCCATTTTGGTTTGCAAATTCAAGGCAATAACCCGTATGAAGGACAATACCCAATTGGAAATTATGTTTATCACGCTGATCAGCCCGGTAGTTATGGCGAAAGCATTATATTGCAAAGTGAACCCCTCGAAAAAAATCAATGGTATGCGATTGAACAACACATAAAAATGAACACCCCGGGAGAGAACGATGGCGTAATCGAAACATGGGTTGATGGTGCCTTAGTCTATCAAGATAAAACATTTCGTTTTCGAAACGAAGGCTTTGAAAACATCAAAATAGAAAGAGTCTGGATGAATATTTATCACGGTGGTAAAAAAACAGCTAATCAAGATATTACCGCTTACATCGATAATGTTGTTATTGCAAAAACGTATATCGGGCCGGTGAACTTTCAACTCGGTAAGCCAGCTTCAGGTTCTGAAGCGAATAGACCACCTGAAATCACCTATTTTTCGCCCAGTAAGCAGGATATCGATCTTCCATTGGGTGAAAGTATCACGTTTTTAGCTGAAGGGATCGACCCTGAAAATTCATATATCGAAGTTGATTGGTATATCAATGGACAATTAGTCGCTGAAAATCAAAACGAATATAATTTACTTCGTTCATTTGATAATTTAGATACATTAACAATTGAATCAAAGTTACGCGATGCTGATGGCGGCGTCGCCATAAATACTTGGTTAGTCGGCAGTTTATCCGAAAATTTCTCGTCTGTTGAAGCAACACAAGATACTTATCTGCCTACCTGGACTTATCAATCTCGTGGACAATTATCAACACTCAAGTTTACTCAAACTTCAAACGTGTTATTAGCATTTGACCCCATAGATGACATGAACAGCGAAGACATTAAATCAGCACATATTGTTTTGCACAGTGCTGAGCAATATGGCGATATTAATTTACGGGTTTACAAAACGGTAGGCGATTGGATCCAAGGAGACCATACGCATGATGGCGCAACACGTAATTACCGCGATTATGTCACTCGCACACCTTGGACAAATCTAATTGGTGACTGGGTTGACGCGTCTGGCGTGCTGAGTGGAGATAATTATTATTCAGACACGTTTGTAGAAGATACTGATACTTTGAAAAAAGTCTATCTAGACGTCACCGAGTTATTAAAAGAGACGTTGCAAAATGCGGAAAATTTAAATGCTTTTATTAAAACCAGTGAAAGTAGTAGCAAAAACTATATGCATTCATTAGAGGCTGAACCGGCCTACCGCCCAAGGCTTTTAATTGAAAAGCATTAGTTTGCGGTAATTAATTTAAAATTATGAATGGATACTGCGCCATATCGTTCAAATGATATGGCGTTTTTTGTGCTGCTTTGTGCTTTTACACATCAATTAAACTGAACTCAGCGTAATGACCTTATTACCCTATTACCCTATTACCTTTGCCAAAACGGCCACCATTTTTTGCTTGGTTTTTCCGATAGCAGCTGAGTCGCATATTTCTGGCTCGCGCTTTCAATTTTGTCACCTGCCGAGTTCCACAAATTAGGAAGGTATACCCAAGTCACTTTAAGATACGAGTTCAGAGTCCCTGAGCGATTTTAATTCTAGGCGTATTAATGCAGGAATGTAGTCCCCTTTCAAGTTAATACAACAACGAAGTAAAAGCGCTCAGGGGCTCCGTCCCGGTGGGTTTTAAATTGATTTATGCTGTGTTAAACAGGCTTAATTTAACCCGTTAAACTTGCACCTGTTTGCCGTGCCTAAATCAATTTAAATTCCCACTGAACCCTGTATCTTAAAGTGACTTGGGTATATAAACAGGTACATAATTTTCGGCAAAGGGCATACCAAATTGTTTAATGCACTGATCATAACTTGTATCGCTTACCACTTTGAAGGCAAGCGTGTCAGAACCATTCGACTGAGTCACAAAAAGTAGTTTATGACCAACGATCACCTCCGCTATTCTCAGTAACTTCTCACCTTCATCATCAAGTTGATACAGATTTTCAAGTTCTGGGTAATTCGGTTTTAAGTATTCAATGAGTCCAAACGAACCATCAACATGAAGATTGTCATCTGACATAACAAGGTCAAAAAGTTCGCTTTCATCACAATCTTTAATTTTTGAATAAATATCCATTGGCTTTTAGTGTGCTCCTAAAGTTGTTAAGCAGTATATAAACGCGTTATGTTTTATAAAGCTCACGGTTACCTAAATTTAGGCCCAATTCAAGCTCATTTTGTGTTTCAATTAATTTTTTTGCTTAGGGCCTATTTTAACTAAAGCCATATTTAAATAAAACAGCCAAACGTAGTTAAAATTGAACGCGTCTACCATTTAAATTATGGCATTATATGCGGCTATTCTGTTTCTATTTAACAATCAAATAAAATAGCAACGCCGAATTTATTGCAGCATAAACCGAATTTCAATTAGCCTTTTTATTAACTAAAGTGTTAATTTATTAACAAATAAAAAACATGTCGAGGTTATTCTGGCTTTATGAAAATTAATTTTATAATTAATAAAAACAAAAGAAACCGGTTACTTGTAAGCGCTTTCAGTATTTTCAACTATTTTTATAACTAAGTCATTTTTCTTAAATATGGGAAGCATATTCATGAGTTTAAAAAATGAGAGTGCAACGGCTGAATTAAAAGTCAGCCGGCGACAATTCATGTATCAATTAAGTGCAGTATTAGGCACAGGAGTCGCTTGCCAATTATTAGATGGCAGCGGCTTTAACCATGCCATGGCTTATCAAGCCGTTGAGCATAGTGAAAAAATAGCCGGTGCTTATTTAAACCAAGATCAAAAATTATTGTTGCGGACGATTTGCGATGTTGTATTACCTAAAACCGATACACCAAGTGCGGCCGAGCTCGATGTGCATGGTTTTATCGTTCATCAAATGCAAGCGTGTTATACAACAGAGCAAAGAAAAAACCTCGACGATTTATTGTCTTTGATTGATCTACAAACAAAACAATCAACCCAAAAACCGTTTGTTTTGCTAACACCTGAACAACAAATCAAAATATTGAATAATCTTGAACAAGCGAAATTACCTTTTAAGCAAACGGATAGAGACACATTCAAATCACTTAAACAGTTAATGGTTTTTGGTTATTTCACAACACAAGTAGGCGCGACCCAAGCGCTTAATTATCAGGCTGTACCTGGGGGCTTTAAAGGCTCAATTAAGCACTCCCCTACCGATAAAGCTTGGGGCTCTCACTCTTATTATTAGGTTAACAACATGAAAGATGATTTATATATAAAACAAACGAATGAACAGTTTGATGCCATTGTTGTCGGCTCGGGTATTAGTGGTGGCTGGGCGGCCAAAGAGTTTTGTGAACGTGGCTTTAAAACACTCATGATTGAGCGTGGGCGCATTGTTGAGCACCGTAAAGATTATATTGGAGAAGGCAAAGGCCCTTGGCAATTTGCTAACCGCACTAAAGTGGATAACTTGTTAATTGAAGAACAGTTTAAAACACAAAAGTTGTGTTATGCATTTAACGATGCCACTAAACACTTTTTTGGCAATGACCGCGATCTTCCCTACTCGACTCACAAAAACACGGGGTTTAGTTGGATCAGAGCCAATCAACTGGGCGGTAAATCATTACTTTGGCACCGACAATCTTATCGCTTTAGTGAATTTGATTTTAACGCGAATAAAGCCGATGGCGTGGGTAATGATTGGCCTATTCGTTATAACGACCTTGCGCCATGGTATAGCCATGTTGAAAAACATGCGGGTATTAGTGGCCATGCAGATAATTTATCTCAACTACCCAATAGCGACTTTTTACCCCCTTTTGAATGGACCGGCCCAGAAAAATTAATGCAAGAACGATTTGCCCAATTACACCCTGATCGTCCGATGATCATGGGTAGAGCGGCTCATCTTACAAAACCAAGTGAGCTGCATATATCGCAAGGTCGGGTGCAATGCCAAGCCCGAAATGAATGTCAAAAAGGTTGTTCATTTGGCGCTTATTTTTCAACACAAAGCTCTACATTACCCGCCGCGGCTAAAACCGGAAATTTGCATATCGCACCTAATAGCGTTGTTGAGAGCTTAATTTATGATGAAAAAACCAATCGTGTAAAAGGTGTAAGGGTTATTGATAATGATGATTTAACGACACGTGAATATTTTGCTAAAGTCGTTTTTTTATGTGCTTCGACTTTAGGTTCAACTCAAATTTTACTCAATTCAAAATCAAAAAAATTCCCTAATGGTTTAGCTAATAGTTCCGGCACATTAGGTCATTATTTGATGGACCATAATTATAATGCGGGTGCGAAAGGTTTTGTTGAAGGTTTTGAAAATGAATATTATTCGGGGCGTCGTCCTACCTCGCCTTACATTCCAAACTTTCAATACGAACCTAGCCGTTATAAAAAAGAGTACAAACGAGGTTATGCATTATCGGCTTGGGCGCACCGAGAAAACTGGCAAGGCATGAGTTCACAAGATGGTATAGGGGCAGACTTTAAACAAAAAATGACTCAAGCAGGAAGATGGTATTTTGGTTTATCTGCGCAAGGGGAAATGTTACCGCGTTTTGAAAATGAAGTCGCTTTGCACAGTACTAAGAAAGACAAATGGGGCATTCCGCAATTACACATTAATTGTACTTGGTCGGATAACGAAAAATTCATGATGGATGATGCCGCTAAAACAGCGCATCAAATGCTAGAAAAAGCTGGGTTAAAAAATGTTCATTCTTATACCAGTTATGATCACCGCCACCCTGGTATTGCGATACATGAAGTCGGTACCGCAAGAATGGGACGTGATCCAAAAGATTCGGTTTTAAATGGTTTTAATCAAAGTCACGATATACCCAATTTATTTGTCACTGATGGCGCAAGTTTTTGTTCGTCTGCCGTGGTTAACCCTTCACTTACATTTATGGCGCTCACGGTAAGAGCCGTTGATTATGCGGTTAATGAATTAAAACAAAAACGTATTTAATACACACAAAATATAGAACATATAGAGGACACACTCATGAAATTTAACTATCAACCCTACATTGTCATTTTGTCTTTGTGCATCATGATCGCAGGGTGCTCACTAACAAAAAATGCAAACACCAGTCGTGCCAATCAGCAAAGTAAGGAACAAAACATGCCTAAAATAAGTGTACAACTTTGGTCGGTTAAAGATGCCGTTAAAGCCGATTTTACAGGCACATTAACGCAAATTTCAGCCATGGGTTTTGATGCGGTTGAATTTGCAGGCGAATTTGGCCCTTTTAAAAACGATGCCGAAGGATTAAAACAATTTTTAGATTCATTAGGGCTAGTCGCAAGCAGTGCGCATATTGATTTTAACCAATTAAACGATGAAAACTTTGCTAACACGATCAAATTTTATCAAACGTTGGGCGTTAGTATTTTAATCGACCCCTGGGAAGAACGTGCATGGCACCCAACTAAAATAGATGAAGTGATTAATGAATTAAACCGCTTAGCCGACAAACTGGCACCACACGGTATGCAAATTGGTTATCATAATCATGATAAAGAATTTAATGATTTTAACGGCGCGACCTATTGGGACCACCTAGCAAAAAACACCAAAGAAAACGTTATTTTGCAACAAGATGTGGGTTGGACGACCTTCGCCGGTAAAGACCCCATTGATTTTGTTAAACGTTACCCAGGACGAACCGTTACCACACATTATAAAGTGGTGTTACCTAAAGAAAACCCGAAAAATTACTCAGCTATTATTGGTCAAGACATGATCAACTGGTTAGATTTAAGCAAGGTCAACATAGCGGTCGGTGGCACTAAATGGTTTGTTATTGAACAAGAAACCTACCCTGAAGGGTTGACCCCATTAGAATCAGTCGCGCAATCAAAAATCGGGTTAGACAAAATATTGGCCGAGTTAAAATAAGCTAAAAAATATATCAACTCAATACGTGCAGATGTATACGATATAGGCCAAGTTACTCTAAAATAGTTACGTTAAAATAGTAACGCTTATTTAATAGTCGCTTGGCTTTTTTACTTACTTTCTTTCTACCTACGTTCAAAATTTATCGTTTGATGTCAAAAACGTTTTTATAAAAAAGATATTCATGTCCTAAAAATCAAACAGACTGGTATTACGATTTTTAACTTTTATTGTTAGCATATTTTAAATATATGTAACCGGTTTATAAATTTTTTATATTTTATTATGTCATTTATAACCGTGTTACTTTAATTGTATCAAGTCTGTAACACCGCTTAATCCCCTTTAATACAACCCTAATACCGCAAGAATAAACAGAAAACGTGAGAAGAATGTAACATTTGCCCTTATTTAGTGCCGTGTTTCACTAAATTTACATTTTGACAACATTAATGTAACCGGTTACTTTCTTTCCAGATCGAAAAATTAACTTTGATCGCCTCCAACTTTACAAAATAATTCTAATTCGAGGTAAACATGTTTAAAACAAAAACCAGCAAAATTACCACTGCGGTAATGGCCCTGAGTTTGCTAAATTGTAGTCAATCACTAGCAGGTGAAGTTTCACCTAACACAGTTGAGTACAATTCAAACACAGCAGAAAATATATCGGTTAATGTGGAACCTGATCCTGGCACGGGATTTTGGTATTTAAAAGATGTCGATAATTATTCAAATAGTAATGGCGTACTAACAATAAACAACGAGTTTTTGCAAACGCTCGCAAACGGTACGCACACATTTGAAGTCTATTTTAGCGACGGTAGTAAAGATGATTTAGTTATTGTTGTGACTGACTCTGAAAATGATGAGATTGTAGAAGAAGATCCTGTTGATAATCCAATAACAAATCCATCGTCATCGAATAGTTTAACAATTAGCCAAGCCGTATTATCAAACGGCGCCATGTTCGAAAATGATTATATAAATCTCGCGCACGGTTTAGCCGACTGGACTTTTACAGCTGAAGTTGACGGTGATTATATTATCGATATCAACTATCAATCACCTAATGGTAGCAAAGTTAATAATTTTTATGTGGATGACAATGTGGTATCGGTGACATCCGATAACCATAACGAAACACGCTCGCATCGTTTCGAATTACCACTAACAGCGGGCACCCATCATGTGGGTGTTGATGCACGGAGTCAATGGGGTTATATCTGGTTAACCGGTGTCGATATTAGTACCGATAGCCCGGTAATTTATAATCCATCAGTTAGCCCGGCACATGCCAGCTTTGATATTGCAAACATGCAAGAGCCTAGCTTTAATGTTGATCTAGATGGCGATACCTTAAGCGACGTATTATTCAATAGCCAAACGGCTGTGTATGACTTTACCGGTTCAACACTGACGTTAGACGCCATTTACCTACAAAATTTGGGTGAAGGTGACCATACGTTTGAACTCGATATGGCTAATTCAGAATCGTTAAATGTGAGTGTGACGGTTCTTGATACTACTGAAAATCCAGATACGGGTACGGGCGAATTTGATTTAAGCGCTGATCAAGCCGTGCTGTCTGGTGGTGCTGTTTTAGAATCCAATTATATTGATATTGCACAAGGTTTAGCGCAGTGGACATTTAATGCGCCAAGCGCAGGTGAATATAAAATTGATATCGTTTATCAATCACCGCATGGTAGCAAGGTTAACAACTTTTTTGTTAACGATACCGTTGAAAGCGT
The DNA here is from genome assembly GCF_003286125.1 of Algibacillus agarilyticus. Classification (GTDB taxonomy): domain Bacteria; phylum Pseudomonadota; class Gammaproteobacteria; order Enterobacterales; family Alteromonadaceae; genus Algibacillus; species Algibacillus agarilyticus. The sequence goes on from NZ_QMED01000003.1 coordinate 167,974, forward strand.
GACCAGCACACAAACAACCACGGATACCATTCATAGCTTTACGCTTGAATTGGCAGCGGGTGCTAATTTAGTTGGCATTGATGCCCGTGGTCAATGGGGTTATATCTGGCCGCGTGGTGTTAATATTGAACAACTTGAAGCCATTCCCGCTCCAGCTGTTTCACCTAACACTCAAAGCTTTAATACCGATGAACCCGCTGATATCGCGTATAGCTTGAATTTAGACGACGCTGTTTTATCATCCGTTAGTTTATCGGGTAGCGCTTTAGCCGCAAGCGAATACACGGCAACGCAAAGTGCACTCACATTTAGCCGTGATTATTTAAGTCGTTTATCTACGGGTACACAAGCGTTTAGCCTTAACTTTACCAATGCAAGCAGCATTGTCGCTAACGTAAACGTTTATACCCCAGACGTAGAGATGCCGTCGATTTCGCCTAATGCAAAATCATTTAATACCTCAGCGCCTGCAGATGTAAATTTTGATTTAAGTTTATTAGGTAAAACCATTAACGATGTCACGTTAAATGGTAACTCGATCAGTCCTGCCATAAACGGTAACACCTTAACGGTGAGTCAAAATGATTTAGTTAACTTAGCCAACGCAGATTATCCCCTAACAGTAACGCTTAATGATAATAGTCAATTAAGCGCCAATATTATTGTATCTTCACCTTCAATAAATCCACGCCATCAAGATTTTGTTTATGTTACCGATGATGGACATTTTGGCTTAAACGGTCAGTATTTTTATACTAACGGTGCAAATCATTATTTCTCATTTTATAAACATCCAACAATGCCGGTTGATGTTTTTGATGATATGGAAAATTTAGGCATGAGTTCTTTCCGTACTTGGGGTTTCTGCGACGGGGAATACTATAGCCGCGAAGATTATACCGGTTACTGGGATCCGGAATTTGGCAATGGTACTGAAGCACAAAGTCATTGTTTCCAACCCAATAACCCTGATACGGTATCAGAAGCGGATCGCTATAACGAAGTGGGTTTAAAACAGCTTGATTTCGTTATTCAACAGGCTGCTGAACGCGGCATTAAAGTAATATTGCCGTTAACCAACTATTGGGGCGGTTTTGGTGGCATGTGCCAATATGCGGCTTGGTCACCAACAATTGATGTTGACGGCGATGGTGTAGCTAACGATGCCGATGAATATATGCAATGTTATCGAGCTGAAATTAAGCAACGGTATGATGAAATAGGCAAAGCACCAACCAATACTAACGATGCGCTTTATCAGCAAGATTATCAAAACTACATTGTTAACGCCCCTATTGGTGCCGACGACAAACAAGACTATGAATATTTAGTTGAAGCCGCAGCGCAATTTTATGGCGATGATTGGTCGCAACAGCGTTTCCAAGAATACATCTCCATGTTACTTAATCGAACTAACCATTTAACCGGTGTTAAATACAAAGATGATCCTGCGATCATGATGTGGGAACTTGCCAACGAACCTCGCTGTGTAAGCTGTAACGATGAACAACGTGAAGATTTCCATAATTGGATAGACACCACGTCACAATTCATCAAATCGATTGCACCAAAGCAATTAGTCTCTACCGGTATGGAAGGTTTTGACCAAGTTAACCCTTGGGAAGAAGCACAACGTCAAGCCATGATTGCTGAAGGCGCAACACAAGCCGAAGCAGAAACGGCGATACCTCTGGAATACAAAGAAGGTACCGATTTCAGCATGGATCATGATTATCCGGCAATCGATGCTTATTCTTTACACATGTACCCAGATTGGTGGGGACTCAATGAAGAAGATGCAAAAGACTATTTACAATCTCGTATTGAAAAAGCACGTTTAGGTGGCAAACCGGTTTACTTAGGTGAATACGGCCGCATGATCGAGTTTGATGAAGACAACATGTTTGCGTATCAACATTGGGATGGTCGTGACGGTGTGAGCATGGCTGATCGCGATCGCATTTATAGTGAATGGTTAACCATCGCCGACGATTTAGACTTAGATGGCGCAATGATATGGGTTATGTCGGGTATGGACTATTGGGAAGATGCCCGCGACCCTGCTCCACTTTATACTAAACCCGGCTTAATGGACTTTGGTAATGATCAAGCTTATTGCTTTAACCCAGATGGTGCAGCAAGCAACCAACAAAGTGTAACCTGTGATGGTTTATACAATGACTGGGATCGCTTTACTGTTTACTGTAACGACTTACGTTGGGATGCCACTTGTGACATTTTGCAAGATTACACCAACAAGGTAAAAGCAAAAAATATCTCGGATGGCTCAGTATTCGATATTGATACCGATGGTGATGGCGTAGCCGATTCACTTGATGCGTTCCCAATTGACCCAACCGATTGGTTAGACAGTGACGGCGATGGTTACGGCGATAATGCCGAAACAGCGGCTGGTAGCGATCCAAATGATGCGAATAGCATTCCACAAGCAACCGCTCAAGACAGCATCTATGTAGACGGCGATAAGATCTTCTTAGCCGATGGCAGTGAGTTTGTCATGCGCGGTGTTAACCTGCAATACGGTGACGACCCTGCTGGTAAGTTCCCATCTATTCAATATATTGCGCAAACTGATGCTAACGTAGTGCGTTTACAACTGCGTCAAGACACAACTGCACAGCAATTACGTGACGCACTTGATGAAATCATTAAGTACGAAATGATTGCTATGCCAATGTATTGGGAAGGTCACGGCGAATACGCTCGCGGTATATACCAAATCACGGGTGGTAGTGACAGCAATGCAATCTATGATGGTGACATTAGCTCGCAAGATGCGGTATCTAAATGGTTAGAAGCCTGGGGGGATGTTGTTACTGATCCTAAGTATCAAAAATATATTATGATCAATATTGCGAATGAGTGGGGCCAAGATACGACGGTTTGGCGTGACACTTATATCACAGCGGTTGAAAAACTTCGTGAAGGCGGTATTAACGTACCATTAGTGATCGACGCAGGTGATTGGGGTCATAACCCTTATTATTTCGCTGGTGCTCAAGCAATATTTGATGCAGATCCACAAAGCAATACCATTTTCTCGGTACATGGTTACTACGAGTGGTCAACTGAACAAGAAATTGACACACGAATTGACTACATTAAAGGGTTAGATTTACCCATGATTATTGGTGAGTTTGGTCGTTCAAATCACTATGCTGGCGGAAAAACTAACGATCATTTTTACTTAATGGAGCAAGCGAATGATAACAACCTAGGTTGGGTTGCTTGGTCATGGCGTGGTAATGGTGAAAGCGAAACCATGCTTGATATGTCTAATTCATACACAGCCTATGACTTAAGCCAACACGGTGTCGATATTGTTGACAGTGCCGATGGTATTAAGGCAACCGTGATCGCGATTGATGACAACTACTGGTTAACAGATTCAACCCCAATCGATCCAACGGACCCTACTGATCCGACAGCCCCAACTGACCCGACAGAACCAACGGATCCGACCGACCCTGTTGATCCAACCGATCCAGTGATCCCACCGTTATCAACCACAACGTTAACCATTGATGATGCAGTAGATTCAAGTGTCACGTCACAACCTGTAACAATTGATGTTGACTACATTCAAATTGAAAACCGCCAAGCGGGTTCATCTGCGGGTTGGGATTTCACCGTCGAAACGGCCGGTCAGTACCGTATTGTATTGAACGTAGATAACGTTAATGGTGATAGCCGAGTTAACCAAGCATTCTTAGACGGCACGGTTAAAGATTTTACGGCCAGTGGCCCAACTACGGTAACGTTTGACGCTCAGTTACCTGCAGGCACACATACCACAGGTATTCGCGTTGCTAACACCAATACACATTGGGGATTTGTACGTTTGTTGTCTGCGAGTGTTGAACACCTCGGTAGTTTAAATATTACATCGCCAACATCTGGCGAGCAATTACCAAGTGGTCAAGATATTGCCGTTTATTTTGATAAGCAAGGTAATGGCGCTATCACTTACAGTGTCAACAGTAGTACAACCCAAACCTATGCAGGTGCTAGCCCATTAATGATCTCAGTGGCTCAAGATGGCTTCTATCGCATTAGTTTAGGCTTAGAAGGAACGAGCACAACGCAAAGCATTGGTGTGCGCGTGGGTGAATTAGCCTTAGCATCGTTTATTGAAACCAGTGGTTCTCAGTTTATGTTAGACGGCAGTCCTTGGTACTTTAATGGCACCAACCAGTACTACCTCATGTATAAGCCAGAAGCAATGGCTGAAGATGTGTTTAAACGTGCAGAAAAACTCGGTATGAATGCAATTCGTACTTGGATGTTCTGCAACGATACAAAAACCCATGATGGTGTGTGTATTAACATGAGGTCTGGCAACAGCTTCATCTTAAACAAAGATGTAAGCGAGCGGACAAGTGGCGAGCAAGCCATTATCGACCGCAGCTTTGAGCTATTCGACAACTATGTTGCACTCGCGGCTGAAAAAGATATGCGTTTAATATTGAGCTTAGCGGATGAATGGCCTTACTTCGGTACGATTGGTGACTATGGCGGATACACTGCTGAAGGCATCGCTAATATGAAAGCCTTTATCACTCAGTTATTTAACCATACCAACCAAATTACCGGGGTTAAGTATAAAGATGACCCTACGATCATGATGTGGGAATTAGCTAATGAGCCACGAATTGGTGGCAACTTAGCAAACTTTACTCATTGGGTTAAAGAGTTATCTGCACATATTAAATCAATTGCGCCAAACCACTTAGTGTCAATTGGTATGGAATCATCATTTGATTTTAATGGCAGCGGTGACGATTTTGAAACGCTCAAAGCGCTAAATTCAAATGTTAATATTGATGCAGTGAGTGCGCATTTATATCCTACTTGGTGGAATATGACCGATGCTGAAACATTAAACAGCTTTGAACTATTAGCACAATTAGGACGAGAACTAGGTAAACCCACTTACATTGGTGAGTTTAGCTGGCCTGCCAATGTTAAGCGCCCTGATAGTAATCCAGACGGTGCCGCCTATGTTGATGCAACCATTGCCGAAGGCTTAGCCAAGCGTACTCAAGTATTCTCTGATTGGTTCCAAGCGGCTTGGATTAACAAAGATGCTATTGGCGGTATGTTAGGTTGGCAATTAACCGGACTTGAATGGGGTAACGGTTTAACTGGCGGTCAATGGGGTTCTGGCCCTTATGGGGTGTACTCTGGTGGTTGGTCTGCTAACAATGATGGCTTCCAATTCTACTGCGTGCTTGATGAAAGCGAGTATCAAATTACTAGCTTAGGCGCACCAGGTTTGAATGTTGAGGGCGATACTATCAACCTTGATTTACACGAACCTGTCTGTGACATCTTGAAACAATACTCTGCTGAATACCGAGCATTGTTTGAATAAACCAAAACAACAAACAATATAAAAATCAAAGACCGAAGAATTTATTCTTCGGTCTTTTTTGATCTCAAAAAACACTTGTTTATTCATTTATAAAAATCGCAACTGGCTGCATTAAAAAATAACGGCTCAACAAGAGTGAATATAGCGATAAAAGTGAACACATGTTTTTCATGAAAATATAAACCTTAGGAAATTAATATGAGAAATAAACTATTATCATCATTTATGCTTTTTGCATTGATATCTTGTGAAGGGGGAGAAAAAACAGCAACAGTAGAACAAGATACTACCACTACTGATGAACAGGATATAAACCCTGAGTCGGAACTAGAGCTAGAGCCTGAACCTGAGCTAGAACCTGAGACTTCGATTGAAGAAATATCTGCAATCACAATTGGCGATTCAACCTACGATTTCTGTGAATCAGCAGAACAAGATCCAGACGATGATGGCTGGGGATGGACGGGTTCTGCAAGCTGTGTCGTTCGAAATTCAGCAGTGGATCATTTGAGTGATGGCTCAGCAGTCCCGCAACCTGTGGACTTAAGTAATTTAAGCTTGGCATCTAAAGTCATTAATGAAAATGCGAACACCGTTACTAATAACGTTTTTCAATATTTGACGTCAATATACGAAGAAAAAACATTAGCGGGCCAGCAAGATTTAACTTGGAAAGATGATACTGACATGTACCAACGTGTTATTAACGATACAGGTAAAGCGCCAGCGTTAATGGGATACGATTATATGAACTATGACTATAGCGGTGATGCAGGTTCGGGTAAACAACAAACTGAAGAAGCCATCGCGCATTGGGAACGAGGAGGATTAGTGACATTTTGTTGGCATTGGCGTGATCCATCAAACAAAACAAATGCTTTTTATACCAAAGACACTGACTTTAGGATACCCATGTTAAACAACCAGCTTGATGTTAATAGTGCTGACTTTCAGTTTATAAAAGATGATATCGCACTCATCGCAAGTGAATTACAAAAATTACAAACAGCTGGCGTGCCCGTACTCTGGCGTCCTTTACATGAAAGTTCAGGCGGTTGGTTCTGGTGGGGTGGAAACCGAAGTGATAACCACTCGGCTGCAGAAGCTCAAATCGCGTTATGGAAATACCTATATACAACGCTAACTAAAGATTACCAACTAAATAACCTTATTTGGGTGTGGAACGGTCAAGCTTCGAGCTGGTATCCTGGTGATGATGTAGTTGATATTATCGGCGAAGATGTTTACGGCAACGCTAAAGATTACAGTGCAAAAGCAAACCGTTTTTATCAAGCGGCTGGATATGCAACTGAAGATAAAATGGTCGCGATGACAGAAAACAGTGATATTCCTGATCCAGATAAATTATTTGACGCCAATGCACCTTGGTTATATTTTACTACTTGGAATGACGGCAATAGCGTAGAAGGCATTACCAATAATAATAATTTTTGGACTGGTGAGCATTACAATACTAATGCACACAAAATTCATGTCTACCAACACCCAGGTGTCATCACATTAGACGAATTACCGGCATTTTAATTGCCCTACCCATTGGCAATAAAACCCAAAAAGGTTAAGCAAATGTCTGTTTAACTTTTTTTATTTTTCACACTAACGTTGAGATGATTAAGATTTAGCTCAATCGACAACCCACTCAATATACGAGCAGATATGCGCGCCTGAGCATGCTCGGAGCTAGTATCCTGAGTAAGTTATGCCCATTCGGTTAAATTTTATTACTAATACACCCCTAATATGCCCTCATCCAATGACTAAAATCACTGTTTAAATGGCAATCAATTTCTCTATACTCTAGGGCGTGTTTATCTTTTGTGTATGCTTTTGCAGCCGTATTTGCACGATTTATACAAGGCAGAGCGATTGCAGTGTAGCAATTCTACATAAAAGAGCGATAACGTAGTAGAAATTGTGCAAATGCGCTGCCCTTTGGGTTCAATCCAAAACGTTTTGCTCTTTGTTATTGGCTTTTGACGTAGAACCACTATGCCCTCAAGCCAATGCCGCGATCAAAACGCTTTGGAATTGAACAAAATCTATACCACAAAGATAAACACGCCCTTGCGTTGAAACAGGTCATTGTCAGCAGTTTCCATAATTTATATTTCTAAAGGGCACTCAACAAGAGAGCCTGTTATAACGACCATATTGTCAGAAATAACTTCATAAGTCCCAACTTCGTTTTCGTCAGAAATAATAGATTCATTACTAAACCTATAAAACTTTGCTTTTTTAGCTTCTATTTGGGCCTCTAAAACATTCTTAGGTGGGATAGAGTAAGATGTATAAAGCAAAACAACAGTATTATCGAGGTGAAATTGCACAAAACCTCTAATAACGGTTTCACAACCATCTGTGACTAATTCAAGCCCTTCACTGCCCTGCCCATTTTCGCAATATCCCCATGAGCGTTGCCAAAATGAGATGTGTGATTAAAGTCGCTTCCGCAGCCAAATAAGATTAATACAGAACTTAATAATACAACCTTACTTTTCATTTTAACTCCATTTATTTATAAGTCTGTAAGCCATCAACAAAAGCTCTTTTAGCATCTTCCTTATTACTAATTATTTAATAAATACATACTGATATAACAAAAAAATTGTTACATCAAATTAACCATGCCAAATAAAGGTTTAACCTGAATTAGCTCGATAAATGTAACAAAATAAGCTTGCTATATTTTGTTACAAGCCATTTACATTTTGACATCACAACCAACTCACAACAAAATGTAACCGGTTACTTAGGTATAATGAAAATTAACCTAATGTAATCAGCATTAATAAAAAATAAGGCAATGGATAGCCAAAAAACTAAACAACACAAATTAAAGGGTATAATGATGAACAAATTAGCAAAAGCAATTACAACCGCACTAGCACTTGGTTTATCTGCTACTGCATCTGCAGGTTTTTACGTATCTAGCGGAGATATATACGACGGAAATGGTAACAAATTTGTTATGCGCGGCGTTAATCATGCACACACATGGTTTCCTGATAAACTGACACAATCTTTAACTGATATTGCTAGCACCGGTGCGAATACGGTCAGAGTCGTGCTTTCAAATGGTCATAAATGGAGTAAAACATCAGCCAATGATGTCGCCAATATTATTCAAAAAGCCAAAGATAATAAAATGGTCGTGGTATTAGAAGTTCACGACACAACAGGCTATAGCGAAGATACGGGCGCTGCATCTTTAGCCTCTGCAACCAATTACTGGCTTGAAATAAAAGATAAATTAATTGGCCAAGAAGATTATGTGATTATCAATATCGGTAACGAACCTTTCGGTAATGGCTTTAACGCGAGTGATTGGATCAACGATCATAAAACAGCGATCACCCAATTACGTCATGCGGGTTTAGATCATACGTTTATCATTGATGCACCAAACTGGGGCCAAGATTGGCAATTTGTAATGCGTGATAATGCGCAACAAGTGTTTAACCATGACCCTGATAAAAATGTCGTATTCAGCGTACATATGTATGAAGTGTTTAATACCTACAGCAAAATTAACAACTACATGAGTTCATTTTCTAATAACGGTTTACCCTTAATCATTGGAGAGTTTGCAGCAACCCACAAAGACTTTGATGTTGATGAAGGCTCGATTATGTCGTTAGCAGTTAACAATCAAGTAGGCTATTTAGGTTGGTCGTGGGATGGCAATGATACAAGCTATGGCGAAATTGATGTTGTTAATAATTGGGATGCCGGATCATTAACGACTTGGGGTGAGATTTTACTTAATAGTAGCAATGGCATTACCGCTACATCACAGCTATCAACAATATATACCGCAGGCAGTTCAAATGGCGGTAACAATAACGACAATAATAACGGCAATAGCCACCCAAATTGTAGCTCAGCAAGTGCAGACCCTGATGGTGATGGTTGGGGCTGGGAAAACAACCAAAGTTGCATCGTTGTAGCAACAACCAGCACACATGCGCCCAACGGCTTCGCTTATTGTAGTAGCTCATCTGCTGATCCTGATAATGACGGCTGGGGTTGGGAAAACAGCGCCTCTTGTGTTGTAAGAGGCTCAAGCGCAGATTACTAACACCTCAAAGTTACATAAAACCATTGCAAGATAAAACCGATTAAGTTCGGTTTTTTATTCGGCAAAAAGCAAGCCTGTGCTAAGCTAAGCTCTATTCAGCTCCCTACCCGATGTTTATTATTATTGGTAAACATCAAATCAGTTATCTAAGGTATCGTTATGGAACCCGTCACTATGCTTATTCTTGCGCTCGTTGTTGCTTTTGGTTTTGTCGCGGGCGGCATATTAATGTTACAGAATAACTCAAAATTTAAGTTTCCTGAAAATTGGGAAAAGATTCGAGAAGAAAATCGAAAACATCAAGAAGCGCTTGATAAGAAAAACAAATAACCTCAATCTTAATTAAGCACAACACATGCTTAACCAATTATTTCGATGGCAATCGGGTCGGCAACAATCCGGCTACGATAAGTTATTACTAGCCTTTGGCTACTGGCCTATCAAATTTGATTGTTATTTATTACGCTTTCCAACGGGCAGTGAAATCAAGCCACACACCGATAACGTCACGCAAGGTAAACACTACCGCTTAAATATTGTATTAAAAAAAGCAAAAATAGGCGGTGAATTTATCTGCCACAATCCCCTATTCCAAACTAACAGAATAAAGTTATTTAGACCTGACATCTCGACACATCAAGTACTAAAAATTACGGCGGGCACGCGGTATTTATTAAGTTTTGGTTGGGTTTTACAAACTAAAAAATGAGACTAAAAGCTTAAACTGCAGACGTGAAAAAGCTCACACAAGTTGTGTGAGCTTAGCTAATCATAAACTAAAGTCGATGAATTAAGATTCTTCGCCTGCGTTTTCAACGCGGATCTTTAATTTTTGTCCGGGTCTGAAAGTCACAACCCGACGAGCGCTAATTGGAATGTCTTCACCCGTTTTAGGGTTACGACCAGGCCTTTGCGCTTTTTCACGTAAATCAAAGTTACCAAAGCCCGAAAGCTTAACCTGCTCCCCGTCTTCCAATGACTGTCGTATTTCTTCAAAAAAAGACTCTACAAGATCTTTTGAATCTTTTTTATTTAAACCTACTTTCAGAAATAAATGTTCAGCAATTTCAGCCTTGGTCAAAGCCATAGTTACTCTCTCAACTTAGCATCAAAATTAGTTTGGACTTGCTCAACTACACCTGAAACAAGTACCGCGATATCGTTTTCTTCCAAAGTTTTATCAACATTTTGAATGGTTAAAGAGATAGCAATACTCTTATACCCATCGTCAACGCCTTGGCCTTGGTATATATCAAACAAGTTTAGGTCAACCAAATCATTTCCGCCAACTTTTTTAATCAATTCAAGTACTTCGCCTGATTGAATATCATTTTTAACGATAAATGCGAGATCACGTCGGTTAGCAGGGAACTTAGAAACAGGCTGAATAGCCGGAATTTTAGCATTCAATAACGGTGACAATTCAATTTCAAATAAGAATGCATTGCCTTTTAACGCCAATGGTTTATTACATTGTGGGTGTATTGCACCAACAAAACCAATGCGCTTACCATCACGATAAATAGCCGCAGACTGACCAGGGTGTAATGCACTATGCGCTTCAGCTTTAAACTCAAAACTCGCGTTATCTGACGTTAATGCGAGTATTGCTTCAACATCTGCTTTGATATCGTAAAAATCAGCCGCACGCGTTTCTGTAGCCCAATGTTCACCCACTACCGTACCCGTAATAACACCACCGATAACTGGAATTTGCTCAACCCCATTTTCAGCCGATGCATTGGGTACAAATTTCAAACCTGACTCAAACAAACGCACTCGAGGTTGTTGTCTGTTTTGGTTATATACAACAGAGCTTAATAAACCAGGCCATGTGCCTAATCGCATGGCTGACATGTCAGCGGATATAGGATTAGGTAACGTTAAAAATTCTTGTTCTGGATATAAGGCCGTTTGAATTTTAGGGTCGACAAACGTATAAGTGATGGCTTCTTGATAACCACGCGTGACTAATACTTGACGCACTTTACTTAACGAAATAGCCGATTCGTTATGTTTAGCCATGACTAATTTAGCGTCTGGGGCCACATTGGGTATATTGTTATAACCATAAACACGAGCCACTTCTTCAATTAAATCAACTTCAACGGCTATATCAAAACGGTAACTGGGTACGGTAACTTGCCAATTGTCGTCGTTTTCGATAACCGTTAGGCCTAAACGTTGTAGAATCTCAGTGACGTCAGCAAAAGGTAACTCAATACCTAATAAACGCGATAAACGTGCTTGACGTAAAATAACGTCATTCGCCACAGGCATATCATCTTTAGAGACAGCCTCAACAACTGGCCCAACTTCACCACCCACAATATCAAGCAAAAGTGCAGTAGCACGCTCAATGGCTTGGTTTTGTAAATTATAATCGACCCCCCGCTCAAAACGGTGCGATGAATCAGTATGCAAACCGTATTGTCTCGCGCGTCCTTTAATGGCGTCAGGGGCAAAAAAAGCACTTTCAAGTACGATATCAACGGTTTCACTCGTCACGCCTGATTCTGCGCCACCAAAAATACCGGCAATCGCTAATGCTTTTTGTTGATCGGCAATCACTAACGTATTGTTTTGTAATGTCGCTTCGTTACCATCAAGTAAAACTAATTTTTCATCGGCTTGAGCTTTTCGTACGACAATGCCGCCTTCGATTTTAGCTAAATCGAACGCATGCATTGGCTGACCTAGCTCCAGCAAAATATAGTTAGTCACATCAACAACAGGGTCAATTGAACGAATACCACTACGGCGTAACTTTTCAACCATCCATAATGGGGTTGCAGCCGCAATATTAACACCTTTGATCACACGACTTAAATAACGAGGACATGCAGCGGCATCTTGTAATTCAACCTTAACGGTTTCATCTGATTGGGGGGCTACCGGGTTAACGGTTGGTTCACAAACATCAAGACGGTTTAATACGCCGACTTCACGCGCTAAACCACGAATACCCAAGCAATCTGAACGGTTAGGCGTTAAATCAACTTCAATCGCAACATCGTCAAGCTTTAAATAAGCTCTTACGTCAGTACCAACCGCTACGTCAGTCGGTAATTCCATGATGCCTGGTGCTTCATCGGCCATGCCTAATTCAGCTTCTGAACACAACATGCCAAATGAAGGAACGCCACGTAATTTAGCTTTTTTAATTTTAAAGTCGCCAGGTAATACCGCGCCCACTTTTGCAACCGCCACTTTAAGGCCTAAACGACAATTTTTAGCACCACAAACAATGTCTAACAATTCAGCATCGCCAACATTAATTTTAGTTACTTGTAATTTATCGGCGTCTGGATGCGGACCACATTCAACTACTTCACCCACTACAACACCTGAAAAAGGCTTTGCAACCGGTACTACGTCATCAACTTCTAAACCTGACATGGTGATCTGTTCAGCTAACTCTTCACTTGATATGGCAGGGTTTACCCATTCGCGTAACCACGCTTCACTAAATTTCATTATGTAATACTCTGCTTATTTGAATTGCTTGTTGAAACGTAAATCATTCTCGAAGAATGAACGTAAATCAGTTACGCCATAACGCAACATCGTTAAGCGTTCTACACCCATACCAAAAGCAAAGCCGGTGTATTCTTCAGGATCAATCCCGACGCCACGCAGTACATTTGGGTGAACCATGCCACAACCGAGCACTTCTAGCCACTTACCGTTTTTGCCCATCACGTCGACTTCAGCTGAAGGCTCTGTAAAGGGGAAAAAAGAGGGGCGGAAACGGATTTGTAAGTCTTCTTCAAAAAAGTTATGTAAGAAATCATGCAAAATTCCTTTTAATTCAGTAAAGCTGACATTTTTATCAACCATTAAACCTTCAACCTGATGAAACATCGGTGTATGGGTTTGATCATAATCATTACGATAAACTCGACCCGGAGAGATAATACGTAAAGGAGGTTTTTCGTTTTCCATCGTGCGAATTTGCACACCTGACGTTTGCGTACGCAACACCAATTTGGGATTAAAATAAAACGTGTCATGATCGGCCCGTGCAGGGTGATTATCAGGAATATTTAAGGCATCAAAATTATGCCAATCATCTTCAATTTCGGGACCGGTTCTAACTTGAAAACCTAAAGCTGAGAAAAATGATTCAATACGTTCGATCGTACGAGTCACAGGGTGAATACCACCGAACTCATAACCACGGCCAGGTAAAGAAACATCGATTGTCTCTTCAGCTAACTTTGCATTTAATTCAGCTTGTTGCATTGCTTGTTTTTTGTCATTAAGCAAAGCTTGAACTGCTTGTTTGGCTTCATTAATGGCTTGACCAGCTTTAGGTTTTTCTGCCGGTGGTAACTTACCTAGCTCACGCATTTGTAAAGTTAACTCACCTTTTTTACCTAAATACTGAACTCGAATCTCGTCCAATATGGCTAAGTCATTAGTCGACTCAACGGCCTCTTTGGCACTAGCTACTATAGCTTCTAAATTCATTCGAATACTATCCTAGACGGTTTATAAATTATGATGGAAATCTTGGGCGGCAATTCTACAACAAGTTATCAACAATTTCTCGCGCTTAAAGTCACGAATCCCTTTAATTCGCATAATTTTTTACCTAAAACGTTAATTTCGGCTCATACTATAATTATGTCTCGCTTTTTTAAATCAATTGATGAGTGATTAATGGCTCAAGTTTATGCTTCAAGAATTCCTATATTTAATAAAAAACATATTGTTAAAGCTTATCAAATTTCATTTAAAGAGGGGTTAATCAACGCTTTTGATAGTATTTTGGGTCAAACATCTGGCGATGTAACCTCCACCGGTATTTATTTAAATAACTGGCTCAAACGTTTAACGGATAACCGCCCCTGTGTTTTATTACTAAACCAACAAGAACTGTTGTCACATTATGCTGAAATGCTACCCAAAGAAGACATCGTTATTGAATTAAGTGAAACCATTGTGCCAGACGCGCACGTGATTGAAACGTGTAAAGATTTGTTTCATAAAGGCTACACGCTGATGGTGCAAGATTATGTGTTTATGTATGAGTGGGAAGCGATTTACCCTTTAGTTAAGATAATCAAATTTGATCTTAATTTAGCTCCGCTTGATTCATTAATTCCGTTATTACCCAATTTAAAAAAAGAAAAATTGAAACTACTGGTTTGCCCAATCAACGATTATGCCTCGTGGGGGCAATGTCAATTATCCGGTTTTGATTTTTTCCAAGGCGATTATTTTTGTAAACCTAAAACGCTCAATATTGAAGATATCGCGACCCACAACGCATTTATATTATCTATTTATCAAGAGGTATTAAAAGACGAATTTTCGTATCAACAAGTACAAGTATTTTTTGAACGAGATGTTTCACTTTGTTATAAATTATTTCGTTATGTCAATTCAAACTTAATTCAAAAAAACGTTGAAATCACCTCGGTTAAACAAGCTATCACCTATTTAGGTGAAGACAGTTTACGTCGTTTTATTTGTTTAGTCGCAACTGCCCACATGGGTAGTGATAAACCGGGAGAGCTGACTAAATTTAGTATTTTACGCGCGCGCTTTTGTCAATTAATGAGTATCGAATTACGCTATTCGCAAGATACTGGATTTATTTGCGGGTTATTCAGTTGTTTAGATGCCATTTTAGATAAACCAATGGATGTTATTTTAAAAGATGTGCCCGTCACTCAAGATGTAAAAGATGCTTTAATAGAGTCAACCGGTCCTTACGCCGTATTACTTGCATTAGTTAAGCAATACGAAAAAGCTAATTGGCAACAGCTTGATTTGTTAGCTAGTAGTTTAGAAGTGTCCCATCAAAAGGTAGCGCGTTTTTATAATGAAGGCATTAGATGGTGCCGCATTTATGAAGAAGTTAATGGTTATGCCGCACTATAATCCATATATTTAAAATTAACGGTAAATTTCAGCCCATTTTAGAATGGGCGTTACATTAAAATATAAATCAAAATTTTCTTGAGTATCTACTTCCGTCACGGCAATTTTATCAAAGTGCTGATCATCAATATTAATTAAGTCTCGACCTCGAATGTTTAAGCCTAATAAATGAATAAGCGATTGAATATCATCAAACGAATAAGCATTAAAAGCTAAATCGACGGTGCGGCCGTTTAATTTGTCGGTTATGGAATCCATTAAATTGGATAAAATCGCGGCATGATATTGGCTTTTATCTTGATTTTGGATCGAATTATAGCAATTCATTGCGCCAAAATGGGCAGTTAAATGGGTATAGTTAATGTCGAGAATAGATTCAGCATAACGAATACAGCCTGTATAGTCTTTGGCATTTAAGGCCTGAAAAACTAAAGGCGTTTGTTGATAAAGCAGTTGGAAATTTTGCATTTCTCGTCCGGTTTCATTATATAAAACCCGCAAATGACTCATCTCAGCAATAGAAAAATCCGCTTTTTGTTTTTTTAATTTTGCAACGCTAGCCAAGTAATTTCGCTCTTCTAAGCTCAAAACAACAGATTGTTGGGCCGTTAATTGACATGCCTGCAAAACAATAATTAACAATGTACCTATAGCGAGTTTAAGCCACAACAGGCGCGTTTTAATTAACCGAAAAATAAGCGCCATAACCAACTACTGTCTAAATCTTCTTGGCATTTTTTTAACTGCACACCATACATTTCTGAACGCTTTTTAACTTTGAGCGCAACTTTTTTTAACCACGGTTTTTTATTATACGATTTCTTTTTGTAACCGCCCCAACCTTCATGATAATTTAAATATTGGTTGTAAGCGTCCCATTTAGAAACCCCATTTATTTTATGGGTTTTATTAATAAACCACCCCATAAAGTCAATTGCATCATCAAAGTCATCACGATCAGCCCCACTATTGCCAGATTCACGTATATAATCTGACCAGGTGGGCGTTTTAGCTTGTGAATAACCATAAGCTGAACTAGCACGCCCAATTGGAATAAAGCCTAAAAAGTATTCCATCGGCGGTTGGGCATCTGACCTAAAAGAACTTTCTTGATACATCATGGCCATTGGAATATGAATGGGTACGCCCCATTTATCCTTTGCATCGCTCGCATCATCGTACCAATCTCGATGCTCATAAAATATTTCACATAAATTATCGGGCGTTTTAGGCGGTGCAGTTGCGCAGCCCGTCATCAGTAAAATTAATATTAAGTAAATATGGCGCATGGGGTTATGCGGGTTCGACCGATTCATTATGAGAAAAATAATCCGCTAAAAAGTCATCAAAAGACAAGGTATCCGCTGCTTCTATTGCTTTTTGCGCATCCCAAGATTCAATTGCATTATGCGTAAAAAAAGCATCACTGTACAGACGATAAGGCACTTGTTGGGCTTCAACTTGATATTCTCGAGCTAATTGCATCCCTAAAGCCCCATTATCCATTTTATTTTTAAGTAAATAATCAATAATTTTACCTGAAGGAGTTTGTGCTGCATCATCAACTTTCAGTTGCTGTGTTGCTAATGCATCTTGATACGCTGTATTATCATTTTTAGCATCAATTACACACGCAATTTCCGCTAATTCAGTTAACACATCCGTCGCCCACGTTTTTAACTCACACGGGGCACCATCTCGAATAAGCGTTAAACCTGGTTCACGCCCTCTGAGAATGACATGCTTAAAATTATCGTCATAAACGGCTTGCTCTGCCGGCTGTATATAATCGGTTGTCCCTAAAGCACAATATATTAAGAGTAAATCGATAAAACGAATTTGGTCTGCGTTAATCCCTACAGAGGAATAAGGGTCTACATCGAGCGCTCTTACCTCAATATATTGAATACCTTTTCGCTCAAGTGCATCTGTTGGTGATTCACCAGATTCAGTGACTCGTTTAGGTCGAATAGAGGAATAAAATTCGTTTTCGATTTGTAAAACATTAGTATTAAGTTGTTTATAAACGCCATTTTCTTTCACACCTATATGCGCAAAATCGTTTGATGGCAAATGGATCGCGTGGCGTAAACCTTCGATATAGTTAAATAAGCAATTATAGCGAATATCTAAATTACTCTGTGCTTTGTTGGTGTAACCTAAATCACTTAACCTTAATGACGTCGCATAGGGTAAATAAAGTGTACCTTTACCAATTTTTTCAAAGGGTAATTTATGCTCTTGGCCTTTTAAAAATGAAGAGCATAATGCCGGTGAAGCACCAAACAAATAAGGTAATAACCAAAGATGCCGTTTAAGGTTACGAATAACACTTAAATAACCAACGGAAGCCGGATCTTTAATGGCAATATTATCTTGGTGTTTGGCCCATAATGGCCAAAATGAATCTGGAAACGAAAAATTAAAGTGTACACCTGAAATAACTTGCATCATTGAGCCATATCGATGACGCAAACCTTCTCGATAAACGCTTTTCATTTTTCCAATATTAGATGAACCGTATTGCGCTATTTTTATATCGGATTCTTGCCCCACAAAACAAGGCATACTCATAGGCCATAGCAATTCATTATTAATATGTTGGTAAGTGAATTTTTGTATATCGGTTAACTGCTGAATGCTCTTTTCAACATCACTTTCAACGGGGGTTATAAATTCAAGCAACGTTTCGGCATAGTCGGTCGTGATATGCGGATTAGTGAGTGCTGAACCTAACAGAGTGGGATGTGCTAATGGGCTTAATTTTGCCTCATGAGTGATCCTTAAGGTTTCTCGCTCGATACCTCGGCCAAACTGAGCAAAAAAAGCGGGAGCTTGACTAAATAAATCAGCTTTAAGTTTTTGATTATATATACGCAAAACACATTACCCTTGTATTTATTTGCACTTAAATATGAGGTGCATAATGATAATTTCAAGCTTAAACAGCAGAAGAAATAACAAACATTAAAGTTAACAACGAAGTCACTGCAACTTATGCTGAAAAACGCTTGATTTCACGTTATTTCTTTCAGGTAAAAGAATAGATCGACAAATGTCTAAGCATTTTACATTTATTTTAAGTAAAACATGCACTAATATAAAAAAATATGGATTTATTAGTAGTTTAATATGGCGCTTTCGTTCAAATCATCAAGTGTTTTCACTCACCTTATGGTGAGTTTCTTAATTGTTATTCTACTGCCAGTCATGTTACTGACTTATCGTGATTTTACGTTTACCAATCAAACCCTAACAGAAGCCAAATATAATATCCTGCAAACGGCAGCTATAGAGACCGCGCTTCGCATCGATATATTTCTTGAGAATCAAAAGTCGATTATTAAATTGCAAGCAAGTGATCCTTCTTTACGCGACTTATTATTAAGTAAAACCGTTTATCCCTTAATTCAACTTGATGCTAACACTGCTCTAGCAAGATATGTAAAACAAAATCCACACTTTTTAAAATCGGCCTGTTTGATCA
This sequence comes from Algibacillus agarilyticus, assembly GCF_003286125.1. Taxonomy (GTDB): domain Bacteria; phylum Pseudomonadota; class Gammaproteobacteria; order Enterobacterales; family Alteromonadaceae; genus Algibacillus; species Algibacillus agarilyticus. The sequence goes on from NZ_QMED01000003.1 coordinate 186,847, forward strand.
ACGAACAAGGCCTAATTGTCGCCAGTAGCACCCCCGAAGAATTAGGTAAACAAATAGAGCGCCGAGATATAATCAAACTGATGGGTTCAAGCGACCCCAGAATGACCGACTTATCCACGTCTTCGGGTGAGTTGGCTTTTTCTAAAACGCTACATAATGATAACGGTAAAATTATTGGCGCATTACATTTTAAGTTTTTTGATAATACCCTCACCCGGTTACTGCAAGTGAGTGCAGGTACTGGCGGTTTGAATACATTTCCGCTCATGGTCACCCAAGAAAATCAAATAATCGCATCCGGCCATAAGGAATTTCAACCAGGGTTAACCCAAATTGTAAATACCGCCTATAACACTAAATCAGATTCACTGAGTGAAAGCGGCATGCTGTCAGGTTCGCTTGAATTATATAATTTAAATAAGCCCAATAAAAAATACGCAGCTGTTTCTTCTTCTGTTGATGAAACCTATTGGCAAATAATGTATTTACAAGAATATGATGACTTTAACAGTGCCTTAATTGATCTCACTAAAACCAATATTATTATTGTTTTGATCGTATGTTTGTTTTCACTTGGCATTGCATTTGTACTGAGTAGATTAATTTCTCGCCCTATCAGGCATTTCACCCACCAAATAAAAGAAGTGGCCGATGGACATTTTGAAGGTCATGTAGAAGAAACAGGTGCAGATGAATTACGAAGTTTAGCGAATGCCTTCAATCAAATGAAATCAAATTTACAACTACGTGAACAAGAAATCATCGATAATCAAAAATTACTCGCAAGAGCCCAAGAACTCGCCCATTTAGGCAGCTTTGAACTGAATATTGAAACCCTCACCATGAAGTGGTCTGAAGAATTATTTAATATTTTAGGTTATTCACAAAACAAAGATACAACCCTAAATAATATATTTTGCTTAATGCCCGAATCTGATCAAGGCAAATTCCAAGCTAACATAGAACGCTTATTAAAAAACGATGAACTAACCGTTCCTTCAATTGAATTCACAATAACAACGGCTTATGGCAAAAAGCGCCAAGTCATGATCATGCTTGAAAAACAAATGAACGATAACGAAGAATATTTCATTATCGGTACCGTCAATGATGTCAGTAATATTCGTCGAACTGAAATAGCACTAAAAGCCAGTGAAGAACGATTGAGTTTAATTTTACAATCAACGCATGATGCACTTTGGGATTGGAATCTAATTTCTGATGAAGTGTTTTTAAGCCCTCGTTGGTTCACCATGTTAGATTATTCACCTAATGATTTAACATCAAGTACCGCAACCTTTGCTAGAGTGTTACACCCAGATGATCATCGCTCTGTTTTTGGCCAGGTGGCAAAGATTAAAAATGGCATCATAGACAATATTGATGTTGAATTTAGAATGGTGAAAAAAAATGGCGACATTTTATGGGTTCATTCACGAGGCTCTGTCGTAGAATATAATCGACATAAAACGCCAATCCGATTTGTGGGTACCAACACCGATATTTCATCACGAAAAGAAATAGAAAACCAATTGCGTGAATTAAACGATGGTTTAGAGCAACGGGTTTCTGAGCGAACCTTACAATTTGAAGAAGCCAATAACAGCTTACAAACCGCGAAAGAAATAGCTGAAAATGCCAACACAGCCAAAAGTACATTTTTAGCGAATATGAGCCATGAAATACGCACACCGATGAATGCGATTATTGGTTTAACCAAATTATGCTTAAAGACAACATTAAATACTAAGCAATATAATTATATTAACAATGTCAAAAAATCATCTGAAAATTTATTAGTCATTATCAATGATATTTTAGATTTCTCTAAAATTGAAGCTGGCAAGCTATCAATTGAATCTGAAAAATTTAACTTAAATAATTTACTATCAAACCTTTCAGACTTATACGCGCATAAAGCTCATGAAAAAGGGCTAGAATTTATAATACATACTCAAAGCAAAGTACCTGCTGATTTAATAGGTGACCCTTTACGCATCACGCAAATACTAACCAATCTATGTGGTAACGCGATAAAATTTACACACAAAGGCCAAGTCATGGTGCATGTTTCACTTATTGGCACCAACGAAGACCGCGTATTATTAAAATTTTCAGTGATCGATTCAGGTATTGGTTTAACCATCGATCAGCAGCAAAAGTTATTTAAAGCATTTAATCAAGGTGATGCGTCAACCACACGAAAATATGGCGGAACCGGTTTAGGGTTAACCATTTCAAAACAACTGGTTACTTTAATGAATGGGGCGATCACCGTTGAAAGTGTGGAGAGCAAAGGCTCAACATTTCAATTTGAATTACCGCTTTATATTAATACCACTCAAGAGGCTAATTTCCCCATTAATGATGGTTCTTTGGTGGGTAAAAAAGCACTCATTATTGATGATAATTATTTAACCAATCAGTCATTAAAAGATCATCTAAAAACATATGGAATGGAGGTTGCCGCCTTTGTTGATGGTATGGAGGCACTCAACTGGCTCGCTGTGAGCCAAGAAAAAATGGATGTAGTTTTACTCGATTGGAGCATGCCAGATGGACTATCAGGCCCAGAGACGCTTGATAGCTTGCGTAAACAAATTAATATTCAAGAAACCCAGTTATTAATATTAAACAATACCCAATCACGCCAAAATGAACCTGAAGCAAAGCTTCCCGCAGCCGTTCAATCGTTAAGTAAGCCTGTATCTCCGACACAATTATTTAAATCCGTTTCGCAAATAATTATGGGGAAAAACTATAACAGCTCACCTGTGCATGAAAACGATCAAACTGAAATAGAATACAATTTAACCGGGCTTAAAGTCCTGTTAGTCGAAGACAATGAAATAAACCAAGAAGTCGCAACAGAGCTGTTAACACAAGCTCATATTGAGGTGTCGGTCGCGAATAATGGCAAAGAAGCCATTCATAAAATAGAAAACGAAACATTCGACCTTATTTTAATGGATATTCAAATGCCTGAAATGGATGGCTACGAAACAACTCGATATTTACGCGAAAAAGAGCAATATAAAGATCTCCCCATTATTGCGATGACCGCAAATGTGTTAACCGAAGATAAAGAGCAATGTTTTGCTGCCGGTATGAATGCACATATAGGTAAGCCTATTGATGAAAATATGATGCTCGATACAATCGCAAAATGGACGGTTACTTTTGATGGTTCAAACAATAAAATAGTCCATGAGCAAAAACCGACAGTTCATCAGGCCGAAGTCGAGATAACTGAAGAACAGCCAGATGAAATAGAATCTCAACCAATGAGTCTGGCCTTAAATTATAATTTTGCCCTAAAACAGTTAGGCAATAACCAAGCGCTATTAGAGCGTATGTTGCAAAAATTCAGTAATGATTATCAAGATATTGAATCAAAACAACAACGCTTGTTAAGAGAAGAGCGCTATACCGAATTAGAACAACTACTTCATTCCGTGAAAGGTGTATCAGGTAATTTAGGTTTACAACGTTTACACTTAGCCACCAAAACTTATGAAGACACCGTAAAACTAAAACATTATGATAACCTACCCCGTGTTATTAGTGATTTTTCAGATGCTCTAACTGAAACATTTATTGCATTAGATCAATATATATCACCGGTGAACACACAAAGTGAATCTATTGAATCCAGCACACAAGAGCTGCTAGATAAAGCCAATACCTTAATTGAACAAGTCAAAGCCAATGAATTCATTCAAGATGAAGAAGTCGACGCGCTCGTTAATTGCTTACCCCAAACATTACAAACAAAATACAAAGGACCATTACAAGAGGCATTTATGAACTTTGATTTAACCACCGCTGAAGAAAGCTTGGCTGAATTAGTGAGTGAATTATCGACTTAAGCAAGTTTGAGATTTGAAGCCAAAATTAAATCAAACCGCCCATACTTAAATATTTTATTTCAAGGTAATCATCTAAACCGTATTTAGACCCTTCGCGACCATTACCTGAGGCATTAATACCACCAAAAGGCGCAGCGGGGTTAGAAATCGCCGCGTCATTAATGCCCACCATGCCAAAATTAAGCGCTGATGAAACTCGCCAAACTCGAGAGATATCTCGTGTATAAAAATAAGCGGCCAAACCATATTCTGTATTATTCGCCATTTTTATCGCTTCATCTTCTGATTTAAAACGTAAAGCCGCGACCACGGGGCCAAATATTTCTTGTTGCACGACTGGCATATCTTCATTCACCTGAGTTAATAACGTAGGTGGGTAATATCGAGAGTTTGGGGTTGGGTTTGGCTTAGCAATATTCAATTTCACCTGTTTTGCCCCTAGCTTAATCGACGTATTGACTAATTCATTGACCCTTTCAACCGCCGACACCGAAATAAGCGGCCCCATATTAGTCGTAGTTTGAGTGCCATCACCTAATTGTATTTTTGCCATTTCTGTGTGTAATTTATCAATAAATTCATCATGAATACTATCCGCTAACAACAACCGATTAGCACAAATACACGTTTGCCCGGCATTACGAAATTTAGCCAACAGATAGCCTTTTATGGCCAGATCGATATCAGCATCAGCGAAAACAATAAAAGGGGCATTTCCACCTAACTCCATCGAGACTTTTTTTACGCCTTGTGCACATTGCGCAATGAGTTGTTTGCCCACCGATGTTGAGCCCGTAAACGTAAATTTATTGACACCAGAATGCTGAGTTAATACTTGGCCGATCTCAATACTTTTATCACTAACAATAACATTAAACACACCTGCGGGAATATTAGCTTGATCCGCTAACTCAGCTAAAGCGAGTGCCGATAACGGTGTTTGGTGTGCGGGCTTCACCACAAAAGTGCAACCCGCGGCTAGCGCGGCGGCTGCTTTTCGTGTGATCATCGCATGCGGAAAATTCCAAGGCGTAATCGCAGTCACAACCCCAACGGGCTGTTTAGTCACGATAATTTTTTGGCTCTGACTAGCAGCCGGAATCGTATCGCCATATACTCGTTTGGCCTCTTCAGCAAACCATTCGATAAATGCAGCGCCATATTCAATTTCAGCGCGCGCTTCAGCCAAGGGTTTACCTTGTTCAAGCGTTATAATATAAGCAAGCGCATCTTTATGCTTAATAATTAAATCAAGCCACGTTTTCAATACCTTCGCGCGATAGGCCGCCGTTTGATGAGACCAATCTCGAAAAGTGCGATGAGCAGATTCAACCGCTTTTATGGCATCGCCTGTGGTCATGTTACTCACATAATGAAAGGGTTGACCGGTTGCCGGGTTAACAACCGCAAGCTTATCTGTGTTATCAAACCATTGACCATCGATATAAGAACTCGATTTAAGTAAAAAAGAACAAACATCCAGCATATTTATAAACAACGAATTTAAAAAAACAAGCGCTATTGTATCAAGCTACTCGCGTATACCCAAGCAACTTGAAAACAGGTAAGTATACTCAAAAATGAGTTTGTACTAATTAGTTAATCTAAACTAAATACCTAATTGCTATCATTATTTTTTGTTCAACTGCTAAACTTATTATGACATCATTATTATTCTGTATTTCGCAATCTCTGGGTTAATGACAATTATGCACTTAATGAAAAATCACTTTTATCGTTTAAAAATAAAAGCGTTTTATGCATTATCAACACTCACCTTACTGAGTTTGCCAATACAGGTCTTAGCTCATGAAGAAAACAGCCTATTTAATCTCAGCCTAGCAGAGTTGCTCGATATAACCGTCGATACTCGCAGAATAAAAGAAAATGTAATCGAAGTACCTCGTTCTTTAAGTGTGTATACGCAAAATTATCTCAAACAAAACAATATTCATTCGATCTATGATCTATCGGCACAAGTTGCTAATGTATCGATGCGCCGCAGCTTTGGTCGTATGCTAGAGCGGCCTGTCGTCAGAGGCTTAACAACCATTGTCGATGAAAAAACAGCAGGCACTCTAATCAATGGTTTAACGGCGACGGAACTTTTTTCGAGCATGCCGCTACACGACATCGAACAAATTGAAATATTAAGGGGTCCAGAAGCGGCTTTATATGGCCGTTCTACCTTTGCAGGCGCCATTAACCTAGTTACCAAAAAACCCAATTCAGCCGCCACAACTATTGATTTTACTCAATCAATGGCTTCCGAAGATTTAAACGATATTTATTCAAGATTAAACGTGCCGATTAACCAACATTTAGCCGTCGCTACATCGGTTAATTATTATAAAAAAGGCTATTCATCGCCGAATGAAATAGGCACAAATGGAGGTGGGTTTGGTGCCGAAAAAACCCAAGCCGCGAGTTTCTCAGCTTTATGGCATGACAACGATTTATCAATTCACTATCGTGCTGATGTGCACTATATAAACGATGGACTTATCGATACTTATATTCAATCAAGTCAATATAACAATTGTTTTTTATCAACCCGCAGCGGTTATTTTTGTGGTGAACTTAACACACCCGATCAAGTTGGATTTAACAACAATCCGGCTTTCGATTTTGGTATCGAAAAAAATCTATCTCGCCATCATATAGAGGCAAATTATTCACAACAAAATTTCGATATAAAAGCGTTATTTAGCCGCACTGATATGAATAATACCGTTACGTTCGACAGTGATTTTTATGAATTGAATAGTGCTTTTACAACTCAAATAGATAATTCTCATGAGCAAAGCATGGAAATATACACCAATATTTATCATGACAATGTAAGAACGTTATTTGGCTTTGCTTATTACGGCTTCGAAAAACAAGGCAACGACAGTCAATCATTTGTATTTAATGATGCACTCTCCACTAATATTGGTGAAATAGAAGACAGTAGCATCAAAAACCTCGCGGTGTTTGGCAGTCTTGATTGGTCGATTAATGCCGATAATGCCCTTATTTTTGATGTCAGATTGGCTCAAGATACCATCGATTTTAACGAGCAATCGTCAACCGACACCACGGAAGAATCGCAAACGTGGCAAAATATCACCCCAAGATTAAGTTTTACCCATCAATTAACCCAACATGAAATGTTATTCATAACCTACGGAAAAGGTATAAAACCCGGCGGATATAATCCTAATGTGAAAAGTTCCGCGTTTAAAGACGAAACAGAAAAAAAGAGATTAGCAAAGTATTTTCGTTTTGAAGAAGAGCAACTGAATAGCGTCGAAGTCGGTTATAAGGGCAATATTTTTTCACCTTCGACCTATTTATCGACCAGTTTATTTTATTACCAATGGCGTGATTTACAGTTTAATGAAACCTTGCAATACGTGAATAATCAAGACCGCCAAGTAAGATTAACGGCTATTAACAATTTAGGTAAATCTGAAAACTATGGCGGTGAAATAGAGCTTGAATCGACCCTCACCTCATATCTAAAATGGCGAACCGCTTTAGGTTATGTCAAAGCAGAGCTTAAAGAAACATCAACTTCGGCGCAACTCGCTTTAACGGGCAATGGCAGTGTGCACGGTAAAGCATTTCCTAATGTGCCTAATGTGACTTTTTTCAGCGGTTTATATTATAAAAATACGGTAGGAGATACCGGTGAACTATCCGCAAATCTAACACTCGAGCACGAAAGTAAACGTTATGTCGCAGAGCATAATTTAGCGATACTCGACAGTATTTCAAAAGTTAATACCAGCATTAAATATGCTCAGCCGACTTGGTCGGTCTCGCTGTGGGTTAAAAATTTAAATAATGATAAAACGCCAGAATCAGCCGCTCGTTTTGCCGATGCGGCCACCTTTTTTGTCAAACGCGCCTTTGCCACGTCTTTTGCTGTCGAGCGTAAAATAGGCCTAACGTTTAACTACCACTATGAATAACCCCGAACTACGCCGTAATACACAATCAAAATAGAGAATAAAAATAGATAACATCAGTAAAAAATGAAATAAAAATGAGCACTCAACATCGAGTCACTTAATTTATCGTAGCGCCTTCGCTATACTCGCTTAATGCAAATAGATGATTAACACCTATGCCCTATTTATTAGTCGTTCGCCACTCACTTTTCCAAGCCATAAATCCAATAAAAACAATTTCTATCTTGGCCATCGTTTTAGCTTTATTGCTGAACAGCGTTACCATTAAAGCCGCCGACAATAGCGCAGAATCAAAAAGAACAGCACAAGGTTGGCCACACAACCATAAAGTTGCGATAAGTTTATCGTACGATGATGCTTTAAATAGTCAGCTTGACCATGCCATACCCGCATTAAACAAGCGAAATTTTAAAGCCTCTTTTTACGTGGTGCCTTTATCTAACGCTTTTCAAGCAAGACTAACCGAATGGCGCACAATTGCTGCGCAAGGTCATGAACTTGGCAATCATTCATTGTTTCATGCATGCAGAAGCGACAAACCCAATCGCAATTGGGTAAAAGCACATAACGCCTTAGAGAAAAAGCCTATGCAAGCCATGTTAAATGAAATTAAAGTCGCTAATACATTATTACAAGCAATCGATGGCCAAACGCAACGCACGTTCACCCCACCCTGTTTTGATCAGCAAGCACAAGATGGCAATTATATTAATGTGATTAAAGATGAGTTTATCGCAATTAAAAGCTTAGAAGATAAAAAATTTGCCGCATTGATTGTACCAAACGGGATAAAGGCCACCGATATTATTGAATTTATCGAGCAACAACCTGCATCCATCAAGTTAGTGAACGTGTTGTTTCATGGTATTGGAGGTGAACACCTTAGCGTTACGCAACAAACACATGAAGCGTTGTTAGATCATCTTCATGCGAACCAGGATAAATATTGGGTCGACACTTACCGTAACATCATGCTTAAAAAACAAAAAGGCCACTAAAAAGTGGCCTTGTATAAATGCAATATACCCAAGTCACTTGGGTATATCTAGCGTATAAAAATTTATTTTAATGCCGCTAATGCACTTGCATAATCAGGTTCGTCAGCAATTTCAGCCACTAACTCAGTGTGAATGACCTCACCTTGCTCATTTAAAACGATAACAGCACGTGCGGTTAAACCGGTTAATGGGCCGTTTACAATGGCAACGCCATAATCGTTGGCAAACGTTGAACGAAATGCTGATAACGATACCACATTGTCTAATCCTTCAGCGCCACAAAAACGAGATAAAGCAAAAGGTAAGTCTTGAGAAATACACGCAACAACCGTATTGTTCATGTCGCTTGCTTGAGAATTAAACGTACGTACAGATTGTGCACACGTTGGCGTATCAATACTCGGGAAAATATTTAATACCACTCGCTTACCTGAAAATTCAGATAAATTCGCTTCAGATAAATCCACGTTCACTAACGTAAATGCCGGTGCAGATGTACCAACTGCGGGTAAGTCTGCGTTTGTATCGACAGGGTTACCCTTTAATGCTGTTTTTGCCATGATATTGCTCCTATTAATATTCTCATCAATATGACAGTTTTTAAACCCAATTAACACGTAGTAAATCTAGGGGTTTAATGGCTTGAATCAAAACTTTTCAAAACCTTCGCCGGTTTATATACCCAAGTCACTTCAAGATGCAGGGTTCAGTGGGAATTTAAATTGATTTAGGCACGGCAAAAAGGTGCAAGTTTAACGGGTTAAATTAAGCCTGTTTAACACAGCATAAATCAATTTAAAACCCACCGGGACGGAGCCCCTAAGCGCTTTTACTTCGTTGTTGTATTAACTTGAAAGGGGACTACATTCCTGCATTAATACGCCTAGAATTAAAATCGCTCAGGGGCTCTGAACTCGCATCTTGAAGTGACTTGGGTATAAATACAAATGCTCGCCCATCACAAACGGATACAATATGCATATCTTTGATATCAACAAAGATATGCAATTAATCTTTACGTCATACTATAAGCTGCGTTTTATAAGGCTTATGATCAGGAAAGATTTGGGCAAGTTCACTCACGGGCATTGACCAGTGTTGGTTTAACGCGGCGCTGATCCACGAGAACGTGTTAGTTGTTGGTTTTAGATCACGGTTTTCAAACAATTCTTCGTCTTTTAAACCTGGCCATTGGCCTAAAACTTTGCCACCGGCTACCGCTCCTCCTGCTAACATTAACGCGCTGCCCGTGCCATGATCAGTACCACCGGTGCCGTTTTCACGCGCAGTGCGCCCAAATTCAGAAGCGATAATCAATAAGGTATTTTGCCAATCATCACCTAAACCGTCATGTAAGGTTTGTAAGCCTTTATCAAGCTCTTTAAACTGACGATCGAGTCGACTTAATTGATTATTGTGAGTGTCCCAACCGCCCATTTCCAGCATGGCACATGGTGTACCTTCGTTGCCTTTCATTAACGTTGCACACGATTGAGCCAACTCAATAAATTTGCCTTTTTTATGCTCGGCCATCATGCCACCGACTTTCTCTTCGGTTGCCAACCCTTCACTTAAACGACTGTGCAATAACGCATCATCTTTATACAATTTCATTAGTGAGCTATATATATCGTCATCAGCATCTTTTAATCGGCTGGGATACCAGGTTTCGCCGGTTGAGCCACGCATACTAATGGGTAATGAACGCGCAATCGCCACGCCTTGCTGCTGCTTTAATTTAATGGCACGGCCAAGCCAACCCGAATCGTGATCAATTTGATTTAAACCGGATTCTAGATAGTCTTGCCCATCAAAATGTGAACGTGCACCATAACCCGAGCCGACCGCAACAATCGGTAAAAATTGCTTTTTTAAATACAACTCATGGCAAAAACTTAAACGACCATGCAGACTAAAACCCTTCTCGAGTGGGTTAAGTTTACCTTGCAAACCTTCAACCAATTTAGGTCGCAGTATTTTTAAATTTTCATCAAAACTAGGGACAAGCGTATGCAAAGTATCAACGGCTCCACGCAATACAAGCCAGATCACTTTTTTATTTTTTAATGTTGAAGAATTAGCTAAGCCAGCTGACATTGCAGGTACCGAAAATAAGGTTAAACCGGCCGATAGTGTTTTAATAAAGTCACGACGTTGCATAATTATCTCCGTTGGAACTCAGGGCTCATTAATAATAAAGTTAAAGCTGATTTAGCACTTTCAGCTCGAGTGATCATCAAACGTGTATGCTCACTAATACGTGAACCTAAACTCATGGTTAAAACGTGTTTAATGTTCGTTTTTTTTACTCGATTGGCGAGCATCGCGCTCATGTCAATGCGAGCCATTATTGCACTCGCCCCTAACCAATCGGCTTCGTCGTCACTAAAGCCGGCAGGAGATCCCGCATTTAGTGGTTTTTGTCCCAACTCGGTTAATGCGTTAATGATTTGTTTCTCATTCATGTTGAGATTAGGCAATGCACGTAAAGTAGAGATTAAAAATTCTCGTGGGGTTTTAAATTTTTCAAACTCGGTATGCCATGCATCAGAATGAGTTAACATGCTGGTTAATACTTGCTTTAAATTGCCTTGAGTGCGCATCCAAGTCGCAACCATTTTATTCACTAAATCTGTTTTAGGTTTGTCACTGACAAAGTGTTTAACTAATTTTGTGCACACAAAATTTGCCGTGCTAGGGTGGCGCGCTAAATCTATCAGCATTTGCTTACCTTGATTAAAACCTTGTTGTGGATAAGCGGTATTTAACAAGGTTTGAGTTCTGGGTTCATGCCCTTTACTCACAAATTTAAAGCCAGCGGTTTTATCTTTTAATGGGTTGGCCACGCTCCAACCTGTAATACCATTTGCTAGTGCAATGACATCTTTTTGTGTATAGCCGCCATTAACACCTAGGGTGTGTAGTTCTAAAATTTCACGCGCGAGGTTTTCATTTAACCCTTTACCTTGCTTGCCTCTTTTAGAATTTGCACCAAATGATCTTTCATTATTTAAGTAAATGAGCATCGCCGGATGCTGGGTTACTGTCAGCAACATATCTTCGAACTTATTAACTAAATTAGGCGCGATGGCTTCACGCTCTAGCGTGGCAGCATATGCCTGCATAACCCGATTTTGGCCGGTAACACTAAAATGGTTAGAGAAGAAATCAAGTAATCGCCAACTAAAACTGGTATTACTATCAACAGCTTGTAGCACCATATTAGCGGACAAATGGCTATAAACTTGTTTAGCTAATTTTTTATCTACCATGTCGGGGCTTTGCATCATCTGCGCTCTTTCATCGTCAGATTTACTTTTTTTCATTTGCTTTTGCTGTTGATTATATTTAGCTAAATAAACAGCAACTTCATTAGAATGCGTTAAACCATCATTAAAATTAATATTGTGCAATTGATTTAATAACCATGTTTTAGGATCGGACGACGCCAAATTAATTTCATCTGGCTTAGCGCCATAACCAAATCGATTGGTCGCAATAACAGCTTGAATTGTCATATAAGTGCTCTTAATAAAAGTAAACAAATACAAAATAGCGTTTTTTTTATTTTAGGCGACTAACTTTGCAAATATTTACAATTTTGCAAAGCTTTATTTACGATAAAGCGCCACACATTGCAAATAACGACTCAATAACGAGCAATACTAGCTGCAATTGATTGATCTTGGTTTTTATCTATTGATGGTTAATGACATAAAAACTAATACTGTGAGGTAGAATAGATAGGTTTACACCTTGGGCTTGTTCTGATTTTTTACGGTCTATGTTGTTCTTTATCTTATCGTGGGGTTCTAAGGGCGAGTTGCCTTGATGGAATTGATTAAAATCACTTAAGTTTACTTTACCCTTTCTAAACTTCGCTTTTTTATTATTGATAAAAATTTTATTGGCTGTGATCGAGCTCGCGGTTAATACATAGCGATCGACAATTTTTGCCGTTGTGCCAATTTCGCCTAATTGGTTTAATTGAGTATCAACATTAAACCGCGATGAATTAATAAATAACACCGTTTTATGCTTTCTATTTGGATGCTGATGACAATATACTCGAAGTCGTTTATGTGAGCAGGAAACTGCATAAACCTCAGTACCCATTAAACGAGCCCACAACCAACTGACCCAATAATCCGGACGTGGTTTAATCGTTAAACGATTAATCATGCCATAATCACCACCAATTAAACTCTGGCGGATCATGACTTTTTGGCCTAATGCCGCGCCTTGTCCAAGTTGATCTGCCCACCAAAAACACGACGCAAAGCGATCGGATAATTGCGGTTGGCCACCACATTGTGCCGAGCCTGTTTCGCCAGCCCATAAATCAGCTTGTGGCTGAAAACGATCACGCCAATTGCGCAACTGCTCAGCATATTTGGTAAAATAACCATACGATTTAGGTGATAGTAAACTACGCAAAGTCGCCGTGCGTGTTCGTATCGGCGAGCGCCGGCTTTGAAAAGGATAATAATGCCAACTCACAATATCAATTTCAAAATCGAGGTTAGCTAAAAACTTTTTACTTAAATTTGAAAGCGGTTTTAAGGTTTCACCTAATTTAGGCCAAAATGCACTACCCGGCCCCATAATTTTAGCCTCTGGCAGGGACGTTTTAATTAACTTAGCAAAGGTTGAATAATCGATAGCTAAATTTTTTGCGCTGGGTTGCGCTGTAACGCCATGAAATGCCCAATAGGCATTAAGTTCGTTGCCCAACTCACACACCGCTATTTTGTAACCTTTTTGATTAGAATATTCGAGCAGCTTTTGTATTTCGATGCCATCCCATTCGCCATGGGCTTGTCGGTTAAATAAACCGTACTTAAATGTAAACACTAACGCTAAATTGTTGCGTTGAATAAACCCGTGTAGCTGATCCCACATCGGTTTTGTTAATACTAATTCATTTTTACCGGCTTCGAGCTGTTCAAAATAGACAATTTTATCCGCTTCAGATCCACCAACTCTGATATAAGCAGGCCCTAATGCATCAACCAATCGGTCTAATTTTTTATTATTTAAGTCGAGCGGAGGAACACGCAAAGTGCCTAACCCTTTACGCACGCCCATGCTGCCTTCCCACCAAAATCCACCCACTAAAACCGAAATATCGATTGAATATGATAAATAATACGGTGATACGGTAAAAATAGGTTGTGTGGCATCTAACGTAACAACCGCTGTTTTAGCACGATTAAAACGCGGAAAAAATGGCAATGAATGCCCAATGCGGGTAATGAGACCTTTTAAATGACGAGGTAATGGCATATGCAATATTGTCGGGCAATCGATACGCCATTGTAGCCTGCTAAAGATGTCAGCGTTGTTACAAACGCTGATCTTAATTAATAGATTATTAAGGCAGCCAATTTATTCAAAAAAGCATAACTTGTTCTTATCTAAATCTCTAACATAAGCTGAAAATCGCCCTGAACGAATGCCCGGTTTACCTTCATCAATACCACCAATACGTAATGCATGGAGGCATATACCCAAGTGACTTCAATATGCTGGATTCAGTGGGAATTTAAATTGATTTAGGCAAGGCAAACAGGTGAAAGTTTAACGGGTTAAATTAAGTCTGTTTAACACAGCATAAATCAATTTAAAACCCACCGGGACGGAGTCCCTGAGCGCTTTTACTTCGTTGTTGTATTAACTTGAAAGGGAATGCCATACCAGCATTAATACGCCTAGAATTAAAAGCGCTCAGGAGCTCTGAACTCGCATCTTGAAGTGACTTGGGTATATAAGTTCTACTTTTTCGGCTGAACCCAGATTGAATCCTATCATCGAACCATTCTCGACACAGGCTGAATTACCATCAAAAGGCTCAGCTAACGCAAACATAAAATCAGCGTCGCCCCACAATGTCATACGCCCTTCACCGTGCAATTTTTTGATCTCGGTGTCGCGAAATAACGCGTCATAAAAGGCGACCCCCGCTTGCATATCATTAGTTCCCAAAACAACGTAATTCATTTTCATTATCTTTTCCTTTTATTTGTTTTTAACTTCTATAGTCAAAGCGATCGGGTTTTAGGGGAAGCCGTCAAGCTTCGAGACCCCATGAGCATATGCTCTACTATGTGATTGGGGCCGCCTAAATGGATTTAGGTGTTAGAACGACGCAGGAGCCAAAGTCGAGAGTAAGCGCTGACAATGAACCATAAAACCTGAGCGAGAAGACTATATTAATGTTTTTTTGTCAGCTTCAGCTGGCATAAAAATCAAACTCTAATTTACGAATTGTAAATAACCGGCATTTTAAAACGCCATGATTGCCAAGTGGATCCGCATACCACTAATTGAGTCATAAAGTGTGCCACGTTGATCCGACTCGTTTTACCTGCATCAAAAATCGCACTGCGTATCGGCGATGGATAAAGTGTATAAGCCGATACTGTTTCGTCATTAATTAAACTATCAGGCCGCACAACGACCCATTCAATGATGTTGTTATGTACTTGATCTTTTGTACCTTGATAAGTTTGTAAATAAGCGGCAGCGGCTTCATTATCGGCATGAGGTGGTATTAAATAACGAATGACACCCACAACTAATCGTTGAGCAAAAGACACATGCTCACCGGCTTGTTTATTTTGATTACCTGTTGTATTCATTAAAATAAATTTGACAGGATCGCCAGTATTAACTGTTTTAATTGCTTGGCATAAACGACACACGGCTTGGGTAACTAACCTACGAGGGTGACCGTATAGGCCTTTAAACGTTAAATTGTGCCCTAAACATGAAATGACGGCTGTACATCCTTGCACCATTTTTTGTAATTCAGCATCACTCATCTCAAGTAAGGTCGATTGAGTCGCCCGAAGCCGATGATGATTGAGGATTGACTTAGGGAATGAATTAACACAGCGCACAATAATAGTCACGTGTAAGTCAAGCTCAAGTAATTGCTTAACCACCCGTAAACCGGTTGCTCCACTGGCACCGACGACCAAAATTTTGTGCCGACTTGTCGTTACTAACATTACTGAATTAACCTTTGTTTAGTCTCTCTATTTGCTACTTTACCTATACAGTATTGAAATATATACTGGCCTTTTTGCATTATTGGTATACAAATACGTATGACTTGGAAGTCGGTTATTTTTGATTGGAACCACATTCGTGCTTTTTTGGTGACAGCAGAAGAAGGTACCTTATCTGCGGCAGCTAAAGCGCTGGGGTTAACACAGCCAACCTTAAGTCGTCAGGTTTACGCACTCGAACAAGAACTTAAACTTACCTTGTTTGAACGAGTTGGTCAGCGCCTCGTCTTAACAAACAGTGGTTTAGCCCTGTTAGCACACGCACGAAAAATGGGCGATGCAGCCTTAGATTTTTCGTTAGCGGCAACCGGTAAAGCACAACAAATTGAAGGCACCGTTGTTATATCGGCCAGTGAACTCACCGCCGCCTATATGCTGCCGCCAATTGTCGCTAAATTACGCCAAACAGAACCCGGTATTAACATCGAAGTTGTGGTTACCAATGAGCCTAGCGATTTAAAACGCCGTGAAGCGGATATTGCGATCCGTAATTTTCATCCAAAACAAAATGATTTAATCGCAAAAAAAATAGGTGAAGAAACGATTTGGCTCTATGGCACTCAAGACTATTTAGCCAAACAACCGGCTATCACAGATTTATCTCAACTCGACCAGATTCAAATCATAGGTTTTGATCAAAGTAATGCCGTTACCGACATACTGAATAAACAAGGTTGGCAACTGTCGAAAAAGAATTTTGCGCTGACCACGTCTTTTCAATTATTGCAATTAGCATTGTGTAAAGAAGGCCAAGGCTTGATCTTTTTTCCACAAGAAATAGCCCATAAAGAACCACTTCTAGTCAAAGCATTTTCGCATATGGGGCCGATTATGCAATTACCCGTTTGGTTGGTTTGTCATCAAGAATTACGCACAAGCTTAAGAATTCGTCGGGTGTTTGATTTTTTAGCCACAGAGCTCAGTACACAGCTAAGTTAACGGCTGAATTACCTTGCAGAATCATCAGCTTAAAAAGGTGCCTTGTTTAAATTAAATAGCCAAGGCACGTTGAATACAAGTTATAGGTTTAACGACACACATATAAAGTCGGTAAAAAACATACATATTCAAAAGCGTCCATGCCAGTTGTCACACACAGGACCTGTTCACAAACAGGGCTCATTCATAAACAGAATGAATAGCACCATTAACGTCTAAATGAAAAAGCAGCACAACGGCACTGCTTTTACCTACCCCATTTGGGGCTTAGACCAAGAGAATAATGCGTTAAATGACCAACCTATTACCGGTGGTTTTAACGCAAAATCAGGTTAACTACTTCCAAACAACCGGTACAAATACCGACATTTCAGCTGTCCCACGGTTACTCCAAGCAAAGTAAGGAACAAACTTAGCAGAGAAGTCTGTCCATACAGGCTTAGTGATCGCACTATACATTGCATCTTTATTTGATTCACGAATACGTGCATCAACATTGATCGTTGGAATGCCACCTAATATAGCGTCATCTTGTTCTAGTTTTAACTCGCCTTCACCTTCAATGTAAACGTCTAATACGCTTGTCGCTTCTGGTAAGTCTGGCGATTCAACACAGTAAACAACCGGGCCACGTTTAACCGCAACTTGGTTACGTGCTTCTTCAATACGAGGATGGCCTTCAACTAAAGTCGCTTCCATTGGAATATCAATAATGATGACATCGCCCGCTTTCCATTCACGATTTAAAATAGCATAAGTAGCTGGAGTGGCTTCAACGCCTGCATCTTCACCGTTAATTGTAATAGTTGCACCCGTAGCCCAACCAGGTACACGTAAAGCAATATCAAATGCGCTTGATTTCGCTTCTTCTACGGTTAGTTTAACTAACCCTTTCCACGGGTACTCTGTATCTTGAGTAAGCTTAATAGCTGAACCGTCTAACTGTTTAGTATTTAAGTTGTTGCTACCGTATAAGTTAACGTATACACCTGTCTCGGCTAAGCTATATGCCCAACCCGATAAGTTAGTGATCGTACGCACTAAGTTTGGAGGACAACAGAAACAAGCTAAATAACCTTCACGATCTGGCGTTTCAGTCACGTCAGCGTGTGCGTCATAGTCACGAGTGCCATGAAGCATTCTTAATGGATTAGCATAGAAGTAATCTTTACCCCCTAAACCAATACCTGATAAACCTGAGTTATGAAGTACCAGCTCAATAATATCAGCATATTTAGCTTGGCCGTGAATCCCTAACATACGGAAACTAAACATCGCATTACATAAGTTGGCACAGGTTTCGTTGTAGGCTGTTAGGTTAGGCATCATGTAGTCATCGATGAAACCTTCTTCGATCATGTCACGGTTTTTAGATGCACCATAGTGAGTTTGACCAACGGCACCTGTTACATACATTTTCTTCTGAGTGACGCTTTCCCATAAACCGTCAAGTGCATTAATTAATGCTTCTTCACCTGTTTCAGCATAAACATCTGCCGCACCCGAATAGTAATATAATGCTAATACCGCGTGACCATTTGGATCTTTTTCTTCGCGTAATGGCGTACGCTCTTGAACCATGTCACCAATTGGGTAACCAATAGTTGTTGAATCGTGTTCAATTTCGTAAGTACCGCGACGATCAATGAACTTTTGCGCTAATACAAGGTACTTTTTATCACCGATTGTACGGTACAACTCAACTAAGCCCATAATTTGTGTTTGGTTAAAACCAAAACGTTGGTAATGCTTAGTATCAGGGAAAAAGTATGTGTAAAGTAAATCAGCGTGCTTGATTGCTAAGTCTAATAAGTTACGCTGACCTGTAATACGGTAGTGCGCACAAGCTGTAATTAAGTAGTGACCCGTATTATACATTTCATGGTATTTACGGTTGGCATAACGTTCAGCTGCCGGATCAACTTTTAATTGAATTTGTGTTTGTAAATAACCGTCTGGCTCTTGCGCTTTAGCGATAATATCGATGTACTCGTCTAACTCTTTTAATAGATTTTCATCTTTAGTTAAACCGTAAGCATAGATTTTTGCTTCCATAAACTTATAGAAGTCACCGTCATGCCAGTACATACCTTGGTGCTTACCTTCTTTCATGCCAGCCGCAATTTTGAAGTTATTTAATGCGTGACCTACATCACCGCATAAAACGTCACCCATGTAGGGGATCATGGTGTCGACTGCTTTCTGAGTTTTATCAGCCCAAAAACCATCAGTCCACTGACAATCACCAAAGTTTACGCTTTTCAATTTAACATGAGGGCTTTCTGAGTTAGCTAAAATAGCTTTTGAGTGTGAGTTAGGTTTATTCATGTTTTTACCTTTCTGATAATGTCTAATTTATAGAAACAATCGTTATGACTGTTGTAAACATAGATTAAATGATTCAACAAATTGCTTAGCAACCGCTGAAATATCGGCGTCTGACATAGCGGGCGTATAAAGGGCTGAACCTAATCCAAAACCTTGAGCGCCTATCTTTGTATACGTTTTCATACTTTCAACACTGGCGTTAATTCCACCTACAGGGAAACAGTTGGTGCCTTTAGGTAAAACAGACATCAATGCTTTGAACCCGTCAACACCAAGTGCAGTAACGGGGAATATTTTTAAACCCGTTGCGCCGGCGGCTAATGCAGCAAAAGCTTCAGTTGGGGTAACCACCCCTGGAAAGGTTGCACAACCGGCTTCAACCGAAAGCTTAATAACGTCAACATTCATGTTAGGTGTTACCACTAAATTAGCACCGGTGGCAATAACGTCTTTTGCTTGTTCTGGCGTAGTAATCGTACCCGCACCGATATAAAATTTGTCGCCAAAATGCTCAACTAAACGACGAATACTCACTAAAGCATCAGGGCTATTAAGTGGTACTTCAATCATCGTAAAGCCTTCGTCAATTAACAGTTGAGCAATTCGGATCACATCGTCAGGTAATACACCTCGAATAATCGCAATTAATGGAAGTTGCTCGTTTAAATTGAACTCTTTAGTCATTGTTAATTACCTTAATTAAATCAGTCATACCCGCAAGGAAACATTCATCACCATTTAAGTATGTAGAAGAAATATTCAATGCTTCACAAGCGGCTTTATAGCGCTCACATAAACTTGTCCCACCAACCAAATAAACATGGTCTTGGGTTAAACTTTTCAGTTCATTGCCGATTAATAAACCGGATAAATAATCGAGAACAGCCGTTTCAGCTATATTGTTAAATAATCGATGTGTACGAGTCGCAAAAAGCGTGCTCGTTAATTTGTTTGTTATTTTTCCTTCTTTAACCCCTTTTAAAAAGGCATATGGGCTATCTAGCTGCTCAGGTAAACCTTTACCTAAGATAGTGTGTTTGGAAATAACCGAAAATAACTCACCGGTCATAAATGAAGAAAAAGCCGTCATTTTTCCATGACTAAATGTGGCATGTTTACTGTGAGTGCCCGGTAAAATCACCGCTAACGTGTCTTGCTTAACAACCTTAGATAAACCGAATAATTGAACTTCTTCACCACGCATCACATCAAAAGCACCAGTATCAATCTGGTGGCTCACACCCGGAATAATGGTCGCTTTCGCACCCCATGGCAGTTCAAAACTATGCACATTATTCGCTAGTGAATCTTCACCAACAGGCGTTGAGGTGTAATCAACATTGACCCACCCCATTTGTGAACCAACCATGCCAGCCATATAAACAGGCGTTGTTTGGTAATTGTGTATCCAACCGGTTAAAACAGATTCAAGTGCGGCAGCAAAATTGCCATCTTCTACTTGCAACAACCCCATTGGTTGTTCTTTTTTATCGATAACCGTACCCGACTCATCCATCGCAAAGGCTCTAAAATTTGTCGTGCCCCAGTCAATTATCAATAAATCAGTCGCTATATTTTTAGTCGTCATGTTGGTAACTCATTCTTTCAAAAAACGCATGTAATAATAAATTTAGAACCGTATTCAATTTGGTCTAACCTTTAACTAAATCTTTCTCGATAGCTTCAATCGTCTTGCCTTTTGTTTCAGGTAAAATAAAGAACATAATAATTAAGCCACCTAAACCAATCATTGAGTACATTAAGAAGACATTTGCAGCACCAAAATTACTTAAGCTCCATGGGAATAATTCACTCACTCCCCATGATGATAAAGTTTGAACTAACGCAGCAAACGGCAACGCGATACTTCTTACGTTATTAGGGAATATTTCCGAAAAGATAACCCACATAATGGGTCCAATAGATAAGTTAAATGCCGCAATAAAAGCTAAGATGCCAAACAAAACGGCTATCGGTTTAATACCTTGGATCGTTTGGTTGATAATGGCGCCACTCACCAGTGGTAAATCTTTTTTGTTTATGGTTTCAGCTAGCGCCTTTTTCAATTCAACATCATTTGCAAACGTTTTACCCACTAAGGTTTGTAAAGGGGCTAAGTTAATGCTTTCACTTTTTAACTGAACTTCAATTCGTTCATATGCAGCACGGTCGAGTTGATAAGTCGTGTCTTTAAAACCAAACCATACCGAGCCATGAGCAACAACAACAAGGGCTAAACCGCCAAGCGTTAAATAACGTCGACCCAGTCTTTCCACGGTGAATATAGCAATCATAACGGCGATTAAATTAACAACAGCCACTAATACCGTTTGCATAAACGTATCTTCAGTGCTCATACCAATTTGTTCAAAAACCATAGGGGCAAAAGACATAATGGCGTTCATACCAGTACCGCCCTGTACAATGGCATATACAATGGCGATAGAAAGAACAAGGGTCATGCGTTTATTAAATAGATTCTTTAACTGGGTGAAAGTGTCGGTCTTTGTTTCTTGATGAAAACTTTCTTTAACGTCAGCCATTAACGTTTCAACTTGATCGGCAGGCGCAATTTGCTTAAAGACTTCACGCGCTTCGTCTTCACGCCCTTTCTTTAACAACCAGCGTGGTGATTCTGGAATGTTAAGAAGCAAAGCAATCCAAATAAAGTTAGCGATTAATTCAGAACCTAACATGTAACGCCAAACATTTTCATTGTCTAAAAAGCTGATGTCGGCCAAGTATTTTAGTAAAAAATAATTGATGACTGAGGTTAAGAAAATACCAATCGCAATCATTAATTGATTAACAGAGACAAACTTACCTCGTTGTTCTGCGGGGGCAACCTCTCCTATATACATTGCTGAGACCATGATGGATGCAAAGGCGGCACCACCGATAAAGCGCCCAACCAATAGCATTTCGTAACTCACCGCAAAAGCCGATAACAACGAAGACAACGTATAAGCAAACGCAATACCGACTAATACTTTTTTACGGCCAAAATTTTCACATAATGTGCCAGCGAAAAATAAAACCACAATGACGCCATAGAAAGTACTACCAATTATTCTGCCTTGTTGCACATCATCTAGCTCAAATAAAGAACTAATAAAGCGCATTGCTCCCGATATGTTTAAAAGGTCCAAACCAAAAACTAAACCACCAAAAGCGGCTACTAGTGAAAACTTGGTAACGTTTGAATCTATTTTCGCCATTATAAAACCTTAAATTAAACTAAAGATGTAAAAAAGTGGCCACATTATTTGGCGCTGTTTATTCAATTAATCATACTTTGCGTAAAAAGGGCTGCAGCACCTGACATGTCTCAAGTACTGCAACCAACGCAATTTAACTGTTTAAAATAACGATAAAAAACCTTTACTTTACATTAGATTGTCTAGGTCTTATTACGCTATTCTTAGTAAAGTTCAGTCTTTAACCGTTTTCAAATTTATTTAAATTTATTAAGTAGTTACGTTGCAATTAAATTCTGGCTTTCACAAAACTTCTTTAATCGTTGACTTGAATTTTCAAGCAACCTTAAAGTCATTTTTTCTGCTAGGTCAGCATCACCCTGTTTAATTGACTTTGCGATATCACGATGATAAGGCACGGTTGTTTCACGTAAACAGGGATCATCATGGGTCACTTTGTGGCCCACGAGTAACGCTGAATAAATAACGCCTTCTAACGCGGTTAAAAATTCATTATGTGCCGCTTTCAACACCGCTTTATGGAAAAGAGCGTCGGCTACAATAAAATTCTCAGCACTACAAAGTCGT
Source organism: Algibacillus agarilyticus (assembly GCF_003286125.1). GTDB lineage: Bacteria > Pseudomonadota > Gammaproteobacteria > Enterobacterales > Alteromonadaceae > Algibacillus > Algibacillus agarilyticus. Next base: position 209,798 of record NZ_QMED01000003.1, read on the forward strand.
GCTTTTTCCATATCGGCACAGCATTTTTCAATTTCTTTAATATTTTCTGCTGTGGCTCTTTTAGCGGCCCAAGCGGCGACTTTAGGTTCAAATGACAACCTAATTTCCATAACCTGTAATAAAAACGCAGTATTAGGCGGAGCCGATACATGCCATGCAAGTACGTCATCATCCAACAACTTCCATTCACGGCGATCGCGAACACGCGTCCCCACACCACGGCGAACATCTAATAGCCCTTTAGCGACCAGTATTTTTACTGCATCTCTAACAACGACTCGGCTCACGTGATATCGCTCAGCTAAAGCAACTTCGTCATCTAACAGTTCACCTGAAAGATAACTTCCCGCGACTATACGACGGCCTAATTCCCGTACTAGCTGAATCGACAAACTCGTGGTCATCGTTGTCGAATGCTTTAAATCATAATATATTAACTCACTCATGGTAATTATATAAACATATGATGTTTATATAATCAAACTTTTTATGAAAATAATTTGTTAATTAAATTTACATTCTCTCTTCATCTGTCGGTTTAATGAATAATCAAACTCAAATCAGTAGCAATCGTTCATTTATTAATACCAGTACAGCATTCAATAAACCCAATACGATAAAAGTGATCGCTAATCTCGACGATGCAATTTGATCAACAATATTTATAAATTTGCTTAACATGTTTGATTATATAAACGTCATATGATTTAATTACAAACATATGATCTTTACATAAATAGATTTTAGTGTTGATTGAATAATTTAAATGTAGGTCATCAGGAAGCAACACGACTACGGACGATCAAATTAACTCACCGGGTATCAATTGCGCTAAAAAGCAACTCAACCTTTGAGCTCAACTAAATTGGTATGCACTGACAAGTACGTTAATAAGAGAGAAAAGCCGTGAATGTTTTAAATAAACTAAAAATTCGTACCCGTATTTTGATACTTGCGGTGTTTCCAACCTTGATCGTGTGTGGCTTCGCCATCGATAAACTCAACCAAGCAAAAACGCAAGCAACTAAGTTAGAAAAGCTATCCGTTGCCATGGAATTTGTTAAACGTACGGGTTCACTATTGCAAGCCGTTCAAAACGAGCGTGATTACACGTATGGTTTTTTATCAAATTCGACGGGTGAGATCGGTTCGGGTGGGGCTCGCTACAAAAAGCCCTTAGCTGAACAGCGTGATAAAGTAGACCAAGCGATTATGGACTACCAAACTTACTTAACGTTAGCTAAAGCAGAAATCGAATCGCTTGATAACATACCTAATTTAGCAAAACGCTTAGTTGACTCGCTGGGAAATGTTGAATACACACGCCCATATGTTGATCGTTATCAACTTCAAAATGATAAAAAAGAATGGGTTGTCAATCGTTACCATACCTTAAATTCAAGGGCTATTGATGCTATCAATGGTGTGATAAAACTATCCACGAGCAATGAAGAATTAAACCTCTTGGTCAATGCTTATGCCTCACTTATGCAAATAAATTTTGTGTATTCATTTGAGCGCAGCAACAAATTAAGAACCTTTAGTTTAGGTGCTTTGGATTATACCTCGCACAGTAATAACAAAGCAGCTTGGCGCCAGTTGCAAGATGCTACAACCCATTTACGCGCCATTGCCCCAGCCAATATAAGCCGTTATTACAGTCAAGAACATGGTGACACACCGTTGCAGGAAAAAATGTTTAAAATGCGTCAAAAACTGTTAAGCATGGGCGGCAAAGTTTACACCGGCACCACCGCCAACGAATGGTTTGATGATGCAACCGATAATATGGCATCGCTCAGTAAAGTTATAAAATTTACCGAAGCACAAATAACTCAAACCACAGAAGCCGCTCTCGATAATTCAAAACAAAGTGTGAATCAGAGTTATTTATTAATCGTGTTTGTTGTGCTGACGATTTCACTCATTTCATATTTAATTATTAGATCAATCATCACACCATTAAAAGAACTGGTTGTTAAAATGAGCTATGTGGCCAACAACAAAGATCTACGTGCGCCCATTCCAGTTGATGGTCAAGATGAACTAGCAGAGGCAACGATCGCATTTAATTCTTTACAAGATAGCTTTAACGAAGCTTTACGTGGCATTTTAGCTGAAGTTAAAAGCATGAACACACTCACCTTATCCGTAAATAATTCAATGAACGAAAACCAAAACAGAGCTAATAGTCAAACTGAATCGACTGATTCTGTCTCGGTGGCGGTTAATGAAATGTCGGCAACGATCCAAGAGGTGGCTAATATTTCACAAAGTGCTGCATCGGCGGTATCAACCGCCCATGACAGCTCAGTAGAGAGTGCTAATAATGCTAATGCCACTAAAGATATTATGGAAGCACTAGTCGCAGAACTCGCTTCAACACAAAAGCAAGTAAACCAGCTCAATACCGAAACCGAAGTGATTGGCAATATACTCACGGTGATCCAAAGTATTGCAGAACAGACTAACTTGCTCGCATTAAATGCCGCCATTGAAGCTGCACGAGCCGGTGAGCAAGGTCGTGGATTTGCGGTAGTCGCCGACGAAGTACGCAGCTTAGCCAGTCGCACTCAAGAATCAACCGGCCAAATACATCAACAAATCGAAGCGCTACAAACGGGCTCTCGCTCGACAACAGCCAGTATGCAAAATTTACAACAGCAAGGGTCTAAAGCAGTCGAAGTGGTTGTGAGCAGTGTTGCAGCCTTTGAATCATTACGCAAAGAGCTAAACAATATTCATGGCATGTCATCTCAAATTGCCACCGCGGCCGAGGAGCAATCTGTTGTTGCGGGTGAAATAAATGAACGAGTGCATGTGATAAAAGATGATACTGAAGAAATGAAACAACATACCACCTCAACCGTTGATGCCTGTCAGCAATTAAGCCAAACCAGCGAAACACTTTCGCAATATGTAAATCAGTTTAAAGTTGTTAGTTAAACAAGTTTTCTTAAAGGGTTTTGCAAGATTGATGTTGAAAAGAAACACCGGTTTAAGGTGTTTCTTGCTACTCAATTATCACTCTTTACATTTAATTAAAACACGTATTAGCGCAAATTATTCAGCTAACAGTGAAGTTAATAAATCGTGAATTTCTGCTTTTAGTTCTTTATCCGCTATTTTGTTCGAACTTATTTTAGCCGCTTCTAAACTTTGTATTGCAGCCTCTGTTTGGCCTAACTCAATTTGCAACGTTGCCATCGAATAACCAATTGAAGACATGTGATCTTTTGAATTGATAGCGGTTGCTTTAACTAACGCTTTGTTATAAATAACGATCGCATCAGCTAATTCTTCAGTAAAATCAGCTAGCGTTTCCCATTGCTCAGGGTGATCTTTATCCGAATTTTCATTATCCACACAAACCGCGTTTAGTTCAGCATACAATGCATCAAAAGCGACTCTATCCTCTTTATTTGCTGCCGCCATTAACTGCTCAGATAAGCTATAAACAGACTTATATATTTTAGTGTTAATCATTTTAATCTCTATATCGTGACAATAAGCAAAACCCATCGCTGATTATCGGCGATGGGTATACACGCAATGCGCGGTTACATAACCGAGTTGGCTTATCATCTTTAAATTTAGCCAGACACTAACGGACTTTACTCATTCCTTCAATGTTAATTGTATTATTTACAAGAATCGTTAAATAATAATGTGTTGGACGGAAACAAATGATAGACTCACAGGTAATTTAAACAAATTATATACAAACAAATGAAAATACAAAATTTAATTGCCCCTATTTTGCCTTTAGTTTTGCTTGGTATTATTGCCGGCTGCCAACATGGCCAAATTAACATTTCAGATCAACAAGCCCCTGTTAGTCGAGAAAAAGCGCATAAATCGAATAACGATTTGGATGTACCTCAATACTCCCAAGCTGATTTTGACTACTTAGCCATCAAAGACCCATCAAAATTAAGTGCAGCCTCAAAAAGAGCGCTTGAGCGTAACTATCACAAAAACGCAGACTGGTTTGGTTGGTTTTCTAAACAAAGCCTATCAGGTGATTTTAACTATGAACCAGGCGTTACTCGACGTGACCCCTCTAAAGTCTTATTTATTGATGGCCTTTATTATACTTGGTATTCAAAAGCGGTTGGCCCCAGTTTTGGTTTTGGTACTGGCGACCCCGATAAAAAGGTGTTTCCGTGGGATAAAACTGAAATTTGGTATGCAACATCACCCGATGGCAACAATTGGAAAGAACAAGGTATGGCTGTAGGTCGAGGTGAAACTGGTGCATATGACGATCGCTCTGTTTTTACGCCCGAAGTACTGGCCTACAACAATAAGTATTACTTGGTTTATCAAACTATCAAAGCGCCCTATCTAAACCGGACCAAAAACCATGTGGGCATGGCTGTGGCAGATTCACCAGATGGCCCATGGAAAAAACTAGCTAAACCTATTTTGTCACCGGCTAATAATGGTGTTTGGCTTGGCGAAGAAGACAATCGATTTTTGGTTAAACAACAAGGCGATTTTGATAGCCACAAAGTGCACGATCCAACGCTACTGCACTATAACAACAAATTTTACCTTTATTACAAAGGCGAGCGATTTGGTGAAAAAACAACCGCGGGCGGTAGAGAAATCCGTTGGGGAGTCGCGATTGCCGATCAACCTGAAGGCCCTTACATAAAATCGGAATACAACCCTATAACGCAAAGTGGACATGAACTCGCTATTTGGCATTATCAAGACGGCATTGCCATGATTTCGTGTAAAGACGGTCCTGAACAAGGCACAATGCAATTTGCGAAAGATGGGATTAATTTTGAAATTATGTCATACATTACCAATGTACCAGATGCGATTGCCACCGTGACCTCTTTAGATGGTGATCAATATCCGGGGGCTGCACTCACATGGGGCTTATCACATGAGTATGTGATCCCAAAAGGCAAACAGTGGTACGAAGGGTATAACTATATTACCAAGTTTACGTTCAGACCTAATCGTGAACAAAAACGATACGAATCTGTCATGAGTAATAAAGAAAAAACCACAAAAGATTAAGATTAAATTTAAGTCATTTTAGTGGTTCACCTTCACTTATCGTTAGCTGGCTCACGCTGGCTAAAATGATAAGTGAGGGTTTTAACTGGTTGATTCAATAAACAGGGCTAGCGTTTCTTTTTAATCGCTTTGTTATATTTTGCCGTACTGTTTTGTGGTTTCTTTTTTCCCTTCGTTTTTTTCTCAACAGCTCGATTTTTTAATTTATTGGCTTCATAGCGATTTTTAGCCACTTTATTCACAATTTCAGCTTTTTTGTGATCACTGTTTGATTCACGTATTTCGTAACCCGGTAATACAATGCGTTCAAATTTGCGCTCAATTAACGCTTCAATATTGCTTAAAAATTTTTCATCTTTAGGGCTAACAAGTGAAATCGCCGTGCCATTTTTACCCGCTCGACCGGTGCGCCCTACCCGATGCACATAATCTTCGGCTAAAAAGGGTAAGTGAAAATTAACAACATAAGGTAAATCAGGAATATCAATACCCCGTGCGGCAACATCGGTGGCCACCATTACACGGACTTTGCCTTCTACAAAATCACTTAATGCTTTGTTTCTAGCCCCTTGGCTTTTATCACCATGGCAAATTGCCGCTTTAATTCCATCTAGTTTTAACTCTTTAGCGAGTATATTGGCGCTTTCTTTAGTACCCGCAAAAACTAAGACTTGCTGCCAATTATTAACCCCAATAATCTCTGACAATAATTCACGCTTTCGATCTTCAGAAACCAAATAAACCGATTGCTTCACTTTGCCCGATGTGGTGTTTTGCTTCGCCACATCAGCACTAATCGGATTTTTAAGTATTTGGTTAGCCAACGTTTTCACATTATTTGAAAACGTTGCTGAAAACATCATGGTTTGTAACGTCGGGTTGAGCATAGGCAACAAGCGTTCAATATCGGATAAAAAACCCATATCTAACATACGGTCAGCTTCATCTAATACCAGATATTTAACCGTTTTAAGCTGTACATTGCGCAAATTGGTGTGTTCGAGTAAACGGCCAGGCGTCGCAACAAGTATATCCACACCACGCTGTAGCATTTTAGTTTGAGATGGCATTGCACCGCCACCAAAAACGACCCCACAAGTTAACGGTAAAAACTGAATGTAGCTTTCTATATTTGCTTTGACTTGTTGCGCTAATTCACGAGTAGGCGTTAAGATCAATGCTTTAACGGTATTTTCAGCGCCGCGGTTTTGATTGATTAAATCAATTAAAGGCAAGGAATACGCGGCTGTTTTACCGGTACCGGTTTGCGCACTTGCTAATAGATCATGCCCTTTTCTGATCAAAGGAATTGCTTTTTGCTGTATAGGCGTTAAATTTTGATACCCACACGCTTTAACTGCTTGCAGTAGCTCAGCAGATAGTCCAATCGAATCAACACTCATTAGAATAAATCTCAAGATAAATATCGCGCGATTATACTTAAAATGAACAATGAATAGTTAACTTTTTTAGATTCTTATTGGAGTCAGTTAGCAAGATGCTTATTTTAAACGCAATGCATTAAATGATCTCATAGCGAATATGAATGAAGGGCTGTTATTTCGGAAGCAAGTTTAAGAATTAACCTAATGCATTAAAAAATGAGCCTTTAAATCATAATTCACCAAGAACACGTGTTAGCTACGTATCCTTGATGAAACACAGGTATTAAAAACACCTATTTGGTTTTTAATTGCCAGGTTCTTACCCAATCCACTCGCATGGTGTTTCTGGCATCATCAAGCAAATCCGTTTTATTAGGCAAGCCGCCTACCCAAGATGAATCTTGCGTCCATAAATCCCAAATTAAATGCTGCGCTAATGTAAAGGGGTTTGTGGTTGTCACTTTGCCCGCTGGTTCACCATTTAAATAAAATTGCACAGTATGCTCATCTTGCCACCATGCGCCAACAACGTGGTAAGCCTCATTCCACGTAACCCCTTTTAGGGTATTCTTTTCAGATAAGTGTCGGTTATCAAAATTACCTTTAGCACGTTCAGTTACACCGTCTTTAACCACAAAGTATTGTGAGCTCATTTGCCAAGGATAATCTGGGTTTGCATAATCAGTAGAAGGGTTCGAGTTGTTTTCAATGATGTCGATTTCATCTCGATCATTGATATCACCGTTGTTTAACCAAAAAGTGTTATAAGCTGAAATATGCGCTGTTTTAATACGGCTTTCGGTATACATCGGAAACTTAATTTTAGCTTTAGACCGCACACGAGACGTTTCAAACCATTGCTTTTCACTTTTGGCGTTTAACGTGGCTTTAATCCATAAGTTACCGTCATCAACACCTGAATTCTTATTTAGCATGTTAACGGGCGTATTACCGTAATTCCAATTGGTTTTAACCCATTTAGCACTATTCCAATCATCAAATTCATCGGATAATGCATCCACTTTTTCCCAATAAGCCCCCGCTGGCGTTGTATCATTAAATGACACAAAACTAGGCAAATTAGGATCAGCTTGATTAACATTAATCATTGTCCGATCTATTTGTAACGGTGCCGTTGCATTCGCATTATTTGGCTTACTGTTTTGCGGATCGTTTGAATTAGCGTTAGGCTGGCAACCTAACACGCTAATAAGAAATAAGGGAATCGATATTATTTTACATTGAGGCTTCATATTTAATACTTATACATTATTATTGTTAACAATATATTATCATCAATGAACACTCTAACCAATGACGTTTTTTGCAAAACGTTATTTATGGGTTAACTATGATCTCACGTTCAAAATAATCTTCATCGCCAACGGTATCTTTTACGCTCAATTTAACGCGATAGACACCCGATTGGCTGTATTGATGTGTTGGATTAGTGTGAGTTGAACTTTGCCCATCACCAAAATCCCAAAGCCAATCAACCACTTCATCGGTTGCGCGGCTGTCATCACTAAACACGACGGTTAAATCGATATCTGAGCTTTGCGCTAAAAAGTGACTTAACACGCCTTGATCAAACAACTTAATTTTGACCGCTTTAAAGGCGTTAATGACATCTGTTTTACTACCGCCAACCGCTTCAGCCTGCAATTCAATACATTTTGCGGCTTGAATAAGCGTGGTGTCAGCTTCCCAACACTGCTCGGCAGCTAAAATATAAGCTTGATATGCCGTTTCGATACCCCACTGTTGAGTGAGTAAATAAAAGGGATAAGTGATCATGCCGATCCGTTGATAATAATTAGTACCCGCATCGGCATAATCTAACCAACTTGCGATCGCGCCTGTTTCGGTTGTAATACTATCGAGCTGCCTTATTTGGCCATGTGATTCACCGCCATGCTCCCAATCTAGATGCCCAGTAAACTCATACTTAGCCATCACCCCTGAAATATCGCTAAAAGCTTCATGTAAGGTTTGTGCATCTAGGCTTAATGGGTTGACATGTGGGTTTAAATTTGAAATACGCGATAACACACCATGCCCAACTTCATGTGCAACAGAATCAAGGGAAAGCATCGAATATTGAAAAGGATACGCATCACTGAAGTTAGCATAAGCACCATCCCAATATGCATAATCTCGCCATTGTGATCCATAATGAACACGTAAATTAATTTTAGTCTTTAAAGGCGGCTCGCCAAGGTATTTGACAAACATATCATAGACTTGCGTGCCATAAAACATCGCATCATTGAGTGTTGAATAAGTCCAAATACCGACTTCATCACTAATCTCTTGAAAAGTGTTAACTGGCGTTGCAGAACAAGTGAATGTATACGGTAAATATAAATCGTCATTAATGATATTGGGCGAATTGTTATTCGTTCGTGTGTGCCAATCATCATCTCGATTGTTTGCCATATCAATAACACGCACTAAACCATTATCGAATGAACAAAGACCGGTATTACTGCGATTAATAAAAATAGACGGTCTATCAACACCGTAATACCACGACTCAAGCTCATTTCCACCAGGGCCTGACATCGCGACATTTCCGACAAAATCATCGATTCGAATAGGTATTCCATCTGTAGCACGTCCTTTATCATTCGCTAAATAGACTTTTAGCCCATGGGCTACAGAAGGGATAACCACCTCAGCAATCTCGACAGAGTGCACATACATATCTTCAATTAATTGCACCGGTATTTTTTGCCATGCTTCAGCCAATACATCACCTTGCTCATCAGTCCAATATAACCAAATAGCAGTCGCTTGATTTTGATCTAATACTGCTGGCGAACGTTTGAATAACATAGTGCCACTAAGCATCGCTTGTTCAGCATGTTGATCTCGAAAATTGAGTTGCGTTAACGTATTTATGGGAACGTAATTGACTGTTGTATCATCTTGTTTTGGCGGTATATTTAGATCAGTCTCGCCTCCGCTTCCACAAGCCGTTAACACACTCGCTAATACCGCGATGCGGATAATTAAAGATACAAAGACCGAGTAAAATGAGGGCCTTAGATCTAAATTCAAGAGGTAAAACATGAGCAAATCCTTATGTAATGAAAAATAAGCCTGCATCGGCCTACTGAAAGAAGCGAGCCAATGAATAACCGCTACGATTAAATTAACAAATTTGGATTCTGTGGGTTGTAATGATTTGTAATTTTTCGTTATTTTGTCTACTCACCTCTACGTTTAATGACCATTACTCTTAAATTGGCCATATTTTTAATCAAGGCGTCATGGTAACCACTTAAAATTAACCTATACTAAACAACAAATTATCAAGTTGACTCAACAGAATGGAATCTCCTCTTGTGACATCATTAAACACCAAAATGAATTGGGTTATTTATTGTGTTTTAGCCATTGGTTACTTTGTTAGTGGTGAATTATTATCTGAATTGTCTGGGCAAACTCAAGTCGTACCCATTTGGTTACCTGCAGGGTTTGCATTAGTCGGCTGCTACATTTGGACTTGGCGCTTTTTACCTGCCATATTTTTAAGCTCAATTTTATTTAATTATTTTTCTCAACCTTCAACGTCGATAAACATATTAACAACGGATTTGACCTTACAATTAGGTATGATTGGGTTAGGAGCAAGCTTACAAGCCCTAATTGGCGGTATTATTTTACGTCGATATTTAGGTAATATTTTAAAATTAAACTCAGATTCACAAGCTGGTATTTTTGTTTTAGTTGTGGCCATATTTGTTAGCCTTATATCAGCTAATATTGGTGTTTACGCGTTAAGTTTATTTAACCCTAATTACAGCATTGAAAACCATTGGAATAACGTTTTAACGTGGTGGATTGGCGATTCGCTTGGCATATTAATTGCGACCCCTTTTTTACTTTGCTTAATCAAAATGGAACAAATAGAGAAACACACACGGATCGTTATCATTGCAAGTTGTTTAACATTATTTTTGACTGTTGTTTTTATTACCCAATTTTTTTCACAAAGTAATTATCAGAGCGCTAAAAATTTAGCCTCTAGAGAATTGAAGGTTATTGAGAACAGTTTATATCGAGAAATCACTAACAATTTATCGCACATCAATGCCTTAGCTAGCTTTATTCAGGCAACACCTAATTTAGATAAAAAAATATTTTCTGATTACACTCAACAAATATTAGATCAAAATTCGACCATTAAAGCATTTTCATGGAATCCAATCATTAAGCAAAGCCAGGTTCATGATTTTGAAGAAGATTTATCCGCTATATACCAAACACCTTTAAAAATAAAAGGCACACCTTTAAAAGAGAATGACCCGCTAATTGTTGTAAAATATATATACCCTATCGTCGGTAATGAAAATGCGATTGGCCTTAATGTTTATTCAAGGCAAGATCGTAAAAACATTTTAATAAAAGCAGCTGAGCAAGCTAAATCACTCGCCACGCCCATTATTCAGTTAGTACAGTCAGAACAACCAGAAGCCGGTTATTTATTGTTTTCTCCTGTCTATGCTTTGAACGATCTGCAATCAGTTAATGTGTTTATCGATCGTCACTTAATTGGATATTCAGTCGGTGTATTTTTGGCAAAACAACTCATTGAAGAGACGCTCACCGCAGAGCAACTACTGATATTTGATTATGAAATAGCTGAAGCCAATAGCAAAAATGTTTTTTCAAGTAATACAGGGCAAAGCGAACTATCAATTCATAAAGACCCTTTAACCTCGTTGCAAGTGTACAATTTATCTGGTCAACAATGGTTTATGTATTTAAGAGTTAAAAATGAGTTTTTACATCGTCATCAAACCGAATCATCACAGATCTTAATTATTGCGCAATTAGTTATTGTCGCCTTTATTATGCTGCTGATACTCATTATGAACAGCCGCCAATACTTGTTAAAACAAAAGGTTGAAGAACGCACGGCGGCTTTAAGTAAAGCCACTGAACAATCTAATATGGCCAATAAAGCTAAAAGTCGATTCTTAGCTAACATGAGTCATGAAATAAGAACACCACTCAATGCCGTGATCGGGTTTTCGCAATTAGCTAAACAAACAGATGAAATAAATAAAGTTGCTGATTATATTCATAAAATAGAACAATCTTCGGCCACTTTACTCGGTATTGTTAACGATATTTTAGATATCTCTAAAATTGAAGCCGAGAAATTAGTTTTAGAACAAATTAACTTTGACTTACATGCCTTACTAAAACGAATACACGTGATGTTTGAAAATAGCGCCGAAGCAAAAAAAATAAACTGGTCAATGGTTGATAATACTCCCAAAGATGTTTGGTTTTATGGTGATCCCGTTCGAATTGAACAAATATTAATTAATTTGTGCGGTAATGCGATCAAGTTTACTCGTGAAGGACAAGTTCAACTAACAGCCGATTACACAGCAATTAATCACCAGCAAGCAATCGTAAAATTTGTGATTAAAGATAGCGGGATTGGCATTGCTGAAGACGTGATTAATTCTTTATTTAGTTCTTTTACACAAGCCGATTCTTCTACTTCGCGTAAATTTGGTGGCACGGGGTTAGGATTAGCTATTTCAAAAGAACTGAGTGTATTAATGAAGGGCGACATTGAAATAACCAGTATTTTAGGCCAAGGTTCAGAGTTTACCGTGCACTTGCAGCTTGATATTACCAAGGAAGCCCCTGAAGAAAAGCCCTCAATTAATGCCAGTTCTTTAGAAGAAATGAAGGTACTGGTGGCCGAAGACAACGAAATAAATCAAATTGTTATTCAAGAAATGTTAAAAAATCTGGGGGTAAAAGCAGTCGTAGTTGAAAACGGTAAATTAGCCTTAGCAGCCGTGCAAGCGCAAACATTTGATTTAGTGTTGATGGATTATCAAATGCCAGTAATGGATGGTTATGAAGCCACGGCATTAATAAGAAAAATACCCGGTTTAAATAACTTACCTATCATTGCATTAACAGCCGATGTTATGCCAGAAGATAAAGCACGTGCATTGAGTGCCGGTTGTAATACGCATTTAGCGAAGCCATTAGATATGACTAAATTAGCTAATTGCTTACGCGAATTTTATTAACCCTTCTAAGCGTTATTACACTTTTTACCTAAGTAAAGCTTAATACCCAAAAACGTGAGTAGCATTAACAATAATAGCCCTGTGATCCCCATTATTTGGTTCAGGGTTTTATTTGGAGTCCATTGTAAATAGTGGATCTTATAAAATAAATTAATGCGCTTAGTGTCGTCTCCTTGTTGCCTTAATTTTAAATTTGACCAATCCAAAGTTACATTAATGTTGTTATCCGTCACCGCTTCTAACGAAGCCAAATTAATTTGTGTGATATTGCCATATCGCGTTTTATTCTGAGCTAGCGCATCTATTAATAACGCTTTAAATTGCACTTTGTTAGGTGCGGGCATTTTGTCAAATGTTGTAGGATCTAAATGAATGGATTCACCTTCGACATTCACAATTAAGTGATAACCTAAGATTGTTTTAATTAATTTAGCCGCTTGCCACTGCTCAGATGCAGGTAATAAAAAAGCGTCGGTTAGTGGATAGGTTTTAACACTCACTTGCTCATAAGCGCCCTGATAACCAGGTTTTAAGAAAAAAATAATCCCAGTAATTATCCAACCTAACATGGGCAACACTAAAATTAACCCAACAATTTTATGCAATTTTCTGCCGTTCACTTTTTAAACCCTAAATTCGGATAATAAGGGTATGGTATCCTACATATAAGAAAAATTAAAAAAATATGCGGGCAATGATTTCGTCGTGCCTTAAATATAGTCTTCTCGCTCAGGTTTTATGGTTCATTGTCAGCGCTTACTCTCGACTTTGGCTCCTGCGTCGTTCTAACACCTAAATCCATTTAGGCGGCCCCAATCACATAATAGAGCATATGCTCATGGCGTCTCGAAGCTTGCCTGCATGGATGCAGGTAAGGGGCGAGAGCAGGACGCGGTAGCTTTGACGGCTTTGCTTACATGGATGTAAGTACTTCGGTTTCGTCTGGAACGAGAAACCTGCCCCTAAAACCCGATCGCTTTGACTATAGAGCTCAGGTTAGTTAACCTGAGCTCTGATAAAAATGTAGCTAAAATACCCCGAGAAAAGTGGTCATCTATAGCTCAGGTTAATCAGCTGGGCTACCGAAAATATCAATTTCAGTTACCGCCCAAGCCACTTTTGAACTACCATTTTTCAACACAAACCTAATATATTTGGCTTTTTCACCTAATGTTTGGCTAACACGTTTACCGCTATTTTCAATATTGGTATCCACTGTATGCCAGTTTTTACCATCTAGCGAAAACTGTAAATCGAAAGCCCGAGCACAATGCCATCCCCATTTATTACAATCCATATCAACCAAACTTACTTGATAGATTTGTGGCAGCTCAACTTGCAGCCACATGCCAATTTCTTGAAGATCAACGCTGCTCCATTTAGCCCAATCCGTTTTACCATCGATCAGTACATCAAATTTGTCGTTACCGTGACTGGCACTGAATTTCCATTGCTTTTTATTGGTTAGCTTTTCACCGTAAGCCGCTTTCAGTTCAGGCATAGTCCAAGGCGAAGAACGGGTATTTAACAAGCGAAGTTTGGCAATTTGCTCTGGTTTTACCATAGGCGCTTTATTGCCAAAATCATTACGAATGTAAGTCAATACATCAGCAAGGTACTCGTCATCATTTGAAGCAACAGACGCCATTAATCCACCCAAGTAGGATTGACCGTTAATCGGGCCCGTTAATCCGTGCAAGACTATACTGCCTAGTGTTGCGACATCCCCATTAACGCGTGGGTTTTTAACAAACGATGGTGCTAATAAACCGTTACCGGCTGGAGCACCTTGACCGTCAGCACCATGACAGGTTGAACACAAAGATTTAAAATGTTGTTTACCGCGTGTCATTGATTCAGCTAGCGCTTTATTACCCTTAGCAAGCGCGGCTTGCGCTTCACGCTCTTTCACTTGGTACTTAATCTCTTTATCAATCGCTATCAAGCCTTTCTTAGTGGGGTATTTTTCCAATATCGCCTGCGTAATTTTAGCGCTAACCGCTTTAGGTAACTTGACATAGGTAGCCGATAAATAGAGTTGTTGCGCTAGCTCAATATCTGCGCTTTCTAACAATGACAGCCAAACCTTAACAATACTGTTATCTTTTTTAGTGACTAACTGCTCTGAAATGCGTACAGCCGCCACACGAACGTTACTGTCTTGATCGTTAAATTTGGCACGTAATAGCTTAATATCAATAATGCCAAGGCCTTCTAATGTCCATAGTGCATGTAAACGGGCAAGCGGGTTTTGATGACTCATCGCCATTTTTTTCAAGGCTGGTATGACTGATTTATCTTGGCTTAACACAATCAATTTTTGCGCATTAATACGCCACCATTGGTTAGCATGCGATAAATAATTAACCCACTGGGCAGGGGTTTCATTGTATAGATTTGGCTTGTCACCTAAATCTATACCAGGTTTAGTAATACGATAAATACGGCCACCGCCAATAATTTTATCTAAACCAAATTGCTTGATGATGGTTCGTAAAAACGAGCCTTCTTTTGTCCAATTGCCTTCTTGAATAATACCCCGGTACATATCAACCAAATATAGCGTGCCGTCTGGTCCGGTTTCGCTCCATACTGGACGAAAAGCCGTATCAGTTGACGCAATAAATTCTTTTTGTTGTTCTTGATAAGGATGGCTAATAATCGAATAGCCATCTTCGCGAGTTATCTCTGCGCTGCGCACTAAATTACCAACCGGTTCAGGCGCAATGTAATTCCCATATAGTTCGGGTAATTTGTCACCTAAATAAACACTCTGGCCTGCAATACCCGTAAATACGGTAAGTGTGTTGTCGGCACGCAAACGGGGTTTACCCCCTTGCACATCAGGTATTTGCTCAATGGGGAACACTTCATTAAAACCATTAGCCGTTTCACCTTCAATCGGGAACATGCCATATACACTGGGGTACTGAAAACTAAATACGGGGTCTTCCGCCCCCGCGGCTGAGTAATAGAATCGTCCTGCTTCATCTTGCCCAAGGCCCCACTGTCCACCGCCAAAATTGATACTCTGACGGATCACTTTGCCATTTTTAAATCGATAACGGGCATTGGTGTAAGTTACATATAACCAGTTGTCGAGTCCCCAGATGAGACCGCTAGGTTGATGCTCTAAATTACCGCCACGTTTACCGCCTTTAAATACGGTAGTGCGCTTATCTGATACGCCATCGCCATCAGTATCTTCCAGTAGCAATAAATCAAAAGTGTTGGTTTCTCGCGCGAGAATTTTGCCATCTTCTAATGGCAATATCATGCGAGGTAATAATAAATTATCGGCAAAGATGGTGTACTTATCCATTACCCCATCATTATTAGTATCTTCAAGGCGTTTAATACGGCTAACCGGCTTCATCTGCCCTTTGCCATCTACGTTCTGCATGTAGGTCAGCATTTCAGCAACATACATACGGCCATTGCCGTCAAAAGTTGCCACAACAGGTTCTTCAACCATAGGCTCGTGTGCCACTAGCTCCATTGTGTAGCCGTCTTGTAATACCATTGTGGCAAGCGAATCTTGTGGCGACAAACCTTTAATATGATTGGGGTTTTGTTCATGCTTGTGATCATCTTTATGGTAAGCAGCACTGTGCCCATTGGTTACCTTATTATCTTGGGTCGACGTTTGGGTTTTATCGCTGTTACTTAACGGGCTGACTTGCTGATGCGGGGTGCTGCTTTCTTGCATTTGGCATCCCAATTGCAAGCTCGCAGCCAAAAATAGTAAAGACTTAATCGCTGTTTTGGTCATTTGAAGGCTCAACAAAATTAATAATTAGTATCATTAGCTATACAAAGCGGAGTGTAACTAAGCGCCTTTTTTATAGCTGCTTTATTTATAGAAGAGTTGGTTATTAACAACCATTGTAAACATTAAACATAAACCAAACTATAGTTTTATCAATAAACACACAAATTTATTTACAATAATGAGTAAAAACTAACAAATAAAAAGCATTTACTCACAATCAAAAATCCTGCCTCACTAAATAAAATAATAAATTAAAACGTTCAATTCAGATCGCTAAATACCCGCTAAGCATGTAGGCATTGGCAATAAATCGAGTTCTGTTAATTTACGGTCATGGGCTCCTGCTGCAAAATCACTCATATGAAAAACGTTTTGTTTTTTCCAATTGACTTCTAAGCGGTTGTCACCCAAAAAGATATTTTGTGTTTTAGTACGAAGCGCCTTCACAATATCTTGATAGGCCGGATCATAAGCTACATTGTTGCGTTCGTTTGGGTCGCATGTCATATCATACAAGGCCATTTCAACTTGCTTAGGTGACGCATTAACGGCCCACATAATGTTTTCACCGGCTTTATGGGTTTCGCCTGGCTTGCCGTGTTTTGGTCGAATTTTTATTGAAAAGCCAAAACGCTTTGAGCGCAAATAAACACGGTCGCCAATAATTTGATTCATTTCACCTAGCACGTAATCACGCTTTAATTCAGGTTGGCGAATAATATTAGCCAAATTAAAGCCATCTAAATGCTGATTAGCCTTGTTAATATCAACACCCGCCGCGGCATAAAGAGTTGGCGCTATATCAACGTATTCAACATAGTCGGTATGTACCGTGTTTTTAGGGAAGTATTCACCCGACGAATCCACAACGATCATGGCACCATGACCCGATTTATTCCATGGCGCAAACTTAGCCTGAATACCTTGCTCACCTAAGTGCCAACCATGATCACCCACGGTAGCCACAATAAGGTAAGGCCGATTAGTTTTCTTGCTGTACGCTTTAAAATCTTTAATCGCTTTACCAATTAAAGAATCACCGTAAGCGGTAAACGCATAGTAGTCTTGTATAGTACGCAATTTTTCGGCTTCAGTAAGGCCATCGGCTTTCGTGTTGTGATAAAGGTTTTTAAGTTGCTGAGGTAATTTAGTCACTTCATCTTGACTAAACGCCGGCAGTTTGTATGGTATTTTTTCAAATCGGTCTTGAAATGACTTCGGTGGTAACACGGGTGTATGGGGAAAATGAAAACTCAAGCTCACCATCACAGGTTTATCATCTACCGGGCCTTGAATTTTCTTACCCAACATTGAGGTATAGCTTTTGTTAGCGTTGCCCAAATAATTTTGGAAGGCTTGTAAAATTTTACCGTCGGTTGTTTGATCTTCAGGCATTGGGCTTTCTCCACCTAAAATCAATACAGGTAAAGAACGCGTATAAGACCGGATAATATCTAACTTTTTGTCAGCTGGATTAACCTCGCTTACAAACTGCCCCCCACGAGAATAAACAAAAGCATCTTTACTGCCATCTGGGTAATGGAAAAACTCAGTCACTTTGACTTGTTCACCCGTTTGCCAATTCATTTCTGTCTTTTTAGTCCAATCGCCTAGACCTGCACGTTCTAACGCATATCGTTCAACTTCATAGTCATAGGTGAGTGGAACCCCCGCTATATTTAAACCATTTTTCAAGCGTAACCCTAATTTACCCGCCAACATTGTTTGATAACCTTGTTCACGTAATATTTCAGGTATGGTGGGTTTTGCATGTTCGCTTTGACGATGCGAATATTCAAAACCATAACGGCCGCTATGATGCGGATACTGGCCTGTTGCCATTGAATAGCGTGACGGAGAGCAACCAGGTGATTGATTGTAAGCTAACGGGAACAATACACCTTCTTCAGCTAGTGCATCTAAATTAGGCGACTCTACATAGCCAAGCTCGCTTTCTTTAGTGCCGCGTAATGCCATATTAACCGCCCCGATAGAATCAGCTCGTTGATCATCAGTTAATATCCACAGAATATGCGGCTTCATTTTATTAGCTTGCGCCGGTAATGGTTTAACCACATTTTTTGCTAGCCGTTCAGGACTAACCACATCGTTACCTTTATTTATAAGCGCTTTGGTATTCATAACCGCTTTGGGTTGGCTGGCATCACCGCCATCTGGTAATAACGAGCAAGCTGTTAACGTGATAACGCTCGCCAACGCCCCAATCACTAATAACGGTTTTGTTTTCATGACATTAATCATCTTTATACTTCGCTGATATTGTTATTTACATTTTAATTGGTAAAAATCTTGCAACCTTGCAACAAAGAAAGGTGGACTTTATTGACAAACTCGCATTATTTTTCGATAAACTCAATAAATCGGCATTAATGACTTAAATGACTTAACGCAAATTTCAACTTTCGTTACACATATAGTCAAAGCGATCGGGTTTTAGGGGAAGCCGTCAAGCTTCGAGACCCCATGAGCATATGCTCTACTATGTGATTGGGGCGAGTAAGCGCTGACAATGAACCATAAAACCTGAGCGAGAAGACTATATATAAAAAGCCCGCTTACCTTTTAATATAATGTCAGCAAACAACAATACGACACATTTAAATTATTTATTTTATATTTAAATACCAATAAAAACTAAAGTAACAATAACCTCCACTCTATACCCGTATAAATGGAGGGCGTTAACAGCCAATTTCAATCAACAGCACAACTGTATTTAAGACAAGTGAAATTTAAGATAAGTAGAATTTTAGATAAGCAGAATAGCATGGGCGATGTGGGGGCATGCTGGGATAATGCAGTTGTAGAGAGGTTCTTTGGTAGCTTAAAACATGATTGGCTATTTAAAATACCCCAACCAACCCGTTTGCATATGAGAGAAGATGTAGCAAAGTACATGAAATATTATAATGTTGAGCGATTGCATTCAGCTAATGATGATCAGTCGCCAATTGAATATGAACATTCCTTTAGAAAAGTGTCCGGTTAGACTTGACCAGAACATTTTTAGTCGTTGCAAAAATAATAACCTTTTCATGCTTATTTTTAATATCCTCCAATACTTCTAATAGCATTAATAGTTTTTCAGATTCTTGTAGTTTAAGTTTAGCATTATTAGGCGGGGCTTTATAAATCTCATCAAGTCTTGGATGTAAACTAATAGATCTTAAGTTTTGTAATACGGCCAACGCATGTCCTGTTCCATCTTCGACCACCTCTCATCATCTATTCCTTAGCTCTCGCCTACATTTATGGTGAAACAAAAACTTTCAACTCAATATCATTATCGTGCGCCGTAGCTAGCCAACCATTTAATAATTGAAAAGCCTGTAAAGTTTCGCCATTTGCCTCTGAACCTAACTTTAATTGCAGCTCAAAATGTTCGGCAGAAAAGCTATTAGCAGCAACAATCCAAATTTCTTTTTTTACAGCCGTAGAACGTCTTCTTGTTGCAACTGTAGCCCATAGCTCATTTAATTTTTCTAATCTTACCTGCTCGTTTTGAGCCGTAAAAGCAACACCTTGGAAAATTCTAATTCTTTCAGCGATATTTGGTGCTGCTTCTGGAGAAGGCCAAGCCGTATAAAGCCTATTCCAATTTGAAGGTTTCAGTTCAGCATCGCCACTGATTAGCATTTCGATATTTTTTATGGCTTGAGACCCTACTTCAGCAAGTGCT
Organism: Algibacillus agarilyticus; assembly: GCF_003286125.1. Lineage (GTDB taxonomy): Bacteria > Pseudomonadota > Gammaproteobacteria > Enterobacterales > Alteromonadaceae > Algibacillus > Algibacillus agarilyticus. Next base: position 229,763 of record NZ_QMED01000003.1, read on the forward strand.
CCTGCCGATGAACGCGGGTTGATTGCACTACCACATTTAACATGAACGAATGCTAATTTGTTTTTTGACGATACTATAAAGTCAGCAGGTTCTGTTCCCATATCAGTATTAATTAGCAAGTCTGCATCCGGTATGTAGGGAGCAAATGGACCTAGTTCGTTTTTTGTTGGGTTGGCTAAACCATTAGCTTTTAATTGATCCACTAAGTAGAAAATCGAATCACGGCTAAAGCCTCCATCAACAACCTGATGAGCACCATTCTGATATCCTTTCTCATCTAAGTTTGCGCCAACAAGAGACTCTAGCCCGATAACAACATTGGCAAGGTTAGAAGCACCTAATTCAAAGCTATCAGCCAGAGGAAGCGTTAATTGATAGAATTTATCATTTGCATAACTAATCCCATTCGCTAAAAGCGCTTTATGTAAGTGCTCGTTGAGAAAGTCAGTTATGTCTTGCTGTTCCTCACCTGCAAGTGAATGTAGTATTTCCGCTTCTGGTGTAATTTCTAAAAAAGGTTCTTCTTGATTAAAGTTGACTAAGATTTTACTTTCCTCAACACCATCAACAAGCAAAGCACCGTTATTGTAAATTAAATACAAAAACGAATTATCGAGTGTATATTGTTCCCCTGCTATAAAAATACTAATCGGAGACTCAAACTCTGTTAGATCAAAAATCAAACTGTGAGCCTCAAAATTTTCATCAACCATTATTGGCTTTGCATATGAATGTACTAGGGCGTTCTGTATATTAATATTTGCAGATATGACACTATCAATATCTGTAAGCCAATCATTAAGATCATCCAAAGTAAACGATGACTCTTTTTGATCTGAGATTCGCCCAGAGTCTGCACCTACATAATAACTACCATTCTTTTTATTGTATTGGTCATAGGTATCACAACGCATTGTAGCTAATCGATATGACGCATTGGCTTGCATGTCAGCCATTTGCTCTAAATCTTTCCCTTTTACCGCGATGCTTTCAGGACGTTTTCTAGCAGAGCTAATCGATTTACTACTCGCTTCTTTCGTTGAGGCTGATTCACCTAATGACATTACCTTAAGCAGTTTATCTAGAGATACCGCAGAGCCGAGTTTTAAATCTTTCTCACCATTAAATCTGCGACCTCGGCTATCATAAATTGCAACAACGTTGTTCGAGAGCTGTTTGTATAATGTTATTTCAAGTGAAGGTTCAAAGAAAAATTGGTCTGTTAAAAACCGAGACTTATTGAATGCGATTGATATAACACCATGAATACCAGATTCTGTAGAAAATGTTCTCGCAAGTTCACCCGCATTATTAGATCGCCAATATAGATGATCAGATAAAAGCTGAACGTTGAATCCCTGCGTCTGATTCAAAAAACAAATTGATGCTGTTGGGATATTTAGAGAACTTTCCGGCTCAAAGGTATTGAGGTCAAACTTACTTACAAAGCGGTTTCCGTAATAACTCACATCAGGAAATGCCTCTAGGTAACGCTCAATCAACTTATTACTGTCTAATGATGCTATGAATTTTTTAACTGACTCGGCGGTGTTAAGTGAACGATCAAATTTTCTGTAGTTTTGCCACATTTGGCTATTTGCATCGCTTTCAATCTCCAAAACTTTAGGTTCAATATCACCGTACAAACGAACTACTCTTCCGATGGTTTGAACTAGTTCGCGACCACTATTAACTGCATAGGCCAAAACCAATAACTTCGCTTCAGGAATATCGACCCCTTCATCCAGTTTCCGCTGGTGAATAATGACTTGAGAATCAGAACCTTTAAGGTTCGCTGGCACGGAAACTTTTACATTATCTCGTTCATCTTTAGTAAATTGTTCATGTATTGCTAATACCGAAAAGTCATCGTTTAACAAATCGTAATAGCGATTAATATCTTCGAACTTTTCACATTTAATAATGCACTTTGTGCCATCATTAGCTTCTAAGAAGTCTGTAATTTTCCCGCTTAATTCAGCTAAAGTAATTGACTCAAAAGTTGGTTCTTTTAAAACATCATCTGCAAGTGCTCTTTCAAAGGTATAAATATAACTGGCATCTTCGGTAACATCGAATTGATACAAATCATTCCTGTAAGGAGTAGCTGTTATAACGACTTTATGAGTATCAATACCACGAACCAAGGTGCTCCATACAGGAGAAGGTTCGGCGTGTCCCTCATCAATAATAATAAGATCAATATCTTGCTTTAACCGCTCAAGCTGAGCACTATTGAAAGTTTGTAGTTTCTGGAAGGTGGAAACATACACACCGTTTTTAGAAGTATCGTTTACGTCACTATAAACAGCCTTGCGCTTGATAACCTCACCTTCAACACGATCACTAAAGAACTTTCCATTTATTTCTCTAAAAAGTTGATCACACACAGCACGTCGATGACATAAAACCAGCACCCGCTTTTGGGTTGCTTTGTGAGTGACAATACTAATTACACCCGATTTACCTGCGCCTGTTGGCAAGCTAATAAGGCAAGAGTTAGCGTTTTCATTTAAAGGCTTTTTTAAGTAACTTAACGCCGTTTGAATACTTTCTTGCTGGCAGTGTCTTAGACTTTGCCACAAATCTTCATTAACAGTGAAACCACTTACATTCATTTAAACGTCCTTGCTATTATTAATATTTATGGTTCTTCTTTAGCGTTTTGGTCGGCTCGTTTTACTTCAAGTAATAAATATTCGCTAAACGGACCTGAAGGAGTAAAACTGTAAAATTTAGAAGACTGATCTCGTTGCAAATAAAACGACTTCTCTTCGCCTCGATCAAACTCCTCATCTAGTGAAATAATAAAATCTATAGCTTCGTATTCTGGTTCAGTACTTGGTTCATAAGTCTCAAGCTCTTTGTCATACGAATAACCAGCTCTCTTCAAAACAGTTTTCTTCGTACCATTTAACTTGTAGCAAAGAAAGCCAGTAACTAAGTTAGGGTTAGCGTCTTTCAGCTTTTGAGCAACTTTATCAAATTTGGTAATTTCAGTTAACTTAGCGTTAGTTTTTATTTCAATGATTGCAGCAGCATCTTTTACATCTAACAAAGACTGTCCTCCAAGCGCTGTATTTACAGCTCCCTCTTTGCGAATAAGAATATCTTGCTGACCATAATATTTATTGTCAGAAACGATTTCTCCCGTCTGGACCCTTTCTTTAAGCCAATCTAAACGTTCACTAATAATTGTCTTTATAAATTCTTCACGAACAGCTCCCAGCACTCCTTTGTGATTATGCCTATCAGCAGCTTTAGATTGAACAACAAGCAATTCATCTAAGTAGTTGTATAGGTGCTGCATTTACAATTCCCCCGCGAAAGCTTTTTGGCTTAGCGAGTTAAAGTTGTCGTTAAGTAACTCATTGCTTTTATCAAAGGTTTTCAATTTATGCTTAGTGGCTTTTACAATATTTTGAAACTCATTTTGAAGTTCGATGGGCGGTAGCAAAATTTTAATATTCTGTAACTCTTGCGCATTTATATTTGCCATACCTACAATGCTTTTACACATTCCGACCAATGTTTTTTTACCATGAGCTGAATTTAAATAACCTGAGAGGTAATAGTTATTTCCAAGTTCATTAGTTCTTACTCGGATTAAATATCCTGCTATAGCCATTGGATTATCTTCTTCAAATACGGCTGTTTTACCTACCAACTCTTTACTGTTTGTACGGTTAAACAGTAAGTCACCTTTTTGTGTTAAATATTTAGGTTTATCTTTTTCATTCAAATCAATATATTTTAGGTTCGTAAAATCCCAACCACCTTCGTATGTGATATTTCCCATACGTAACATTGGATATTCACCCTCTGTTTCTGACGCTTTACCTGATGACCCGTAATTTGCAGTTTCAACAAAGTCACGAATAGTACCTATTGGAAAACCCTTCGGGTTGGTGACTGGATCACCGAACATGTCTAGGAATACGCCGCGTAGGAAGTCGTCGGCGAGGTTGATGGCTTGTTGGCGTTTGCGGCGGATGGCGTCGGCTTTGTCTAGTATCGCGGCGATGCGTTTTTGTTCATCCAGTGGTGGTAGTGGGATTTCTAAGCTTTTTAAAAAATCTAATGTGATCCCTTTTACTGTTGCTCCTTTACCTTCTGAATCTATATACTGAGCTTTAGATTCTAAAAATCGAATTAAGAAATCACGATCAACTTTCTCTTCATCATTAATAAATAGTGCCTTAAGGTCTTGATTAATAGCCATATCAACGGTATTGATTGCAAACTTACCTAAAGCCATTCTTGTCGCAGTCAGTATAGTTCCCGCAGGTATTATATTCGTAGCCGAATTACTTACACCCAACTCAGTAATTGCATCTTGGGTTTTAGATATTTCATTTTCTTTCAGGTCTTTTACAGAAGCCCATGGGATGCTCCCATTCCAATAATCCTCTATTTTTTTACTTGGTGTCCCGCCACCTTTTATCGTGACCAGTTCACCAAGCTTTACCATCGGCCAACTCACAGCATCGCCTCCAGATCTTTTAAATCTTTTAGAATATCATTCTCTAAATCCACTAACTTAGCCAAGATCTCTTTTGGTGGATCGTAGCTTTCTTCTTCGTATACCACTTCTTTGTAGCGGTTGATGGAAAGGTCGTATTTGTTTGTGATGATTTCGTCTTTGCTTACCCAAAAGGCCGCTCCTGTGCGTCCTGCACCCGCGGCATTAGTGCTTCCCTGCACGTCAGCCTTTCTGAGTTTGTCTTGCTCTATCGCTTCATTCTTATCGCGGGCTTTAAACTGGGCAACTAAATCAGGTAAGTCGTTGTCTTTTATTGGGGTGCGTTTGTCGTCAAGTGAGAAACCATCGGCTTGTACGTCGTAAAACCAAACATGGTCGGTTCCTTGTGAACCAGCGCCGCCTTTGGTGAAAATTAAAATGGCGGTTGATACCCCCGCATAGGGTTTAAAGACACCACTAGGTAGTGAAATCACCGCTTCAAGCTGGTTGTTTTCTACCAATAATTGGCGTAATTGTTGATGGGCTTTTGATGAGCCAAATAATACGCCGTCTGGCACTATGGTGGCAGACTGGCCGCCAATTTTTAACATGCGCTCAATTAAAGCGACAAACAGTAATTCGGTTTTTTTGGTTTTTACTTTGCGCAATAACTCTGGGCATACGTCTTCTTCGTCTAAACTGCCTTTAAATGGCGGGTTAGCTAAAATAATGTCAAAACCTTCTTTGGCCTCATTCGGAAAATTCTCGCTAAAGCGTTGGCTTAAGGTGTCTTGGTAATGAATGTCGGGCTGTTTAATGCCGTGCATCACCAAGTTCATGGCCGCTACCCGTAACATGGTGGCGTCAAAGTCAAAGCCGTGGAACATGTTGGTGTCTATATGTTCGCGAGCTTCTGGGGTAATTAAATCGCCAGAATAAAGGATGTTTTCAACGGGTTTGCCGTTAACATCAAGTACTGGCTTGCCTTGATCGCTACCCTCTTCTACCAATACAGGTTCGCGCTCTATGCCTTCTTCTGAGGTGTATTTTTCTAATAAGTATTCGTATGAGTTAGTTAAAAAGCCACCGGTGCCGGTAGACGGATCACAAATACGGCTGTTTACGCTTGGGTCCATCATTTCTACCATGGCACGAATAATATGGCGCGGCGTTCTAAACTGGCCGTTAATGCCGGCGGTGGTGAGTTTGCTTAATAGGTATTCGTATAAGTCGCCTTTGGTGTCTGAATTTTCTAGCGGTAAGTCGTTAACCATTTCAACGGCTTTTACCAGTAACGATTGTTTTTGGATCATCAATTGCGCGTCTTTCATAAACTCGTTGAAAATTGCGCCTTCGGTTGTTTCGTTATCACTCGGTTTAGAGAAGTACGGAAATAACTCGTTGCGTACTACTTTAAATAACGCTTCTGCGCCTAAATGACGTAAATTTTGCCAGCGTAAGTGTTGCTCGTTGTCGTTAAAACGGCGGGTAAATGGCTTTTTGGTACGGGCGCTGCGTTTTTCATCGGCTTGCTCGTTCATGTCGAGCATACGGGCGTACATTAAAAAGGTAATTTGCTCAATCACGGTGAGCGGGTTGGTAATACCGCCCGTCCAGAATTCTTCCCATAGTTTGTCGATTTTGCTTTTTAGTGGACCTGTGATCATGTTTGTTTTTTTCCAGTGTGAATGTTTGGGCATATCCAAAAAAATAAAATGTACTTGCTTGTATTTGCTTATGCTTGTTTTAGCTTAAAAGGTTTTCAATTAAGCGGATTATGGTGTCTTTTTCTGTTGGTTTAGATTCTGCGACTAACAATGTAATGGCCGCTAGCCCAGTGTCATTAATAACGGGTTGGTAATTGTCATTTAATAATCGATTATTTCTGTTTAGAAAATCAATAAATAAAAATGCCGCGGTGCGTTTATTGCCATCTGAAAACGGATGGTTTTTTACCACAAAATACAATAAGTGTGCGGCTTTGCTTTCTAGGCTTGGGTAAGCTGGCTCGCCAAATACGGTTTGCTCTAGTGCGCCCCAAATAGCATCGAGTCCGTTTTGTCGCTCTTGCGCGAACAATTGAGTGGCTTCACCTTTATTCATTAAATTTTGTTTAAGTTGGCTAATGGCTTGTTTGGCGTCTTTTAACGGGGTTAAGTTGCCGCCTTGTTGCCCTTCTGGTGCGGTTAACAAACCTTCGTCGTATTGCTGTAACCATAAAAAGGTTTGAGTATAACTGGCCAGTATATCAACAAGCCCAGCACCAAATTCGCTATTATAAGGTAATGCTGCCGCGCGTTTTACTAATATTAAGGCTTTTTCGAGTTCGTTGGCGTTTTCGGTTAGGCGTTGCTCGTTAAGGGTGTACCCTTGTAATAAATGTTGCTTTAAGGTTTTAGTTGCCCATTGGCGAAAACGAGTGGCTTGGGTTGAATTAACGCGGTAACCCACAGAAATAATAGCGTCGAGGTTATAAAATTTGGTTTTTGATTTTTGTGTTTTACCCGCAATAGCACCGTGTTCAGTGGTTAGTTCCAAAATGGAACTAACCACATTTTGCTCAAGTTCACCTGATTTAAATATATTAGCTAAATGCTTGGTAATTGCTGGGCGTTTGGTACCAAAAAGCTCTGCCATTTGCGCTTGTGATAACCACAAAGATTCATTTTTAAGCGGAATATCAAAAGATAATGCCCCTTCTTGCGTTTGGTAGATAACAATTTTGTTGTCACTATTTTTTTGATTATCATTCATATTATAACCTTACTGTTTTATTAACCGTTGGTGACTTGTTGCCAAGTTCAACATCAAACTGTTTAATAAATTGCTGTATTACATCGGCTTGTGCTTGGCTAAAAACGCCGTCGAGCCCCATGTCGTGAATTTGGGTAAACGGCGCGTCGTAAAGTTGGTCGATGCTAATGACGCCATAACGTATGAGGTGATTTTTTAATAAACCAATGAAACGCTGTTGTTTGGCATTCATATGGGTATGGGTTTGCTGTACAAGTTTAGTAAAGCTTTGCTCGATTGCCTCTTTATCCATTCCTACAATAGTACGTAGAATTTTATCTAAACTGGCGGTTGAATCTGGGTAAAATTCTTTTAAGGTATTTAAATCAACACTCGGGTTTTGAATGTGAACCAAAGCATTTAATCGAGCAATATCATCTTCAGTAACTGGGCTACCTGCACGGATTTTTTGCAATACGCTATCAGTTTCAAATAATGGTGTTAAGGTTTTTTCTACTTCTTGGCGGAAGATTTGATAGTCGATTGACACGATTTTGGTAGGACGCGCTGTGGCCTGATAGCCTGCTTTGTCTTCTTTGATATCTAAAATGACTTCTGGTGGCGGTGTATAGGTGCCTTTGTCGCGTAAATGAATAATGGCACGTAGTGCTTTGCGGCTGGATTCTAGTGTTTCAAAACCGTCTATTGATGCTGTTAAATTTTGCCAGTAGCCGTCTTTTTGAATATCAGCAATAAAACTTGCCTTGGCACGCACTTCATTTAAATGCATTTGTAATTTGTCTATCTTCACCATCAACGTTTGCCTAGCTAAGTCAATTTGGCTTGGGTCGGTGTATAGCAAGGTTTGGATAATGGCGATTTCATTATCAAATTTATATGCTTCTGACTGGCCCATAATATTGCGCCATTGCATCAGCGGTGCAATATGCTCATAAAGTCTTGCTTTGGTTTTTGGGGCAAATTGGTTTAGGTATTTTTCGTCTTTGCACGCTTCAACTACTTGCCAATTGTCACGCACCGCTATGGTATTCATATCAAGTGAACACACATCTTGATGAATGAGTTTTATCACTTGATCAAAAGTTGCGACATCGGCTTTTTTAAGTGCCGTTTCAGCCAACAATAAACGTGATTCAAATAACTTTTGCGTTAACGACTTAGACTGTTTAACGTCCTCTTCTTCTGGGTCCATATCGAAGTATTCGAAGTTTTCCCAGTGATCGAATATTAAGAAGTGGGTTTTGTCTTTGCCAGCGCCTTTGTCACCCTCGGTTGCGTATAAGTCTTTACACAAGCGTGTGCCACGGCCAATCATTTGCCAAAACTTTACTTTTGATTTAATTGGCTTAGCAAATACGAGGTTGACACATTCTGGCACATCAATGCCCGTATCAAGCATATCAACCGATACTGCTATGCGAACGCTGTTTTCTTCAGTCGATTTAAAATCGTCAATAAGCTCTTCAGCCCGCTCATATTTTGAGTGAATAACGCGGCAGAAGTTATTACCTAACTGAGGATACATTTCAGCAAATAGGTTAGCCATAAGTTCGGCGTGAGCAATATTCCGCGCAAAGACAATTGTTTTACCCGGCAATTGACCGTCTACATCACGTAACCCTTTTTCCATCAGGTTACGCAGTATCACACGGTTGGTATCTTTATTTTTGACTGCTTCATCGATTTGTTTGGCGTCGAAGTCTAACTCGTTAGGGTCTATACCTTGTTCTTCTAGTTCGGCAATTTGCTCGTCGGTGAGATTATCTTTACGGATCCCTTCACGTAAGAATTTAGTGGTAAAGCTTACGATTTTGTAGGGTACTAAGTTGCCGTCTTCTATCGCTTGTTCTAACGGGTAATTCGCCGTCGGCATTTTAAAGTCACAACCGAATAGCTGACAGGTTGAACGTGACACCATTTCTACAGGGGTTGCTGTTAAACCAACTTCCAACGCATCAAAATACTTAAAGATATCACCGTATACATTGTAAATTGAACGGTGAGATTCATCGGCAACAATCAGATCAAAATAGCCAACATCGTATTCATCGCTATATATATACTTCATCATGCCCGGATAAGTTGCGACGAATATACGCGCTGATTTAGCCGCCGATTTTTTGCTTTTTCCAACCACATATAGTGGCTCGTTGGTAAATTCGTTAAAGGCATTACCCGCTTGTTTACGTAACTCTTTACGGTCACAAAGAAATAGCACTCGCTTTGCCCAACCAGCATCCAACAAGCGTTTCGCCAATGCGATAGATACTCGTGTTTTTCCAGTTCCTGTAGCCTGAACTATTAAGGATTTTCGATGTTTATCTGAAAAGCGTTCACATACCCTTGTGATCGTTTCCATTTGATACATGCGACCAGCAACATCGGTATCGATAGGTGTTTGGTTTAGGTCTTTTTTCAACGCTCGCTGCTTAATAAGGTACTGCAACGAGTCTTTTGAGTAGTAGCCATAAAGCTTGCGGCTGTTGTAACCTTGCGCATCGTCTAAAATACGAATGTCGTAACCATTTGAATAGAATATTACAGGCCGTTGACTATATTCCTTCTCTAGCGCATCAGCATAGATTTTTACTTGCTCGCGGCCTTTCTCAACCGATTCACGAGTACGCTTTGCTTCAATAACAGCCAATGGCTTACCATCGTCATTCCAAAGCACATAATCAACATAGCCAATACCTGTAGGTGTAGGCTGGTGCGCAACCTCGACTTCTTTGCCAACGTCGTCGGTACTAGATTCGTCTAGTGATACATTCCACCCTGCTGCACGTAAATCCATATCAATAATACGAGCACGCGTTTCGGCTTCATTAAAGTTAAAGCTAGAAGTGATTTTCGTATTCAGTGATTGCACTTGGCTGACTTTTTCAGAGTCAATTGCTTGTTTAAGCTTGGAGGCTTCAATTTGAGCTTGTTTTTGCGCGGCTTGCGATGCTTCTAATTCTTCCAATGCAAGTTTAAGACGCGTTTTGCTTTCTACTAGTTGTTTTTCTAGAAGCTTGTTCTTTTTAATGAACTCTGCACTTGATTGATCGTGGGGCTGTTGTGGTAAAGGTGCTTTAAATTCAGGGCAGTCTGACTGTTTACCGTTGTTATAAACCATAAACAAATAACTGGCCACAAAATAACTTTCTTTTAAGATCCAAATGGCTTGTTGTTGATCGACTTTGCCTTCGTGCGCGGCTTGATTTCCACTTTTACGAATAGCATGTAATTTATCTGTGATTTGTCGAGGAACGACACTGGTAAAGTCATCAGTGGTTAACTTGTCATAGATATTAGAGTTCGGGAATACCGGAAGGCGTAGCTCCTTATACAAATAGCCAACGACTTTTTCAGCAAAACAGCGTAATTTTACTAGAGCACTTTGAGGGTCACTGATCACATAGTCTTCTGCAAATGCAGCAAGCTGATGTAATTCAGGCCATTTGGTTTGGATGTGTTCAAAATTCATTGATTGCTTCATTCCTGTTTGATTCCTTATATCCTATTTTGCAAGTCCAATACCAAATTCGAAATTATTGTTCTTTTTCATTTTGAACCCCCAATCGCTTCATCCAATTTGTTAGCGTTTGATGATCTTTTAAGCCCAGCATTTGGGTTGCATGCTTCTTAACATTCCCGCTTGCTCTTAATGCAGCTTCAATATACTTTTTTTGATAATTTTCAGTTAGTTGAACTATATCAACTTTATCATTGAAAGAAAGCGTCACATCATTATTTTGTTCACCAACTCTTCTGTTTATGATGGCTTCAGACAGTTCCTTTTCACCCACCAATTTTGCATCCGTCCACAAAAAAGCCCGGTTCAATGTGCTCCATAATTCACGAATATTGCCTAACCAAGATTGAGATAAAATAAACTTTATTCCATCTTCGGAAACTTTTTTACTTACATACTCCGGGTGCTTCGAACCCGACTCATTAATTTGTACTGTCAGTTGTTCAACTATGACGGGAATATCTTCCATTCGATCTCTTAGTGGTGGCATTTTGATAATGCCCACCGCTAGGCGGTAAAACAGATCTTCTCGAAAATCCCCTTGTTCAATCAAAGTGGTTAAATCTTGGTGGGTAGCCGCTATAACACGTACATCAACATTAATGGTTTTGGTATCACCTAGTCTGGTAATTTCGCCTTGCTGTAATGCCCTGAGTAACTTTACCTGTATACCAGGTTTAAGCTCACCCACTTCGTCTAAAAATAAAGTGCCGCCGTTAGCTTGTTCAAATAAACCTGCATAATCTTTATCTGCCCCCGTAAACGCACCTTTTTTATGACCAAACAGTGTTGAATCGACTAAGTTATCAGCAAGCGCACCGCAGTTTACGATTCTTATCGACTTGTTTCCTCTAAGGCTGCCTTTGTGAATTGCATTTGCCATTAGCTCTTTTCCTGTACCCGTTTCACCTAAAATCAAAGCTGGCAATTCTGATTGCGCGATACGTTTTGCTTTAGCAACAGCCGTTTGCATTATGCTTGATTTAGCCGTTAATTCAGAAAAGGCATTCTCCAAATTTAGTTTAGGTTTTGAAGTTGCCGTATTCGCGATATTTTTAGCAGCTGAGTGTACATAAGCTCTAGCAAAATTGAGAGGTATATCGACTTTTAACAAGTCATTATTAGGAGTTGTTTGCACAAAATAAGCATTGTTTTTGCCTTTGCCTATCAACACAGACAAAGTCGTCATTGCCGGTGTACCTGATGTTAAGTTAATTGCTAACGAATCAGAACTTTCAGATAGTTTCGTTATCCACTTTTCAGTTTCTAGTGCTATTGATTGGTAATCAATAGGGCTTGAGATATGTGCTTTTTTAATTTGTATATCATGGGTTGGAAAACCCAGTATTGTCATACGCTTTTTTAGATAACGTTCAAAAGCAGGCCATTTTTCTTGTAGCTGATTAGAGAGAATGACAATTTTATCAAATGGAGCTGCTGATTTAGATGCGATCGTAACAATAGAAGCGTTTTGATCTTGCTCCATATTCTCTATATCGCGATTTCCTAACCATGTAAGAAGAGTGTTCAACTGAAGTCCACTTAATAATTATTTTGTAAAAAATATTACCGCAGATAACTTTCTTTACCTAACAAAACATTAATAATACTTAAGCAAATAACGAATTAGAGGCCGAATGCTTAAATTTAGTTTGGCACACTGGCCAGCGGAAAAAAGGCTTTTAAAATTTATATCATTAGTATTTCTGATACCTGTTATCAGAGGAGATTTTATACTCTAAAAAAACCAACTCTAAATACTGGTACACTAAATTTGAACTTAGTTACCTAGACCAAAAAAACATTAATAAGAGCACCCGCAGTACATCTAAAGCCAAAGCGGAAGCATTCGAAACGCAACTAAAACATGACTTATGGCAGCCGCTAACCTCACAAGTAAAAAAAGTATTTATTTGATGAAGCAATGCAGCTTTACCTTCTATCACGCCAAACTAACCGCATTATAAAAGAAAAAGAAACAAAACTGTGTTGATGGTCGAACAAGCAGGGCGGGATCGCGCTTTTTCTAAGAATAATAGAATATGATGGAAAGTTTTTTGAACTTTTCTGACTTTCGCTGATCAGATCTTTTTTTAGCACATACTACCTTTAAAGTTAATGAATTCATTTATCAAAGAAATTGAAAATATTGAAGACCACTGAGTTGTTTACTTCCCATAATTCCAGGAACACCCAAGAGAATCGTCAATAGACGATACAACCATTAATACCAATCCGTAATAATAAGTGCCCACTCAGCGAGCGTTTAAATGCGCTTACATGAAAGAATAGTGGTGCTCTTTTGAGTTCGAGCAACACAGAGTAAGCGCATTTAAAACTCGCCTGAAAGGAATGCCCCAGCGGCTTTTGACCTGCGTTATCGGTATTTGAAAGGGAAAAAACATTCCTACACACCGACGCCTTGTTCAAAAACCGCTGGATGCATTCTGAGAGATCACTTATTTATATGAATTGGTATAACTTGTGAAGTTTTAGAGCCGTTTCTTAAAACGACAAAAATGAATCAGCGAAAAAGCCATCCCAAAAACAGATACATTTTGGGTGTTTAGCCGTTAAAAATTCTTATTAATTTAAGATGAAGAAAAGAGGATGATTTATGATTTTTAGGCACAAAAAAACCAGCGTCAGCTGGCTTATTTACATTTGTTAAGGTGGTACCGGTGGGCGGACTTGAACCGCCACGCCCGAAGGCAACGGATTTTGAATCCGTCATGTCTACCAATTCCATCACACCGGCACATTAACAAACGTTGCATCAAGTATTAACTTGATGCGTTGCATTATACAAAGGCTTTACTCAGTCGCAAGTAATTTTTACAGCTTTTGTTTCAAGTGCTTATTTTTACAGCAATTTAACAACTTTTTCCGGCTTTTTCTCTTTTGGATAATAGAAACAGGTCTGACGATCTCATATATACTTAATTTTTGAGGTTTTTAATATTAATCTCAGTTTATTACATTGCTTGCTAATTAATTAAAATGAAATGACAACTTATTTATCCGGTCTATTAATATACTCGTATATTTTAAAAATGGTTTTGCTCCGGGTATCAATATTTATAATAATAAAACCCAGTGGCTCACATTACTGATTTACTTATTTAAGGTTTTTGTATGAAAATTACCTGTTCCAATCAATCGCAGTTTAAAGATCACGAAATAACAGACGAAACGGTTTTTAATCAAAGACGTAAATTGCTAAAGCAAATGGGGTTTTTAGGCGCAGGTAGTTTACTATCATCCCCCAGCCAAGCGAATATTTTAGATTTATTCTCAAGTGATAAACCACAAAATAAACCCGCTGCCGTTATGCAAAACCTAAGCTTTATTAAAGACAAAGCAGCACGTGACGAATTAACCCCCGAAGCTAAGGTGACTTCTTATAATAATTTTTATGAATTTGGCACCAGTAAAACAGACCCAGCTCAAAATGCCCATGCACTCACCTTAAATCCATGGAATTTAAGCATTAACGGCTTATGTCACAAGCCATTTGAATTGGGTTATGAAGATTTATTTAATAAGTATGCATTAGAAGAGCGTATCTACCGTATGCGCTGTGTTGAGGCTTGGTCTATGGTTATCCCTTGGATTGGTATTCCGTTAGCCACTTTGTTAAAACAAGCCGATCCAAAAAGCAACGCCCAATATGTCGCTTTTGAAACCTTAAAACGACCTGAAGAAATGATTGGCCAGCAAAGCCGGTTAGTTGGCGGGGGTATTAACTATCCGTATGTTGAAGGACTCACCATTGAAGAAGCAATGCATCCATTAACCTTAATTGCGGTTGGCTTATACGACAAAGCGTTACCGGCACAAAATGGTGCCCCTGTTCGGTTAGTTGTCCCTTGGAAATATGGCTTTAAAAGTATCAAATCAATTGTAAATATTAAGTTAGTTGATAAAGAACCCCCCACGACATGGAATTTAAGTGCCCCAAGTGAATATGGCTTTTATGCCAATGTTAACCCTGCTGTTTCGCATCCTCGTTGGAGTCAGGCGCAGGAACGTAGGATCACACAAGGTGGGTTGTTTTCGCAGCAATACATTAAAACGTTACCGTTTAATGGCTACGGAAAAGAAGTCGCTCACTTATATAAAGGAATGGACTTAACTAAATACTTTTAATTGCTAAATTCAAGCATAAAAAAAGGTGCTAATCAGCACCTTTTTTTGTTTATTTATCTGTAGTTTTATAGTCAAAGCGATCGGGTTTTAGGGGCAGGTTTCTCGTTCCAGACGAAACCTAAGTACTTACTTCCATGTAAGCAAAGCAGTCAAGCTTCGAGACCCCATGAGCATATGCTTTACTATGTGATTGGGGCCGCCTAAATGGATTTAGGTGTTAGAACGACGCAGGAGCCAAAGTCGAGAGTAAGCGCTGACAATGAACCATAAAACCTGAGCGAGAAGACTATATTCATTATTTTAATAGTTGACGACGTTCAAATTCACGAATACGTTCAATGTAATGCTGAACAGTTTGGCGCGTTAATACACTGCGTTGGCCGTCTAATACTTGGCCATTAAATTCGGCTGCTATTTTCTTACTGGCGTTATGCATCATATTAAAAACTTGTGATGCATCGCTCTTTGTCGGCAAAGACATAAATAAAGAAACACCTGGTGATGTAAAGTGCTCCATGTTGTCTATATCAAATGTACCAGGGTTAAACATATTCGCTAAACTAAACAAAATTTCACCATCGCCTGAGCTTTCTTCATAACGATGGAAAATAGCCATATCACCAAATTTAAAACCAAGAGTCAGTAAAAAAGGTAATAAACTTGCTCCTGATATCACCTGACCTTCGGGTGCGATCACATTGAGAATGAGCACTTCTTCTGGGGTATGTTGCTCGGCTGGTTCGCTTGCGCTTTGCTCAGTTGTGGTTGACATTTTTTCTTCACGATGTGTTTGCACTTGAGGTGTTTCAGTTTCCGTTGCGATAAACGAATCCATTTCATCGGGCAATTCCATTTCAAGTTGCACATCATCAAAATTAGGTTCAACACGCACCTTGTCTTTTGATTCTGTTTTTTGCTCCGGCTTAATACTGTCTATTTTGCTCTTTAACGAAAAACCAGCCGATTTTTTATCTTTACTACTGTGTTTCGGTTGTTTTTCATCGGGTAATGGTGGCTCTATCGAGCTTTGGTTATTTTTACGCACCGTCCATATACCATGTGCAACAAGAGCCAAAACAGCCAAAATACCTAAAATCATTAATACAATGCGAAAATCATCCATCGCTTATTATTCTCTCTAAGACGCTTCAGCGAGCGCTATTGCTTTATCAACATCAACGGCAACCATACGCGAACAACCAGGTTCTTGCATAGTAACACCGACTAAATTTGTAGCCATTTCCATCGCAATTTTATTATGCGAAATAAAAATGAATTGTACGTTACTTGACATTTCTTCAACTAATCGACAAAAACGGACCACGTTTGCATCATCTAATGGCGCATCGACTTCATCCAGCATACAAAACGGGGCTGGGTTTAATCTAAAGATAGCAAATACCAATGATAATGCGGTCAGCGCTTTTTCTCCACCAGAAAGTAAATGTATTGTGCTATTTCTTTTTCCAGGTGGTCGCGCCATTATAGTAACACCTGTATCTAATAAGTCATCACCTGTTAACTCTAACCATGCGGCTCCTCCTCCAAAAACTTTTGGAAATAGCATTTGTAAGTCTTCATTTACACTATCAAAGGTTTGTTTAAATTTAGCTTTTGTTTCACGATCTATTTTACGAATTGCACTTTCTAGCGTGTCTAAAGCCGAAAACAGGTCTTCGTGTTGGGCATCTAAATAATTTTTTCGTTCACTTTGGTGATCATATTCTTCGATAGCCGCTAAGTTTATAGCCCCCAAACGTTGAATAGCCGTCGATATTTTTTCTAATTCTTTTAACCAGATACCTTCGTTGGCGTCGTCTGGTAACGTTTCTATTACATTTTTAAGCACTTGACCGGTTTCATTTAACGAGTCAAGCACCGAGTTAGCCCTAACTAAATAACCTTCACGCTCTATTTGTAGGCTCGCTAACTCATCTTTTATTTTTTGTACTTGGTTAATCACACCATGTTGATCTTTTTCACAGGTGTTAATGTCGTCTTCGACTAGGCTTAATTGTTGCGCAAATTCACGTTGCTTAACTTCAACCTCGGCTTTAGCTTCTAAACTTTCTTGTAATTGTATAGCAGCATCTTCGAGTGGCATATCAATTTCATTCAATTCAAGTTGGATCGCTTCATGCTGTTCGGTCAGCATCACCGTTCTATTTTTAGCCGATACTATGGCTTGTGTTGCATTGTCAATTTGACCTTTTAACGTTTCATTTTTTAAGACGCGATCATGCACCGTCGTTTTAGCCTGATCAACTTTATGTCTGGCAAGCGCTAAAGCATGACTACTATGTTCTTTTTGTTTAAGCGCATTCTCTTGTGAACCCGTTAAAAGCTGCTTTTGTTGTATTGCCGTTTCTAATGCCGCTTCTAACTCAATTTTCTCTATTTGCTCGTCTTCTAGCGCGGCTTGGTGTTCAATCAATTCTTGCGTGTATTTTTCAAGGCGCTGCGCAGTCTCTTGTCGGTCTCGCAGCGCAATTTGTTGTTGATACTCAAGTGTTTGAATACTGGATTTAGCTTGCCCTATATTTTCTTTTTGCTGTTCGAGTCGTGTTGTTAATTCTGCCAATGTCAATCGAGCTTGCTTGAGGTCTTTAGTCGTTTGAGCATTATGCTGGCTTAAAATATCGAGGTGAGCTTGTTTTTCTAGCCTTTCATTTTTCCAGGCTAAAATACTATCGTTTTGCAAACCGGCAAGATATTGCCAACTTTCATTACGCCAAAATCCATTTTGATCAATTACACTATATTCTGCATCAGGCTTGGCATCAGCATCAATTCTTACTCGACTTAAAATGGCCAGTATGCTGGCAGGAGCGGTCACTTTGTCAGCTAAAGTCGCATAACGTTTTTTCGCTGATGTTATGTCATGTTGACTAGATTCTTTAAATAAAAATACAGCGGGTAATGGTTCATCATTTAAAGTGATAGCCTGTGCTTCTTCAGGTTTAAGCAAAGTATCAACCCAGACAGCAGGGTTTAATGGCTGCAGAACCACATCCACGGCTTTTTCCCAGCCGGCTTCAACTTTTATGCTTTCATGCAGAAGTGCCGCAATGTTGATATTGCTTTGAGCTAACCCACTTGATAACGCCGCGACATCAACCATTTGTGATTTTTTAGCGATGAGTAAATCAAGCGATGCCAGTTCAGCGTTGAGCACTTGATAATTTTTTTGCTCATCTCGGTCTTGTTGCTCTAACTCGGATAATTTATCTTGCTGCTGATGAGCTTGTTGTTTGGTTGCTATAAACGCGTGTTCAATGTCGATTAACTGTTCTTTTTTAATTTCTATTTGGTCAGATATAACATCATCATGTTGTTCAGATTGCAGGTGCTTTAACTCTTTTATATCTTGTTGAATATAGCTAATACGCTGTTGTGTTTTTTGCATCAACGGTTTTAGTGCATTCAATTGTGCTTCAATTGTTTTAACTTTATTGTCGGTTTGATAAAAAGACTGGGATTGCGACTGCCATGTTTCTAGAATTAATTCATGCTGTTGTTCATTTTCTTCTAATAGCAAAATGGCTTCGTCTTGTTCTTCTTTAGCCATAGTAAGTTCGGGTAATAAATCATCAAACTGCGATTTTAACTCGGTTAATCGAGCTTCAGCCGCCACTAAATCGGTTTCGAGATTTTGTTTTTCACTTTGCTGATGATTTTTATTACGCTCTAAACCTGCTTTTTTCTCACGCAAGTGCAGTTGCTGTTGTTCTGCTCGGGTAATCGATTTAGCAAAGGTAAAGAGTTGTTGGTTAATTTGCTCAAGTTGATGTTTTAATTCTGCTTGTTGTGTTTTTAATGTGAATAATTGGTTTTGATCACCTTGTTGCGCAGTTGAAAGGGCTTCAAGGGCTAATTGCTTTTGTTTTATGTTTTTATCAAGCGCTTCGGTTTGGTTATTCAAACGCATCCAACGCAAAACACAATGCTCAGCTTTGAGTTTACGTTCTTGAGATTTTAGGTCTTTATAACGTTTAGCAGCCGAAGCTTGTTTTTGCAGCTTTTCTAGCTGTTGCTGTAATTCGGCTCGAACATCGGCTAATCGCTCTAAATTATCACGGGTGTGTTTTATGCGATTTTCAGTTTCACGTCGACGTTCTTTGTATTTAGAAATACCGGCTGCTTCTTCCAAAAAAATTCGCAACTCTTGCGGTTTTGATTCAATTAAACGAGAGATCATGCCTTGTTCAATAATGGCATATGAGCGAGGCCCTAAACCGGTACCTAAAAATAATTCCGTTATATCTTTTTTTCGGCACTTGGCGCCGTTTAATAAATAAGTTGAAACCGCTTCACGTGTGACAATGCGCTTAATCGAAATTTCATTAAAGGCCGCGTACTCTCCTTTTAAGCGCCCTTCACTATTATCAAAAACTAATTCAATACTGGCTTGTGAAATAGGTTTACGCGAAGTTGAACCATTAAAAATAACATCGGTCATGGCATCGCCGCGTAAATTTTTAGCCGAACTTTCGCCTAAAACCCATCTAACCGCATCAATGATATTCGATTTACCACAACCATTAGGCCCGACAATTGCTGTCATTTGTGCAGGAAAAGGAACCGTAGTGGGATCCACAAAAGACTTAAAGCCTGCTAATTTAATTTGTTTTAACCGCATGAAATGTTGGATAATCGATTTTTATTGAACAATCGCTAAACATAACAGATGCTGTGCCTCGCGACAATGCTCGCCTTCGAAGAATCTAGTTCACTGCGCGTTTTATCAACAAACCTTACTTATTAAAGTTGAGTATTTTTATATGAACCATTTTTTTGCCGGATTTAATTTAATTACCCAACCTGGGTTAAGACGTTTTGTGATCGTGCCATTGCTCATTAATATCATTTTATTTGTGATTGCATTGATTGCCTTAATTTCTCAGCTGGATCACATTACAGATTGGGCTTATTCATTATTACCTTCTTGGTTATCTTGGCTTTCATATTTAGTCTCGCCTTTAATCATCATTGCTACGTTCATGGTTTTTTCATTTATTTTTACCGCGGTTGCTAATTTCATCGCCGCGCCTTTCAATGGCATTTTAGCTGAAAAAACTGAACACCTGCTCACCGGTAAAAGTCCAGACTATCAAACAACATTTTCTTCTGAAGTAACGCGCACTTTAAAACGCGAATGGCAAAAATTGATGTACGTTTTGCCTAAAAGTATCGGTTTTTTAATTCTTTTTTGGCTTGTACCGATATTTGGTCAAGTTATTTGGTTTTTATTTAGTGCGTGGATTATGGCTATTCAGTATTGTGATTACCCGTTTGATAATCATAAGGTTGAGTTTGGCGATATGAAAGATACCCTTTGGCAGCACAAAGGCAGCGCATTTAGCTTTGGTGGTACCGTTGTCTTATTTTCTATGGTGCCATTTATCAACTTGCTTGTGATGCCGGTCGCTGTGTGTGGTGCGACAAAATTATGGGTAGAAGAAATTAATAATTAACACACTTAAATAAAGAATGTAATTAAACAAAGGTAGGCTATTTATTAGTCACTTAATCAATTTAAAGTGAAATAGTGATTTTAAGTATATAAAATCACTATTGGTTTTATTCTGCACCTTGCGTTTATTTAACAATTAAGGTACTTTGTCGCCATAAATTTATAGCTTGCATTACAATCTCGTTTTTTAAGCTGATTTAACATTATTTGGTAATATTAAAATGACAAACTTGAAAGTTTCTATCCACCATCACCATCACATTTTGGATTAGTCTTTCAGGCAGTAACTGGAAGGCACAATGCATCTTCCGGCGTTTTAAAACCCAGTTTTCAAACCCTCGGAAGGCACGCCTACCGAGGGTTTTTTAGTTTTCAGGACATAATAAAATGACAATAGACAACACAAGACTTCGTATCGCTATTCAAAAAGGCGGTCGTTTAAGCGATGAATCAAAGAAGCTTTTAAAAGCTTTAGGTATGAAATTTAGTACACGCGATCGTAAATTAATCGCGCATTCAACCAACATGCCCGTTGATTTATTACTCGTTCGCGATGACGACATTCCAGGTTTAGTTATGGATGGCGTATGTGATTTAGGCATTATTGGCCAAAACGTTTTAGAAGAAGAAAAATTAGAGCGTGAAGCTAAAGGTAATGCTTGTGAGTTTAAAGAACTTAAAGAATTAGATTTTGGCGGTTGTCATTTATCAATCGCGGTTGCAGAAGAAATGGATTATAAAGGCCCTGAGTCTTTACAAAATGCCCGTATCGCAACAACATACCCACGCTTAACCGAAAAATACATGTCGGCTAAAGGCATCAATTTAACATTTTGCTTATTAAAAGGCTCTGTTGAAGTGGCCACTCGTGCTGGCTTGGCTGACGGTATATGTGATTTAGTTTCTACAGGTGCAACACTTGAAGCCAACGGCTTAAAAGAAGCAGAAGTTATCTACAAATCTAAAGCGACATTAATTCAAACAGCCGTCACCTTGAGCACTGAGAAACAAAGCTTAATCGATACGTTCTTAACTCGCATTGAAGGTATTATGCAAGCTAAAGAAAGTAAATACATTATGTTGCATGCACCTAAAGCACAACTTGATGACATTGTTGCTTTACTACCGGGTTCGGGTTCACCAACTATTTTACCGCTTGCGGGTTCAGATGACCAAGTTGCGGTTCATATTGTAAGCCCAGAAACATTATTCTGGGAAACAATGGAAGAACTTAGAACATTAGGTGCAAGTTCAATTTTAGTTATGCCAATTGAAAAAATGCTAGGTTAATGCTAGCGACTTTTATTAGTTTATAGACGGAGAGTAAAGTACGTGAGTAACGTATTCGGTCAAACACAAAACTGGGCTAATTTAAGTGAAGCAGAACAAACTGCTTTGCTCGCCCGCCCTGCACTTGCAGACAGCTCAAGCCTTGCAACAATTGTGCGCGATATTATTGCGCGAGTTAGAGCAGAAGGTGATTCAGTATTAATTGAATTAGCTGAAAAATTTGATGGTGTTAAATTAGATAATTTACGTGTTTCACAACACGATATTGATAACGCGATTAATGAAATATCGACCGAAGTTAAAGATGCAATCGAACTTGCTCACCGTCAAGTACATGCTTTTCACGCGGCTCAAATACCGCAACCCATAAAAGTAGAAACCATTCCTGGTGTTGTTTGCGAACTGCGTTCGCAAGCGATTAATGAAGTGGGATTATATGTACCAGGCGGTACGGCACCGTTGCCTTCAACCGTTATTATGACGGCAACACCAGCCAAAATAGCGGGTTGCAAACGCGTTGCTATGTTTACACCGCCAAATGCTGAAGGCAAGGTTACACCTGAAATAAGATACGCGGCAAAAGTATGTGGCGTAGACGAGCTCTATATTTCAGGTGGTGCGCAAGCAATTGCCGCATTAGCTTATGGTACCAATAGCATTAAAAAAGTAGATAAAATTTATGGCCCGGGCAATAGCTTTGTTACCGAAGCTAAACAACAAGTTAGCCAAGATGCATTAGGTGCCGCTATTGATATGCCGGCTGGCCCAAGTGAAGTTTTAGTGTTAGCCGATGCTTTAGCCGATGCAGATTACGTGGCCGCCGATTTACTTTCGCAAGCGGAACACGGCGCCGACTCGCAAGTCATTTTAATTACCAACTCGGCACAACAAGCGACCGCAGTTGAGTTAGCGACCCAGCAACAACTTAATTTATTGCCACGTAAAGCCATAGCAACAGAAGCGTTAAAACACAGTCGAATTATCATTGTAGAATCAATTGAGCAAGGCATTAGTGTGTCAAACCAATATGCCCCTGAGCACTTAATTGTACAAACAGAAAATGCACGTGATTTATTACCACAGTTTGAAAATGCCGGTTCAATTTTTATTGGGGCATTTACCCCTGAATCGGCCGGTGATTATGCCAGCGGCACCAATCATGTACTTCCAACTTATGGCTACACCCGAGCTTACTCAAGCTTAAACTTATCTAGCTATATGAAGCAATTTACAGTACAAGAATTAACAGAATCGGGGTTAAATGCGATTGGACCAGCCATTATGGCATTGGCTAACGCAGAAGGCCTAGATGCACATAAAAATGCAGTTAAAATTCGCCTAGATAAACAAGCCGTCTTAGGTGGAGAGAAATAATGAGTTTAGCAAATCAATTAACCCGTAAAAACATACAAGGTTTAGTACCTTATGAGTCTGCTCGTCGTACCATGTCTGGCGGACGTATTTGGCTTAATGCCAATGAATCGCCTTTTGCTAATGCTTATGAATTAGATGACTCTGTTTATAATCGTTACCCAGACTTTCAACCCGCAGACTTAATTTCAAGTTACGCCGCTTATGCCAATGTTGAAAAAAACCAAGTATTGGCCGGCCGAGGCGCAGATGAAGCCATTGAATTACTTGTTCGCACTTTTTGTGAAAAAGACGAGAAAATATTAATTTGCCCACCCACATACGGCATGTACGCGATTAGCGCAGAAACATGTAACATCGATGTGGTTAAAGTGCCATTAAAATCAGATTTCACCTTAGATATTCCGGCTATTGAGCAAGCTCAAAAAGAACATAAAATTAAAGTTGTGTTTATTTGCTCACCCAATAACCCGACTGGGCATTTAGTTTCGGCAACACAAATAAAACAAGTGCTCAATATATTCGCTAGTAGTGCCATCGTTGCGGTTGACGAAGCATACATAGAATTTGCGTATGAAAATACGGTTGCAGGTTGGATAAATAAATACGCTAACTTAGCAGTACTACGCACCATGTCTAAAGCATTTGGTTTAGCGGGTATTCGCTGTGGTTATACGCTAGCGAATAAAGATATCATTGAATCGATGAGCAAAGTGATTGCGCCCTACCCGATCAGCTGGCCTGTTGCACAAATTGCGACACAAGCACTTAGCGAAACGGGCTTAGCTCGCATGCATTCACAGCTAGCAATAATTTTAGAACAGAAAAATAAAGTACAACAAGCACTCGACTCGCTTGATTATGTATACGAACAATTACCTAGCGCATCAAATTTTATTATGTTCCGGACTAAACAAAAACAAGGTTTATTTAAATACCTCGTTGATAACGGCATATTAATTCGTGATTATTCGAAGCAAGTATTGCTCGATGATAGCCTTCGAATTTCGATTGGTAGCGCAGAAGAAACCCAAGCCTTGATAGAGGCTATGCAAGCATTTAAGGCTGAATAGAACCATGTCTAGACAAAAAATATTATTTATCGACCGTGACGGGACTTTAGTTGTTGAACCACCGGTTGATTATCAATTAGATACATTAGAAAAGTTGGTTTTCGAACCTAATGTTTTTGCCGCTTTAACTAAATTAAGAGCAGAAGGCTACTTATTAGTGATGGTAACTAACCAAGACGGTTTAGGTACTGATAGCTTTCCAACTGCTGATTTTGAAAAGCCACAGCAAAAAATGCTCGATATTTTTGCGTCACAAGGCATCACATTTGACGACATTTTAGTCTGTCCACATTTTGAATCAGATAATTGCACATGCCGTAAACCTAAACTCGGTTTAGTCAGTGATTATTTGCAGCAAGGTAAAGTAGATTTTGAAAACAGTTATGTGATCGGCGATCGCATGACTGATATACAGCTCGCTCAAAATATGGGCATTCAAAGCTTCCAGTACAATCCGGAATCATTAAACTGGGATCACATTGTTGCGGCACTAACAACTCAACCGCGTGAAGCCAGTATTCATCGAAAAACCAGCGAAACCGATATTTTAGTCGAAGTTAATTTAGATAAAGTCGCTAAAGCCGATATTTCGACTGGCGTTGGTTTCTTTGATCACATGCTTGATCAAATATCGACTCACGGTGGCTTTTATATGAATATTAAAGTCGATGGTGACTTACATATTGATGATCACCATAGTGTTGAAGATACCGCGCTTGCACTGGGTCAAGCATTGAAAAAAGCCCTTGGCAACAAAAAAGGCATTGGCCGTTTTGGTTTTAGTTTACCAATGGACGAATGTTTAGCTCAATGTGTACTTGATATATCAGGCCGGGCATTTACTAAATTTGATGCTCAATTTGATCACGCGTTAGTTGGTGGATTAGCCACTGAAATGGTGCCACATTTCTTCCGCTCATTAGCCGATGGCATGGCAATTACTTTACACCTTTCAACAACCGGTGATAATGATCATCATCGTGTAGAAAGCTTATTTAAAGTATTTGGTCGCGCGCTACGTCAAGCCATTCGCATAGAAGGCACTGAACTACCTAGCAGTAAAGGGGTTTTATAAATGTCAGTTAATACAGATCAAAAGATCGTTATTATCGACACGGGCTGTGCCAACTTATCATCGTTGCGATTTGCAGTAGAACGCTTAGGTTACAAAGTTGAAGTTAGTTTTGACGAAGCCGTTATAAAAAATGCCGATAAAGTATTTTTACCGGGTGTGGGTTCTGCTAATGCGGCAATGCACATCATTAACGAACGTAAACTCATCCCAATTATCAAAAGCCTAACCCAACCGGTTTTAGGTATTTGTTTAGGTATGCAATTAATGACCGCGTTTTCCAAAGAAGGAAACGTCGACTGCCTACAATTAATCGATGAGCAAGTAAACCCAATCCAAGCTGAAGGGTTGCGTTTACCACACATGGGTTGGAATACACTATCGAGTATTTCAGACCACCCTATCTTTAGTGGCATCACATTTGATGACTACTTTTATTTTGTGCACAGCTTTTGCGTATCAACCTCAACGAACACATTAGCAACTTGCGATTATGGCCAAACATTTGCGGCTTCAATCGGCTCAGGAAATTTTGCCGGCGTGCAATTTCATCCCGAGCGTTCAGGCAAAGCGGGTGCAAAAATCATTAAAAATTTCTTGGAGATGAAAGCATGATAATTCCTGCTATTGATCTAATCGACGGTAAAGTCGTTCGCTTGTATCAAGGTGACTACGAGCAAAAAACTGAATATAAATTAAACCCTCTTGACGTTGCCAAAACCTACGCTGACGGTGGCGCAAAATGGTTACACATCGTTGATTTAACCGGCGCTAAAGATCCAGAAAAGCGTCAACTTAAATTAATTAAAGAATTAACAGATACCGGCTTAATGCGCTTTCAAGCGGGTGGCGGTATTCGTCGAAAAAGCGATGTAGAACAATTATTAGAAGCCGGTGTAGAACGAGTTGTCATTGGGTCACTTGCCGTTAAATACCCTGAAGTTGTAAAAAATTGGGTTGAAGTCTTTGGCCCTGATGCAATTGTATTAGCACTTGATATCAATATTGATAAAGATGGCAATAAATTTATCGCAACTCATGGTTGGCAAAAAAATTCAGGCGTACGTTTAGAAGAGATTTTAGACGACTACCTTACCGTCGGTGTACGTCATGTATTATGTACCGACATCAGCCGTGATGGTACGTTAAAAGGTTCTAACGTTGAACTTTACCAAAGTTTAACTCAAGCGTATCCGCAAATTGTTTGGCAATCTTCAGGTGGTATTGGTGGCGTAAGTGATATTGAAGCACTTAAACCAACTAAAGTGGGCGGCGTTATTTTAGGTCGTGCACTATTAGAAGGTAAGTTCACCATCGAGGAGGCGATTGCATGTTGGCAAGACGCATAATACCTTGTTTAGATGTTCGCGAAGGCAAAGTAGTAAAAGGCGTTAAATTTCGTAACCACGAAATAATTGGCGACATTGTGCCTTTAGCGCAAAAATACGCTGAAATGGGTGCGGATGAATTAGTCTTTTATGATATTACCGCATCAAGCGATCAACGTGTCGTTGATAAAAGCTGGGTTTCGCGCATCGCTGAAAAAATCGATATACCTTTTTGCGTAGCCGGTGGCATTAAAACAGTTGAACAAGCTCGCATAATTTTAGAAATGGGGGCTGATAAAATTTCAATCAACTCTCCTGCTCTTGCTAACCCAGAATTAATTACCGAATTAAATCAGCGTTTTGGTCAGCAATGCATCGTGATTGGCATCGATTCTTTTTATAATAAAGACACCAATCAATACGAAGTGTACCAATTTACGGGTGATGAAAGTCGTACGCAAAAAACCAGCTGGACCACCTTTGATTGGATCCAAGAAGTGCAGAAACGCGGAGCGGGTGAAATCGTTCTTAACTGTATGAATCAAGACGGTGTGCGTGAAGGTTACGATATTGTGCAATTAAAACAAGCACGAGCTGTTTGTAACGTGCCCCTTATCGCTTCTGGCGGCGCAGGTGCTATTGAGCATTTCACAACCGTATTTAAAGACGCCGACGTAGATGGCGCATTAGCAGCAAGCGTTTTTCATAAAAATGTAATTGAAATGGCCGAGCTAAAACAAACCCTAATTAATGAAAATGTGGAGATCCGCCCATGCTAGTCACAGCAGAAACACTAAATACCCTTGCTTGGGAAAAAGGCGATGGCATGCTGCCGCTTATCGTTCAAAATGCATTTTCAGGTAAAATTTTAATGCAAGGCTATGCCGATAAAGCCGCGTTAGAGAAAACATTCTCAACAGGTTTAGTTACTTTTTATAGTCGTAGTAAAGACCGCTTATGGACTAAAGGCGAAGAATCGGGTAACAGCCTTAAACTGGTTGAATTATCGACAGATTGCGATAGCGACAGTTTAATTGCATTAGCAGAGCCTGTTGGCCCAACTTGTCATACGGGCAGCGAAACCTGTTGGAATACCGAAGCCCAGCCGCACTTAGCCTTTATTAGTGACTTACAAGACGTTATCGCTAGTCGTAAAGGTGCCGATGCTAGTTCAAGTTATACCGCGAGTTTATATGCCAAAGGTGTAAAACGTATTTCACAAAAAGTAGGTGAAGAAGGCGTAGAAGTAGCCCTGGCTGCCACTTCAGGTGACAAAGACGAATTAATTTGCGAATCGGCTGATTTGCTATATCACTTAACCGTCTTATTACAAAGCATGGACTTATCACTTTCAGATGTTATCGATAAATTAAAAGAACGCCACGCTAAATAAGCAAATCGTTCTTTAATACCCACTATAAAAAAAAGCAGATAATTAATCATTTAATTTTCTGCTTTTTTTTTGTGTTCTTAAAAAAGTGTTCATATTTAGGTCTCTTTATAAATACCCAAGTCATTGCAAAAAATACGTTCACCGTTATCAGTTATAAAGTCACTTGGGTATAGTGAAAAACTGAGCTTTAAATTTTAAATTTAACAACATATCCCTCTCATTATTCACTGAAAACACATTTAAATAGAGCTCATTTTTAAGACGATGCGGCTTGAAATTATTGTTGAAAAGTCACCCGGGTTGCTATTTCAATAAAACGACAGCAATTAAAAATCAACATCAACCATGAATATACGCATTTTATTTAGTTAATACTTCGACAACTTCATATCTCTATTGATAAAACTAAAACCACATAGTAAATTAAAAAACAGAGTAAAATTATATAGTTAATAGAAAGGATTCTCTGCATGCTGCTCTCGCCTAATGAGCTACACAATTCATTATCAACACTTATAACCACCGACACTCAACTTTCAGTGATGATCTGGGGAAAGCCCGGAATTGGAAAATCATCTGTCGTCGCGAATATAGCCAAACAAAACAATCTCGCATTTGTCGACATACGATTAACTCAACTCATGCCCAGCGATTTACGCGGGATCCCGGTTCCAGACCAAGGTAAAACGCATTGGTTTCCACCTTCATTTTTACCGACAAAGGGAAAAGGAATTCTGTTTCTGGATGAAATAAATATGGCTCCTCCAACAATGCAAGGTGTTGCACAGCAACTTATCCTAGATCGAAAGATTGGTGATTATAACGTTCCAGATGGATGGTTTATTTGGGCAGCCGGTAATCGAGCAGAAGATAAAGCAGCCGTATTTAAAATGCCCGCACCACTTGCAAATCGTTTCTTGCACTTTGATGTTGCTATATCGCTAGACGACTTCAAGCGCTACGCGTTACTCAATAACATTGATAGTAAAATCATCGGTTTTTTAAATTTTAGACCGGCATTATTACATAAACCGAATGATAACGATCCTCGTTGGCCTTCACCGCGCAGCTGGGAAATGGCGAGTCAATTATTAAAGATAGGCTTAAATACATCATCGGCCATTGGTAATGGATGTGCGATTGAATTGGAGGCATTTATCGAATTGTCTTACAATATGCCTGATTTGAACGCTATAATGCAAGGCACGAGCATCGATGATTTCCCTACAACACCTTCAATTTCATACGCACTTATATCGGCATTAGCAATAAAAATTAAAGTACCATCAGACGCTGTTAACAGCTTTAAATGGCTACTCAAAACAGCCAATCCTGAATGGATCCAAGTTTTTATAAACGATTTGTTTTTATTGTTGAATGCAAATGGTCAGTTTGCTCAATTTGCGACTGCTTTTATCAAAGACCCAACAGCCAAAAAATATTTACAAGACTATGCTAAATTAACAAAAGCGATTAACGATGTCCTCTGATATTTGGTCGCAATTTTTATTGTACCTCAGAAAAAACCAACCGTTTTTTTCGACATTCGCGATGTACTGTCAGTTTAAAATAAGCATGTCTGTTGATTTTGCCGAAACAAGCGGTAAAACAATGCATATAAATAGTCAATTTTTTGAGTCTTTATCACTCGCTGAAAAATTCAGTTTTCTGTTGCATCAAGTTTTGCATTTAAGTTTGCAACATCCACTGCGCGGACAACATAAACAGACTGAAATTTGGAATATTGCAGCCGACATAGCCGTAAACTTAATTATAACTGACTGTTCATCATTAAAACCGGCCCCTTTCACCGCTTGGGATAATCGATATAAAGGCTGCACAGCTGAAGAAATTTACAATGCGCTAATAACACTTGAAAACGAAAGTACATCTCCTTCTTGTGTGACGTCTCCCAATAGAGATCAACAACAAGCGTATACTCTTTCAGTTCCAGACTTAGATCCCGATGAAGACCCCAGTTCAGATCCAAACTCTGACCCCAGCTCTAACAAAAATAGTAAGCAAGATGATTGTCATAACGACTCAACACAAGACACTGAAAAAGTTCAACAAACCAAATCGTCATTAAAAAATCCACAGCTACAGCAATACCGCTCTAAACATGACGTGAGCTCACATAAAACAGCAACAGAGCAAAATAAACAATTAAAACCATATTGGGATAAAGCTTGTCAGTCGATACGTATTCAACAACAAAAGCTTAAAACATGGGGTAACATACCCGAGTTATTAAAACGCGAATTTGAAATCGCAATTTCAAATAAAGTCGATTGGCGCTCGGTGTTATGGCGATATTGCCAAACAAGGTTAAGTGACTTTAAAGAGTTTGACTGGCGGTTTGTCAGCCGTGGACTTTATCGAGAAGAAATGTATTCAGAGGGATTACACCTCGCGGTTGCCATCGATACCAGTAGCTCAGTCAGTCAACATGAGTTATCAATATTTATGGCCGAACTCAATCAAATTATCCATACCTTTACGGATATCGATATTAGTTTATATTTTGCTGATGCTGATATTGTAGGCCCCTATGCCTTAAACAATGAAACCAAAGATTTACCCATACCACGAGGAGGCGGAGGCACAACATTTAATCAATTTTTTAAAAAAATAGAGACCGATTTTACGTTTTCCCCACCTGATGCATTATTATATTTAACCGATGGTGGCGCTATATTTCCAACTAAAGCCCCCGAAATTCCAACATTATGGTTAATCACCGATTTAAGCATAACTGCCCCATTTGGTACAACCATCCACATAGACATAGCTTAAAAGGATTTAAATGAAAAATTTAACATTAGACACATTAGCGGCTTCTGAGTGTATATTCTCTTCAACAAAAAACACTAAATTAATGATTCAACTAATTGAAAATGCGACAACTGCAGAGTTAAATCGATTACTCGAAAAAGACAATACGACCCCAATATTTATGTCTTTGTGTTTTATGTATGCAGCACAAAATTTCGATGATGCTAGCTTTAACTTACTCTTAAATAATGTTAATTGCCCGCTTAATATACTCAAATCGTTACAATGGTATAAAGCAGCGTTATTTGATCAATCCGACGCTCTTGCCTTACTTGAATTACGCTGTTTAGATGATGAAATAAATAAAGAATGGCAACAACTCGACATCAAAAAACCAAGTGATATCAATGAGATTTACAAAATACTTTACCCTTATCTATCTGACACAACATATCATCACCCCGTCTATAATAGTTACTACTTTATAAGTGAATACTCTTTCTCATTAAATTACTTTTTTATCCCTCATTTTATTTTAGAAAACATTAAACCGGATTTAAATTTACCAGACCTTTGTAAATTAATAGAACTAGCCCGCCCTGAAGTTATTCATGAATATATTAATGATAAAAGAGCCAAAGTTAGACAATCTTTAGCGGGTCGAACCGACCTTAGCATTGTGCAATTTAACCAGCTAGCACAAGACAAAAATGTGTCGGTCAAAAAAACGCTCATCATGAACCCTGCAACACCGACCGATATTTTATTAAACTTTGTGAAAGACACAGACGAACGTGTTATAAAGTCACTCCAATCACATTCAAGTTTGCCCTCTGTCGTTGAGCAAGCCTTACTTGAAAAAAAAACTGCAGCACTGCAATTAGATATACCCACCATTACAATCAAACAAGCTTTAGATCTATACAAAGCCCCTAACACAACCGCGAAAACGATCGCAGCATTCTTAAAACACCCCGATCCTTTTATTCGAGCCGTTGGCGGTTTCCATCATTTATCAGGTGAAGAATATTTTGATGCATTAATGCAGGAAGATGAGCATTGGACCAAAGTAAGTGCGGCATTGCGTACCCGTAACCCAATACACTTGCAAACATTATTCTCAACATTAGATCCCGATATACACCTTAATTTAGCTTACAACCCACATATATCAAAAGCACTTGCGCTTAAACTCACTAACGACAGACGCAGTGAAGTAGCACAGTCACTTGCTGCTCAATTTTATGATGACGAAGATGTGTTGCAAGCCGCATTAAAAAAAGAATTAGCACGGCCCAATACTAAATCAGGTTGGGCTAAAAATGTGATCGACTTACGTGACCCTGAAACACCAAGAGCGGTGCTAGATGAAATAATGGAACACAAAGCACGCTTACCTCTGGTCGTAAATAAAGGAATGGTTAGGCACCCTAACTGTGTGCCAAGCTTATATCGTACACTCGGGTATTATTTACCCGATGATGCCAATAAAAACCCGAATAAAGAGAAAAAATTATCTCGCAGTGCAAAAGGCTTTAATGGCTATGATAATGAGCGAATTGAATCAGCGGCGAGTTATGATGGCGTATTTCAATGTATAACTGATTTACTACTGCAACAATATGACACGCCATATGTCCGGACATTATCATCTTGTTTTTTTATTAACCGTTGTTTATTACAGCAACATATCCTCTCTGATGATGTACATTTCTTTAAACGTTTAGTCGAAACCAACAAACATATTAAATACACGCGTTTTATTTACGAAGGGATCGCAAGACAAGGTTCACTCGCGGTTAAGCGCTTATTGGTTACCAATATTAAAAAATTACCTCAAGCCATTTTAGATATTTTAAGTCAAGATAAAGACGCCGGTTTACAAAAATTACTCAGTGAATATAAAGGTAATATAACTAAAAGCGCCCCATCATATTATATAGATGAAAACGATCCCAAAAGTTTAGGTGACTCTTCATCTCGTGTTCACTTTGCTCGAAATTCATCTGATATTAAGATATTAACGCTATTAACTAAAGACACCGTTAAACAAGTTAGACTGACTCTGGCAAAACGAGATTCTATACCTGACGCCATCGTCAGAATTTTAGCTAAAGATAAAGATCAAGCCGTAAAGATAGCCGCCTTAACAGGCAGAAATAGACGTTGGACACAATCTGAACTAATCAATTTACTCGACGAAAAAGAAGATAAGGTACTAACCGAAATATATAAACTACTCAATAACATACAATATCGTCATGAATTAACCGATACGCAACGATTAACGTTACATAACAACGCTGTAAATATAGCCATCAATGATGCATACAGCAGCCAGACACGTTGTTATGCAATTAAAGCTGCCGAACCTTGTGATACATTAACCCAACTATATCCAACTGCCGATCCAGACATAAACAATGAGCTACACGCTAAAATCACTGATTCAGCATTATTAGAACGTATCGTATTTGATATACAGCGTAATGCTACAGATCAAAACACAGCTCATTATCAATACAAAAATCAATTTAAAACATTGCTGCATTCACCCAGTATGACGCTAGAACTCGCTGAACAATTTAAACAAATGAGTTCTGATTATTTATATATGATGATTGAAAATAGTCATCCGGATATTTGCTTATTTGGATTAAGAAATTGCGATATAAAACAAGATAAACAATTTATAATTTCTGCAAAACTCTCACTAGAGCAAGTGAAAGAAATATTAAGTCAATATTCAGATATGATCGACATGTACAGTTTATCTATGTACGCGCATTGCCTTGATTTACCGTTTTTGCAAATTTATTTAAGTCAGCCTAAAAAAGACCTTAATTGGCGTACTAAACCCGTGCGTTTATTTGAAAAAAACACACAATTATCACCTGAAGTTGTAGACTATTTAATTCGAAGCAAAGAAAAAGATTATGCACAGAGGTTAGCCCAAACTTATGTTTATAATACAGAACAAATAAACTATTTAATGGATACGGCAAAAGACCATTATTTTTTCTATCACTTAATCGATCATCAAGCGTTAACTATTGAACAAGAAGCAAGAATAGCGGCTTTAAACATCACCGAATTAAATGTTGATCTAGCAGAGTGTCAAAAAAGGACACACACGTCACAAACAACTCACCCCGAGACATTAACTTTACTCAGTCAAAAAAACGGGAAAGCGGCTAAAATAGCCATAGAAAACCTAAACAAACGGATGATGACAGCCTAGGGCGTTTTGATCGCGGCATTGGCTTGATGGCATAGTGGTTCTACGTCAAAAGCCAATAACAAAGAGCAAAACGTTTTGGATTGAACCCAAAGGGCAGCGCATTTGCACTATTTCTACTATGTTGCCCCACATGGATGTGGGGTAAGGTGACTTTGCAGAAGCATAAAGTCTTTATCGCTCATTTATGTAGAATAACGACACCGCAATCGCTCTGCCTTGTATAAATCGTGCAAATACGGCTGCAAAAGCATACACAAAAGATAAACACGCCCTAGTATTAAATGCCAGTATTCGGGTGAATACTGGCAAGAAAAGTTAATCTATCAATAGAATACCACTAACTAATTAGGTATTAATACAATTTACGTAAGCCAAAAAAAGAGTCTTGTATTACTTACTTAATAACGATTAAGCCACTTGCTATCCGCATGTAAACTGACCAAAACTGAAATCGTATTCATTGTTATACGCTGTATTACCAAGCACTCAAACACATACCTCAATTGCTTTTTTGTAACAATTCGTTAAACTGTCGCGCTGAATATTAAAACCTTATTAGCGAACATTTACTACATCGTATAGGGTATTTATTTTTATAAACACACATATAACACACGAAAACAAACACCAGATAAAAAATGGACTTATCATGAAAAAATACCTATTTATACTTTTAGCACTCTTTAGTGCTCAAGGGTTTACAGCTTCTACTCAAACATCAGTATTACCACTTGAAAATTATGGCGCTCTACCCAATACGGCCATGATGCGAGTGTCGCCTAACATGCAACGTATCGCTTATCGCGCATCTTCAGCTGACAAAGATTTAGTTGTTGTTTACAACATGCAAGAAAAGAAAACCTTAGGTGCATTTGATATATCTCAAATTAACCCAAATCACATGTATTTTATATCTGATGATAAACTTATTCTTGTTGCTTCAGAATATAAAAAATTACATGGTTATCGCGGCAAACATGATGTGAGTTCAGCTTTTGTATACGACATAAAAGAAAAAGAACTGCGTCAATTATTAACCCCTGGATACGGCATTTATAGAGGTCAAACCGGATTAGGGTCTATCGTCGGTTTATCTCCAGACAAACGTTATGCTTACATGCCTGCTTATGTGGGTAAAGACGGTACAAACCCAAGTTATGATTTATTACGCGTCGACTTAACTAAAAAACGTGAACCTCGCCGATTTAAAAAAGGCAACAGTGATGTTGTTGATTGGTTTGTAGATAACCAAGGCAACACATTAGCGCGTGAACGTTATAACAACAAAGAAAATCGTCATACTGTTGAAGCCTGGCGAAATGATGAATGGCATAAAATATTTTTCGAAGAAACGGAGTATCGTAATAAATCCTTTGTTGGTGTAACGCCAGACAGACAATCATTAGTTATGTTAGGTTACTCAAATAAAACCGATAACAGTGCTTATTTTACCATGTCGTTAAAAGATGGGACTATTTCAGAACCAATATTTGGCCGCGAAGATGCTAGTGTTGCACAAGTTTTTACCGATATTAATCGTGTTGTTAAAGGTGTTCGCTATTCCGGTTTTAAACCCAGTTACGGCTTTTTTGATAAAAAATTAGATAAAACCATCAAAGCCATTCAAGCTGCGATGCCAAATAACTCAATAAAAATAGTCGATCACGATGAATCTTGGTCAAGTTTAGTGTTTTACCTTGAAGGTGAAGGCTCATCGGGTGATTTTATTTTGTATAAAGATGGAAGTTTTTCATTTTTAGCGTCGGCCAGAAAATCAATAACGCCTGATTTTGTTAACCCCGTTATTGAATACACTTATAAAGCACGAGATGGATTAGCCATACCCACATTATTAACCTACCCCGCCAAGTTAGTTAAAAAAGATAACTTGCCCGCTATACTCATGCCGCATGGCGGCCCTGCATCTTATGATAGATACGGGTTTAATTGGAAAGCACAATATTTTGCGAGTCGTGGTTATTTAGTTATTCAACCCCAATTTAGAGGTTCATCTGGGTTTGGCAGTACACATTTAGAAAAAGGACACGGTGAATGGGGCGGAAAAATGCAAGATGATTTAACCGATGCCATTACGCATTTAAGTGCAAAAGGCAAAATTGACCCTAAAAAAGTATGTATTGTCGGCAGTAGTTACGGTGGTTACGCGGCTCTCGCCGGTGCAGCTTTTACACCTGAGCTATACAAGTGTGTGGTATCAGTTAATGGTGTGAGTGACGTAAAAGAAATGCTCAAAACCGAAAAAAGAGACCACGGTAGTGATCACTGGGTTGTCGCCTATTGGGAAAATAACATTGCAGAGGGTCAAGACAGCGACGAATTCTTAGAAAGTATTTCCCCGATTAATTTTGCTGAAAAAATTCAAGCTCCCGTGTTATTAATTCACGGCGAAGATGATTCTATTGTTCCTTATTCTCAATCTGATGATATGTTTGATGAATTAGAAGATTTTGATAAAGACGTGACGCTAATCGAACTTGAAGATGAAGGTCACCATTTGCGCTCTTACACGACTCGTTTACAAGCGTTGAAAGAGATTGATAAATTTGTCACTAAACACATGAACAATTAACAACGTTGTGCATAAGGCAAGATTTTGTTTAGCAAGATCTTGCCTTGTTATTCGTTTCACATACAGCGATGATCTCACTCATTAACCTTCAGCCATTAACCTTCAACTATTAACTCGCAACATATTTACCTTCACTAACGTCTATAACTATAGCCAAGTCACTCAACTTAAACACGAAAAGCTTAGTAAATCATCATAACCCAATTAACAAACCTTCAGCTTTTATTAGTTTAGCGACCCTTAGCCAAATTCAGCAATCATAATATTAAATTTAGTAACAGGTTGTTGGTCGTATAAATAACAATCAATTACTGAGTGTTAGTGCTTTTACTCTTTTGGTATTTAATTAAATAATACTTAATAATCAATGATTTAAATTAAGCCAAAAACATAAACTTACATATATAAAAATAGATATCCATATGCTAACCTATATAGAGGCTTGACCACCTTACACAATTTAAATACAATCAAATTAAACATAATATCAACAATATTAATCTAATATAATCATCATTTACTAAATTGTGATTTTTTTGTGAATAAGGACAATATTGATATGAAAGCCTTAACACCCGCGTTGCCTGTACTATTTAGCCTTCTTATTGCAGGGTGTACATCCAGTTATACTGCAAAAGACCTTCAAAAAAATGAAGGTGATATATCAAAACCTGAGCACACGACCGAACCCAAAAAAGTAACTCAAACTGAACAAACAGCCGTTATTAAAACTAAACAGCCAGTACAACAAGTTAAAAAGAACCCGGGAGATAGAAAAGGCCACGACATGTCTGAAGTCGTGCCACATGACCAAATACCCCCCGCACCTATTTTAAATATTGAACAAGCACTCGCCGCGTTTAAAGTACATGACGATTTTGAACTCCAAGTCGTCGCTCAAGATCCACTGTTGTTTGATCCTATTATTGTGCAATATGATGCGGCAGGTCGTGTCTGGGCTGTCGAAATGACCACATTTATGCAAGATGTTGAGGCCACAGGGCAAAACCTTAAAGAAAGCCAAATAGTGGTTTTAACTGACACAGATCAAGATGGTGAAATGGACCATCGCCAAGTTGTCGTTGAAAAAATATTATTACCGCGTGCCTTTGCTTTTGTACCCGGTGGCTTTATATGGGCTGATAATGAGCAATTGTATTTTACTGAAACCCACGAAAATCAAGGGCAAATAAGAGCACTAAAAACCGAGGTTGTAGACCCAACATACGCCAAAGGTGGCAACCTAGAACACAAAACCAATGGTCTTCTATTTAGTTTAGATAACTGGTATTACAATGCTAAATCAAGTAATCGATATCGCCCCTACCCACTTAGCGCAAGTTTACCTGCCAATGCAAAAGAAATTTACCGTAATCATTTATGGAAAATGGTCAGATCAACAACCGAGTTTCGCGGCCAATTTGGTTTAACTCAAGATGA
Source organism: Algibacillus agarilyticus (assembly GCF_003286125.1). Lineage (GTDB taxonomy): Bacteria > Pseudomonadota > Gammaproteobacteria > Enterobacterales > Alteromonadaceae > Algibacillus > Algibacillus agarilyticus. Next base: position 267,691 of record NZ_QMED01000003.1, read on the forward strand.
TTACGGACGCCATTATTTTAATGTTAACTCAACGCCTTTGTTAACCACCTCTTTTATACCCAATGTTGCAAACCGTAACCCTAAACACAAATTTGCTAAAAAACGCTTAACTCAACGTGTTGGCACCAATGATGTTTATCCGGCCAGAGTCACACCCGGAATTAATCGCGGTTACCAAACCAAGATGTACACAAAAGATTTTAAGTTAAAAAGCCATACATCAGCTTGTGGTCCATTAATCTATCGCGGCAATCAATTTGCCGAACAGTATTATGGCATTGGTTTAGCCAATGAACCGGCCGGCAATTTAATAAAGGCAACAAAAATAACAGATAAACAAGGTGTCGTGACGGGTAAAAACTTGTTTGATAAACAAGAAATCATTGCCTCAACCGATGAAAGATTTAGACCCGTTAATGCCGTTAACTCACCTGATGGTACCATTACCCTCGTTGATTTTTACCACGGCATTATTCAAGACCGCACCTTTTTAACCAGTTACTTGGTTAATCAAATCAAACAACGCGATCTTGAACGCAGTAAACACATTGGTCGTTTATACCGATTAAAATATAAGCATAAACCATTACCCAAAGTTGATTATTTAGATAAATTATCGGCTAACGAACTTGTGCCTTATTTAGCCCATGCCAACGGCTGGCATCGTGATATGGCACAACAACTATTAGTGATGAAGCAAGATTTATCAGCGGTAAATGCTTTGAAAAAAATGGCGACATCACACGCTAATCATTTAGCACAGATAAAAGCGTTATGGGTATTAGAAGGCCTAGGCTCTATTGATTTTGCTACATTACAAGCAGCAGGCAAAACGGCCAACGATAAAGTAAAAGTAAGTGTTTATCGTTTAGCTGAATTTGTAAAAACAACGCCCGTATTACAAACTTGGTTAAACACACAAGCAAAACAAGCCAGTAATGAAACGTATGCGGCTTTAAGTTTAGCCGCAGGCACACATCAAGCATGGCCAGCGATAACACAATTAATCAATACCTTCACGATAGATGATTTTATTATTGCGAGTTTAGGTCATCAAGAATCGCCTTATTTGGCCGCTGAAAGTCATAACATTAACCTTGAAGCTCGTAAGCAATTAATGGTGTTAAGTGAATTGAAAATTGAAGCAAAACAAGTTAAAAAACATTCAGCAGCGGTAGCCGCTCAAATTGCACAGGGTAAAGAATTATTTAATGGCAAAGCAGGTTGTTTTGGTTGCCATGGCGCAGATGGTGAAGGTAATCAATTTGTACCACCTTTAAATAAAAGTGAATGGGTTACGGGCTCTCAAACGCGTTTAACCGCTATATTGCTGCATGGTCTAGCCGGCCCAATTACAGTTAATGGTAAATTGTATGAAACGCCAATGACCATGCCGGGCTTAGCAACTAATGCCGGTTTTAAAGACGCTGATCTGGCGGCAATAGCGACTTACATCCGTAATGAATGGGATAACAACGCAACCCCAGTTTCAACGGCAACGGTCACAGAAGTTCGTGAGCAAACAAAGCTGCAAACCACAACTTATACTGCACAAAGTGCGAATGAAATTAAATAACAAATTAAAATATAAGACACTAAATGATGACTAAAAATATAAAAAACCCCATTCGATTAGGTGTGATCGGTCTCGGCAATATTGCACAACAGCATATAAATAATATAACGAGCCAAGCCGTGAGCGGGTGCGTAATAACGGCCATAGCAACCCGTAATAAAACGCCATTAGTTGATGAATTAAAGGCAACACATTTTACTCACTACCAAGAATTAATTGATTCGGGTTTAGTTGATGCCGTTTTAATTGCGACCCCAACATTAGCGCATTTTGAAATGGCCGCGTATGCGCTCGATAAAAATATTCATGTCATGTTAGAAAAGCCCATTGGGCTTTCGGCTTTAGAAGGTGAAAAGCTGATCGCGCTCGCCAATAAAGAAACAAAATTTGCTTTAATGCTTAATCAACGTACCGACCCGACGTTTAGCAAAATGAAGCAAATCGTTGATTCAGGTTTACTGGGGCCAATCCAACGTACACATTGGACAATGACAAACTGGTTTAGACCTAATATTTATTTTCAGGTAAGTGACTGGCGTGCAACTTGGAAAGGCGAAGGCGGTGGCTTATTAGTTAATCAATGTATTCACAACCTAGATATATTTCAATGGATATGTGGTGTTCCAACCGAGATCACCGCGTTTTGCGAATTTGGTAAATATCATGATATTGAAGTTGAAGATGAAGTTACCGCGTATTTGCGTTATGGCGATAAAACAACCGGGATATTTATTGGTTCAACCGGTGAAGTGCCAGGGGTTAACCGCTTTGATGTAGTCGGTGATAAAGGCAGCTTGCATTTTGATAGCGGCGTTTTAACCTTAAAAACCAATAGTCAAAGTACCGCAGAATTCAGTAATACAACCACAGAGATGTTTGGTTCACCAGAGGTGACCACAGAAGCCATTAAGATCACCGAAACCGTCAATCAACATGCGGTGATCATGAACAATTTTGTGCAAGCCATTTTAAATGACGAACCTTTGATCGCCCCCGCAGCGGCTGGCTTAGCTTCACTTGATATGGCCAATGCCATGCTGCTATCAACATGGCAACAACAAACGATTAAGTTACCACTCAATCGAGAGCGATATCAAAGTGTACTTGACCAAAAAATAGAAAACTCAACACTTCGTGTTAAATCAAACACGCAAGCAACGGTCGATATGAGCAAGTCTTATCGTTAACCACTAAATGAATGACCCCTATTCAAAAGTGCATAATATAAAATGCGTTAAATAAAAGAGATAATAATGACAACAACTCAACTCGATGAACAAACATCATCAACTGAGCCTAGCGCTCATTCAGACGAAGCACTCATGTTGCAAGCTTTGTCTAAAAAGCCATGGTATGCGCGCATACCCAAATATGTAAAATTAAGTGGCCCAGGCTGGTTGCAAGGTGCCATGACGCTAGGCGGTGGTAGCGCCGTAACATCACTCACCATCGGTGCACTTTTTGGTTACGAATTATTGTGGGTTCAACCTGTAGCGATGATCATAGGTTGTATCATGTTGTTTGCGTTATCGCACCAAACACTACAAACACAAAAATCGCCTTTTGAATCAATGAAAAAGCATGTTAATGCACCCATTGCATGGGGTTGGGCAATAGCCGCATTTGCGTCAAGCATCATCTGGGGTTTTGCGCATTATCCGCTCAGCGCCGGCATGCTTGAAGAAATTATCGTTGTGAGTACGGGCTTTGGTATTGAAGATGAAAATAGCCTAACACGTGACCTTTATTTATTATTTTTGGCTTTAATTATTTGGGCTGGTTGTGCGTTTACCGCATGGAAATACGGCGATCACGGAAAAGGCCAAAGCAACGCCGTTGTCATATTTGAAACCGGCATCAAAATTTTAAGCAGCTTAATTGTTATTGCCTTTGCTTGGGTTGTCATTAGTGCATCACTTAATGGCAAAATTGATTGGTCAGCCGTCATGGCCGGATACATTCCGTCTTCTTTTCCAAGTGACAAACAAGGTGTCACCGTTGTTATGGCGGCTTTGGGTAGTGCGGTAGGCATCAATATGACCTTTATTTATGGATATACTTTATTACATAAAAAGTGGACCCCCTCGCATGCTGAATTATCACGTTATGACATAGGCCTAGGTTTAGTTATTCCTTACGTATTAGTCACCAGTTTAATCTCAATTGCTGCAGCAGGCGCCTTTTTTGGTTCAGATATGGATATTCAAGGTAAGCTAAGCCCAACCCAAGCCGGTACATTGTTTATGTCGGCCGGGTTAGACGAATTTACTAGCCGTATGATTTTTGCGTTTGGCATTTTAGGCATGGCCGTTGGTTCGTTAGTTATGCATATGTTGTGTTGTGGCTCGGCTGCCGCCGCTATGTTTAACTGGCCTGAAAATAGCCTTAAATATAAGATTGCCTTACTGGCCCCTACCCCTGCCGTTTTAGGTGTATTTGTGTGGTCAAGCATGGGAGCTTATGTTGTATTACCCACTTCTGCTATTTGTGGTTTTTTACTGCCGATTGCTTATATTGGCTGGGCTATTTTGAATAACAAAAAGAGTTATTTAGGTAATGCCATGCCAACGGGTAATAAACGCTTATTTATCAATATTGCCATGCTACTTTGTATTGTAACCGTATTAAGCAGCGTGACTTATTCTACTCTTGTCAAAATAGGTTATATCTCATGAGTGACTCAAACCATACCGCTACAAACAACATAGAAAAAAAATCAGCTAACATGAAAGATGGTGCTAATTACGCGCCAGTCGGTAAACCGGTTAATGTTGTGGGTGATACTCCCTTTCATTTCTCAGTGGCGTATTTAGATCATGGCCATATTAACGGCCAAACCAATGGTTTGTTGCAAGCCGGTGCTAGCCTTAAATATGTTTACGATCCAGATCCTGTGCGTTTAGCCGCATTTTGTGAGCGTTACCCAGAAGCAACCATGGCTGAAAGTTTTGAGCAAATCTTAAATGACACCGATACCAAACTCATTGCCAGTGCCGCGATCCCAAATTTACGATCGGGTATTGGTATAAAAGTGATGCAAGCGGGCAAAGATTACTTTACCGATAAATCACCTTTCACAACGTTAGCCCAACTAGATGAAGTAAAATCAGTTGTTGAACAAACGGGGCAAAAATACGCCGTTTATTATGCCGAGCGACTACACAATGAAGCCGCTTGGCAAGCAGGTGAACTCATAAAACAAGGTGCTATAGGCCGAGTACTGCAAGTGATTAACCTAGCCCCACACCGTTTAGCAAAAGCCACTCGCCCAGATTGGTTTTTTGATAAAACACAGTACGGCGGTATCTTAACCGATATTGGTTCGCATCAAGTTGAACAATTTTTAACTTATACGGGCGAAACCGAAGCAACAATCAATTTTTCGCGCGCGACCAACTTAAATAATGCCGATAAACCGGGCTTAGAAGACTTTGGCGAAATATCCATGACCAGCCCCAACGGCGCATCATTTTACACGCGTGTTGATTGGTTTACCCCTGAAGGTCAAGCGACTTGGGGCGATGGTCGAACATTTATTATTGGCACCGAAGGCAATATTGAAGTGCGTAAATATAATGACGTCGCCCGTCAGGCACCCGCCTCTAAACTCTTTATTACCGACAATAATAAAGAACAAGAGATCGACTGCTTTGGTCAATGTAGCTTTCCGTATTTTGGCCAATTGATTTTAGATGTCATTAATCGAACAGAAAATGCAATGACCCAAGCGCATGTGTTTAAAGCCGCTGAATTAAGCATGCAAGCACAAGCAATAGCCGACACTCAAGCATAGTCATGTGGGTATAATAGTCACTTGGGGATACATATATAAAATACGGATAAAGTTGACCTTTATCCGCTAATAAACCTCAAGAATAAGAAGTTTGATATTTTTTAACTAGACCGGTTTAGCGCCGTAGGCGCGTAAGCCGGGTGGCACATTTTCCCCATAAACCCAACAAAAGTTTTCGTACCCGAGAAAACCAATTGAAGGTAAAAATAGTTACCAATTTTTATTTTTCAATAATGCGTATAAAAGATATCGTTCAGGACAGGCATCATCAAACCTGAGCAAAGCCTACTTTCAGAACACCATCTGATTCTAGTGTACCGCCTGATGAATGGGAAAATTCAGCTTTAGGACCTTCCGCTGATCCATCGGCATCCCCACCAGTGGCTGTCAATACTTAAAGGACATGCATATTTATTATCAATGCATGTCCCCGATAGTGTTACAAAAGTCCCAAAAAGAGGTATACCAGGCGGTACTATCACCTTGTTGTTCATCTGGACTTGAAGGAATATACCAACCTCGCATAACTTCTTTAATGAAGCCATGCTTGGTCAAGCGCTCTCTATCGGTGCGTTCAAGCATTTTCGATTGGACAGCAATAATGCCGCTATCTTGCAATCGCTTTAATTGCTCTAACGAATATGCGAGCTTTTTTGACACTTGATTCATGTTAACACCATTAGCTTTTACTGAAATCACCCGCTAGCTTTTAGTGTAAATTATAATTAGCTTTTAATGCAATCTCTGGTTAGCTTTTAACGTGGATATTATAAGATATCGTTCAGGACAGGCATCATTAAACCTTTATTCCGCATTAATTTTTTCTATAACTTTTTGGTAGACTGCTAATATTTGAGACAATTGAGGATCTTTGGGGTCAAATAAACGTTTCTCAACCTTGTGAAATAAGGTATGAAAATGGCTATCATTTCCAATCACCACTGCACCTACTTCATATCCATCCTCATTAAATTGGTCAGCGGTTATGTCGACAATAGAACCATTAACTTCTAACCAAGCATGAGAGCTATTATTACTACCAAGTCCCGTTGCAGAAACATAAAAGCATTCCATTTTATGTTTAATAGTAAGTAATAGGCCGAGTACACCAGCAGTATCTCCACAACACCCTCTAGGAAATCCACTACAATTGTAAAAAGAGGTCTTTGACGGAAAATCACTTTTCGAAAATGACTCCAATGTTCTTCTGAAAGCTTTAATATCTTCGATTACGTTTTTATCTAGTACCATAAAACTCTCAAATTTTGGTGCGTTATGAAGTGCATCGAGATATCGTTCAGGACAGGCATCGTTAAACCTGAGCAAAGCCTACTTTAGCGCCTACTTTCAGAACACCATCTGATTCTAGTGTACCGCCTGATGAATGGGAAAATTCAGCTTTAGGACCTTCCGCTGATCCATCAGCATCCCCACCAGAGGCTGTCAATACTTAAAGGACATGCATATTTATTATCAATGCATGTCCCCGATAGTGTTATTCCTATGACAGGATCATAAACCCGACCATTCATATGTACTAAACTAAGCTCATCCAACATTTCATGTCCAGTGAACCCATAAACGCTAATTATGTTTGATAGACTATCCTAGATGATTTACTTCCCCATAAACTCAACAAAGTTTTCAACAATAAACAAGACAGTACAGGCATCAATAACCTTTGATTTGTTTTTTGATTTTATTTAAAGCCTTCAGCAAGAAGTATCAATGATGCCCGTCCCACACCTATTACTGCCAGCATGCGACCCAAAAAATGGCTCCCGTCTTTTGGGACTCGCGTGACTGATTTCGCTATAGGTTAAGTTTAGATACTTCGGCAATTGCTTCATCCAAAGCATCAACTGCCTTATTCTTTTCTTTAGTCGAGATCCAAGAATAAATTTTGTTACCCATTATCCCAGCTTTAGCTTCCATTGAAGTTTTTTCAACATCCAAGCCAGATTTTTTTGCCTCCGCTATAAAAGCTACTAACGCTTGTTCAAATGCATCTTCATTCATTTTCTTCCCCTCATTTTTATTTTTTGAATTGCTATAGTGGTACTACTAACATTTAGTATTCATTCACACGCAGTTTGTGTGAATGAATCATTTGTTGAACGGGCGGATGAACAACGAGGTTGGTTTGATTTATGCTGTAGGAATTTTTTTTAAGCTTGATTGATGTAATCAACTTGGCATCCCTGTTATTTGCATTTACTATCCATTTACGATGACTTGCTCGCTTTATACAACTTAATTTAAGCTAACTACGCGTTTGATTCAACTCTATTTTTTATTTCACACAGCCGAGCTTCGCTTGGCTTTTCAAGCGAAATCGTGTGGGACACGGCATCTTTACCCCGATAAGCAATATCCGCAACATCATTCATTCGCTTTAACGGTAACCCAGAGGAAGTTCTACTGGGGTTATATCGTAAGATATTTTAAGATCTTCCAAAGACGATAAATCTTCTTTAAACAATTTAAGTTTCAATGTTTCCGTACTTTTATAATTTATAATTAAACGTGTCTTGTACTCTGTTGACATTCCTCCCGAACGCATACTTTCATAAAAACCCATATGAAAAAGTTGAAATAACTCCTTTGCTGAAGGTGTTAGTTTTACTGGAAGGATCAAAATTTCGCTCAAATTTGGATATTTAAATTTAATCGAAGCCTGTGAATATAAATGCGGCCAAAAAGACTTAAAGTAACTTTGTTTCATGATATCTTCATGTAAATTATCAAAGACAATTGAACGCCCACTGCCCGATGGGCGACGTCCAAATATATAGCCCAAATGCGAAAGGTGAGCATATTGACTTATATATGCCTTATTCGTTTCTTTACTATCAAAGTATCTACCAAATAACTCGGTTAATTGACCCCTATCTATCTCATAGTCAATTTTGATAGCTACAGTTACTTTATCTTTGAGTGTTTCTATAATTTGGGGTTGGTTTACTTTCAAGGTTGTATGATTTTTGAATATGTTCAACATACCTTTATTTAATCTTTTTATCTCAGCTTCAAATCCTTGCTCGATATCATTTATTTGCTCTTCTAACTTCCGTGAATCTATAATTTGAACGAACGCTTTAGAGTTATGTTCTATTTTATTGATTAAGTCTTTGCGAGTATCTTTTTGCTGATTTAGCGTTCCTGACTGTGCAAGTGTATTTAGCTCTTTTAATTGTAGTTTTAGCTTTTCATTTTCATTTGAAATTTCTGATAATTTATTAAGGCCTTCAAGATTATCTAAGTGATTAGATATGTGGGATTTATCAAATGTGGCGTGAGCTGATATTTCAATTGTCATCTTGCCATTTATATATTTTGGACTTTCGGATAACTTGTTGAATTGCATATAAGAATATGAATACGTTGATAATTTATCCTTAGTTATTTTTTGATTATCTATCACCAATTCATGCTGTACATGTACACCAAATATCTCACTGGCCTCTATTTTTAGCTGGTCTGAAAGGTACTTTTTTGCATTATATAGTGAATCTATATCACCTAATGTATAAGTCCCTTTAACAAAAATGACTGTGCGATCTTTGGTGTTTTCTATTATTTTATTATCTGATGAGGCATTGCTGTAAAAAGCAGCAATTAAAGTAATCAAAAAGACAAAACATTTAGTTATTGGTAGTCTTGAATAAGAAATAATCATAATATTATAGTTACCTTCACTGGTTTATGATCGCTCACACTTCGATTGCTGTTTAAATATGGCAATGTTACATGCCTATTAATCGATGCTTGGGCTATATGTTGTCTATCTACAACGTCTCCACCTCTTTGTGATTTTTATACTCTATTGAAATCTGTATAAAGTCAATACGGAAAAGTAGGCCAATATCGTATAGGACATATATGGTCACTCCGATTAAATCAAGTCACATTTCTTATTTTTTTGCCCAAACCTCGGGGTAAATCATTAAATCGGATCGTTTAGATGGATCGTGCAGGACAGGCATAATTAAACCTATTATTTATTCAACTTTAAGTTAACGCAATTCATGAGTGTATTGTGTAGGACAAGTGTATCGTTAACCATTAATTTTTCTTAGAAAATTGGGGGGAAGCTCGAGTAAAGATCAAGTATCAAAAAATTCTTCGTCTATTTCTTAAATTTGATTGCTAGTTACGAACAACAAATAGAGTCACTAATTGTTGATTCACGTAGTAATTGTTTCGACCTATTTTTTCTTTATGCAATCATGCAGGACAGGCATCATTAAACCTATGATTAAATTCGATATTACATTATCAAATCGGTTAAACATCAATGACTAACCTTAATGCCAGCCCACTTACTAACCACCCCATCTTCGGTTGTTATATTGGCGAATTTTTTGTTCTGTTTTATGCATTTGTTGCTTAGTTTTAAGCTGTTAGTTTAGTGTGTTGCGATTCGTTTCACGCATGGCAACCTACAAGATTTTTTAAAAAATCTAATCCTTGCTGCCCTCGTCAAAAGCTAGAGCGCCGAGTTTGCGCAGATCAACGTCACGCATGGTTCATTATAATGCTGGTTTTATGCTTGTGTAATGCCGGTTTTATACCGGTTTGGGGTTAGCAGGCAATGTTGGGCTTGATGCTTCAGCCCAACCTATTTGGCTTTTTACTGGGTTTCACCAATAATGTTGTAAAGACCCGAATGTTTAACCATTTAAAGTATATACTTAATCAATCAGTAAATTAGCTGGCTTAAATTCAACAGTCGAGTCAGCCAACTTTGTTTGGCAAACTTTATCGCCACCCTTAATAAACTTAGTGCCAATAACATACGCTTTGGCATTGTTTATGGCATCAACCGCTAATAACGTTTCATCTTTAAAATACCAAACCGAAAATTTAGTATCATCGCCTGCTTCTTCTCGCATCACAATGTGGGTGTAACCGGTTGAAAGCCCAACCATTTGTAGTTTAATACCATACTGATCTGACCAAAACCAAGGTAATGTGTTATAAACTGGCGCTTTACCACAAATCGCCGCTGCCGCGACTTTGGCTTGATCAACCGCATTTTGCACCGATTCAAGCCGAATATAACGATCATAATGTGGATTAAAATGGTAGGTACAATCCCCGATGGCATAAATATCTTTATCATTAGTACAAGCCATTTCATCTACTAAAATGCCATTATCAAGCTTTATGCCCGCACTCGCGGCTAATTCGCTATTAACACGTATCCCAACACCAACAATAATAATATCAGCCGTATATTGTGTGCCGTCAGAACATTTAACCTGATTAAGACCGGCCTGCGTTTCAATCTCGACCACATTCTTATGGGTATATACGTCAACCCCCTGCTCTGCATGTAATTTAGCAAAGAAGTTCGACATTTCAGGTGCAGTCACACGCGCTAATATTCGCGGCTCACGTTCAAGTACCGTTACTTTAGCCCCTAGTTTTTTAAGAGACGCAGCCGTTTCAAGCCCAATATAGCCGCCGCCTATAATAACCACTCGCTTGGTCTCACTGGCATTCAGCGCTTGACGAATATGAGTAACATCTGCAGCCGTTCTTAACGGGTATAAATGCTTTGCGGTTTCAATACCGGTTATAGGTGGAATAATCGGTCGAGCACCGGCAGCATAAACTAATTTGTCGTAAGCTTGCTGTGAGCCATCATCAAGCGTGATCATTTTATTTTCACGATCAATTGAGCTCACTTTGGTACCTAAAGCGAGTTGAATATCTTCTTTTTCATAACTCTCTGCACTTTTAAGTAAATTTTTATCAATGCCATCTTCGCTAGTTAAATACGCTTTAGATAAAGGCGGGCGGTGATAAGGTAAAACGGGATCGGCATCGAACAATTTAATTTTACCCTGCCAACCTTCTTTTCTTAATGAGAAAGCTAAATTGACACCTGCATGACTCGCCCCTATCACAACACAAATAGGTAATTGACTAACGACTTGATTCATATAATAAGTTCTCTTAATAGTTAGATATTAGTTAAACAGCAACACGTAAAATAATGCCATCGAGTTGATCGGTAACATCTAACTGACAACATAAACGGCTAAATTCATCTGCGTTGTCATCAAGCTCTAACATGTCTTTTTCAATTTCGCTGGCTTCACCGGCTTTTTCAACATGTTCAGGTGCTACATGCACATGACACGTGGCGCATGAACAAACACCACCACAATCGCCATCAATACCTTTAATATTATTTTGCACTGCGAGTTCCATTACCGAACCTGAATCGGCTTCTAACGTTACACTTTCGTTGTCTGTTGTTATAAATGTGATTTTAGCCATGATTTTTACTCTCTTTTTACAAATCGTTGAATGAATAAATTTAATAAAATTAACGTGCGTTAAACTTAACCTTGATACTGTCAAAACCGACTTTACGATTGAACTCGCCCAACTCTTCAATATTTTCTTGGCTTGCCAGAATATCGATTGATTGCACTTTATCAGCTAAGGTTTTGACTAAAATATTCATAATTTGACGGGCATGAGTTGCGCCTAAGCAATTATGATGGCTAAACCCAAAACTAACATGTGGATTCAGTTTACGGTCAAGCACAACTTCATTTGGTTTTTCAAACACCGCGGCATCACGGTTAGCTGAAGCCCAGCATAATGACACGCGTGTATCCGCTTTTGCCGCATGCTCGCAAACTTGTGTGTCTTCTGTTACAACACGGCCCATATGGGTTAAAGGGGCAAAATAACGTATAAGTTCTTCAATAGCTCGACCGGTAATTTCAGGTTCATTGCGTAATCGAGTTAACGATTCTGGGTGTTCAGCAAAGTAAGCAATTGAATTGGTTACCGCATTAATAACGGTATCTCGGCCACCCGCAAACGTTAAAATCATTACGCCTTTTACTTCTTCTCGGGTGAGTTTTTTGCCGTCTAATTCAGAATCAAGTAATACCGAATATAAATCTTCACCCGGTTGTGCAATCGCTTTATCTATTTGGGCATCAATATAGTCATACAAAATAGCGGCTTTAGATCCATCAAGCGCGTCATCTTCACTTCTAAATACATGCGTACCCCACTCTATCCATGTTTGCGCTTCTTCATAAGGAATGTTTAGCAACAACGTTAACGCTCTTGATTGTAAACGCAAAGCAAAGTCACTCACGACTTCAACCGAATCCCAATCTGCTACTTCGTCAACTAAGTCTTGAATTTGCGCCGTTAATTTGGCTTGATACTCTGGTTGTAAAGGGCGTTTAAACCAAGGTTCAACAATCGCTCGGTAACCACCATGCATGGGGGGATCAACTTCAAAAGGAATTTGGCGGGTTTCGCGAATATTGACTTCAGATGGCACAACAATACGGCCAGGCACCGCACCAGATTGAAAGGTCTTCCAATTATGAGCACATTTGCGAACATCTTTGTGGCGTAAAAGAATAGTGACAGGATCATCTTGATCATTCATTTCACCGTAACCTTTTTCTAACCGGGCTTGTTCAAATGGGTCTGAAAGTTCACTTTTCTTCATTGTATTCTCTCTGTCAGTCTGCCTAAACTCAAATGAGTTGAATAATTTGGTTAACAACAATCAAACCAAAATTAGATTATTCAGCATTATATTGTGCTAAACAGGCTTAAAATACGCATAAAAACGTTAAAAATATCATTTATATGCGCTTTGAAATAACAAAGAAGATTAAAAATAAGTTTACTTAGTTCTAAATAAACTATTGAATGGAGACGAGGAATAAAAAGATTATTTAGCTATTTTTGCTGCTTTTTTACGATCGGCTTTTCTAACTTCAGATAAAGCCGAAGCAATTAACCCCGTGGGTAATGCAACGATCCCAAGGCCAAGCATTAAAATAAAGAAGGTAAATATTTTTCCGCCCACCGTAATAGGCACCATATCACCATAACCAACCGTGGTTAACGTCGTTACGGCCCACCACAAACTGTGAAAAACCGATTTGAATAATTCAGGCTGCGCGGCATTTTCACAATAATAAATGCCCACAGCCGATAAATATAATAAAATGCAGGCAACCATCATAAACAATAACAGTTCTTCTTTAGCAATCAGCATTGCGCGTCTAAATCGATCCATCGCTTTACTGTATTTAAGTAATTTGAAAATCAAGACCAATCTTAATAACCTAAACGAACGGACAACTCTTAAGTCTAAGCCCACCGCTAGATAAAAAGGGACAATCGCGATTAAATCAATTAAGCCATAAAAGCTAAATATAAAAGAGACAGGTTTTGGCGAGCTCACTAAACGCAATATGTATTCTATCGTGAAAATAATAACGATAAACATTTCAAGTCGATCTAACCAAATAATGGTTGCGGGCGCTAAATTGGGTAAGGTTGATATTGAAAAGCTCAGTAACGAAACAACAATTAAAATTTGTACCGTGATCGCAAAAATACGGCTCTGCACACTCTCATTATGCTCAATCATTTGCTGCAACTGGCTTCTAATACTCAAACCGCATTCCTATTTTCGTTCTCGTTTATTTTGCGCAATATTAACGCCATTAAGATTGATTACAACTTAAGTTTAATTTAAAAGCCGCTTGGGTATTATCCCATAAAGCCTGTTTGATCACCTGGGGTGATTCACATCTTATTTCGGTTAATACCGTTAAAATGGCCAATAAACTTAAAGGCGTATTTTGTTGCCCTTGTTGTCCATTAATCGGCATATCGGGCGAATCGGTCTCAAGCACTAAACTTTCTAAAGGTAATTGTTGAATCACTTTGCGTGTTTTTTGCGCACGCGGGTAAGTTATTGTGCCGCCCACTCCCAATTTAAAACCTAAATCTATCATGCGTTGTGCTTGCTGCAAACTGCCCGAAAAAGCATGTAGCACGCCACCATATTCAAAATTAGTCGCTTTAATATATTTGCATAACACATCAATCGATTGCCTATGATGCAATATTATGGGTAATTTGTGATCTTTAGCCATTTGTAATTGCTGTTGAAAATACGCAATTTGTTTTGGCCATGATGCTTCAGTTAAAGAAAAGTCCAACCCTATTTCGCCAACAGCGATAATACGTGAAAATCGTGGCTGCGCTAATTGTTGGTTTAAATGAATTAGATGTTTTTCTTCATGCTGATGAATAAAATAAGGATGCAACCCCAAAGCGACAAACCAATTTTTATGCCGCTCTGCCAGTAATAACAGACGCGACCAAGAATCGGTTTTAACGGCAGGAACAATAAAGTGACTAATATTTTTTTGCCGGCAACGATAAAGTAGATTTTCAAGCGTTAAATCAAAACATTCAAAATCAAGATGACAATGACTGTCTATTAAGGTTGATTCACTGATCATTTATTTCTCTTTTTCCACAAAAACTCACCATAACGCACCTATTGTTACAGTTTTAAGAATAGAAATAAAAATGTAATAAAAGGCTGTTATGGTGCAACCGTTTATTCACTATAACCTGTGGTATTTGCATGAAAATCTCCAGTTTTTCAGTTTTATCTGCTTCTTTACTTATTACCATTGCATTATCACTGTTGGTGATTATAAATTGGTCAACAACAACCCAAGATCAAGCGCAAGCCACCGTTGATACTTATCAAGAAACTAAAAACCGGATCACTCGTCACTTTAAAGTTTTAGTTGATGAATACCTAGAAACCGGTAATACATTAAAATTAACCGCAGCAGAAGCTGAATTAAAAGCGATTAAAACCAATATAAATAATCAAAATAGTCCGCTAATCCAATCGTCACTTAAACACATTCTCAAACTCGAAACCGTATTGCAAGGCGATATTCGTTCTGCTGGTAAAATTAGCGCCGACTTATTTTCATTACTTGACCACGCTGAAAATAATTTACTAAGTTACAGCCAAGATTTATCTCATTATATCAGTATGGGCAAAGATAAAGATATTGAGCTGGCGGCGACTTATCAAAATACCGCACTACAATTTGCTAATTTATTAAACCAATTAAGTGTTGATCGCACGCGTCTGTTTAATTACCCCACCGCAGAAAACCAAAACAATATTTTAAACCGAGTTGAACAAGTACAAACCCAACTCAAAATAATGGATGCGTTGCCACGTTTTAATTTATACCCAGAGCAAGAAGAGGAACAAGCGGATGACTTCGATTTATTTCTCGATGACGAAGACGAAGCAGAAGAAAGTGGAGATACGATCTTAAGTGAATTAAACAGCTTAATAAATCGTTACCCAAAAGAACTCAAAAACACGTTAAATAACAAAAATAAGTTAGAAACTGATTTTTCAACATTGAAACAAGCCGTTAAAGGATTTGAGAATAGTTTTTTTGATGCTGAAATAGAAATCAAACAAGAACTGGTCAATATCAATAATTTAACACGGACATGGTTATACATCGCGGCAATTTTGCTCATTTTTACCGCCCTATTATCAACGGTTTTTCAGTACACCTTAATTGTTAAGCGGATTAAAATTTTGCATTCAGCATTTGCGGAGCTAGTGAGTAATGGCCAATTAAAAGCATTACCAACAACCCAATCTAAAGCCGAAATAAACTCTGTATTTAAAAACTTCAATATATTAATCGATATGTTAGAAAGTGATAAAAGTCAGAAATCAACACAACTTATGGATGTGTCTGGTTCACTTGATGCCTTGGTGGAAGAAACAAACAGTATCCAATCCGAAACTAAACAAATAGTTGAGCAGCTCAGTAATTCAAATCATTTTACGCAAGAACTTATCACTTTAGCGCAAGAAGTCTATTCGGGCTCAGAAGGCGTACAGCTTGATGCTACAGAAACCCAAAATGCCGTTGAACTCAGTAACCAAAAAATAGCACTGATGAGCGCCGAAATTAATATTATTGTTAAGCATGTTGAGCACAGCCATCATTCTGTTGAAAGTTTATTAAGCTCAGTTAACGATGTATCTTCGATTGTTGAGGTGATTGGTACCATTGCCGATCAAACAAATTTATTAGCACTCAATGCTGCTATTGAGGCCGCACGAGCGGGTGAGCACGGACGAGGATTTGCCGTGGTTGCCGATGAAGTCCGTAACCTTTCATTACACACCCAAAATTCATTGCGTGATATATCAAACATTCTTGAGAAGTTAAAACAGTCGTCCAATGATTTAAAAAATAATGTCAATGACATCAGCTCACTCACCGCAAACCAAACACAAATTAATCAAACACTGAGTCAAACCGGCATCGAGATCATGGCTAAAGCACAAAACTCGGCCGCAGCAGCAAACCAATGTGTGCAAAATGCTAAAACACAAGTTAACTATTTAACGCGTTTTCAATCTGAAATTAACCAAGCGGTTAACGCGGCAGAGCATTCAAATCACACTGCCAGAAACATCGCCGATAATACAGAACAACAAGCGGCTAAAATAATTAACACCCTCAATGCCGCTTAACCCCTTAAATTGAATAACATTTCAGGTCATATAACGTTAAGATTAAATTAAAATAGTTACTTAAATCCCCCATACGGTGGATTGTCTGAGATATTTGTGTAAAATCCGCGACCTATACTACAAATCAAAATAGGTATACTCAAATGTCCGGCAATTCCATTCTAAGTGTTTTTGCTAAGTCGCCCTTTAAAGCGATGGAAAAGCATATTGATACAGCTGCCTTTGCAGCTCAACAACTCGTTCCATTTTTTAATGCTGTTTTCGCCAAAGATTGGAAAGAAGCAGAAAAAGTTCGTAAAGAAATTTCAAAAATCGAACGCAAAGCCGATGATCAGAAACAAAGCATACGATTAAACTTACCTAAAGGCTTATTCTTACCTATTGATCGCACCGACCTTCTCGAACTCCTAACCGAACAAGACAAAATAGCCAATAAAGCGAAAGACATTGCAGGCCGTGTTGTGGGTCGTGAGTTAGAAATTCCTGAGCCATTACAAGAAGATTTCATGGCTTATTTGAAACTCGCCCTAGATGCGGTTCAACTTGCAGCAAAAGCAATTAATGAATTAGATGAATTACTTGAAACCGGCTTCCGCGGGCGTGAAGTGGTTCTGGTTGAAAAAATAATCAACCAAGTTGATGAAATCGAAGAAGAAACGGATAAGTTACAAATTAAATTACGCAGAGCATTACGTAATGTCGAAGAAGGTCGCAACCCTGTAGATGTTATATTTCTGTACAACGTAATGGAATGGATTGGTGATTTAGCCGATAGAGCTGAATCAGTTGGCGGTCGCTTAGAACTGCTTTTAGCAAAATAAATAACAGAGACTATATTCGTGGATATTATTCAAAGTTACGGTTTAATTTTAATTATCTTTGCCGCTGTTGTTGGCTTTTTTATGGCTTGGGGTATTGGGGCAAATGATGTTGCTAATGCCATGGGCACCTCAGTGGGTTCAAAAGCGTTAACTATCAAACAGGCAATTATTATTGCTATGATTTTCGAGTTTGCCGGTGCTTATTTGGCCGGTGGTGAAGTGACCTCGACCATCAGAAAAGGAATTATTGATTCTGCACCTTTCATTCCGCACCCTGAATTATTGGTTATTGGTATGATCTCAGCCTTAATAGCAGCCGGTACTTGGCTTGCTGTTGCCTCTTATATGGGCTGGCCTGTATCAACGACACATTCAATTGTTGGTGCTATTGTGGGTTTCGCCGTTGTGAGCGCTGGGCCAGAGGCTGTAAATTGGGCAAAAGTAACAGGTATAGTTGGGAGTTGGATTGTGACCCCACTGTTGTCTGGTATTGTGGCTTACCTCATCTTCATGAGTGCGCAAAAACTCATCTTCGACACTGATAATCCGATTAAAAATGCAAAACGTTTTGTGCCGGTTTACATGGCGCTTGCGGGCTTTGTTCTTTCATTAGTTACAATTAAAAAAGGGCTTAAGCATGTCAGTGATATTAAATTCACCACAGCAGAGTCATACTTAGCCGCTATTGCCATCTCTATTTTAGTTGCGTTAATCGGTGCTTATTTTGTTTCACGCGTTAAGATCGACCCTGAAGCCGATAAAGAAATGCAATATAACAATGTTGAAAAAATATTTGCCGTATTAATGATTGTGACGGCTTGTTGTATGGCATTTGCACATGGCTCAAATGATGTCGCCAATGCAATTGGTCCTTTAGCTGCGGTTAGCAGCATTATCGCAAACGATGGTCAAATTGTTGCCAAAGCTGAATTAGCGTGGTGGATTTTACCACTGGGTGGTTTAGGTATTGTATCGGGCTTAGCTTTATTTGGTCATCGCGTTATGGCTACGATAGGTAAAGGGATTACACATTTAACACCGAGTCGTGGTTTTGCGGCTGAACTAGCCGCGGCTTCTACCGTTGTTATTGCTTCAGGTACCGGCTTACCAATATCGACTACTCAAACATTAGTAGGTGCGGTATTAGGTGTTGGTTTAGCACGTGGTATTGCCGCGCTTAATTTAGGTGTTGTTAGAAACATTGCTATCTCTTGGGTTGTTACCCTGCCAATTGGCGCTGCTTTAGCGATTATCTCTTACTTTGCACTAACCGCTATTTTATTGTAATTAGCTAAATAGTTAAGAAAGGCCAACTAAAAAGCAGCGTTTAGCTGCTTTTTTTATGCTGGCGTCTCAAAATGTCACAATTTGTTAGTAACATTTTTGAGTATCGAAAATTAAAAAATCTTCGTATACATAATTTTGCAAAGTGCTTGCGAGTGCATATAGCACTTAATCAGCTTTAGCGATATACCAAAATGAAAGAACCATAATTTAAAACCGCTATTAGCGTATTTTAAAGTGACAATAACGGTCATAAAATCGTCATTCACCTTGAAGCCAATAGCTGTATTTTTATTTTATAAGTTCTACTCATTTATAAAACAATCTTAATTTAAACCCCGTGATAATAAGCTTTAACAGCGATATCTAACGTTTATCTGAGTCTTTAAAATGATAAAGATCAAGGCTTACGTTGAAATATGACAGCTGTAACAAAAGTGTAATAAAATTATCATATACTGCGCGGCAACTTCAGCTGCTTAAGGTTAATGATGTCTCAGCAATTAACACAAACGTCTAATAAAGACCAATTTAGAAAAGTAAAAGATAAGGTCGCAAAATATGGAGTCACCGCCGGTGGTTTACTCGTATTAGCGGCATTATTAATGATTTTTTTCTATCTGCTTTATGTCGTTAAGCCTATCTTTGATGATGTGGATGTAGAACACCATCAAAGCATAGCGTTAAACGAACCCTTAAATACTTTATCTATTGGTGTCGATGAACATCTTGAAACAGCTTATCGTTTCACTAAAGATTCTAAACTTGAGTTTTATGACTTACACACCAATTTAGGTGCAAAAATATTTGAACATGCTTTTGATTTTCAAAGTGAAGTTACTTCATTTGCACAATCTGCACCTCACTTAAACTTATATGCTTATGGTTTTGAAAATGGCCAAGTTCAAGTTGTTAAGCCTAGCTTTAGAATAACCTTTCCAAATGATGTAAGAAAAATCACGCCAACCTATAGAATGCCTCTTGGCGATGCACCTTTAGAATTAAGTGAAGAAGGTGATGCGATCACTCAACTCGCCTTTTCAATTTCTGAAGAAACAACAGGTTTTATATTTACCAACGACAGCGGTGAGTTGTTTTATAAACAATTACTGGCTGAAGAAAATTTCATGACCGATGAAATTGAATGGGTTGGCGAAACGGTTGCGATTGAACAAATCAAAGGCAATATTCAGCAATTACACATTAGCCCTGATTTAAGTCGCGCTTTTGCTATTCAAGGTACTTTATTATCGGTAATTGATATAAGAGACATCGATGAGATTGAAATACTTTATCAAATAAACGTAACTGACTTTAATACCCAAATTACCGCGTCAGCCCTACTTTCGGGTGCCAATTCAATTCTCATTGCCAACAACGAAGGCACTATCAGCCAATGGTTTGAAATTAATGGTAAAAACGGACGTGAATTTGTTAAAGCGCGTTCATTTAAAAGTGAAGAAGCATCAGTTAATGCAATTTACCCTGAACTTTATCGTAAAACATTCTTTACCACTGGCGCAAAAGGACAATTTGGCGTTCATTACACAACAAGTGAAGCAACTTTATTTACCGACAGCTTAACTGAAGGCAGCATTACTCATTTAGCCGTTGCACCAAGAGCTAATGCGGTATTTTTACAAGCCGACAATAAACTTCAACTCTTTCATGTAGAAAACGAGCACCCAGAAGTAACCTGGTCGGCTTTATGGCAAGAAGTGTGGTATGAAGGTTATCCTGAACCCGATTACATCTGGCAGTCAACTTCAGCCAGTGATGATTTTGAATCAAAATTCAGTTTAGTGCCCATTGCGTTTGGTACCATTAAAGCCGCTTTTTATGCCATGCTTTTCTCTGTGCCAATTGCATTAGCCGCGGCAATTTACACCGCTTATTTCATGCCCTCACCGGTGCGAAAAGTCGTTAAACCAACAATTGAGATAATGGAAGCATTGCCGACCGTTATACTCGGCTTTTTAGCGGGGTTATGGTTAGCACCGATTATTGAAGATAACCTTCCTGGCATTGTTATTATGCTTATGGTTTTACCGGTATCAATTATTCTTGTCGCTTTTGCTATTCATAACTTACCCAAAGCAATCAGTAACAAAATACCTGAAGGCTTAGATTCAATTATTTTAATCCCCGTTGTTTTATTTGTGGGTTGGGCTTGTTTTGCAGTAAGTGCGCCAATTGAAACGTTATTCTTTAACGGTGACATGCGTTTATACATTACCGACGAATTAGGTATCGATTTTGACCAACGTAACTCTTTTGTTGTGGGTATTGCGATGGGCTTTGCTGTTATACCGACTATCTTCTCTATCACAGAAGATGCCGTATTCTCAGTACCTAAACACCTATCTCAAGGTTCATTAGCGTTAGGCGCAAGCCAATGGCAAACACTGGTTAGAGTTGTGTTACTCACCGCGAGCCCGGGTATTTTCTCAGCGATTATGATGGGCTTAGGCCGAGCCGTTGGCGAAACAATGATTGTATTAATGGCAACGGGTAACACGCCAATAATGGATTGGTCAATTTTCCAAGGTATGCGCACACTTTCGGCTAACATTGCGGTCGAAATGCCAGAGTCTGAGGTGGGTAGTACGCACTATCGTATTTTATTCTTAGCCGCATTTGTCTTGTTTGTCTTTACTTTCATCTTTAACACAGCCGCTGAGTTTGTTCGTCAACGTCTGCGTGAAAAATACAGTTCACTTTAAGTAGGAGGATTATTTAATGAATAAATGGTTTAAATCAGGTTCTCCTTGGATATGGATGACAGCGGGTGCCGTTAGCATCAGCTTAATCTCTGTTATTGGGTTATTACTATTAATTGCATGGCGTGGTCTTGTTTATTTTTGGCCATCAAATATTTACGAATTTTCACTTGAGTTAAACAAAACGCCAGTAACGGTTATTGGTGAAGTTTACGATAGAGAAGAAGTCCCTACTAGCCGTTTACAAGGGGTAGGCACCGATATTTCTGGTTTTCAAGGCAACATTATAGAGCGCTTTTTGATTAAAACCGGTAATCGTGAATATGTTGATTTAGATTTCAGATGGATATTAGCTACTGATATCAAATCAAAAACCGCACATGCCGATTTAGTTAAAATAGAACGAAATAAAAATGGTAATTTTTATGGTTATATTGAAGGCGTTATTGAAAACGGTAAAACCATAAAAGATAAATCGAAATACGAAGCCCTTGAGTCGGTTATTGATCGCGCAGTTGAATTAAGCGATGAAATGATGGATATCCAAAATGGTGAAATAGGATCGATCAACTACAAACTTGAAGAGTTGCGTTTAGAAGAGCGTTCTTATGAGTTAAAAGGCAAATTAACCGCTGAAATCATTGCAGAGCTAAACGCTGAACGTAAAACACTGCAAGCTGACTATCTTGTGCTTGAAAAACAGTTAATGGCATTAAGAGCAGATTCGCAACGTGATACCGTACTCGTTAAAGATATGCGCGGAGAAGTTGTTTCTATTCCTGTTTATCAAGTGCTTGATGCACAATTTCCAAATGACATGAATGTCTTTGAAAAAGCAATTCAATTCATTGTACAGATCGGTAAATTTATATCAGAAGACCCGCGTGAAGCGAATACCGAAGGTGGGGTTTTCCCAGCGATATTTGGTACCGTGTTCATGGTGTTATTGATGGCCATTATCGTTACACCTTTTGGTGTTATTGCTGCGATTTATCTGCATGAATATGCCGCTAAAAATGCAATCACAAAAATAGTTCGTATATCTGTTATTAACTTAGCAGGTGTTCCGAGTATTGTTTATGGTGTATTTGGTTTAGGCTTTTTTGTTTACATGTTAGGTGGCAATATTGATGCCCTATTTTACCCAGAAGCTCAACCGAGCCCTACATTTGGTACGCCAGGTGTTATCTGGTCGGCATTAACACTTGCTATTTTAACCTTACCAGTTGTTATCGTTTCAACAGAAGAAGGTTTATCTAGAATACCCACGGCTTTACGTCAAGGTAGCTTAGCACTTGGTGCAACAAAAGCTGAAACGTTATGGCGCATTGTCATTCCAATGGCTAGCCCTGCTATAATGACAGGCTTAATATTAGCGGTTGCACGTGCAGCCGGTGAAGTAGCTCCACTTATGCTAGTGGGCGTGGTTAAAATGGCCCCAACATTACCGTTAGATGGCAACTTTCCTTTTGTTCATCTTGATAGAAAATTCATGCACTTAGGTTTTCATATTTACGACGTAGGTTTTCAAAGCCCGAATGTTGAAGCTGCAAGACCATTGGTTTATGCCACCGCATTTTTATTAGTCAGTGTCATTGTTACACTTAACTTAACGGCAATCGGCATTCGTAACCATTTACGTGAAAAATACAAATCTTTAGAACACTAATTAAAGCGTTTACATAGGCAAAATTTATGATTTCAGTAGCACCCGATATCGCAAAAGTAACTAATGCAATTGATCCAAGCGAATTAACACCAGAACTAACAGCTTTAGAAATGAAAAACCTAAGCTTGCACTATGGTAGTAAACAAGCGCTTTACAACATAGACATGAAAATACCTAAAGGTAAAGTAACAGCCTTTATCGGCCCATCAGGCTGTGGTAAATCAACATTACTTCGTTGTATTAACCGTATGAATGATTTGGTTGATATATGTCGTGTAGACGGCGCAATCGAGCTTGAAGGTAAAAACATTTACGATAAAGATGTCGATGTGGCATCTTTACGTCAAAACGTCGGCATGGTATTTCAACGCCCTAACCCATTCCCAAAATCAATTTATGAAAATGTGGTTTATGGTTTAAGAATTCAAGGTAATAACGATAAACGTATACTCGACGAAACGGTTGAAAAGTCATTACGTAAAGCCGCGTTATGGGATGAAGTAAAAGACCGTTTACATGATAGTGCTTTTGGCCTATCAGGTGGTCAGCAACAACGATTAGTGATTGCACGTGCCATTGCCATCGAGCCTAAAGTGTTATTGTTGGATGAACCCACTTCAGCACTAGACCCAATTTCAACTTTAACCATTGAAGAACTGATCAATGATTTAAAAGAAGCCTATACTGTAGTTATTGTAACTCACAATATGCAACAAGCTGCGCGAGTATCTAATTATGCCGCTTTCATGTTTATGGGTGAGCTAATAGAATATTCAGACACTAATAAATTATTTACCGCACCGAGCATTAAAAAAACAGAAGATTACATTACTGGTCGTTACGGTTAAGGGGACTCAAATGGAATTAAATTTAAATAAACATATATCAGGTCAATTTAACGACGAGCTGGAACAAGTATTAAGTCATGTACTTGAAATGGGCGGATTAGTTGAAAACCAACTCAAAGATGCGTTAGACGCAATTACTAACATGGATAGTAGTTTGGCTGACCATGTTATTGCGACTGATGAGAAAGTGAATAGCTACGAAACCGTTATTGATGAAGAATGCACCCGCATCATTGCTAAACGTCAACCTGCTGCCATTGATTTACGCTTAGTGTTAGCGATTGCCAAAACCATTGCCGATTTAGAACGCATTGGTGACGAGCTATGCCGCATCGTAAAAGCAACACGAGACAAATACAACAATGATCAAAAGCAATTTTTAGTTGATTTAGACCATATGGGACGCAAAGTTTTAATTATGTTGTCTAAAGTGCTCAATGCATTTGCAAGAATGGACTGTGATGAAGCTTTTGAAGTTTATCAAATGGATAAAAAAATTGATAAAACATACGAATCCATCACTCGTGAATTAATGACTTACATGATGGAAGACCCTCGGGCTATTCCTAAAGTCATGGATGTCATGTGGGCGACACGCTCATTAGAACGTATTGGTGATCGCTGTCAAAACATCAGTGAACATGTTATTTACTTTATTAAAGGTAAAGATGTTCGCCATTTTAATCGCGAGCAAATACAAGCAACATTAGAAAACAATTAAATATAGTCTTCTCGCTCAGGTTTTATGGTTCATTGCCAGCGCTTACTCGCCCCAATCACATAATAGAGCATATGCTCATGGGGTCTCGAAGCTTGACGGCCTCCCCTAAAACCCGATCGCTTTGACTATATATAAGGTGTAACCTTCAAGTTGCACCTCATCTTTTCTTTACCTGCCTCTTTTCTGCTTCTTAAACCGGCTTATTGCCTAATCTTTTTTGTAATCACTTCATCATCTTCAATTCAAAACAAATACCCGAATACAACCTTGTCATAAAAATTACACAAAATTGTCATATGTAATATAAATGTCACATTAGTGAAATATTATATCCCTCATAACGTAATGAGACCTTAATAATAATGTCACAATGTCATTAAGGCTCAAATATTTAGTTTTACAATTTAGTATTCTGAACGGGATAACACCATGAAATCTACAATGAAAATAACGCTTTTAGCGTCTTCAATTTTTGCAACAACCGCGCTAGCTGCAGAGCAAGATAAGGCTTTAACAATTTACGGTAAAGCAAATTTAGCTTTTGTCGTTGCTGATGAAGGTGTAGATACTTATTCTGATATAGTCAGCAATGCATCGCGAATTGGTGCAACTGGAGAATACAAATTAGACAATGGTTTAACCGCTATTTATAAATACGAATGGCAAGTTAATATTGATGATAAAACTGACAACTTATCGGCTCGTAACCAATATTTAGGTGTAAAAGGTAGCTACGGTGAAGTTGTCATTGGCCGAATTGATACTGCACTAAAAAAATCACAAGGTAAAATAGATATCTTTAGTGATTACAAAGGCGATATAAAAACGCTGTGGCAAAAACAAGGTGAAAACCGCTTAGAGAATGCAGTTAGCTTAAAATCAAAATCATTTAATGGCTTTAAAGCGGCCGCAACTTATATTACAGAAGCATCAGATGACGTAGACGCTAAAGCAGGCGTTTCATTGGCGGTTAGCTATGGTGATTCGAAACTTAAAAAATCAAAATTCTATGTTGCGATCGCATCAGATAGCGAAATAAAAGGCCGCGATACCGTACGTTTAAATGCTCAAGCTAAATTTGGCGCATTAAAAGTGGGTGGTATTATCCAACGTTCTGAAAAAGTTGATGGCTCAGGTGAACTTGACGGTATTATGGTAAGCACAAGCTATAAAATCAGCGAAACAACATTAAAAGCACAATATCAAACAGCAGATGAAAAAGGTGTTGCTGATAAGTCAATCATCACTTTAGGTGTTGATTATAAGCTATCAAGTGCGACTAAAGCTTATACTTGGTATAGCCGTATTGATAACGACGAAGCCATGTCTAATGAAGCCGATGGTGGTTATTTAGGCTTAGGTTTAGAACATAAATTCTAAAATTCGTTCTACCCTATCTCAAAGAATAAGGCTGTTTTTAACAGCCTTTTTTATGCCTAATTAGTAATAAACAACACGCCTGTCAATAACCTAAAATGGTTAACCAATAAACCTTAATAAATAAATCGACTTTATGACAACTGTCATATTAATGAAACAAAAGCGTAATACACTTCATCGCAATTAAAAAAGATAAAAATTCTTATTTGGAGTTTGAAATGAAACTTAAAGCACTAGCTAAAATAGTTGGATTCACCGCAGTTACTTTATTCGCATCGCAATCAATTGCTATCGATAAAGACTTAACTGATTATCAAAAAAGCAGCGGTATCTCAGGTAAGTTATCATCTGTGGGTTCTGATACCTTAGCAAACATGATGACTTTCTGGGCAGAAGAATATAAGCGTATTTACCCAAATGTAACTATTCAAGTACAAGCTGCAGGTTCTTCAACGGCTCCACCCGCTTTAACTGAAGGTACTTCTCAATTCGGTCCGATGAGCCGTAAAATGAAGTCTAAAGAAATTGAAGCTTTCGAAAAACGTTACGGTTATAAACCGACAGGCGTTCGTGTTGCAATTGATGCATTAGCCGTTTTTGCTCATAAAGATAACCCGATTAAAGGTTTAACCATTAAAGATGTTGATGCTATTTTCTCTTCAACACGTAAATGTGGCTCAGATCAAGATGTAACTCGTTGGGGTCAATTGGGCTTAACGGGTGAGTGGGAACGTAAAGATATTCAGCTTTTCGGTCGTAACTCTGTATCAGGTACCTACGGTTACTTCAAAAAGAAAGGTTTATGTAAAGGTGATTTCAAAAATAGCGTGAATGAGCAACCAGGTTCAGCATCTGTTGTTCAATCAATTTCATCTTCACTAAATGCAATCGGTTACTCAGGTATTGGTTATAAAACGTCTGGTGTTAAAACAGTACCTTTAGCTAAAAAAGGCACTAACTTTATTGATGCTACAATGGAAAATGCAACATCAGGTTCTTACCCATTATCACGTTATTTATATGTTTATGTTAACAAGCACCCAAACAATGCTTTAGACCCACTGACAGCTGAGTTTTTAAGAATGTTGTTATCTAAAACAGGTCAAAAAATCGTAGAAAAAGACGGTTACATTCCTTTGCCGGCACCAGTCGCTGCAAAAGAATTAAGAAAATTAGGTTTATAATTTAAACCGCTTAATCTTAATACAAAAAAAAGAGTGGCTTGCCACTCTTTTTTATTGGGTTTGAGGATATTAATTTTATTTTAAACTTATCTATTGGAACACCGAAATCTCTAATCTCTAATCTCTAATCTCTAATCTCTAATCTCTAATCTCTAATCTCTAATCCTATTTCATTTAATCCTAAAAATTGCCGCAACACGCTTCTTTAATATCAGTACCTTAATTTAACGCTCAGTTGAAAAAGTGACATTTGTCATCTCATATTCATGACATTTGCCTCTAATATTTCAGGCTCATCTTGGTCAAAATAGCATTATCGTAAACATTAAGAAGGAAACGATATGCAAAACGTTAATTCAAATATCATCGCTTCAATAAAAGGAATACATAAAAAATTTGATAATAAACTCGCCTTAAACAATGTTGAGTTTGATATTAAAGCTAATCAAGTGCTGGCTATTTTAGGGTCAAATGGTGCAGGTAAAACCACTTTGATTAATATGCTATTGGGTCGTTTAACACCCGATTCAGGCAGAATCAGTGTGTTTTCGTCAGACGCAGGCTCACAAAATGCTAAACAAAAAACGGGCGCTATGTTACAAGTGGCTTCGTTACCCGATACGCTAAAAGTAAAAGAGCATATCGAATTATTTCGTAGTTATTACCCTACCCCAATGGCATATCAAAAAATAATAGCTTACGCCGGGCTCGAACATATCGAAAACCGCTATTCAAAAAAACTATCAGGCGGTGAAAAGCAACGCTTATTGTTTGCACTCAGTTTATGCGGTAACCCTAAGCTACTGTTTTTAGATGAACCCACAGTCGGTATGGATATAACCGCAAGGCAAAAATTATGGCAAACAATACGTGACCTTAAAGCGGCCGGCACCGCGATTGTACTTACAACCCATTACCTTGAAGAAGCCGACAGTCTAGCGGATGAAGTGATTTTACTTAAGCAAGGCAGTGTCATTGAAAAAGGATCGAATGAAAAAATAAAGTCATGCGTCAGCTCAACGACTATCCAATTTATTACGCCAGCTACTCCATTTAAGGTTGCGAACATAACGGGCGTCATTAGTTATGATCAATATGGTAAATACACGAAGTTACAAAGTAACCAAGGTAATCAAACGTTAATTGAGCTATTAACGATAAAACCAGATTTAAAAGAGCTTACGGTGACGCGAGCCGGTTTAGAAGAAGCTTTTTTACAATTAGATAAAAACGTAACAAAAAATGTTAAGGATGCGGCATGAATACAACAATCTTAAATCAACATAGCGAGCCTTCAAACAAACACTATCTCACTAAGCTTTATTGGTTAGAAACAAAATTTGAATGGTTAAAAACGATCCGTAACCCGTCTTTCGCTATCCCGGCGGTGTTGTTCCCTGTTATTTTTTATTTATTTTTTGGCGTATTAATCAATGCAAATAATATAGAGGCATCGACTTATCTATTAGCAACGTATGGCACATTTGGTGTCATGGGACCGGCGTTGTTCTCATTTGGTTCAGGCCTTGCCGTCGAACGCGGTAAAGGCTGGTTAGACATTAAAGAAGCATCACCCATGCCGGCATCAGCTCATATTGTCAGCCGCATAATCGTCTCGATGGTCTTTTCATTCATTATTATCATCAGCCTTGGCTTTGTCGCTTTTGTCGTTGCCGGTGTTAACCTAACACTTTCGCAAAGTTTACTGTTATTAATAACATTACTTTTGGGTGGCTTACCCTTTTGTTTACTTGGCCTCACTTTAGGGTTTATATTAAAAGCTGAAAGTGCAGCGGCTATTGTTAATGTTATCTATTTACCCATGGCTTTTTTATCGGGCTTATGGCTGCCCATTAATATGTTGCCCAGCTTTTTACAATCTTTAGCGAATTATTTACCACCTTATCATTTATCGCAACTGGCGCTAAAAGTAACTCAGCAAGACATGGGCGGTAGTGTTTTAAATCATTTAGTGATGTTAGCCCTGTTCAGTGTTATTTTTTTAGCTTTGGCAATAATGGCATCAAACAAAAGGCAAGCATAAAATGGAAAATAATGGCAAATGGACAAGACTAAAAAAAATTGATGCTTTTTTATTGCCTCGCAATATCAATAAACAATCAATGCCCTATGTGTGGCTTGTTTATTTGCCATTTTTCTTTGCACCTGTTTTTTATTTTTCGAGTCAATATAGTCATTGGCTTTATACCGTTGTCGCGAGTCTTATATTTTTAATCCTTTATTTTCGTAGTTATTGGGTTAGCAGTAAACACGTTTTTAATTACATCTGTTTACTGGTTTGCCTTGCTACCGTTTGCACTTTATATACCGTGAGTGCGTTAACCTTATTTATTTATGCGGCTGCTTTTTGTTGCCGATTACCCAGCCAAAAATACGCGTTTATGGCTTTGTTTGGCCTCGTTTTTTGGCTCATTAGTATCAGTATTATTTTTACATTATCGCCCTATTTTTATCTGCCTGGTATTCCGTTTACACTTATTATTGGTTTAGTGAATATCTACCAAGTCGCTTTACAAGAAAAAAATAAAGCGCTTTTGCTTTCGCAAGATGAAACCAAACGCTTAGCCAAAATAGCTGAACGCGAACGTATCGCACGCGACTTACATGATTTAGTGGGTCACACGTTTTCTGTTATCACCCTAAAAGCAGACTTAGCCGGCCGGTTATTAAATAAAGGCGTAGAACACAATTCGGCTCAACAGGCTGATAACCAAATAACTCATAACCTAATAAATCAAAATATTGAAAAAGCTCGCCTGGAAATTAAGCAACTTGAAGACATCTCACGTGATGCGTTATCACAAGTCAGAGAAGTTGTCTCAGGTTACCGCAGTAGTGATTTAATGAGTGAGCTTGCCAATGCCAAGTATGTTTTGGCGAGTGTGGATATTGAGTTTAACTATCAATTAAATAGCATCACCCCTGATGAGCTCGCCCTCGATTTATATGCCAATAAAGAACTTGCGATCGTACTCAGAGAGCTCGTGACTAACATTATTAAACATGCACAAGCGACCCTAGTGAACGCTCAAATAAACCACTTAAACGACACCTTAATATTAACCGTAGAAGATAACGGCAAAGGCTTTAAAGAAACACAGAGCCCGGGGCTGGGGTTAAAAGACTTAGGGTTAAAGGGTTTTGGTTTAAAAGGCATTGAAGAACGTATTCAGCAAATGGCAGGCCATGTTTCAGTAAAATCAAATGTAACAGCACATGAAAACCAAGGCACTAAAACAACCATTAGCATCCCTTACGGCATAAAGAACGAGAGAGTTTGATCCAATGAAAGTCATTAATATCTTATTAGCTGAAGACCAAACGATGCTGCTAAACGCATTGGCCACCATATTAGATTTAGAAGATAATATAAACGTAGTGGCCAGTTGCGCCAACGGCAAACAAGCCCTCTCTTTCATACAAGAAAACCCAGCCCTTAAAATTGATATAGTCCTCACCGATATTGAAATGCCCGATATGACCGGGCTCGATCTAGCCCATCATTTACACCAAGATAATTTTGCCGGAAAAATTATTATATTAACGACGTTTGCGCGCAGTGGTTATTTGCGCCGAGCCATGGATTCTGGCGTAACAGGCTATTTACTCAAAGACTCACCCTCTCAAGAGTTAATTAACGCAATAGCCAAAGTGCATCA
This sequence comes from Algibacillus agarilyticus, assembly GCF_003286125.1. Taxonomy (GTDB): domain Bacteria; phylum Pseudomonadota; class Gammaproteobacteria; order Enterobacterales; family Alteromonadaceae; genus Algibacillus; species Algibacillus agarilyticus. The sequence goes on from NZ_QMED01000003.1 coordinate 298,762, forward strand.
AGGTGAGCGCGTTATCGCTCCCGAATTAATGGTAAATGCGTGGATGGAACAAGACCCTTTATCAGAAAAAGAGCGTCAAGCATTACGTTTAGCAAAAGACGGCTTATCAACCGACGATATCGCACAAAAGCTGTTTTTATCAAGCGGCACCGTCCGTAATTATTTATCGTCAGCCGCAAACAAACTTAATGCCAAAAACCGAGTAGAAGCCGCCAGAATAGCGCATCAAAATGGGTGGTTGTAAACAATATAACGATTCAACCTATTTGAGCCCCCAATAATAAAGGGAGTGAGTTAATAAGTTTTAACTCTTTCAAAAATAAATGCTAATCTAAAATCATAATAATAAATGTGTTTTATCAACAACTAAATCAGTCAAATAGCTACGATTTCAACTGTGAGTGTTAAGGAAAATAATGAAATATAAAATAGGCATAGTTGCCGCAGGTTTAAGCTTATTAACCGCATGTGACCAAGCCCCAAAAACCGCTACCGAACAAACAGCAGCCAAAGCACAGCTCACCTCACCACAGAATAAATTGGCTAATGAATCTGAAAAAGTAAAGCAGTTGTTTGAACAAATATTTGAAGAGCAAGTTGCCCGCAGCCCAATGAGCCAAGCGTATTTAGGCCGCAAAACCCAAAATGATAAATGGGATAATCTATCAGCTGACTATCAAGCGCAAACTCATGCTTTAATAAAACAGCAACTAATTAGACTCAATAACATAAACAAAACCAAACTCGACAAAGAAACATTAGTGAGTTATCACATGTTGCATCAGCAATTATCTAATGACATTGCAGACCACCAATGGCGTTTACATGATTACCCGGTTAATCAAATGTTTGGCGCGCATTCTGATATTCCGGCATTACTGATTAATCAACACCGCATTGATAGCCTAACCGATGCAGAAGCTTATATAGCGCGTTTAAATGCAGTTCCAGTTTATTTCAAACAGCTTATTGAGGGTTTAAAAGCGCGGGCAGAGGCAGGGATAATTCCACCTAAGTTTGTATTTGAACATGTTATTAGAACCAGCGAAAATATCATTAAAGGTAGCCCCATCACTACCGGTGAAGACAACCCTATTTATGCCGATTTCAAGCAAAAAATAGATAAATTATTGACCCACAAACAACATATTGAAAAGCAAACCCTACTCGCTAAAACTGAACTCGCCTTAACCGAATCGGTACAACCGGCTTATAAAACATTTATTAGCTACATTAAGCAATTAGAAAAACAAGCCAATAACCTTGATGGGGTTTGGAAACTGCCACGTGGCAACGATTTTTATAACGTTATGTTGCAACGCACCACAACCACAGATTTAACCGCACAAGAGATCCACAAAATAGGTTTAAGTGAAGTTACCCGTATTCATAATGAAATGAATGTTATTAAAGATAAAGTCGGTTTTAAAGGTGATTTAAACGCCTTTATGCAATTTATGCGCACCGACAAACAATTTTACTACCCCAATGATGAGGCCGGCAAAGCCCGTTATTTAGCCGAAGCAACCGATTTGATTGATACCATGAAAACCAAATTGGATGCCTTATTTATCACTAAACCCAAAGCTAAATTAACGGTAAAAGCGGTTGAACCTTTTCGTGAGCAAGCTGCCGGTAAAGCCTTTTATCAGCAACCCGCCGAAGATGGCAGTCGACCCGGAATTTACTACGCTAATTTATATGATATGAGTGCCATGCCAACCTACCAAATGGCCGCTCTTGCCTACCATGAAGGTTTACCGGGTCATCATATGCAGCTCGCACTTTCGCAAGAAATACAAGACATGCCTAAATTTAGACGTTATGCGATGTATACCGCGTATATCGAAGGCTGGGGTTTATATTCAGAATACATTCCAAAAGAAATTGGTTTTTATCAAGACCCCTACTCTGATTTTGGCCGCTTAGCGATGGAGCTTTGGCGTGCTTGTCGTTTAGTGGTTGATACCGGTATTCATGCGATGCAATGGACCCGAGCACAAGGTATTGAATATTATGAAAACAATACACCAAATGCTAAATCTGACGCGGTTAAAATGGTTGAGCGCCATATTGTGATGCCATCACAAGCGACTGCTTATAAAGTGGGTATGCTCGAAATCTTATCTTTACGCGAAAAAGCAAAAACAACGTTAGGCGCAAAATTTGATATACGCGAATTTCATGAAGTCGTGTTACAAAATGGTCCGGTACCGCTTAATATTTTAGGCGACAATATTGATGAATGGATACGATCTAAGTCGTAAACTGAATGGTGCCAACCCTATTTAAAATGACATTAAACGCCCCAAATAACACGACGTGACATAGTCAGGCATAACGTGTGTTAACGGGCATTAAATTGCATGAGACGTTTAATAAAGCAACAATACAAAAAGCGACAATACAAAAAGCGACAAAGGAAAAACACTAAGCATGAATGTTATTTATTTTGGCAATGATTTATTTAGCGGTTGCTTATCAGCGCTGATCCAAGCGGGTCATACTATCCAAAGAGTATACATTAACGAACCTGAAGATAACGCGCACAAAGTGATTAAAATATGCCAGCAACATAACATTGAATATAGCAGCGAAAAACCACCCGCCGCGATGTTAATTGAGTTAGCACAATCATCAACAGACATGTTTGTAATTGCCGAATACTTACATAAAATACCGCAAACATCGGTTAAATATGCTTTTAATATTCACCCGACCCTGCTGCCGTTAGGCCGCAGCATGACCCCATTAGCCTATTTGCTTACACATACCGATGCTGCCGGTGTAACCTTGCACAAAGTAACAGATGAATTTGATGCGGGCGATATTATAGTGCAAGCCCCTATAGCAATAACTCAAGATGATTCACTCAATAGTTTAACGTATAAAATACAAGCGTTAGCAACTCAGTTATGTCAGCAATTTTTAATAAAAATCGAAGATCTTTATAATCAAGCCCAACCGCAAAATGCCGCTTTAGCGACCGAGTGGCCAATTCCGACACAAGCAGAACGCACCTTAAATTTTCAATTTAAGGCCAAGCAATTAAAGCAATTACACCGCCAATATGGCCACTATGGTGTTTTTTTTATTCTGGGTGATCAGTGCTTTCATACCAGTCATATTGAATTTTTAGCCCAAACAAATACGTTGCAGCCCGGGGATGTTGTATACGAAGATGCCAGCTTATTAATGATGGCGTGTGCCGATGCATACTTGATATTTGAAAAAAAATATTTACAACGCATCACCGACTAAACTCATTGTTTTATTATAATAACAAAAACATTGAGCCTAGGTTTTAGCGGAGGGCTTTACAGACACAACGATTGGCGATACCATCTAAAGCTAAAGCGTTTTATAATTTTAAACTGTTTTATAATTTTAAATAACGGTCTATAAACCGCTGACGCCGCTTTAGTAAAAAATTAACGCTACGTTCGTGAAATAATTAGAGAAATAATTAAAGACATAAAAGGTAACGAACTTTCATACCATGAAACTGACATTTTTTAACACACTCATCGTGCTGACTATGCTAATTGCCTTTACTGGCCAATTGCTCGTGTCGGTTACCATGAAATGTGAAATGCCAGGTAACACTCATCGTATGATTGATCACGCTAATGCGCAGGCTAAGCTTAAAGTTAATGCCCCTGTATCAAGTCATTCTGTAATTGGTCATGCTGAAATGGATCATGCGGCAATGGGTCACTCTGTAATAGATCACGCAAGCATGGATCACAGCAAGATGCATGCGCCAGTCAATAACGATTCTACTGAACACACAAACCACACAAGCATGCAAAATAATGATGATTGCTGCGGTGAAGAATGCAAATGCCCTACGCATGCCTGCACTTCCGTTATTAACTTTATGGCCAACACAAACCTACATTATCCGCAGCCTTTATCAACCGCCAAAATAGTTTCAACTCAACTCAACATTCAACAATTAACCATAAGCTCGCTCTATCGCCCACCCATACTGGCTTAGCCCAGGATCAGTGCATCTAAATTTTAGCGCACCGTTCACTTTGTAAATTCAAATATATCATAGCTAAACCTTACACAGCACGGCTGTGTTATTGATCAATTTTCCAGACACGCTGGTGAAAAACATGTATTTATACACTTTAAAAAACGCATTATGGCGTTTATTTAACCACACGATTTTATTAAATGTGCAACGTATTATTTTGATATTTTTTTGCGGTTACCACACCGTATACGCAAGCCAAATTGAGCTTCAAGTTAACGGCATATCGTTAACCGAAGCAATAAAACAAGCGCAACAAAATGATGTTTGGTTACAAGGTAATCATTTGACCCAGCAAGCCATTCTCGCTAAAAGTATCAGTGAGCGTACATTAGCCGATCCAACCGTATCACTTGGTTTTTTAAATATACCAACCGATAACCTAGCCTTAAATCAAGATGGCATGAGCCAAATAAAACTCGGCATCAGCCAACAATTTCCACGCGGCGATGCGTTAGCCATAAAGCAACAAGCCTTAAAAATAGAAGCTTCACAATACCCTTTAATGCGAGCTGACCGCTTGGCTAAAATTGAAACACAGGTGACGCAGATTTGGCTCGACGCTTATTTAGCCCAGCAAACGCTCAGCTTAATTAAACAAGATAAAGCCTTGTTTGTGCAAATGGTTGATATTGCTAAAGCCACCTATGCGTCTACTGCCGGTAAAACCCGTCAACATGATGTTATTCGCGCCCAGCTCGAACTCATTCAATTAGACGACAGAATAACAATACAATCACAAAAACGAGCGACTGCACTCGCACAATTGCAAAAATGGTTGCCGACAACTCGATTAAACAGCATAAAAGCAGACATATCGTCCATCGGTAATGAACGCCCAAGGCTTGTGCTGACAGGGGCAAGATGGTTAAAAGGTTTTACTTATAAGCCGCACCTAATAGCCCAACAACTAAACAAGCATCCATTAATGAAAATAATAGATGCCAAACAAGATATAGCGCACCAAGCCACCGCATTAGCTAAAACGCAGTACCAACCGCAATGGGGGGTTAATGCCAGCTATGCCTATCGAGTTGATACTCAAAATTCACCGATGGGATCGCAAGACCGGCCCGATTTATTTTCAATTGGGATTTCATTTGATGTGCCACTGTTTACAAGTAATAAACAAGATAAAGCCGTTGAAGGCAGTATTTTACGTGCCGAAGCGGTTAGAACAGAAAAAGACTTACGCCTTAACGATATGATGAGCGAAATAGCGCAAGAGTTAGCGCAATTAAAACACCTATCTAAACGGCAAGCCTTATACAACCAGCAACTTTTAACACAAATGCATGAGCAAGCCGAAACATCACTCACCGCTTATACACACGACGATGGCCGTTTTTCAGATGTAGTGAGTGCCAGAATCGCAGAATTAAATGCGCAAATAGCCGCATTAAAAATAGACATCGATGCTTTAAAAACAATCGCGCGCCTTAACTATTTTTTTATCGCGCCTGGCAATGATGAAATGCATAAATTAGGAATTAACTAATGTCGAACCCAATTAAATATCAGCCCCGTACCGTTATAATGAGCCTTGCGATCGGTGTGCTTATTGGCTTTATCGGTTTTACCTTACTTAATAATCTAGCAACCGTTGACTCTACTGATGTGGCTGGCAATAAAAAATCAGCCGCTGAACCCTTATATTGGGTCGCACCAATGGACGATAATTACCGTCGAGATAAACCCGGTAAATCCCCCATGGGCATGGATCTTGTCCCCGTATATGCCAAAACAGATTCAAGTGATTTATCAAGCCCAGGCACAATACAAATATCACCTCATATCATCAACAATTTAGGTGTGCGTACCGCCGCCGTTGAATTCAAACCTTTGCAAAAGCCCATCTATACCCTTGGCACGATACAATACGATGAGAACAATGTAGTGCATATTCATCCAAGAGTAGAAGGCTGGATCAACACTTTATATGTAAAAGCAACGGGGGATCCGGTCACAAAAGGCCAAGCGCTTTATACTTTATATTCACCGCAATTAGTTAACGCGCAAGAAGAATATTTAATTGCCTTAAAACGCAATAACCAAGCGTTGGTAACCGCCGCAAAAGCCCGTTTGCAAGCACTGCAATTATCAAACAAATTTATACAAACACTCAGCCAAACCAAACAAGTAAAGCAGTCGATCACTTTTTATGCTCCGCAATCTGGGGTGGTTGATGGCTTAAAAATACGAGAAGGCTTTTACGTTAAACCGGGCACAACCATTATGAGCATTGGCCAACTTGACACGATCTGGGTTGAAATTGACATCGTTGAGCGTGATGCCGCCCGCATTAAAACGGGTCAAGCCGTATCCATAACACTTGATTATTTACCAACACGGCAATGGCAAGGCGTCATCAATTATATCTACCCCAGCTTAGACCCTAAAACACGCACACTGCGCGCCCGTATTGAACTCAACAATACCGACTTAACCTTAAAACCCAACATGTTTGCGCAAGTTGTTATTACAACACACGCTAAGCAACCGGCGATTCTTGTGCCTAAAAGTGCCGTAATACGCACTGGTAAACAAAACCGTGTTGTGCAAGCGCTGGGCGCTGGACACTTTAAATCGGTTGCCGTTAGCCTAGGCCAAACGAATAATGAGTTTATTGAGATCACCGCAGGCTTAGCTCAGTATGACAACATAGTCACCTCTGCCCACTTTTTAATTGATTCAGAATCAAGCAAAAATTCAGATTTTATTCGCATGTCAAATAAACCATCAGCCACCGCAATGATCAAGTCAACAAGCTCGAATGAATTAATGCCAGAAGCCAACCAAACTCGACCCAGTGCCACCGTTAACGGGGTTATTAATCAAATTAACATTTCCAGTCGTACCCTTAACATTAGCCGTGACGCCATCAAAAAATGGGGACGAGAAGCCACCACAATGGATTTCAAACTGGCAGAAACCCTTGATATCAGCCAACTGCAAGCAGCCATGAACGTTACCTTCACTTTTGAAGTCGCAGATGATTTTATCATCACCGCCATTAAGCCTGTTCATGTCATGTCTGCTGACATGCACACGAACCATTAGGAGGCAAACATGATAGCTACTATCATTAATTGGTCAGTGCATAATCGCTTTTTTGTTGTGATATTAACGCTAATGCTCACGTTTGGTGGATTATTTGCTTTAAAACACACACCGATTGATGCTTTGCCTGATTTATCAGATGTTCAAGTCATCATCAAAACCAGCTACCCCGGTCAATCACCGCAAGTGGTACAAGATCAAGTGACCTTCCCGCTCACCAGTGCCATGTTATCGGTACCGGGGGCGCAAACGGTAAGAGGTTATTCTTTTTTTGGCGACTCTTACATTTACATTATTTTTGATGATGACACCGACTTATATTGGGCTCGCAGCCGGGTGCTTGAATATTTAAGCCAAGTAACGCCTACGTTACCCGATAATGCCAAACCACAGTTAGGCCCAGATGCCACCGGCGTTGGCTGGGTTTACCTTTATGCGTTGCAAGATAAAACAGGACAACACGATTTAAGCCAACTGCGCAGTATTCAAGATTGGTTTTTAAAATTTGAATTACAAGCCGTTTCAGGGGTAGCAGAAGTCGCAGCCATTGGCGGTATGGTTAAGCAATACCAAGTACAAGTTGATCCCAATAAATTACGCGCTTATGGCTTGTCACTGGCACAAGTGCAACTGGCTATTCAGCGAGGTAATCAAGAAACAGGCGCTTCGGTTATCGAGCTAGCCGAAGCTGAATACATGGTCACCGCAACCGGCTATATAAAATCGATTACGGATATTGAGCAAATACCGCTCGGTTTAAATAATCAAGGCACAACATTAACCATTAGCGACATTGCTAGCGTTAATTTAGGTCCACAAATGCGCCGCGGGATCGCAGAGTTAAATGGTGATGGCGAAGTAGTGGGAGGCGTTGTGGTGATGCGTTTTGGCGAAAATGCGCAAAAAACGATCACCGCAGTGAAAGATAAAATCGAATCGTTAAAAAAATCATTACCGGCCGGCGTAGAAATAATTCCGGTTTACGATCGGTCCGACCTAATCAACAGCGCAGTCAAAAATCTTTGGCAAAAATTACTTGAAGAGCTCGCGGTGGTTGCCCTCGTTTGCGCTGTCTTCTTATTCCATATTCGCTCATCTATCGTCGCGGTTATCACGCTGCCTTTAGGTATTTTAGCCTCGTTTATTATTATGTATTTTCAAGGTATCAATGCCAATATCATGTCACTCGGCGGTATTGCGATCGCGATTGGCGCAATGACAGATGGGGCCATCGTCATGATAGATAATATGCATAAACACCTAGAAATGCAGCCCAAAGATAAGCCTCTATCTAATGAAAAACGATGGCAAATAGTGATTAAAGCGGCCAGCGAAGTTGGCCCCGCTCTCTTTTTTAGTTTGATGATCATCACAGTCAGTTTTTTACCGGTGTTTATACTCGAAGCGCAAGAAGGTCGTATGTTTTCACCTTTAGCCTATACAAAAACCTATGCGATGGCGGCTTCAGCCGTTCTGGCGATCACATTAGTCCCGGTGCTAATGGGGTATTTCATTCGAGGTAAAATTATGCCTGAAAAGAAAAATCCGCTTAATCGCTTATTGATAAAACTTTATCTGCCCGTTTTAAAACGCGTATTGATGTTTCCCAAAATAAGTATTTTCGTGGCCGTTATGATCACGATTTTGGGCTTTTATCCCGCCAGTAAAATGGGTAGCGAATTTATTCCACCGTTGGATGAAGGCGATTTAATGTATATGCCAACAACATACCCTGGGCTTTCTATTGGTAAAGCACGTGAATTATTACAACAAACCGATAAATTGATCCGAACCGTGCCGGAAGTCAAAAATGTTTTAGGCAAAATTGGCCGAGCTGAAACCGCCACCGATCCCGCACCACTCACCATGATCGAAACATTTATTCAACTTAAACCAAAATCAGAGTGGCGAGCCGGTTTAACAACACAAGCCTTAACAGCAGAGCTCGATAGCTTATTAAAAATACCCGGTGTCACCAATGCTTGGGTAATGCCCATTAAAACCCGAATTGACATGTTAGCTACCGGCATAAAAACCCCTGTTGGGATCAAAGTGGCAGGCCCAAATCTTGATAAAATTCAAGCGATAGGTCAACAAATCGAAGACATTCTAAATCAATTGACGGGCACGGCATCAGTCTATTCTGAAAGAGTGGCCGGCGGACGTTATATTAAAATAGACATTAAACGCCAACAGGCAAGTCGTTACGGTTTAAACATAGCCGATGTGCAACAAGTGATCGCCACCGCCATTGGCGGTATAAATTTAACGCAAACCATTGAAGGGCAAGAACGTTACCCTGTCAATATGCGCTATCCACAAGATTATCGAGATTCGCCCGAGCAACTTGCACAACTGCCGATGGTCACCCCACAGGGCCAACATATTGTGTTGGGCGATGTCACCGAGATTTATATTGAAAACGGCCCACCCGCGATCAAAAGTGAGAATGCGCGCATTAATGGCTGGACCTATATCGATATCGACAACATTGATATAGGTACTTATGTCGACAACGCTAAAACTATATTAAACGATCAACTCGTTTTACCGCCGGGTTACGCCCTCACCTGGGCTGGTCAATTTGAATACCTAGAACGAGCCAAAACCAAATTAGCTTATGTACTACCACTCACGTTAGGTATTATCATTATTTTGTTGTATTTAAATTTTAGGCGGATAAGTGAAGTTGCCATGATAGTCGGCACACTGCCGATGGCATTAATTGGCGGTTTATGGCTTATGTATTTTGAAGGTTTTAATTTTTCAGTCGCAGTCGGCGTTGGGTTTATTGCCTTAGCGGGCGTCGCAGTAGAAATAGGCGTGATCATGTTAGTCTACTTAAACCAAGCAATAGCCGAGCTTAAAACACAAACTAAGCACAATATTATTAGCCAGCAGGCTTATCAACAAGCTATTTTAACTGGCGCGGGTTCACGTATACGCCCCGTGATTATGACAGTAGCCACTATCATTATCGGCTTATTACCCATACTGTATGGCACTGGCACCGGCTCGGAAGTAATGAGTCGCATCGCAGCACCACTGATTGGCGGCATGACGAGCGCAATCATACTCAGCTTACTGATATTACCGGCTCTATATTACTTAGTTAAGCAATCTGAAATTAACCAATTTAATAAAACAAGACAGCGTTAATGTTATTAATAAGGTTATTAACAATGTAAAACACTAAAAAGCGGCTATGCATGATTTAACGACAACGACATAGCCGCTTATGCTTAAATTTATTTCAATCGTGTTATACCAATTCATATTAATAAGTGGACTCTTATTATTACGGATTGGTATTAACCTTAATCAAGCTAACGCGAATGCAGCGTGATTAAACAAAAAATCAATCTCTTCTTTTAGGTTTTGGATTATTCGGAACCGCCACCAATAATTGTTCCTCTTCAATATATTGGCAAGTCGCTTCGATTTCATGCCCTCGGCGAGTCACAAAATATACCGCTTCGCCCGCATTTAAACCTGCACACGCCTCAATCGCTTCTGGTGGTGGCGGATGACCTTCACGTGAATGAGACGGACGTTCTGGCTCGGCAAAAGCCATATTAAATGAAGCGGCTAACGCAAACGTTAAACCCGTTTTATATAATAATTTCATTTTGTTGAGTCCTCTTAACACTTTGCATAGGGGGGATCAAAATTCTTGAGTCTAAATTTACCTGCTAAAAGTGCAGCAATTGTGCAAAGTCACTATATTTACACGTTATATTCCGTATAAATATAGCGATGAAATACCTATACTAAAGTGACTAGAAGATTTTCCAGTGAATTGGGTATATACAAAAATAACACTCAAATTATGCCTCACCCTACTTCATACAGTTTATGGTGTGGGTTATAAAATTGAGTAAAGTATCCAACCTTAAAAACTTAATTTAATTGAGTTTGGATAACGTTATAGTGTGTTAATTAGAATTGATATCTTAATTCACCATAGATAGAGCGAAGCGGCAACGGTAAATCATTAGGTAAATGCAAAGCCGAACCTCTAGCGTCTTTGTTGAAAATATTTTTACCTAATAGAGAAAGCTCTACTGGTAAATTTTTAGGTTGCCACCTCACAGACAAGTCAGAAATAGCATAGTCTTTAAGTGCATTGCGTGAGTCAGTTTCATCTCTTAAGCGCTCGCCAATTAAATGAGTTTTAAAATTCACATTAATTTCATCTGCAAACAGCCAATCAAGCTGAACATAAAATTGCTTAGCCGCAACAAAAGGAACATCATTTTTTGTTTTGCTATTTTCAGCTTGAGTAAAAGCAGCATTAGCGCGTAACACTAATGTTGGTAACAACTTCCAATTAATTTCAAATTCGGTTCCGTAAGCGGTTTGAACACCATTATTGGCATACAAAAAATAGCTTTCGTCTTGCACCGGGACTAATTGAATAATGTCATCCCACGTGTATTTATAGATATTCCAAACTAGACCAAAATCTTGCGCCGGATGGTAATCAAACACGATCTCCAGACTTTCCATCTCTTCGGGTTGAATGTTAGGGTTACCTATATTAACAGGATTGTTTATAGCACTCGTATCGACAAATGAAGGCGCTCTAAAAGCTTGGCCGTATAATAATTTAGTCGACAAATTCAAGGACGTAGACCAAACAAGTGCCACTCTTGGATTGGTAGTGCTGCCAAAATCGGAATAGTTGTCGTGGCGTAAACCGGCTGTTAGTTGCCAATCGTTAGCAATATTCCAAATATCTTGTAAAAACACATAATGATTTTGACGCGATTGCTCAGGTATAAACACATAGGGCGTATCCGTTACATCAACCAAAGGGCTACCAGGCGCAATAGGTAAACCCGTGCTGGGGTCGATACCAAAGTTTTTAGTTTCTTCAATTCGATACATATCAGCATTGTGGTAACCGAAACCGCCGCGTATGGAGTGATCTTTAATAGCGGTATACTGCGCATTTATATTTAGTCGAGTATGTTTTTCCCACACTTGCGGGTTACCAATTAATCCTTCGGTAAAAACCCCCGCATAACCGGCTGGAAAAATCGTGTATTGATTTTTCACTTCCTGGCTTGTATTAAAATAAGTAGCCTGCGTGGTGATTTTAAAGTTGGGGGTTAATTGCGCATTATAATTTAAATCGATGTTCCAACGTTTGCTCGCTTGTCTAATATCGGGGTCAAGAGCAGATACAAGCCCAGCTCCTCCTCCCTGGTTATTTCTGTCTTGTAAACCGGCTCTGAATGTAAAATCAAAATAATTTATCTCGGTGCGTATATCCAAGGATTCATGTCTTTTAGACACATTACCAGGGGCGCGTGAAGCATTAGTGCCGTGAACTATATCATTGGCTGTTTGCCGATCAATTTCTACGTGCTCATTTGAACCACTTGATTTACTGTATTCAATAACGGTCGAATATTTTAGTTCTTCAGAGCTTCCCCCAAAGGTTAACCACATATTTTGAGTATTAAAGCTACCTGCACGTACAGCAACTTCATTTTGTAAAATATCGTCCGCATTTTTAGTAATGATATTAATAACACCAGCAAACGCATCGGCGCCAAATACAGCAGAGCCAGGCCCCCGCATTATTTCAATACGAGAAATAGCTTCAACCGGCATTCGTCCCCAAACTTGGCCTCTGTTACCTCTAAAGCTATTTGTGATGGGTACACCATTAATCAACATTAAGGCTTGAGAATTGACACTTGAATAAATGCCTCTAAAAGTATAAAGAGGCAAATAGCCGTTAGGATCACGATGTATATGTAATCCAGGCACGGTTTCGAGCACATCGTCGATATCCGTCGCGCCCATATTTTTTATTTTCTCAGCGGTAAACACATTAGTCACCGCAGGGGCTTTGTAAATTTGTGTTTTAACGCCTGTCGCGATTTCAACCATTTCTTCACTGCCATAAAAGCTATCAAGCAAGTCATCATCATACTCTGTGTAGTCGGCTGCATTAGCGGAAGAAATAATTAAAGGTAAAGCTGAAGATAAAACAGCATAGAAATAACAAGACAATTTCATACAATTTAACCCGGTCAGGTGAACTAGTAGTTGAGAAATTTTAGTTTTAAATGCTTCAATATAGCGTTTATATTTAGCTTAATCCAGACTGAATATTTAGCCATAAATAATTAATACTCGTGTTTTAGTTTATTCAAAGCTCAGGTAAATTAATATTACTTTTACTATTGCCTTAATATTATTTGATTATGACGACTTAAAACTGATAACGCAGTTCGCCATATAATGCACGACGCGCTAAAGGTAAATCATTGGGTAAATGAACCGCAGGTTCTCGCGCATCTTTATCAAATATATTTTTACCTAATAAAGAGAGCTCTATCGGTAGTGCTTTTGGTTGCCAGCGGACCGTTAAATCCGATATTGCATAATCTTTGATTGGCTGCCGACTGTCGCTCAGTTCACGGGCGCGATCGGTAATAAAATGCGTTTTAAAATTAACGCTAACCGCATCCATGGGTTGCCAATCAAGTTGCACAAAGTATTGCTTTGCTGCAATTAATGGCACGTCGTCTTTCGTTTTACTATTTTCAGCTTGTGTAAAAGCAGCATTGGCCCGTAAGGCCAAAGCCGGTGTTATTTGCCAATTTAGCTCAAACTCCGTACCGTAGGCGGTTTGAATGCCATTATTGGAGGCTAAAGAAAAGCTTTCACCCGCTTGTGGAACTAATTGTATTATATCGTCCCATGTGTATTTATAAATATTCCAAACCAGACCAAAGTCTTGCGCTGGATGATAATCAAAAACTAGCTCGAGGTTTTCTAATTCTTCAGGTTGAATGTTAGGGTTGCCAATATTAGCTGGATTATTGATTGCACTCATATCAACAAACGAAGGCGCTCTAAAGGCCTGCCCATATAATAATTTTGTCGATAAATTTAAAGATGTCGACCAGACTAACGCCAGCCTTGGGTTGGTTGTGCTGCCAAAATCTGAATAGTTGTCGTGGCGTAAACCGGCGGTTAATTGCCAATCGTTAGCGATATTCCAAATATCTTGTAAAAACACATAATGATTTTGACGCGACTGCTCAGGAATAAACACATAGGGCGTATCCGTTACATCAACTATCGGGCTACCGGGTGCAATTGGCTGGTCGGTTGC
>NZ_QMED01000030.1 GCF_003286125.1 Algibacillus agarilyticus
ATCGATTTCCACTTTGGTTGGAACAGTGAAAGGAAAAACAGCCTTACAAGTATTTAGGCAGTTTCAATACTTAAAGCAAAGGCCATATTGGGGAAATCATTTTTGGGCGCAGGGTTACTGTGTAGATACAGTAGGGGTAGATGCTGAAATGATAAGAAAATATGTTAAGTATCAAGAAAAAGTAGAAAAAAGCTTAGAACTCAAGTTTTAGTATATAACGAGCGGTAACAATGGCTAACTCGAGAGTTAGCCTCAACATGTAAAGCCCTTCTAGGGCTAAATCAAAACCACGTCCTTTGGGCGTGGATATTTACTCAATCGTGTTGCATTCAATCACGAACTTATTAGGGTGGCTAGCAACGGGATTTGGGGTAATGGATTTTGTTAAATACAAAAAAACTAATGCATTAAGTAACTTATATACATGGAGGTTTGAAGTCATGATTTTGATAATATTTTCATTTTTTACAATTTATTTTTTAAAGTGCCTAACCATACATCACAATAAATAATTTTTTGCCACTACGTAGAACAAAATTATACTAAAACGCTCTTTAGCCAAAAGCTAATTATATTTCGATTGTTTTCAATAAGTTTTAAGTGGGGAGAAATCGAGTGACTGTCCCGCATGATTCTTCCGCAATAGGTCCAATAATGCCTATTATGTAAATGACTCGTTTTTAAACGCTATTTGTGAATGACAGATAAAAATATTAGTATTATACGTGATGTCAATCGGAGGTTGTGTTGTGCCAATTAGTCCAATTAATGAAAACGCTTGGGATGATATTATACAAATTCAGAACGCAGCCTATACCGATATAGAGCCTGAAGATGTAAACGTTCTTAAAAGTAAATGGTATTCATCGCCACAAACCTGTGCTGTATTTACCAACCATAACGGTAAAGTATTAGCTTATTTATTAGCGCATCCATGGGCGAGTAAAACACCACCAACATTAAATCAAACAATTCCGATAACTAACTGCTCCACTTTATTTATTCATGACTTAGCATTAGCGCTTGAAGAAAGAGGAAAAAACAGAGGTAAAGAATTAGTGCACTACCTCATTGATAATGCCAAGGCTCAACATTATGAAAAAATATTATTAGTAGCGGTTCAAAACTCAACCGGCTTTTGGGCTAAGTTTGGTTTTTTAGCTGTGCCCAGTGATAAAATTTGTTCAAGTTATGGTGAAAACGCGCAATTAATGATGTTAAGGTTAGCAACATAAGGCGTTTACGCGAAAAAAATAATGGGTTTAGGTTTACGCCACACAACAATTGTTGTCCACATAACGCAGTGTCATATGCAATGCGGGTTTGAGAGTTTTATTCAAAAGATAGTATGAAAGATTTAATGTTAGTTAGAGAAGCAGACGAGCGTGATCGCCAATTTATTTTTGAGCTATCACCAAACTTAGCTGAAGTTGCAAAACTAGAATGGCACGCTGATGATGTTGTTCAAAAAATGCAAGACGATTATATTTCTGAAATGCTTGCGGTAACACTCACACCCAACGCTACCTTTATTGCCGAACGCAATAATGTGCGGCTCGGGTTTATTCATGTACGTACCCAAAAAGATGATATTTCAGGTGAAACGTGTGGCACCATCCCGCTACTTGCCGTTACGCCTAAATCACAAGGTTTAGGTGTTGGTAAAATTTTAATTGGTTACGCTGAAAACTGGGCTAAAGATTTAGGATGTAGGTTATTGCATTTGGAAGTTTTTTCTAATAATAAAAACGCAAAAGGCTTCTATCAAAATTTGGGTTTTCAGCCTGAAATACTTCACATGATAAAACAACTATAGCGTAATTTGCAGATAACAAGATGTTGTTGACGTGGGGGCCTAGAACTAAAACTAGTGGCTGTCCTTGATATTTTATGTTTCGTCCTAAAAGCTTTTCTACCTTTTGCTCCACTATTTTATCATCTAATGATAGAGCCTTATATTCATCAATAAGCTTTGTTAAGCCTGAATTTTTTTCACCACGAAAATATTCAATATTACGCTCTATTTTCTTTAAGATCTTAATGAGGCTGACATCATTAAGCAGATAAAAAATCTTCTTTGTCAGTAAATGGTTTTTTCTCTTGCGGGAAGTTCACAAAGTAACGTAAACCACGCTTACCTTCACCTGACGGGTAAAGCAGGATAATTGAGTGACTGTCCCGCATGATTCGCATCCATCGTTAACTTGCTGATTATTATATCAATTAAACTGTTTAATAATTAGACGGATTGATCATAAGTAATTGGTGTTTAGACCAAAAAGTGATCAGATTTTTCACACAGCCTGAGCCTGAAGCGGACAAAAATGGAGAGTGATTTTTACTTTCGTTTAAGGCGGCAAAGATACGAAAGCGGACGTTCCCCACAGATATAAATATGTATTGTGTGACTATAAATATTACCAATTAATCAAATTAAATAACTGGAAAAAAGCCTCAAGTATCGGTTGTTCAACTCATTGGATAGGCATGACCCCAAAGCGCCATTATCCAAATAAGGCAAGAATAATTTTCTAAAAGACAAGTGATAAAATCAATAGTTTGTTTGAACAAAGAGCTTATAAAAATTGCCCAATAATTTATATTTTGAACTAAACTAAGACAATACCCTCAGTGAAACAAGTGGATGCTATAGCACTTTGCTTTATATCAAATACGGATGAAAAATGTACTTGAATAAATTAAGCTTACTTCTCAATAAATATTTCAAGTTAGAAAACCAAACAGATATAAAACAACAAAAAGAAAAAATAGATAACCTTGCCATAGCTAAAGAGCAAGCTGAAGCCGCTAAGTTTGCCTTAGACCAACACTCACTGGTATCAATAACTGACTTAAACGGTAATATTCTCTATGTGAACGATAAGTTTGTCGAAATCAGTGGTTATCAAGAAAACGAACTTCTTGGTAAAAAGCACAACGTACTTAATTCGGGCAATCAGCCTAAGCCATACTGGCAGAGCATGCACCAAACGGTACTAGCAGGTAAAGTTTGGCATGATGAAGTGCGTAATCGAGCCAAAGATGGCAGTTACTATTGGGTTGATACAACGATAGTCCCTAATTACGACAGCAACAAAAAAATCAAAGGCTTTACGTCCATCCGCACGGACATCACACAACAAAAAGAAAATATAGATAACCTTGCCATAGCTAAAGAGCAAGCTGAAGCCGCTAAGTTTGCTTTAGACCAACACTCACTGGTATCAATAACTGACTTAGACGGTAATATTCTCTATGTGAACGATAAGTTTGTCGAAATCAGTGGTTATCAAGAAAACGAACTTCTTGGTAAAAAGCACAACATACTTAATTCGGGCAANTTGATACAACGATAGTCCCTAATTACGACAGCAACAAAAAAATCAAAGGCTTTACGTCCATCCGCACGGACATCACTCAACAAAAAGAAAATATAGATAACCTTGCCATAGCTAAAGAGCAAGCTGAAGCCGCCACAGAAGCTAAAACGCAATTTTTAGCGACGATGAGCCATGAAATCAGAACACCAATGAATGGTGTGATAGGCATGACGAACCTGCTACTTGATACGCCGTTAAATAAAGAACAGCACAATTTTGCCAAAACGGTTAAATATAGCGCGGAATCTCTGTTGACTATCATTAATGATATTCTTGATTTTTCAAAAATTGAAGCGGGTATGTTAGATCTTGAGCTTCTTGAATTTGATTTAGAGTTGTTGCTGCATGACATTGGCAGCTGTATTGCTTTTCAAGCTCATAATAAAAATCTTGAACTGATATGCCCTGCTAACCTTATACCGAATCAGTCATTTACTGCTGATGCTGGACGTCTTCGACAAATACTCAATAACTTAATTGGTAATGCAATTAAATTTACCGAAGAAGGAGAAGTATCCGTATATTGTAATATTCAAGAACAGACAGAGCAGCATACAAAACTCCTATTTGAAATTAAAGATACTGGAATTGGCATCACTGATGAGCAACAAAACAAACTTTTTCAACGTTTCAGTCAAGCTGATGGCTCTACTACACGTAAATACGGAGGTACTGGGTTAGGACTTTCTATCTGTAAACAGTTAGTTGAATTGATGGACGGTGAAATAGGTATCAATAGTGTTGAAGGTAAAGGTTCAACATTTTGGTTTACGGTAACTATGACACACACTACCCCCCCTACAACCAATAAAACATTTGATAGTTTAAAACATCAGAAAATACTTGTTGTAGATGATAATTTGACAAACAGAGATCTGCTAGGGAAACTGCTCACTAAATGGCAAGTTGAGCATACGTTAGTTGAGAGTGGTCATAAAGCGCTAGAAGAATTAACCAAAGAAAGCTCAAAAGGCTCCCCTTACCATATCGCTATTTTAGATATGCAGATGCCTCAAATGGATGGTTTTCAGTTAGGCACTGAGATAAAAAAAGATAGTAAACTGTCTAAAGATACTCGTTTGATGATGTTAACGTCACAAGGACAACGAGGAGATACAGATAGATTAAAGGCCGTTGGATTTAATGGATACCTGAATAAACCGGTCGATCAAACAATTCTGTACAATTCATTGATGACAATATCAGGCATTGGCTCATCAGAAAAAGAGTTGGTGACGTCAAACAGCTCACGAGAACTTCCGCAATTTGCAGCAAGAGTACTGGTGGTCGAAGATAATGCAATTAATCAAATAGTAGCTCAAAGCCTATTGAAGCAATTTGGTTTGCAAATTGATATCGCTGCTAATGGTGAAGAAGCGTTAAATTCTTTGGAAAACTTGCCATTTGATTTAGTTTTTATGGATTGCCAAATGCCAGTGATGGATGGTTATGAAGCGACTCAAAAAGTTAGGGACTCTAAATCAAAGGTACTTAATCGAGAGGTACCGATAATCGCCATGACTGCGAATTCAATGGAAGGAGATAGAGATAAGTGTCTAGCGGTTGGCATGGACGACTTTATCTCTAAGCCAATAAACCCTAATAAGGTGCAAGAAACATTAATGCGCTGGCTACCCAAGTAAAATTCTAGAGTACAGAAGCTAATATTTTTGAATCGAAATGTTCATATCTACTAACAGGGTTACGTAGTTATTAGATAAAATCAATGTTCTTAATATCTATTTTGTGCCTGAACTGTTGATTTCAAGAAAGCTTAATGACAACTTCACGCGTTGAGATCAGCTGAGTTAACCACTTGTATTATTCTCTGGCGCTCAAAATCCGTTAATCGATTGGCCGGTGTCTTAATCGCATCGATTCGACCATCTTGTGTCTGATTTGGCTGTGACCAACGCTGTAACGTTTTTGCACTAAACCCCAGTAATTCACAGGCTTTGGCCTGTCTAGCGCCAGCCGCTTGCGCTTCGGTAACCAATGCCTGCAACTGTTTACACTCGTCAGACAGTGTTAATCGTCCTCTCTGGAACCCCAAATCGCATCCGCTTTTTTTTTAAGAGCCCATAAAGCCGCTGTTTCTGCTAACGCTTTGTCTTTACGATTGAGTTCTTTTTGCAGCTGCTTAATTTCGTTTTTAAGGCACTTTGTTTCCTGCGTCTTTGTTGTGTGAGTTGTTGTCACCGCTACTTGGGTAATATCCTGTTTCCATTGTTGAACATGGTGCGGGTAAATGCCTTGTGCTCGGCAATATTGGTTAATCCCTTCATCACCTAATGCTGCACAGGCAATAATGGCATTTAATCGAGCTTCAGGGCTCCAGTCTTGAGGCCGCTTTTCATTTTTCATATCATTACCGCTAGGTAGTGCATCTAATTGATTATCTTTAGCCAGTTTAATCCATTTTTGTAATGTGGAGTAGCCAACATTAAGTGCAATGGCCATCTCTTTCAAATTAACATGACCACGCTGATTTAATGCTTTTTGAACTGCTTGGATCTTAAATTCTTGGATAAATTTGTAACTCACTGATGTTCACCTCTACTAGAAAGTTACTATCGAGGGCAAGGTTTATTTGTACCGGTCCTATTTATGCTAGTTTTTAGTCTATTAGCATTACTCATTTTTAAAGTTAAAACGTAGAGCCCAAAAAATTCGCGCTTTTGCCAATGATGACCACATTAATGAGGCATCACTTTAGATGACCATCATCGATATGGATACTGTTCCCGCTCACTATTTGATTCTCTTAGGCTTTACATTGTTATACCGCTCCGAGTTCAAATCACTTACCGATGGTTTAACTCATTTCATTTTTATCTCAATTTATATCTTTGGTTTTTACGTTTAATAAAGTCATCCATTCGCTAATGGATTTATTATGAAATAGGTGCTTTAATGGATGAGGTGATTATGACAATAAGTGATCGTGGTGCATTTAGTACCATAAATATCAATTTATAGTGTCTATAACAAATCGAGTGGCTGTCCTTGATATTTTATTGATATTTTATTCGCCCGCCGCATATTTTAATTGCGGCTCTTTCTTCGTTTTTAACGTCTTTCAATTTGTTGATTCGTTGTAAATCTTCTTCATTTTCAACTATCTAAATCGTATTTTAAGCCACTTAAACATAACAAATAGTGTTGTGTGTAGGCCAAACACCGATAAATTTATGTAAAAAGTGTTTGACTTTAAATCTCAAACTACTACATTTGTAGTTATTTGATTACTACAAATGTAGAAGTGGTTTGATTCTAATGCGTGAATAGGGTTTGGGTTGATAGCGCTTTCGACAAAGTTCTCACGATAAAGCGATCTCGATAAAAGCAATGTTAACGGCAATAGGGTTGTACGCATTAATATGCAAGCTTACATAGCGCAAAGCTTGCCAAGGATAATGAATGAAATTAAGTGAATTTGAATTAGATGTTATGCAGATTTTTTGGGAGCAAGGGCCATGTTCGGCCTCTGCAGCCCATAAAGTGATCAGTGAATCAAAAAAAACAGCCTATACCACGGTGAAAACTATCGTTGATCGGCTCGAAGAAAAAGGTGCCATTAAGCGTGTTGGCAATGAAGGCCGATCTATTGTTTATAGTGCAGCGGTTAAACAAGAAGCCATGAGTCAAAGCGTGCTTCCTGATTTTTTAAAGCGTTTTTTTGGTGGTAATTCCCGTAATTTAGTTGCCCATTTAATTGATGACGAAAAGCTAAGTGAAGATGATATTGAATATTTGCAACATTACTTAGCGAACAAAAAATCAAAGAAATAAGGAGCTCGATATGGATTATTGGCTGACTAACTTGTCGATAAGCACTATTGTTTGGCTAACCCTAAAATATACTAAAGATGCGCCTTTGCGACTGCATTTATGCTTAATTAGTTTAGCGTTAATCTGTTGGTTATTACCTTGGCAAATGATCCAATGGCAAAGCAATATTATCGCGCCGATGGTATTTGAGCATTTAGACTATTTGTCATTTATGACCGACTGGCAACAAAATGCACAATCGAGCAATCACGCTGTTACTTCGTTACAAACGGATCCACCGATTGACCCAAACAGTCAATTTAGTTTATTGAACTTTTCACTAACAACAATACTCAGTTGGGTGCTTGCATCATTATGTGCGGCGGGTGCTGTTAGGTTAGTTATTGACATATTGCAGCACTTTAAGCAAATAAATGGTTGGCACCAGCAAGCACTGCCCTACCAAAAAGTAATCGATCTACATGCGCTATCGCCGGTTTCTTCTTTAGGTCGATATGTTCAAGTTAAAGCCTTACCTAATGGCGCACCCGGTATGACTACAGGCTTTATTGCCCCTGTTATTTGGGTCAATGTGTCATATATAAATGATGACAAATTAGACGCTATTTTGCGCCATGAACTACATCATATCCGTCATTTTGATGTGTTGTGGAAATGGGGGCTTAATATCATTAGTCGACTATTTTGGTGGAATCCCATTATTACCTATTGGGCTCTACAAGCCGATCAACACATCGAATTGATTTGTGATCAAGCCTGCTACCAACAAATGGGAGACGATTACGGCCAAGCGTTAGCCGCCATTATGTTAGCGCAGCAACAGGAACCAAGTGCCAAATTCGTGGGTAGTAATATGATGCCGGCGATGACACACCAAACTGCCTTCAATATTAGAAGGTTACAAAAACTTAAAAAGGAAAATGTGATGAAAATGAGAACTATCCTTGCCGCTATGGCCAGTATACTTGTCAGTTCGTTAGCGGTTGCTCAGCTTAATACGTCGACTGTAGCATCAAGCGCACAGATGAGTGGTAAGTGGGAATCAAGACCGGCTAATATTCAAATATATACGGATAATGCAGCCTATAATCAGCAAATTGACGAGTTAGTCGCATTAAGTAAACATGCTAAAAGTGAAGATTTTTCACGGTTAAACCAAACCTATATTGCGGTAACTAATTGGTTTGAAACACGCGACAAGCTTGATAAATATTTTGAAAAACGCATGTGGAGTTCAGTACTGACACTACAAAATTATTTGCTGGATACAATGGAGCGTCATGAAGACCGGTTAGCTTTGCTACAAGCTACTTTTCCCAATGAAGCTAAAATGCCATTGTTTTTCCGCCATCATTTAAGTACTGCTTATATGAAAACAGGTCAACCGGCAGCCGCGATGCACGTTTGGTCTTACATCGATTTTGAAAAACACACCACTAAGCCGGGTACCAAAATATTAGTTGGGCAGATTTTTTTAGCTAACGAAGACTATCAAAATGCCATCATGATATCGGATAAGTATTTAGAATGGGTTGAGCGTACCAACAAACCCGCAGCTAAACGTTTAGCTTTAGTTAATAAGTATCAAGCGTTACGTCGTTTAGGTGAAAACGATTTAGCCGATAATATAGCTGAACAATTCGCAAAACAGTTTGGTATTAAAATTCCAGAACAACCGTTACATATACCAAAACAGTGGGCTCCGGTTTTAGGTTATATCTAAGCCGCCACGCATTTAATAATAACCATACTCACAACGATTAAATAACTTTTTAGTCCCGTTTATTTTTGTATGCCCATTCTAGGGTAGGGCTTCGGCTTGCCCAAAATACAGTGCAAAATAAACGGAGGCTTTATTTAATCATTATCGTTTTTAGTTAGCCTAAAACCCTTGGTTAAATTTGTTATACTTTATCGTTAGTATTTTCTTGATACATTTTCGTTTTGTCGTCCGCCTCGCTCGGCTTTTGGCAACCCACGTTTATTTGAAGTTAAATACAATCTCGGTTAATGTTGGTCAAAATTTAAATAACACGAGTCAATCTACTCACTCGTGAAACGCAAGGATACAGCATGTTGCTAATCGGCACTCTTTTACTATTGCTCATTGGTCTTATCCACTCCTACTTAGGTGAAAAATACCTCTTAATCCGTTTGTTTCGGCGTGATAATTTACCCAAATTATGGGGTAGCGATTGGTTCACTAAGCGTGTTTTAAGGTTTGCTTGGCACTTAACCACATTAGCGTGGTGGGGATTTGCCGCTATTCTGTATATATTGGCAGATCCTAGCGAAGATAGGCGAAGTGAAATACTTTTAATTATCACCGCTGTTTTTGCTTTAAGTGGGGTAACTTCGTTGTTGTTTTCGCACGGTAAGCATCTGTCATGGTTGTGTTTTTTTTTAATCGCGGCAATAAGTTTTTATGGTGCCGCATACCGTTAACTTAACCTATTTTACCGCCTCTTTGTGTGAGGCTTATATGCTTTAAGGATATCAAGCATGGTTTCAGAAATGGCATTTCCATCAGAAACAAAAATTAATGGTAAAGAGTCAGACTCGTATTTTCGAGACTCTTTTAAAGTTGAAGTTAATAAAGCGAACTTAGATGCTAAACAGGTTTATCACAGTATCTTTGGGTTTTTACCTAAACCCGTTCAATGGGCGCTAATATTTCGAAATTCGATTGTTAAGCACTTTGGTTTGTCAGTCGCTAACACTGAAATGAGTTTACCCTTGGCCGATATTCAGGCTGGCAAACAAGCGGGGTTTCTTATTATAGAGTCAGTCGATGACAGCGAGGTAATATGCGGGGCTTATGAACCTAATATGGACATGTGGTTATCGGTTTTAAAGTTGTCAGAGCATGAGTTTGCAATTTCAACATTAGTCAATTTAAAAACTAAAACGGGTAAAGTCTATATGGGGTTTATAAAACCATTCCATAAACTCGTGGCCAAATACAGCATTAAACAAGCACTTAAAGCGGGTCGTATATAACGATAAGTATGTCGTCAATACAATAAAAATTATTAACAGCCAGCTGCAAACCCTGCAGAGCAGGCGAAAATAAACCCTTGATTTTATTTGGAATTACATCATTTTATCGATGACTGTCCCGCATGAACACACGCATGAATATAGGTATATCAAAGATTTAACGCTTA
This sequence comes from Algibacillus agarilyticus, assembly GCF_003286125.1. GTDB lineage: Bacteria > Pseudomonadota > Gammaproteobacteria > Enterobacterales > Alteromonadaceae > Algibacillus > Algibacillus agarilyticus. Next base: position 10,340 of record NZ_QMED01000030.1, read on the forward strand.
TTTTTTCCAACATTATTTGTGTAAAAGCCTGTGCTTGAGTAAAGTTTATTTAAACGTTTACTGGCTTTATTCATTTCTACTTAAATATTTGCATGATCAACAACGTTTAGAGTAATGAATTCGAGGCGGATGGGTATTAATTTAAAAGGTGGGTTATGTCTGGTTTACTACTGCTTTATACAAACCCCAAACAATTTTTTTCCGATCAGGTTGCCGTACAAAAAACGTTATCCCTTTTTATCGTGAGTTGGGCATATGGTATTTTTCATACACTAGATCGACTCGATCGTCATTTACTAAAAGAAAGCTTAAATAGACCTTGGCCGGGCTGGGAGCTGGTATCGCCCTTAGTCGACGGTAGCTGGTTAAATTTTTGGGCTTTTTTGATTATTGTCGGCTTGATGGCTGGCGGAGTCGCTTATTATTTAGGGGGATGGTGGTATAAAATTCGTTTGGGTTGGGCTGGTGCAAAAAATATTGATAAACATCAAGCGAGGCATATTCATATTTATGTTCAATTTGTTATGTCATTTCCGAGTTTGATTTTTTTAGTTGCGCAAACATTTATTTACCCTGATTATCGCACTGCATGGCAAGCTGATATTATATGGTTGATGTTATTAACTGTTTTTCCTTTTTGGTCATGTGCTACAAGTTATTATGCCGCTACTCATATCATGCATTTAAAGCCGAAGCTGGCATTTTATTGGTTTGTATTGTTGCCAGCTTGTATTTATATTATGAGTTACTACAGCTATTGGTATGTCATTGAAGCCATTATTGCTAAGTCGGGTTAATTAATTTATCAGGGTTAAAAACGGCAAGTGCTGGTCGTTTGGCAATATTATCTATATATCGTTGTAAATGTTTGAATGAAGAGAGCTGGTTGTCGTTAGCTAAAAACGCTAAATTTTGCCATGCAAATATATCAAGCAACGAGAATTTATCTTGATACCAATAATCTTTATCAGCTAAATGTTGTTCCATTACGGGTAATTTGTTTTTTAGTTTACTTTCTAATTTATTACGTATTGATAGGTCATCACCAAACATTTTTAATCCAATTAGCCCTCCGCATATTTGATCGAAGCTACTTGAAAAATAAAACAGCCACTGATTATATTCTTTGTCTTGCATATCGATTAATTCAGGTGCAAATTGCTGACTTAAATAATTACATATTGCCCCCGCTTCAAACATGGTTTCACCATTTTCAAATTCTACAGTGGGTATTAAGCTATACGGGTTTAACTCGTTAAAAGGCGCTTTTAAGTGTTCACCTCTCGTTGCATCTAATTGAATTACTTTATAGTTTATAACCTCTTTTTTTTGATTAATTTCGTTGATTAACCAGCGAACTTTTAAAGAACGATCAAAATGAAATAAATGATAGATTTTCATGATAACTCCATTAATATTAAATAAGTAACCGATCGGTGTAAAATAGAGTAATACGATTATTTATTTGCTTCAATAATTATTTACCAATTGGTGTAAAATAAATTAAACTAAGTCGTTTTTATTTATTGTTTGCAGGTTGTACTTATTATGGCGCGAAAAAAAGCGTATCAAAGACATGAAATTCTAGAAAAAATAAGTCATGTGTTTTTAACTAAAGGATACGAATCAACCAGTCTTGCCGATTTAATGGCAGAAACCGGGCTAAACAAAAAAAGTTTATATAATGAATTTGGTCATAAAGAGGCGTTATTTTTAGTGGTGTTACAAGATTACATCGAAAAAGAATCGGCCAGTTTACAGCCCATTTTATTAGCTAAGCCTGGCGGGATTAGCAATATCAAACGATTTTTTTTACATTTAGCAGATAAATTTTTAGAGACAGGGTGCTTATTAACGTTAAGTTTAAATGAAGCCAGTTGCATTTCGGATGATGCGCTTGATTTAATTAACCAGACCTTGTTGTCACTCGAAAGTGGATTTAAGCATAACTTGCAAGCAGAAAGAGTATTTAGCGATGAGCAGGTTCGTTTTTTTGCCCGTAATATATTGGCTTTAATGCAAGGCATTACAAGTTTAACTCGATCTGAAAAACTACGAGAAGGCAATATTGACGCGGCGTTAAATTTTTTAGATTGGCTGTTGGTTAGCACAGTAAAGGCGTCAGATGAGAAGGGTAGATCAAAAAGGTTAGATGAAAAGGAAATCACGTAGTTTTAAATACAAGCTTAAGTCATTAACACCTCAGAATATAGAACGCTTAAATATGGATTTAAAAACCTTGTTGGTTGAAGCTTACATTGATTTTAGTGGCGTTATTTACAAACGCTCACGAACTGCGTTAATTTAAAATTAAATAAAATCATAGGTTTAATGATGCCTGTCCTGCACGATTGCTTATTTAGGTTCATTGCCTAGAGCAAAGAATGAGTAATGTTAGAGCTGTATAGCAACAGGAGGGATTTATTAAATTACATATACCAATTGAAGCCATAACTTGGGTAGACAAACCTTTGGGATTGAAATGAAAATAAAATTTTATAGAAAAAATGAAGCATTTGGGGATTTCTCTAATTTTTCTGAACATCCAATAAAACATATGGGAACCCTTTGGCCAACTGTGGAGCATTACTTTCAGGCAAGCAAATTTATAAGTACGGATGATCAGCTAGCTGTACTCTCAGCTCACAATGCGTTTGAAGCAGCAAAAATAGGTAGGCAGAGTACTAGAAAAATAAGAACTAATTGGGATAGCCTTAGGTGCGGAATAATGAAAGAAGCTCTGAAAGCCAAATTTACTCAACATAATGATATCCGAGAGTTGTTGCTTTCTACTGGAGATGCGGAGTTAATTGAGCATACTGATAACGATCATTTTTGGGCTGATGGTGGAGATGGGACTGGTCAAAACATGCTGGGAAAGTTGCTTATGGAAGTCAGAAAAGAGTTATCAGATGAACCCCAAAAATATATGCAGCCACCATGGCTTTATTTTCCTAATGCAAAGTGCTTTGCTCCTGATTGGCGTATGGGGGAGCATGAGTCTTATCTTGATGAGTGGATTCTTTGGTGCGAAAATCAAAACCAGTGTTTTTTGAAAGAATATTTTACTAATAACAAACCGCCAGTGGATTGGTTGAATGTAACCCGTCGGTTCTTTGTCGACTAAATTTAAAGTTTTTCCGGGAACCCATGCAAAACATCATTTGACGAATTAGAACCGGTGTTTTTTTTATTCGGGTTATTTATGAAATTTGAACGCATGCCCTGTCAATTAATTAGACCATTACAAAGCATAGTTAAAGATTATCATGCTGTAAGTGTTATCCGTTCTACATTAAAAGCGAATAGGTGATTTTAGTAAAAGCTAACGGTGCTAACATGAATCAAGTATCAATAAAGCTCGCATATTCGCTAGAGCAATTAAAGTAATTGCAAGTAGCGGCATTATTGCTGTGCAATCAAAAATGCTAGAACGCACCGATAGAAGGTTTAATGATGCCTGTACTGCCGATCATTGATTTGGATCGTTCCATATAGGAAAAGCAAAATCCAATCCCAATTCTTCATACAGGTCGATTATATCGTTAAGTAAATCAAAATTTACATCTGGCGGTACATCTATTGCGCCTAACGAAAACAGTGGAAAGCCCTCATGACTACAACCTAGCGCCAGAATTGACTGCTTAAATCCGGAAATATCTATACTTTTATTATTCATGAACCAAGCAACAGAATGCCCAGATCGCTCAATAATTTCAAACCAAATATATGCTCGTTAACTGGGTCTTTTTCGGCTTTGAAAATATCGTTATAAGCACTATTTTTAATAAAAAATAGAGTGTTTTTTTATTGATAATTATCTCCAGATTTTTCACACCATATTTCTTCAGTACCAACTGGCGGCCATCCACCTTCTATATCTAATGCGAATAATACTTTTTCTATAACTACGCTTTGGTGAGACAACTAACGCTGCAAAATGATTTAAAGATTCATGGTTCATCTTTGTTCATTTAACGTGTTTTTGTGGTTCCCCTGTTGGCCGTTATTTATCATGATATTTTAAATATTAAACAATGCGTTTGTTTTAATATGGGATGAGTATTGTTGGCATGACAAAGGTATATACGTTTATGCGTGTTGATTTAATTTTAACTTGTTTATCATTCATTTTACGGATGTCGAAAATATTCAATACTTAAAATAACGTGAGCGGTATTTTATTTCCAAACTTTAAATCATGAGGAATATAAAATGACGTTACGTGCTAATTATTTTGAACTTGCCCCCGGTGCAATCAACATTTTGATGGAACAAGAAGCTTATTTACGTGAGCAATTTCTTGCATCAAATGACATAACGGTTTCAACTTGGGAGTTGGTTAAACTGAGAGTTTCGCAAATTAACCAGTGTGCGTTTTGTATTGATATGCATAGTAGAGCCGCATTAGACTGCCATATAGCGCAAGAAAAGTTGATAGGGTTAAATGCATGGCGCGATATGGATTGTTACTCAACCCATGAACAAGCCGCGCTTGCATGGGCCGAGATTGTGCTGACTGGTGATCGTATCGAAAATGTGGTTTATCAAAAAGCGGTTGATGCGTTAACTGAAAAGGGGATCGTTGATTTAACCATTGCGGTTAATGCGATTAGCAGTTGGAATAATATTGTTAGGGTGTTTAAACCTAAGGTCGGGAGTTATAAATAAAAATAGTGGTGTAAATAACGTTTTCGATTTTAAATTATTCCGGCCTGTTGGGCCTTTATCTGCGATTGTTCAAGGTATCTGGAGTGCGGCGACATTAGCGTCTCAATCGATTGAACGTTCATTGTATTCAGATGCCGGCAGTGGGATCATATTTAATTTATCGGGTCAGCTTATTTTAGACAATGAGGTTATACCTGAAGGCGTTATTATGCTGCCTGTTAATAAGCAAGTTGCAACGATCACAATACCCGCGGGGGCAAAATTGGCCGGGATCCGTTTTTTGCCCGCGATTGGTTATGGGGTTTTAGGCCAGCATTTTGATAAACCCACATGGTTATCGCCTAAAGACGATAACTTATACAATTTGTATCAACTTTTTCACGTGTTGCGTTCAACTCATTTTGATGATGATTTAATTGACGTTATTCATCAATGGGCTTTAAAGCGCATTGATTTTACTAATGTGATCCCAACCACGCTTGAAAAAGCGTTTGAACACATTGATCAAGAGCTCACTTTAGCTGAATTTAAACAGACCACTGAGTTAAGTCAGCGCCAAATCGAACGCATGTTTAAATTATGGCTTGGTATGACGCCTAAGCATTACCAACGTATTTTACGCATTAAAAAAGCCATTTGTTTTTTGCGTCTTAATCAAGGTGCAAATTTAGTCGAAGTTGCACAAGCATTTGGATTTAGTGATCAAGCTCATATGACCCGAGAGTTTCGGTTGATTGCTTGTATTACGCCAGGTCAAATACAAAAAAGCTAATTAAGTCAATAAGCTATAAATGGTTAGCATCAATATATAATACAGGAAGCCTGATGGATAAAGGAAAATTAGAAAAACTGGATGATTATGTACTCGAAAATTCACTTCGAGAGTCGGCATCTTTACGTGCATTGCGTATTGAAACAGCAAACGACCCTGAATCGATTATGCAAATTCCGCCTATTCAGGGGCAATTTATCGGGTTTATCGTAAATTAATTAACGCTAAAAGAACAATCGAAATTGGTGTTTATACGGGGTACAGCACTTTGTGTGCTGCTGAAGCTATGCCAGACGATAGTTATACCCTAGCTTGTGATGTTAATGAAGAATGGGCACTTAAAGCCCAAAATGCATGGCGAAAAGCGGGGGTTGAACATAAAATCGATTTTAAATTAGCACCGGCAGTCGACACGCTTGAACACGCGTTACAAACGGGGCAGGGAGGGTCTTATGATTTTGTTTTTATTGATGCCGATAAAGAAAACTACGATGCTTATTATGAGTTATCGTTGAAGTTATTAAAACAAGGCGGTGTGATTGCCATTGATAATACATTGTTATTTGGCTCTGTTATTGATTCTTCAGTCTTGAGTGAAAAGCTCAAATCGTTGCTGCCTGAAAAGTGTATTCAAGCCGTTCGTGATCTCAATAAAAAAATACATACTGATTCAAGAGTGGATATGAGTATGTTGCAAATTGCCGATGGACTGACTTTAATTAAAAAGCGCTAGCTGAAACGCTGAGCCCGTTGCGTGTTATTTTTACGAATGAAATTAGAATGGATGTTCCAGTAAATTGTGTCCTGTAAGTGAAGACTTAAAATTTAATAAATCATGGGTTTATGAGTGCCTGTCCCGCATGAGTGCCCGCATGAGTGCCTCCTTTTGAGTGACTTATGTATTACTTTTTTGTAGTCTTACATGCAATGAAACTTTATCTTCCATTATTTTAATTAACATTGGATCCATACGTTCATAATTATCTGGTATTGCTAAACAAACAAACTTCTTATTTTTTAACAAATCTTTAAATTTTTTCATTACTTTGTTTCTATGCGACTTTTCCATCACGAAAACAATATCAGCCCATTCAATAAGATCACCACTAACTGTTGTAGCTGCATCTTTATTTGTTCCGCAGCCAATTGCATCAATACCATCGTACTGTGAAAAAACTTCTTCACCAGTAGGACTTCTTAATCTATTTTCACTACATACGAATAGCAACTTCATGACGAGATCTCGTGATACATAACGAGCTTGTAGTATAACTCGTTCTTATTGTTATTTTTAATTGCGTTAAACAGTATCTGAGTTTGTCAGCTGCTTCAATCTTATTTACCGTATTTTTTGAGGGTATTTATGCTGATTAGCTATTTCAGGTGAGTGTGATGTGGGTAGGTTTATGAGTGCCTGTCCCGCATGAGTGTTTGCGTAAACCACCTTAATGCTTGCGGTCCACCTCAAGGCGTGTTGTTATATGATTAATTTGTAATAAAGCTATTACCTTTTGCTAAGCTAACCATATTAACTTCCCGATTCAAATCTTGAACAGGGCAATCTACGCTTGCTAAAAATCCATTCATTTCTTGGTATGTGTGCCAGATAACATTGCCGTTGCTCGTATTAATTAAAAATGAACTGTCAGATTTATTTGCAAGCCACCCGTATATATATTTATTTTTACAACCTTGAACACCCATTATATTGCCTGTCACTACGGGCAGAAAATAACCGTTAAATACCCAGCCATGTTGACCATATAAACCTTGCAGCCTATATCCATTACCTAAATCGAAACTCTTAAAAGATGATAGATAAAGAGACAATAATAAAAGTATCGGAAAAACTATAAATTTTCGCATATTCAGATAACGCTTATATAGGGCGGGATTTGCGCATTTTGTTGAATAGATGAGCAAAGAACGTGAATTGACCATAAAATCAGCACTATAAATGAGTATAGGGCAATTTGAATGGGAGTCGCTTCACTTTCCTAAATGAAACACCCTCGGCTCTGGCATCCTACTTCGCTTTAACGACTATAACCTTATGGTCGTGTGTGGAGCCGCAAGCAGGGTGTTGTGGGGGCGGAGGGTTAGATACCCTTGGCTACCCGATTAGAGCTACGATTACGTACGCCAGTTGATGTCAATTTTTTTATGTGTTGCTACGCAATCACGCAAATATAAATTAATCAGACTTTGGTATGGAACCCCTGACTCTTCCGCCATGTCTTTAAAGTATGAGATAACATCTTCCCCCAGACGCATAGTCACAGACTTTTTTAATTTGCTTGCGTAAGGGTTTTTACGCGACTTCATTGCTGATAAATCATATTCATCTTTCATAATTAATGCCCTCGCTGATAGTTTTTGCTTTCGTTCTTTGTGGCTTTTCTGGCGGAAATAACTCTAATGGTATTTCCATCGTCACGTTCACAATGACAAATAAGTAATAAATTTGTTTCATTACTCATTCCTAGCATCAAAAAACGATCCTCGGTATCTGAGTTCTCTTGATCAAAGAATTGCACTGCAAATTCATCAAAAAATACGGACTTAGCTTCATCAAAGGAAATCCCGTGCTTTTTAATATTTGTTGCAGCTTTGGCTGCATTCCATTCGAATTTAATCATATGTACATTGTATGTACGCGAGAGGCAAATGTCAAAGTAGCTCTAACACTTAATAGTGCGCATTTTCTTGAATATAGTCTTCTCGCTCAGGTTTTATGGTTCATTGTCAGCGCTTACTCGCCCCAATCACATAGTAGAGCATATGCTCATAGGGTCTCGAAGCTTGACGGCTTCCCCTAAAACCCGATCGCTTTGACTATAGGTGAGCAAAGAACGGGATTTGACCATAACCCCAGTGCCACAAATGAGTATCGGGCAATTAGAATGGATGTCCCAGTAAATTGCTATTGATCCTATTCGGTTTTGGCGTGCTAGCGAACTTTTGAATACTTCTGCAGCTTCAATCGCACCATTTTTAATGCCCATTTAACTTAGTCACACTTAAAAAACAATTGCTTTCAAATTAATAAATTTATTATCGATAAATAAACATAAAGATCATACCTTTATTAATATGTTATATTTATTTAATGGTAGCTGTCAACTATGTTAAATGTGGGTGATAGGCAGTTAGAAATTTATTCTCGTAAGGTAAATTATGCATAAAGTAAAAATGAATACTTGGCTTTTGGCTATTAGCTCGATGGCGGTAGTGGGCTGTGCTGCAGTGTCTGACAATTCTTCTCAGCCGCCGGTTGCAAAGAGCTCGTCAATGTTTGTAAAAACCGATGGCGTGATCCCTTTTGATGATAAGTATCGTCGTAAATGGGGCGCGGCTGTTGTGTCTGATGTAGACCAAAATGGTTGGGAAGATGTAATAACAACTCAACATGGTACAAATGCGTTAATTTATTGGAACGAAGGCGGTACATTTTCTGAGCCTGTTGTTTTAATTAAAGGTGATACTCATGGGCTCGGTGTGTCGGATTATAACGGCGATGGCAAAGTTGACATCGTTGTTGCACAAGGGGGCGGTGATGGCGGTAACCCAAGACAACCAGCTTATTTTACGGTGAGCAAAGACCGGACCATAGAACGCTTAGGCACCTTTAACCACTTTAGACCGGGTCGTGGTCGTTCTATCAAATTTATTGATGCTAATAGTGATGCGGCACTGGATTTACTGGTAACGGGCTATGCGCCTAAAAAGGCTAAAAAGCTGACCACTAACCAATTATATGGCAATGTAGGAGGCGAGTTTCATGATCCCATTACTTTGTCTATTCCGCATGATGCTTTATCAATGAAAGCTTTTACGACCGATGTTAATAATGATGGAAAAATTGATGTTATTGCACATAGTGGCAGAGACTTAACGTTATCAGTGAGTAATGGCGATGGGACTTTCACAGACTCAACCGAAGCAGTATTTGGCGAATTAGCGCAACTTAAATTTGTTAATAGCATCACAGAAGTTGATTACGATAATGACGGTGATTTTGATCTGTTTTTAAATCGTAGTCCTTTCCAATTTGAAGAAGAAGCCTACTACAACTCAGAGACCCGAGACTTCGCCTTTTTTGCCTTTCGCGATAAGTTCATGTTTGATAACTTAACGATTGAAGGTGACAACTTAGTTATTGAGAATATTCAAGAAACGTGGGCGACTTACGATATTCAACTCGGCCAAGCTCGTAAGGTTATTGAAGCAACAAGAACTGAAAATTACACCGATGGCAAATTAATTATCAAACCGGAAGAAGCTAAAGGCTGGCCTGAAGGTGAAGAACTTAAAGGTATGCACATTGGTTACTTAGGCAATGGTGAATGGCGAGTAGGTGGCTATGTTAAATCAAGACTGAGTGCGGTTATTAAAAATGTAACTTCACAACCAAAAGAACTTAAGCGTAAACCTTTACCCCCTAAGTTATTAGAAAACCAAAACGGTAAATTTGTTGATGTGACTAAATCATTAGGCATTAATATTACTGAACAAACAACTAATGCAGCTGCGGGCGATTTTAACAACGATGGTTTTGTTGATTTAGCGATCACTCCTTACGGTAACATGGCGCATAATGTGGCACATATGGTGTTTATGAATAAAGGTGGAAAGCGCTTTGAACAGCATATTGATGCGGGTTTAGATTCAGAAGAAGTGGGTGCAACCGGTGTGGGCATAACAACTATTGATTATGACCAAGATGGCCGATTGGATTTGGTATTTGGTAACGAGCGAGGCCGTTGGTATTTGGCTAAAAACCAGTTACCGGCAAGTAAACTGGGTCAATACATTGTCATAACCGTAGCGGCTTCACCAAAAAGTAACGCGCAACCTATTGGCGCCCGCGTTGATATTTCTGCATGCGGCTTTAAACAAAGCCAATTAGTGGGGGCAAGTGGTGAAAGCTTCCATCATATGCTGAAAACCCGCTTACATTTTGGTTTAGGTGATTGTGACGTGATTGACAACATAAACGTGACTTGGTCAAACGGCGAAACTAAAACGTTAACAAACGTTAAAGTGGGTCAAACCGTTGCATTGTAAATTTGATTGTGATGGATAATTAACTTGTTGGGTTACTGATGTTATATGTTGAGACTGACTAAATTACACTGCTCAACTTGAATCCGCCATATTAACTATTTGACAAATAAAAGCCCCGCTAGGCATAAGCCAGCGGGGCTTTTTAATCGTCCTTTTTATCCGCCGATATTTTTCAATGTGGCGTAACGATTGTGGCGTAACGATGACTGTCTTGTACGATAGTTATTACAATTCTTGAATAAAAGACCTAAAAAATGCATAGTACTGGCCAAAATAAAAACATTAACAAGATATACATAAAAGGAACTTACTATGCGGAATTTAATTGTTGGTTTGGTCACCCTAGTGACGGCTGTGTTTACTGGAAATAGTTATGCTAATAACCAATCGGAGTTAGCTAAACATTTATATACAGCTAACGCGCCTAAACCTGCACAACGAGTGGCTCCTCAATACCCTCGTGCCGCGGCAAAACAAAGAAGAGAAGGCTGGGCAATACTCAATTTTGTTATTGATGAACAGGGGGAGGTTTCTAATATATTAGTAGGCGAAAACTCTGGTAGTGAAGATATAACCAAAGCCGCGGTACAAGCAGTGCAAAAGTGGCAATATACGCCAGCGATGGAAGATGGCAAGCCTGTGCAGCAGTGTGCAAATAGTGTGTTTTTAAGTTTTAAGATGGGCGACAAGCGCACAAAGGGCTTACCAGCAAAATTCAGAAGGCTTTATAAAAATGCCTTGCAAGCTAAGTCTGATGAAGATTATGAAGAGCTTGAAAATTTGCTAGAAAAAATGAAAAGTAATAAATATCAACATCTTAGTGAAAACTCTTACTATCATTTGCTAGCGGCCGACTATGCAAAGCTTAAAGGTGATAAACATAGTCAAGTGCAACACCTACAATCTGTCATGCATTCACTTGAACTCCTTGTGAATGAAAAACAAAAACTGTCAGTGCTTTATCAGGTTTTTGATCTCCAAATACAACTTAAAAGATACAATACTGCTTATAAAACGTATAAAAAATTAATAAAATTACCTGCAGCAAAGCCGTACCTTGATGAACTTAAGACAACCATAGAAAAAATTGATGGCATAGTGGCTAGCAATCAGAGTTTTACCTATCACGGAAATATTAAAGATAAGCGTTATTGGCAGCTTAACATGTCCCGTAAAGAGTTTAGCTTAACTGATGTTAACGGAGAGTTGTCTAAGCTAGAATTACGCTGTGCGAACAAGCATCATGTTTACACAATAAAAGATAGATCAACTTGGAAAATTCCCGCGGGTTGGGATCAATGTCGACTATTTGTCTTTGGAGAGCCTAATGCTAGCTTCAACGTTACAGAACATCCATTTTCTGAGCATAGCGACACTTAGGCAAACTTTAAACCTAAAGAGCATGCTGGCGTTTATAATTAAAAAAGTAAACGCATTCAATGGCATGTGAAAACGATGCAACGATTTAAACATCGGGTTCGACAGTTAACTAACCGAAACTGGGGTGTATCGATGCACGATTAAATAAACAAGCTTAACCAATATCTTCGAGGCGGGATCAATTACTTTGGCATAGCAAATTGCTACCAACGGTGTGTTTATTAAGACCACTGGATAAGGCGCGGAGTTAGCATGTGGTTCTTGTAAATATTAAGGGCGGCAGTGGCGCAAGCCACGAACGAAAGTGAGGAATTTGATTAAGCGAGGTCTAAATGTACAAGCAGCAGTCGCTTGTGGGATAACAAGCAAAGGCCATTTGGCGTAGCTCGAAAACCGTAAGCGCTTAATCAACCGACGTACTTACCTGCTCAATTCGCGCGCATTTTTATACTTACTGTATTTTTAACAAATACGCTAACACATTGCTATTTATATAGTTTATTTACAAATAAAAAATTATCAAAGATAAAAATGCTCGATTTGCGTATTTTCTTGAATAGGTGTGCAAAGAATGGGAGTTGACCATAAACCCTGTGCCATAAATAAATATTTTGTTTAAAAACACCATCTGTATTTTTAAACATCATCACGAATATAGGCTGAGTGTCTTGATTGATAACAACCTGTTCATATAGTGGCGAGCCGAAATTGGGGTGCACGTATGCCATATGCGTTGATCAAAACTAACCCTGTACTTACCCATAAAACTACCGCAATATTGAAGTTCGTTATCATTTTTTCAATGTTTACTGTTACAAAATATGAATACCTCAGCAGATTTAAACACCATTGCTATTTTTAGCCCTAATGGTGGTGGCAAGCAAATGTTTAGTCAACGTTTAATTGACCAACACCAGCAACAAAACAAAAAAATTGGCTTAGTGTCTTTTGAAAGCCAACAACAAACATACGAACACGAACTCAAAATTGATTTGTCCGACATTACCAACGAGGTTGACCCTGGTACATTAGCCAAAGATTTTTTACCGGCTGACCAGCTCGGCCATCCGTTGATTAAATCAATGCACTTAACTCACAAATTAAATACCGGCTATCGCAGTTTAAGCTCAGGTGAAAGTCGAAAATTGTTATTACTCAAAGCCATATTTTCGGGTTGCGAAGCTATTATTTGTGATAACCCGTTTGATAGTTTAGATAGCGACTCTTGCCTTGCTTTATCGGTGGCGCTTGAACAGGTTCATAATAGTGGCGTGCACGTTATTTTAATGTTGAGTAACCTGATTGATTTGCCTACTTGGATCCCACAGCTCGCTTGGTTAAATAAACAACAGCTCGCCTTGGTTGGTGCCAATAATTCGAATAATGTGCGCATAATTCATAATAATTTTGCTGCGTTAGTTAAGCAACAAGGCGAATGGCCGCAAAACCATAAAAGGTTAGCGGATTATCCACATTCTGAAATGGCTAAATTAGTTAATTGCCAGGTTATTTATAATGACAAAGCCATTTTTTCATCACAAAACCTGAGCATTAAACCCCTGCAACACACGTTAATTACCGGTGCAAATGGCAGCGGAAAATCGACGTTGCTGCAGCTTATTACTGGCGATTGCCCGCAATGTTTTAGCAATCAGGTTACGGTATTGGGTTACCGTAGAGGCAGTGGTGAAACAATATGGGATATTAAAAAGCACATTGGGCTAGTAAGTGCCGATTTGCATAGAAGCTACCGCGTTAATTGCAATGTATTAACGGTTGTTATTTCAGGTTTGTTTGATTCTATTGGCGTATACAAACCGGTTGAAAATAACCATATATCGTTAGCCAAACAATGGTTAAATAAAGTGGGCTTGGTGGATAAAAGCCAAACTTTATTTAATCAACTTAGTTATGGTGAACAAAGGTTGGTGCTTATTGCACGTGCTTTAATTAAAGTGCCTTTAATGTTAGTACTAGATGAACCCACGCTGGGTTTAGATGAGAGTAATCGTCACCGCATATTGCAGTTTTTACAAAGCATAGAGCAACAGGCTTATTCTACCATTCTGATGGTTAGTCATCGACAAGATGAGCATTTGGCATTGTTTAAGCAAAAAATACAGTTAGCTTAGCCTGTGTTGATTTTATGGATGTTTGTATACTATTAGTTTAAAGGCGTTAGTTCCTTGCTTTTTAACTTAATTATTAACCCGATGAGTTTTGATTTATGAACTTGGTTCCATTCGCACAGCTTGAGGCAACAGGTGCGCTTGTTGATGTTTCTGAGGTGCTTAACGGCAAAAAATGTGGGTGTATTTGCCCAAGCTGTAAACGACCTTTAGTGGCAAAGCAGGGGGAAGTATACGAATGGCACTTTTCTCACGATGGCAAATTTGATAAAGAGATTGAGCAGGTTGAATGTGATTATTCATGGCATTCTGCAATCAAGCTTATGCTCAAGCAATTAATTGTTGAAGGTCAAGATCTTGCGTCTCCAGAATACAATCTTTTTATACCTGAAATCGGCGAGTCTCGCTGCGTCACGACCGCAAAAATGCTGAAATATGTGAGTGCTGATATCACGGTGGCTGGCTTAGATGCCGTTATTGATGTTGAAGGCGTATTATTAGGGATCTTTTTTGCTCACAAAGGGCGATCGCTTGGTGATTATTCAAATAGCATAAAGGGCTTAATTGAAATCAATTTAGACAAACTGCAGCTTGAATCAAAAAATAACAACACTGTTAACAGCACCAAAACACAATTAAAAACGCTGCTTTGTGAGCCGAATGTCGCTAAAACATGGTTATTTCATGTAAGAGAAGCCAGTGTATTAAATAACATTAAACTTGAGCTACAAAAGAAAGAAGCCGAAATAAAACGTCAATGCGAGCAAGCGCGTTTAAAAGAAATTGAACAGGAGCAAGAGCGACAACGGCTTAATGAATCTGCCAGACAAAAATTTAAACAAAACGCACAGCGCAGAAAACAAGGTGCGCTGATGCACGATTCATTAAAATTTAAAAATGACAAAGACAACGTTAAATCATCACAAAAAAGACAATATTATTGTGTCGCTTGCCAACATACCTATCAAGGCACTGAAATAGGTATAAACCCTTGCCCTAAATGCAGTAGCCATTTTTATCGTTCTGAAGTTTAACCCTGATTAAGCATGAAAATAGAGAAGGTTATAGTCAAAGCGATCGGGTTTTAGGGGCAGGTTTCTAGTTCCAGACGAAACCGAAGTACTTACATCCATGTAAGCAAAGCAGTCAAGCTTCGAGACCCCATGAGCATATGTTCTACTATGTGATTGGGGCGAGTAAGCGCTGACAATGAACCATAAAACCTGAGCGAGAAGACTATATCTATCAATATATAAATTGGTTTGTGTAACCAGGTAGCGATATTCAGGCCTGTAAAGCGGCGAGGCGTGAGCCTCACCTTATAATTTGAGGGTGTTTTCTATTTTGGTGATGGGTTATACACTAACGTGTACTCACCACTGTAATATAATTTTTGTTCTTTATTTGGCAGGGTAACGAGTGCCGTTGAGTTATAGGGAATTTCAAAACGCCATGTGACTTGGTTGCCAGTTCGTTTCCAGTTACTTTTAATGGTGCCGTAACCTGTTGTGTAGGTCACATCGGCAAATTGTAGGTCTTTGGCAAACACGGGCTGTAAAGCAAAATGTTGGAACCCAGGGTTATCACCGATAGGACGAATACCCCCTAAGCCTTCGTAAAACCAGCCATCGTAACCACTGTGGAACGGATGATTTAATGAACGACCAGGTTCTTGTATGCCTATTTTTTCCATTTTGATTAAGCCCTTGCGCTCCCATAGCGTAGTGGCATTTAGCGTATCAAGTTGGTAGGCATAGCCAGGATAACCTTCCGCTTTAAAAATATTAAAAGCGGTATCACCATACCCAAAATCACTTAATGCGCGGTATAAATAAGTTTGGCCAAGTGCACCTGATGATCCGTGTCCTTTCCATTTATCGGTAACATCTTTATTGAGCGCATCTGCAATCGATTGACGTAAATGTTTTGGAGCCAGATCAAGTTGCAGCGCTAAAGCGTCTGCTGTTTGACTGCCGTAATCGCCGGTTTCTTCCGAATAAAATTCTTTATGCAGTTGTTTTTTGATGCTGTCGAATAAATTAGCAAAGTATTGTGCTTCTTTAGGTTTATCAAGTAAGGTCGATATTTTTGACATCAAATTTGCCGCATGTGCGTAAAAGCCTGAGCTCGTGATCGTCGGCGAAGTATATTGTGGGTTACACCGTTTACGACTATCACCGGGTTTAAGCACTGGGTCACACCAGTCGCCATAACCAATACGCAATAAACCATTTTCCATTCTTTTTTCTCCGGCATACATGTATTCAAGCATGCTTTCATATTGATCAGCTAAGGTTTGTAAATCGTCATGATGACGATAATGTTCCCACGCAACCATAATTTCAGCTGCGGCCCAATCAAAATTGCCACCGTGTGAACGTTTACCTGGAACAATCGCCGGTGCAACATGACTAGACGTTTGGAAGTCGCCTAAGAATTTTTGCCAAAAATTGTTCATGTTGTAGTTGTAGTTACCGGTTATTAAAGCGGCATGTGCATCACCTGTCCAACCTGCTCGTTCACGAATAGGGCAATCCATCGGTACCGCCATTAAGTTACCTTCGTAGCTCCATAAAGCCATATCATGTACACGGTTAACTAATGGATCAGAACTGTTAAATGTGCCGGCTATTTCAACATCACTCCGCACTAAATGTGCAGTCATGGCATCTAACGGGGGCTCTTCGGTTAAACCTTTCACTTCAACATACCTAAAGCCATGCCAAGTAAATTTTGGGGTCCACGTTTCAGCATCATTACCTGACGCTACATAGCTGTCTACTTGTTTTAACATTGGAGCGCCGCCACCCGATTTTTGGCTGATCATGCCATCTTTATGTGCCCATTCGGCATAACGAAACAGAACTGATTCGCCTTTTTTTAAGCCTAATTTTTTGATGTTGATGGTGGGAATGCCCGTAAAGTTTTGACCAAAGTCATATACCCAAACATTTTTAAGCGGATTAAATATTTTTGTTGGGGTGACTTCTTTTACAGCGCGGATCGCAGGCAATAACTGTGGCTCTAAGGTTTTGGTTGGCCAGTGGGTTAGTGCTTCAACAGGTGTCCAGTTGTTTAATTTCGCGGCATTATTATGCCAATTAGCCACTTCAAAAGCCGCATTATAGTGTTCACCCGAAAATACACCTTCTTTTAAAATAGGAGATGGGTGACTTAACCACTGCTCGTTTGACGTGACAACTTGGGTTGTACCGTCATTATAGGTTAATTCAAGTTGTGCGATGAATTTAGGTTGGCCATAAGATAAATTGCTCGCTTTTCGCTTGTGAGCGGCTTTGGCGTCGGGATTACCCCATTTACTAAAAGCAATATCTTCGCTGTACCAGCTGCTGCCAAGGTGAACGGCTATCGTATTCGATCCTGAATTAACTAATGGATTAACGTTATCGGTATTATATAAAATGCGTTCCTCATAATCGGTTTGACCGGGATCCATGATGCGATCGTCAACTTTGTTACCGTTTAAAAATATTTCGTAATAACCGGCAGCCGTGCTGTGTAATTTGGCTTTAATCAGGGTTTTATTGTTCGGAACCGTAAACTGATGACGGAAATAACTTGCTGTCGGCTCTTGTTTGAGTTTTTCTAAGATACCTTCTTGCGTTTTTCTTTTATTTTTCTTGAGTTTGTCAGTGTTTTGTTCTTGTATATTAGCGGCATGGGTCATCCAAGCGAGTGCTGGTTTATCTATTTCAGCAATAACCGGATCTTTCACTTGGATCCATTTTGCTTGCCAGTCTGATTGAGTGGTTAAGCCCATTTCCCAGCTTTGGATATCACTCCAATCGCTTTTGTTATTATCGGCAGACCAAACGCGTACACGCCAAAAGGCTGTTTCATTGCTCTTTAATGTTTTACCTTGGTAAGCAATGTTAAGTGATTTTTGTGAGCTTACTTGGCCACTATCCCATAAATCGGCTTTATTATTGGTTAATAACGCTTTAAGGCTCGCGACTTGAATTTGGTATTTTGTTTGGGTAACAACGTTCGCATGCCAAGAGAGTTTGGCTTGTTGATTATGCACATTTAAAGGTGCATGACGACCTTCAACTAATAAGTTACTGGGTTTAACAGGCATATTTTGTGACGGTAACGGTTTACTTTGAATGTCTGCTGAGGTGACTTGAGTATAGTCTTTAATAATAAAGGAACTACATGAGGCTACAAACAAGAGTGCAACCAATATAAGCGTGTTTTTCATAACTGCCCTTGATATTTTTAAAAATTAAAACGTGCGCATAATGCACGCCGTTTAGTTGTTATACCCAAGTCATTAATACAAATGCATGTTTTACGCTAGGGCGTGTTTACCTTTGTCGTATCGATTTTGTTCAATTCCAAAGCGTTTTGATCGCGGCATTGGCTTGATGGCATAGTGGTTCTACGTCAAAAGCCAATAACAAAGAGCAAAACGTTTTGGATTGAACCCAAAGGGCAGCGCATTTGCCCTATTTCTACTACGTTATCGCTTTTTTATGTAGAATAACGACACCGCAATCGCTCTGCCTTGTATAAATCGTGCAAATACGGCTGCAAAAGCATACACAAAAGATAAACACGCCCTAGTAATTCATGTGGTTTATGGGCTTCTGTGGTAATAAATTTTGATGTAGCTTGGGTATATCATCAGAACTGCCCATCATAAGATAAGACACCATCGAGAAAAATTGATACCCCCTAAAAGGCGATCAAATCGATAATTTTATAAAAAGTGGATGTGCCCCCATCGTTTATATTCAAGTTACTTGAGAGTTAACCCTCAAGTAACTTGGTATTAACTTAAAGTTTAATCAATGAATCACTGTTTAAGTCTTTAATGCTTTTTGCTCCGGTTAATGTCATGGCCACTCGCATTTCTTTTTCGTATAAATCGAGTAAGTTTTCGACACCGGCTTGGCCTTGTGCTGCTAATGCATAAACAAATGAACGGCCTAGTAAGGTTAAATCTGCGCCTAAAGCCAACATTTTTACGACATCTAAACCAGAACGTATACCTGAATCAACCATAATTTTTAAGTCACCTTTTACAGCATCTGCTATGCCGGGTAGGGCTTTAACGGTTGATAAAACACCATCTAATTGACGACCACCATGGTTTGAAACCACAATACCATCGGCTCCAAAACTCACTGCATCTCTGGCATCTTGCACATCTAAAATACCTTTGATAACCATCGGGCCATCCCAAAAATCTCTGATCCATTCAAGATCTTTCCAAGAGATAGACGGGTCAAAATTTTCACCTAACCACCCTATATAATCTTCGAGTTTTGTTGGTTCACCGCGGTAAGTTGAAATATTACCTAAATCATGTGGTTTACCAAATACCCCTACATCAAATGCCCATTGTGGATGAAGCATTGATTGAAATACACGTCTTGCTGCTGCGTTAGGGCCGCTCATGCCAGAATGCATATCGCGATAGCGTGCGCCGGGTACGGGCATATCAACCGTGAAAACCAGCGTTGTTACACCGGCCGCTTTTGCGCGTTCTAATACGTTTTTCATGAAGCCGCGGTCTTTTAATACATAGAGCTGAAACCACATAGGACGATCTAATTTAGGTGCCACTTCTTCTATTGGACAAACTGATACCGTTGACATGGTAAAGGGTATACCTTTGTTCTCGGCTGCTTTAGCGGCTTGAACTTCTCCACGGCGAGCATACATACCGGTTAAACCAACAGGTGCAAGCGCGATCGGCAAATCTAATTTTTCGCCGAAGATCTCTGTATTTAAACTCAGATCCGACATATTGTTTAACACGCGTTGTCGCAAAGCGACTTCTGCTATGTCAGTTGTATTGTGTCTTAGCGTATTTTCACCATATGAACCACCATCGATATAATGAAATAAAAAAGGAGGGAGTTTGGCTTTGGCTGCTTTTCGGTAATCAGTTGATGCAGAGATGATCATATTTACTGTCCTACAGGTATCTAAACAAGATAAGGTGATTAAATGTATATAGCAATCGTCGTTAATGGTTGATCTCTTATTAACCGTGATTGGTATTAGTGCAAATAACCTTCATTTTTAACAGCTAATTAAATAATAAAATTCAAAATAGGTCATTTAATGTGTAAGTATGACTGCTGTTAAGTGATTTTTAAAGTTTTGCTAATTTAAAGCTTTATTTTTATTAGATAAACAGAAATAATGAAAAACATTGTTTCCAAAATTGACATAATCAATGCAAGCTAACGATTTAATCTTATTTTCTCAAGTTATTGAACTGGGTAGCTTTAGTAAAGTTGCTGAAACCAATCATTTAACTAACTCGGTCGTTAGTAAGCGAATTGCCCGTTTAGAGCAAGATTTGGGGGTGCAATTACTTTATCGTACTACACGCAAACTGACCTTAACGGAAGCGGGTCGAGCGCTGGCGCAACGAGCTAAAGTGGTTAACCAAGCCACGCTAGAAGCCATTGAAGCGGTGTCGGGTTTTGGCGAAAATATAACCGGACATATTAAAATATCAGTACCGACGATATCGGGTGATTTATTATTGGCGGATGCAGTTGCAGAGTTTTGTCAATTACATACCGGATTAACCATTGATATGTCGCTTGATAACCGATTTGTTGATTTGATTGAGGGCGGATATGATTTAGTGATCCGTTCAGGGCACCTTGATGATTCTAGTTTAATTGCCCGTCATATTATTGATTCAGAGTGGGTTGTTTGCGCTTCACCTGCGTATATTCGTCAATATGGTTTGCCCGCCCAACCACAAAACCTAGCAGAACGAAACTGTTTGCAATATGTATATCAAACAACTGGGGCAAGAGACTGGGAATTTAAGTCGAACAAGGGCAGCTATTTTGTCAAAGTATCGGGTGGTTTTTCGAGTAATAACGCAGCAGCATTACGAAAAGCGGCATTAGGCGGCTATGGTATTGCTTATTTACCACGTTGTTTGGTTTATCATGATATGCAAGACGGTCAGCTTGTCGATTTGTTTCCATCGCAAGTCGGAAAAAACTTAGGTGTTTACGCCGTTTATCCTTTTACCAAACAATTACCAAACAAAATAAAATTATTAATCGAGCATATTAAAGCGTATTACCTTGCACGTTCTCAATATTTTGTCTCGTCTTAAGCACTTAATGCAAGTGCAACTATTTTATTTATTATGCACTTAAATGCATTTTTTACTTTTACTGTCTTGTTTAAACCCTTCATAACCTGACTATTTTATCGATACAGTTCGTTTTTGCTCATCACTCACATTTACTTAGTCAAATATAATCATATTAAATCTTTTAATTTACGCGAGGATGTTATAATCTTGTTAAAACAAGACGTTTGTACTTATATTTCGGTTATTTAGTGCGGTGAACGATTAAAAATTATTTATACATAATTTGTTTTACTTCTTCGTTTTTTAGCTAACCTTATATAGACCTAGCTTCTTCAAAATACGGGTCCAGAGCGCTTGACCGGTTTTATTTGAAGGCTATACGTATTTTTGTGTTTGACCGATAGTTATTTTTAAAGATAAATGAACATGTTATCGCGCGTATTACTCAAGGATGAAAGTATGTCGTTTTTACCTTAATCGAGGCCATTTTATGCGCTTAAATTTTAAATCTACAGTGATCCTATCTGTAACCGTGCCTATTGTCATTGTAGTCATGACCTTAGTGTTGTTGGCTTACCAAAAATTCACTGAAGTTGCTGAAAATGAATTAATTCAGTATGAGCAAGATATCAAGCAAGCTAAACGTGAACATTTAAAAAGTTTGGTTACCTTAACGGTTAATACGCTAGCACAAAAAATCGAATCAGAGGGGTTGGAAGCTGCGATTAGTTTTTCTAATTCACTAAGATACGATGAAGTTAATTATTTCTTTATCTCAAATTTAGATGGGATTGTGGTCGCCAATGGGCGTAACCCTGCGGCAAGGGGCAAAGATTTAAGTAAAAACCCCAGTATTATTCGTCAGATCGATGTCGTTACCAATAAAGATGGCTATTTAACTTATGCGGCAGGTAAGCCAGGACACGACACTGGTGAGTTTGAAAAAATGGCTTTTTTAAAAATGATCCCCAATAGCGATTTATACGTGGGCACGGGTTTTTACATTGATGATATAGGTAAAGTTTTAATCAAAAGAAAAGAGGCGAGTGAGCAAGCGTTAAGCAATTTTATTCGGAACTTGATTATTTTTTCAGTGATTTTATTAAGTATTATGATTGGCCTGGCTTTTGTGTTTGTTAATCGACTTAATAATGTGATTGGGGGCGAGCCCAAAAAAATTGAGCGTGTGGTTAAAGAGATTGCTTCGGGTGATTTAACGATCATAAATCCGAACTCAAATGAAGTGGGTATTTTGGGGGCGGTAGCCGAAATGGTCGTTAAATTGAAAGATATTTTAGCGGGTATTAATAGGGCGTCTGATACGCTTACTGAGTCTTCTAATGTGATGAAGTCACGTGCTAATGAAGTAAAATCGGATTCACAAATTCAAATGGAGCAATTAGAGCAAACTGCTACGGCCATGAATGAAATGACGTTTACCGCGAGTGAAGTGGCGCGTAATGCAATGAGCGCTGCGGATTCGACTCAACAAGCCACGAAACATGCGGTAGAAGGTAAACAAATTGTATCGAGCATGAACGACAGTATTAAAACCTTGGTTGATGTGATGCAACAAGTTCAAAAATCAATTGCCGACCTTGAGGTCAAAACGTTAGGTATTGGAAGCATTTTAGATGCGATTAGAAGTATTTCAGAACAAACTAATTTATTGGCTTTAAATGCGGCAATAGAAGCTGCGCGAGCAGGTGAAACAGGGCGTGGCTTTGCGGTTGTTGCCGATGAAGTACGTGAATTAGCGAACCGCACACAAGAAAGTACAAACGAAATTAAAGATATGATCACTGATTTACAAAACGAAGCTAAACGCTCGGTTGTATTAATGGGTGAAAACATGAAAAGCGCACAAGATACATCGGTTAAATCACATGATGCCAATAGTGCGTTAGAATTTATTCATACGTCTATTACAGATATTGAGAACATTAACACACAAATCGCAACTGCAGCCGAAGAGCAAACACAAGTCGCAAGTGAAATAAATGAGAGCATTATGTCAATCAGAGATTTAGCGCATAAAACCTCTGAAAGTTCAGGCGAAACATACGATAAAGCCTGTGAATTAGCCACTATTTCAGATGACTTAAGCAGCGCTGTTCACACTTTTAAACTACAATAATTGTTGAGCATGTTAAGTTTAGCGTCAATTCAGTTAAGGTTGTTTGCCTTACCTATTTAGGTAAGGCAAATTAATCTACCTTTGTTGTTAAACCCTCACTGAATCTTTAAATGACTTGGCGATGCTCAATTTAATCAAAATCTTTTTGTGTATAAGGCGTTGTTTGTTTTTGGGTTGCTTGCCTTATTTGACTAAAAAATTCCGGCTTTATTTCACTGGCGGTATCAGCGTTATTACCCCAACTATTACGTAAATAGGTTGCGATAGCGGCAAGGTCTTTATCGGTTATTGTTAGATTATTTGCTAACCCCGGCATAACCATCGATGTTTGCCAGTTGTGACGTTTTACGGTGATAGGCCCCGCTAAACCATGCAAGAGTACCTTAGCTAATATTTCTGGCTCGTTTATAACCCATTCACTGCCCCAAAAAGTAGGTCCCATGCCTTTAATGCCATCACCATCAACACCATGGCAGCCAAAGCAGGTGCCAGCGCCGTTATAAAGTTGCTTACCTAAATCATATAAAGATTGACCTTGTGCTGATAACTGGGCTCTGTTAGTTCTCTCCGCTGGTTTTTTGCCTAAATTATTAATGATATACATCATTTTTTTATCAGGGTATTGGCCTAATAACGTTTTTAACTCATTAGAGCGCAAGCCTGCTCCACTCATAACAGCTTCACGCACAAAAGGTTTATCAATAAAGGTATCGAGCACTTTTTCAGACGCTTGCATGGCGATCGGCGATTGAATATCGCCAGCATTTAAAGCGACTTGCAAGGCTACCCGGTAATCACTATCGGCCAAGGCTAATAGTTGCTGCGCAAAAGCGGTGTGATCTGTTTTGGCTAGTTTGTTTGATACCGCAATAGCGGCGACTTTTACTTGTGTACTGCCTTGTTCAAGTAAGGGTTTTAAGGTGGTGTAAGTAACCGCGTCAATGGCATGCAATGTCCAGAGCGCATTAATGATCACGCGTTCATCATTATGGTTAATGACAAGCGCTTGAATTGCTTTTATTGCATTTTGGTCTCGTTCATTGATACTAGCTTGTGCAATTAAGCGGCGAGCCGTGTCGCGCCACCAACCATTTGTATGACTTAAATACGGTACTAATTCTGTTGGCGATAAATTGGCCATTTTAGGTTGCACACCTAATGCATTATCAGCCCAGCGTAAACGGTATATTCGGCCCATTGTATTGTTGCCTTCATCTAAATTACGGGCTTTTATTTGATTTTGTAAATAAGTCGTCAAAAACTCTTTATGTTGTAAAATTCCGTGATACATATCAACGATATAGAGCGAACCATCTGGTGCGGTGTATAGATTTACGGGGCGAAAGCGCTCATCAGTAGAGGCTAATATCTCTGATTGTTGATAAACATTTTTGCCGCTTAATTTACCTTCTTGCTCAATTATGTGGCGAGCACTGATCAAATTAGCTGCCGGTTCGGGTGTTATAGCCATGCCATAAAATGCTTCGGGAAAATTGTCACCTCGGTATATCACACTGCCACTAGCGGCAGTAAAACGTTTTAATTTACCGCGCTCATCGCCATGTTCATGCAACATGCCGTTCATGTAACCGCGATTGATACCGGTATTCATGCGTAAAGAATAGATGTCGCCATTACCAATAAAATCAGCGCCCATTTTTGGCCAATAAGTTGGATTTTTAAGTAATGAGCCAGGCAGTAGATATTCGCCTTGTGCAGGGGAGCTATTGCCATTGTGGTATAAACGCCCGTAATCATCCATCGTGAGGCCCCATTGGCCACGGTAATCGCTAGTGGCGCGAACCAGTTTCCAATATTGGTTACGATATATTTCTTTTGCCCCAAAAGGGATGGGCTTATCAAGCGCTATTGTTTGATACTTTTTATTACTTTTAGCGTTGTAGTACCAATTATCGATGCCATAAAGCATGGTGTTGGTTTTATGCTCTAAATTGCCGCCTTTAGCGTAAGTTGGGTCAACAACCTCGCGCACACCCGGTATTAAATTACCGTCTTTTTCAATTATCTCTGTAAAATAAAGTTGGGTATGGTCAGCGTATAAAATACCATTTTTAACGAGTGTTACCGTGCGAGGTAATATAATGTCGTTTAAAAATACGGTTCTTTTATCAACTTTACCATCTCCGTTTTGGTCTTCGAGTATGGCGATATTACCTTCAGGTGCTTGTTCACCAGTGCCTAGCGTGTCGGGCATATAACGTGTCATTTCGCATACCCACATCCGACCATTAGCATCAAATGTTAGTGTAATAGGGTTAAAAACATAGGGTTCTGAAACAATGTTTTCAACTTTAAAGCCGTCTTGCACTTTAATCGATTGAAGCGCTAGATCAACATTTAGTATAGGCGAGGGAGGCACTTCATTTTTAGGGATCCTATCATCCATAACATGACCTTTACGATCCCCTTTATTGACATGCTGATGTTCTTTTTCATTTATATGCATACCATCTGTTCGAGGATGTTCGGGCTCTGCTCTTGGGGGCGCAGTGACAATCACAGTAACATCATCATGCTTCTGCGAATGAGGAGAAAATACACAACCTGTTCCTGCCATAACAGAAATTATCGTTATTATTTTTATTGTTTTGAGTACATTCATATTATCGAGTCTTGTGTGGTCGTTAGTTTATAAAGGCTTTATCACTAATTAAATGGCCTCTACCTAAATTTTCAGCTTACATATAGTCTTTTCGCTCAGGTTTTATGGTTCATTGTCAGCGCTTACTCGCCCCAATCACATAGTAGAGCATATGCTCATGGGGTCTCGAAGCTTGACGGCTTCCCCTAAAACCCGATCGCTTTGACTATTGTAACATGTGTTTTATTTGTTGTTTACTTGTAAATATTCTGATTTATATCCAACTTGTATTCTGTTGGCGTGATGATAGATGCAATATTGTACAAATAATCAACATTTAATAACGTTGTTATAGTGCAATATTAATTACACGTTTTGATTTATTTGTTTGCTATTTTGTTTAGTCATGACGCGGCTTCAGTAATATTTATCAGATCTATTAGCTTGTGCACGCAACTAAAGATTAATTTTTAAAAGCGTAATTACAAAATAGGTATAAAGGCTATATTTAATAAACTGACTTTATTTTATTGTTATCTATACTTTTATTTACGAATTGTTTTTTTCGAAACAATATAAAACCTATTTTGCTCAATGTGGATTTAATAAAGTTTATCGCTATTTAAACCTTTTATTAACAATTGGCTTAATTAATATCACTTTAAAATAATCAATCATAATTAGTCAAAAGTTTGCTGTGCTAATCATTACCTGTTAATATTATATTTAAATATGTAACCTGAAGGTTCAATTATATTCAGGTTGTAAATTTTTTGTATCAGAGTTAAAAGCTACATTTAAGTAATAATTTTAGGTGAAACACTTTATTACTCACTGGCTTTTATTACTCATTTATTGATTAAAATTATTCTCCAAGGTGAAGTAACTTGGGGTTAAGTTAAGTAATAGTTGAGAGCGCGAATGTTGAATCTTAAGAAAAAAATGCTAGGCAAAAGTCGTAAATTAATAAGTGTTTTGGGATGCTTATCATTAGGTTTTTCGGCGTTAACTTACGCAGCAGAAAAACCGAATATCATTTTTATATTAACGGATGACTTAGGGTTTAACCAAGTTGGAGCATACGGTAAAACGCCAATTAAAACCCCAAATCTAGATAAAATGGCTAACAACGGTATTCGATTTGATCAGGCTTATGCCGGTAATACGGTTTGTTCACCTTCACGTGTTTCTTTATTTACGGGCCGAGATGGTCGGTATATGAGTAATAATTCAAATACAGTTGAATTAACGCATCTCGATGTAACCATGGCACATGTTTTAAAATATGCTGATTATGATACTGCGTTATTTGGTAAGTATTCAATCGGTTCGCAAATGGGCGTAACCGATCCCTTAGCAATGGGTTTTGATACTTGGTATGGCATGTATTCTATATTAGAAGGCCATAGACAATACCCACAAATTATGTGGCGTGATGGTAAAAAAATTCGCATTGTTGAAAATGAAGGCGGGCGTCAAGGCGCTTACGCACAAGAATTATTCACTGAAGAAGCGATTAGCTATATAAAGCAAGAGCGTGAAAATCCGTTCTTCATGATGTTAACTTTCTCGTCGCCTCATGCAGAGTTAGCTGTACCTAAAAAATACAGTGACCAATATGAATTACCTGAAACGCCTTACACGGGTATGTCTACTGGTAAACCGAGTGATAAATATGCGGCCTATTACCCTGCTGCAGTCGAAAAGCCTAACGCTACTTTAGCCGGTATGGTAACGGCATTAGATGACTATGTTGGCCAAATTATTCAAGAATTAGATAAAAAAGGCATTTTGGATAATACATTAATTGTATTTACTTCAGATAATGGCCCACATGATGAAGGTGGTGCTGATCCTGAATTTTTTGAAGCGTCTTCACCTTATAAAGGTCAAAAACGTGATCTATATGACGGTGGCATTCATGTACCGATGATTATGCAATGGCCTGCAAAAATTAAGAAAGGCAGAGTCGATAATACCCCGTGGTTATTTGCTGATGTATTACCTACAGTAGCGGATATTGCTGGTGTTGACTTAAATGTTGTACCAAGAGTTCGGACTAATGGTGTTTCAATTAATGGCTTATTGAATGACCAACCGAAAAAAATGGCGGAGCGCACCCTATACTGGGAATTTGCTAAGCAAGTAGGTGATCCTAATTCTGGCGTTATCGGAGATGTATATCAAGCTGCTCGAAAAGGTAAATGGAAAGCCGTCCGTTACACGGTTGAAGGTGAGTTGGAACTTTACGATATTATTAAAGACCCAAGTGAATCAAATAACTTAGCTGGTAAATATAAATCATTAGCAAACGAATTTTATACGTTGTTTGAAGAGTATAAAGATTAGGATTTAATTCGGTAGGGAATATCAAGTTTATCATTTTTCATATTTTGGCGTTATTAATGAATTAATGCGTCAATCTAACCTTCTGATATTTATATAAATATTAAATTAATTTAGGATTATTTTTATGTATAAAATTACAAAAAAATTAGCACTTGTACCTTTAGCGGTTAGTTTAGCATTAGTTGGATGTGGCCAAGAAACCAGTCAATCTACAAAATCTGCAACACCCACTGTTGAAGCTAAAGCAAGCAGTGCTAAAGCGATCAACAAATCGGCTTTTGATATCGCGACGAGAACCGCACAATGGCAAATCGAGCAATTAGGCAATTTGAGTTATATACCAGAGTCTCACAGAGCTAAATCTGAAAATGCTAAATTTTGGATCCAAGCGGTATTCTATATTGGTTTAACTAAATGGGTTGAAACCTCTAAAGATCAAAACTTTTTAGAGTTTATGGCGAAAATCGCTAAAAATGAAAATTATGAATTATTGTTAGAGCGTCCTTACCATGCTGATGACCATACTATTGGCCAAACCTATTTATGGTTAACTGAACAAACCGGCAATAAAGACGCTTATAAGCCGACCCAAGCCGTATTCGATATGATTTTAGCCAATAAGCCTAACGTCGGTTTAGAAATGCTAGATTCAACGGCATCTGGTCACGGTAAAGTTCATTTAGAAGGTAACTGCCAAACGCGTTGGTGTTGGGCTGATGCCTTGTTTATGGCTCCAAGAACCTGGTTAAAAATGAGTAATGTGACAGGCGATCCAAAATATTTTGACTACGCGGACAAAGAATTTTGGGCAAGTGCTGATTACCTTTTCTCGGATGAATATGGTTTATTCTTCCGCGATAGCCGTTATTTC
The DNA here is from genome assembly GCF_003286125.1 of Algibacillus agarilyticus. Lineage (GTDB taxonomy): Bacteria > Pseudomonadota > Gammaproteobacteria > Enterobacterales > Alteromonadaceae > Algibacillus > Algibacillus agarilyticus. The sequence goes on from NZ_QMED01000030.1 coordinate 39,420, forward strand.
GATATGAAAAGTGACAATGGCGCACCGGTATTCTGGGGTCGAGGAAACGGATGGGTATTTGCTGCACTTCCGCTTATTATTGATGATTTACCAGAAGGTCATCCATCTCGCGATCGTTACATCGAGTTATACAAGAAAAATGCAGAAGGTTTAATGAAGCTTCAAAGCGCAAATGGTTATTGGCCTGCTTCGTTAATGGATCCAAACAAGGTTAAAACACCTGAGGTGAGTGGTACTGGTTTTATTACTTACGGTTTAGCTTGGGGTGTAAACAACGGTATTTTAACCGACCAAAACTCAAAAGATATTGTTGAAAAAGGTTGGGCGGCAATTGAAAAAGCGATTTCACCAAATGGTCGTGTTAATTGGGTACAACAAGTCGGTAAATCACCTGACCCTGTTAAAGAGTCTGACTCTCAATTATACGGTGTAGGCGCTGTATTATTAGCTGCAGCTGAAATGGCTAAGTGGCAATAAGGTAAGCTGGCTGTGTTAACAGCCTTTAATTGATACACCTAAATTAAGGTTAAAGTAATTATGTTGCTTTAACCTTTTTTATTGATTTTTGAAACACGCAACGGTCAAATTATAGACTGCATAGAATACTTAAACTATGCTTAAACAAGCAAAGGAAAGAGAATAGTAGGTGAGAATAATTTGATGTTAACCCCTCGATTGATGCTAAGACGATTTCACTACAATGTCTCTATTTCAGTGCTACGCGCTGTCATGTTTTTAGTCTTTTCTACTTTTTTATTCAACCCATTTGCATTTGCCGCAATCGATATCGTTAAGCTTAATAGTGGTCATTCTGACAAAGATATTCGCTATCTGTATAATTTAGAGGTTATGCAAAAAGCACTAGAAGCAACACGACTGACACACGGCGATTATAAAATTATCATTACGGATGGCTCAATTCCCAATAAACGATTGTTGCAAAATCTTGAGAGCGGGATGCAAATAAATGCGGCGATGAGTATGGCTAATCAAGATTGGGAAAACCGATTAATATCGATTAAAACACCCGTTAGACAAGGTATTTTTAATTACCGATTGTTATTAGTGAACAAGTTTTCGGTCAACATTTTTAAACATGTTAAGACAATAGAAGATTTAAAAAGATTAAAAGTTGGGATCAGAGATGGCTGGACTACATCAAGAATAATGAAAAAACTGGGTTATAAAGTCACTGATACGTTTACTTACGAATCACTTTTTTCGATGTTAGACAAAGGACGTTTTGATTATGTGCCGCGTGGTGTACACGAAATATATGATGAATTCGAAATTCGGCGTGATACGTTAAAAAATCTTGTCATAGAACCCAATATTGCGCTTTACATGCCAATGCCTAATTATATTTATGTGTCACCCACTGTTCCACACATAGCCAAACGGCTCGAGGTTGGACTGCAGTTAATTATTGAAAATGGTAGTTTAAACCAAACGCTTGAAACGTATTTTGGAGAAGACATTGTTAAAGCGGATATTAAAAATCGCCTTATTTTAGATGTAGGTAATCCATTTTTAGCTGAAGATTATAACCCTGTTACACCTGAATTATGGCAAGGCCTGATTTCTAATCACAATTAATCCCATTAAACTAGAACCATCAAACTAGAACCATCAAACTAGAACCATCAAACTAGAACCATCAAATTAAAGCCATCAAATTAAAGCCATCAAATTAAAGCCATCAAATTAAAGCCATCAAATTAAAACCATCAAATTAGAGTGATCAATTTAGCACCAGTATTAATCCTGTATCTTGAAGTGACTTGGGTTTAAAAGCTTGAGTTAGCAGCGTTGTGAGCAGGTGTTACAAATATGTAGGTAGGAGATATAGACTAAAACCAAAACATACACTTTTTAACTCAGTCTATGTTTTGGCTTTTTTTATCATGCACCGATGCTTATCGGTGATAATTTAATATATTATTTTTGCAGTATTTTACGTGATGTAACAGGATACCAATCCACTAACTTTTGCGATAATTTTGCAACGATTGCCGGGTTGCTTGCCGCTAGGTTATTTTTTTCATGCTCATCTTCTAATAGGTTGTATAACCTAGGACCGCTTAATACATCTTTATGGTACTTTTGATAACTTACATTTTTACCATCGTAACTTAAAATTAATTTCCATTGGCCTTCGATCACCCAGCGGTATAATAAAGTTGATTCAGGGTTATTTAAATCATCCATATCATGAGCAAAGCCTTCACCAAATATAGCATCGCGAGCAATAGGTGAATCGTTTTTCATATCGTCAAATAAATTTTTACCCGGTAAATCGACAGGTATTTCTACACCGGCTGCCCCTAAAATAGTTGGCACAATATCAATACTACTGACAACTTCAGAACGCATTTTGGCTTTTAATTGGCTGGGTAAAGAGAACATAATAGGTGTTCTTACACCACTTTCGCCAGGGCTTTGTTTTGAGCGAGGTAAAAAACGTCCGGTTTGTGTTGGATTAGATACCCAACCATTATCAGAAACATAAACAATAAGGGTATTCTCTTTTAAACCCCGTTTTTCAAGATGGTCGAATAACTCACCGTTGGTTTCATCAAACCATTCAATCATGGCGTAATATTTTGCAATAGAAATAGGTAAGCCTCGGTTTTCATATTTTTTTAACAGACGCGGTGGCGGATTATGCGGAGCATGAGGCATGTAAGGTGCATACCAAACTAAAAAAGGTTTATTAGCGGCGCTGGTTTTATCAATAAAATCGGTAACAGTGCTTAAGCCTTCACGACCTATTTTTAAACCATCATCACCATGACGTCCACCCGGTTGAGGAAAACCGCGTGTCATGCCTTCATCAAAACCGCCACGCTCAAAGTTACCTTCCCACCATTTACCGGTTTGTAACGATACATAACCTTTATCTTTTAATAACATGGGTAATGTTTGTACATTGTCAATTTTTGCAATGATCTCTGCACGTTGTTGCTCATATAGCTTGCCACCTTTACCACCGGGTAATTTGCGTGACGGATCGTTACCTGTGATACCGTGTTCAGATGCGTAATAACCGGTTGCGATTGTCGCAAGTGAAGGGCGACACAATGAGGTAGGCACATAACCACGTTTAAAAGTAACACCTTCATTGGCTAATTTATCTAATGAAGGTGTTTGTACAACTTGATGGCCCATGAAGCTGTAATCATTCCAAGCATGATCATCTGACAAAATAAGCAAGATATTTGGTGGCGTTTCGGCGCTGTTTTCTGTTATTGCAGTTTCAACTTTAGTCGTTGTGATCGGCTGGCTTGTACAAGCAGATGTTAAAATCATAATTGTTGAACATGCGGCGATGGGTAAAGTTTTAAAACGTTTGAGTAACGTTTTAACGGTGTTTAATTTGAGGTTACGCATTGATTTAGTCCTAAATTGATACTGTTAGCATGACTTATTTTTGTTAATCAACTTTATTTAATCCACTAAAATGAATGAATAAGTTAAATAAAAGTGAATAATGTGAGTATATTTGTTTAATTAAAATAGTCAATCATTTTTAGTCTTATTAAATCTTATGTGGTCATTGTTGTGTGTGAAGTCATTTTATCTGGTTAATGTTTATTAAAAATAGGTAGCACTATTGATACCAATGAGAAGTTTTATGGCTATCATATGACGCCGTATAACCCGCTTATACCCAAATAAGCAGCTTTAATTAATACTTCAACTAAATATTTTGCTTCATAAATTTAAAACTCGTTGTCAAAAATGATGCATTAAACACGCATTGTGACTTAGATTTTATCGCAAAAACTTATTTTAACACGCCGTTATATTACATAACCTAATAAAAAAAACTCAATAGTAACAATGATGTATCTCATATGTGACTATATTGTTAATAAAAATGGTTGCATTGTGGTTTTATATGACCGATATTGGTCACATAAATTAGCGGTCAGGAATATAGTCAAAGCGATCGGGTTTTAGGGGAAGCCGTCAAGCTTCGAGACCCCATGAGCATATGCTCTATTATGTGATTGGAGCGAGTAAGCGCTGACAATGAACCATAAAACCTGAGCGAGAAGACTATAACAAACCGTCGCCGCTAAATTTGAAAGAATGGATTACCTGAGTCGTTTATGGAGGACACCCGTGCTAACAATTAATTAATGAGAATAATAAAAGATGATAAAAACATTCACTAAATTATTAGGTACATGTGCCACTTTAAGTTTAATTACGATGTCTGGCGTTTCACACGCTGCAGATTGTTCAAGCAACCCTGTCAATCCAAACGGCAATACCAGTCAGTTACAAAATGCCTTGCAACAAGCGACTAACACCGGTAAGGCGCTTCGTCTTACCGGTACTTACTACATCAGCTCAGATACTAAAGTGTACTTAAAAAAAGATTTAGTGGTTGATGCGACTGGCGCTAAGTTTATTGCGACTTCAAATTTAGACGGTGACATGTTTAGCTTTGACGCGCATACAACTAAATCCAACGAATGTAATAGTGCAAATACGCTAGCTAACTTCACTTGGAAAGGTGGCGACTTTAATATGGCCAATGCAAAAGTTTCTAAAGTTGTGCCTATCACGTCTAAAACGCCAGCGGGTCGCGAAGGTACAGCCTCTACTGCTGATGCATTGTCTATTCGTGGCGCAAATAACAGTAATAATACAAATAAAGTGAACGTTCTATTAATTGAGAATATTACCTTTACCGGTACAAAAAACAGTAATGACCCTTATTATTTAGCGGGTGGTGATAGTGGTATCTTAATGACAGGCACCTTAAAAGCGACCATCCGTAACAACAAGTTTTATGGCGTTAGAGATGCTGCGGTTTATTTATCTGCAGGCGGTGACAGAGGCCAATACGGTGATCACTTTACAATAAGCAATAACCATGTAGAGCGCGCTTATGATGCCTTCACTAGCAAGCGCGGCGCCGACAATATTAAAATGAATAATAATACGATGGATGATGTGATTGTCGGTTTGAGCATTAAAAGAGTCTACGACGGTTGGACTGCAACAAATGTAAAAATATTGAATAATACAATCACTAATGCGGTTCGACCTATTAGTGTAGAGCGAGCTAATAACGTAACGATAACCGGTAATCACATCAGCGGATTGGGGGCTGTAGTTGGCGGTTCAACTCGAGCCACTAATATTTATGGTCAACAATATGAAGGTATCGCGTTAAACGGGGTACAAGGCACTAACCTTGTCTCGGGTAATACCATTAAAGGCATTACTGGGGTGGCAAGCCGAGAATCTGAAACTACAACTTGGGGGATAGTGACTCGAGAAGAAGACGGCCGTGAAACCACGGGTGATACCATCACGAACAATACATTTTCTAAGTTAGATAAATGGGTAAAACGTTTGTAAATACGGTATCACCTGTTTTGGCTAAAGATGAGCTAAAACATTAATTCAAACGGCGATTTCAAAGGTCGATCTAGTCCGCGTTATTTTAAAATGCAAAAAGTATTTCAACCTAACGTGGGCTATAAACTATGGAGTATAAACACGCCCTAGGATTGTGATTACGTTTTATATTAGGCATTGTTAATGTTAGATAATTTTGATCGGTTTTCATTTCTGTTGGGCGGTGTATCGGGCCTTTGCTTTTTGTTATTACTATATGTTTTTTTGATTCCTGACTCGGTTAATATTCAATCAACTGAACCGTTATATAACGCTATTAATATAGAGAGTACACCTGAAAACACAATTGCGAATGAGCGACTGTTAGATGAAAACACAAACAATGAATTAACATCATCAACTTCAGAAGACGAAAACCAAATCGGTCAACAAACAATCGATTGGCAACAAGCCTTAAATCCTAATCTATCGATTGAAGCTTCGTTTGCATTGTCTGAACTTTCATCTTACCAAGCAGCAAAAGAGATCAATCAAAATACAGAGTTGTATAATAACATCATTACGGCCATTCAATTGATGCCACAATCAGAGCAACGCGCTTTTTTACGCCGCACTATTCAAGCGTTAAACCCGGCATTACGCTTACAAGCGAGCCATTCTTTATTAGCGTCTAATCGAGTTATCGATAAAAAAGAGGCCATTTCATTGATCATGAGCTTAGATAATAAATCTGAGCAGCAGACACTAACGCAGCATATATTACAAACCGAAACTCAACCAGAATTGCTCAAGTATATGTTGGCTCATATCAATGCAGATAATGATCAAGAAATTATCATACAAAATGTAGATACTTTAAAAGGTTTTGCAGAATTAAGTCATGATGTACAGGTTAAAGGTTTGGCGATTAAAGCCATGATGCAAGCTGCGCCTAATGATGAGCAAGTGTTTGAATATGTAATCGATTTGGTTAATTCAGCCGAATCGGCCAGCAGTGGCCAAGGTTTGAATATTTTGCATCAGCAACTGAATGATTATCAAGTTGAGCTATCGGCCGAGCAAATTGAACGGCTACAAACGCAATTATCTTGGATAGCTGATGATACAAATCAACTCATTGATAACCGAATTCAAGCGTTGTTAAATTTAAAAGTGCTTAAAACGCGATATTAATCCACAGGGGCATATCGAGATTGCCCAGAGTACTGACTTTTCAACATACTTAGATTGCGCCCTAGAATCATCAAACAATAGGGACTTCTGTGTTCGTTTAATTACCTATTCATTTTTTATTTGTTACGATAATTATTATTGTCATTATGACTTATTGTTGTTTTTAAATCCTATTCTGTTGATTCATATGCGGCTAATATCTGAAATTTCCACGCTTTTTTCATTTAAAGAGAGGTTAGTGATTAACACGATATATGAAAAAATCACATGGTTTAAAATGAGGGGGTTGTTAACTTAACATATCATTAACAAAGGGCTGAGCCTGAATTTTGTCATTTTTATCGCTATCAATTCTTATTAATGTCGCTCGACATGTTTAAATCAAATGACCGTTTAACACGATCAATTCTGCTTGCTCTTTAGGCTTGGCTACTTGCCTTAAAATATTCAATGCATCTTAAAATCAGGAAAATTAGCCAACTTGACACTTGTAATGGTCAAATGTACAACTAGAAGTGTGAGCAAGGTTAACAGTTTAATTATCGTTTATTAGATAAAGCTATTGATAGCCAAGGTTACAAAAATGGGTGGCAAGATGGCTTATATTTAGTCAGCTAACCGGCAGACTAATCTAAAAGTTTGTCGAAGGTTTATTCATACAACATTAATAATAATGAGCAACCTTTATACCCAGTGATTTGGGAGTAGTTAGTTATATGTATGTATATATTCTCAGCATACACGGCTTGCATTAACACCGTTTTCTAATAATAAAATCTACATTTGGAAAAAGCATGATAAAAAATAAAACAACAATTCAACAGGTTAGTTATAAGTGTGCCGCATCATTGGCTTTAGCTGCTACGGTGTGTATGTCATTAAATATGGCTCATGCGGGTGAAACGTTTCAAAACTCTGAAGCGCGATACCCAAATACAGAGCAAGGGTATTTTACTAGCCATTATGAGCTAAACAATGACCCAAATACCTACTTATACACCACCAGTTATACGGCTAGTTATATCCATATGACGGGTAGTTCACAAAATGTAGTATCGGGACGTGGTTGGCAAACCGGTCACCAATGGCGCAAAGTGAATTTCAGTATTAATAATTATAACCCAGATGATAATGGGCAAAAGTCGGTATTTGCTTTGTACGGCTGGACCAAAAGTAATAACACAAATTATGATGGTATGGCAGAGTACTACATCATGGATAAATATAACGGCTGGTACCCTGAGCATCAAAATGATGATGGTCGTGATAATGGTGCTCGATGGTTAGGCTCTAAAAATGTCGATAACGCCCGCTATGATTATTATGTATCAACCCGAACTAACAAGCCTCATGCTTATGGCGCAGGCGGCACAACGTTTAAACAATACTGGGCGGTGAGAGATTACAATAATCAACGTGATAGTGGCGAAATTAATGTAGGCCAACATTTTCAAATGTGGAAAAACCCACAAGAATACAAGCACGAAGCTTATCCGTATATTGGTAACTGGCATTATCAAATATTTGGCATTGAGCTTATTGGTGGTGGCGGATCTGTAAACCTAAATGCGTGGTCGACTAACTAATTTAGCATAAAAAAATCCGATGATATTCGTCATCGGATTTTTATTAACTCACTTAAATTAAGCAGACTTTAATTGATTAAAAAACACGATACGCACTTTTAGTTTTGCTTGGCGCGCTTAGCTTTTCGTGTTTGTAGGTTAACGAATCTCCGTTACCTATATAAAGTTCACTGGCTTTACCCGCAGCATTAACGGTGATCACCGCAAAATGACCTTTAAAGTAGATGCCACGCGTTTTATCTTCATATACATCATTGATATTTTCTTGTGTCAGAACATACTGAGTGATTTTATGACCTTTAAGGTTTAACGTCACTTTTACTCCTTTAAATTGGTCACCAGCCATTAATCGTTCAGTTGATTCAATAACATAACCTTCGTTGCCCGTTGTCGATTCATACACCACTGCAAAAGGGTTTCTCCATGCATCACCTTGTTTACGCAGCGCTAAGGTCGGGATAGGTTTTTTATTATACGGTTTTGCTGCACCGTAAGCTTTTGGGGCGGTTGCTTGCGTTACTTCTATTGCCAAACCTGCAGGCATAATCGCGCGCATGCTTATGGGTTGATCCGTTAACTTAGCGGCAGTAAAAGTCGCTTCAAACGGTTGGTCAGATTTGGCATGAGTTTTAACATTTTCAAAAAAATGCCAACCGGGATGACGGTATTTTCGTTGTAATGTCCAAGGTAATTCTGCTGATGCTTTATAGCGTTCTGGATCACTTTTCATTTTTACGGCTTGATTGTTTGAACTAATCACCAATTTTTCGCCAATATTATGATAAAGGTAATCATGATATTGCGCAGCGTAATCACTTTTTGCTCTGAAAATATCAAGGTAGTAACCTTGTGTATCACTCACCTTTATTAACGCCATCGTTCTTTGATGTTTTGCCGGTGCGACAAGATTAAATTCATCATAAAAAGCAGAGGTGGTAAATGAATGGTTAGGTGAAACACCGGGCTCGCCATAATTAGGTTCTAACGCAATCGCTTCAACTTTATTGATACCTAGGTTTATCCAACCGCCTTTTGAAGCCGAAGCGCCATTACTAATGACGGTGTTATGGGCTGCAAATATACGATGATAATTTTCGTGTAGGTCTGTGCGGTATTTACTTTTACCGCCATCAACACCTAATACGTAGCCTTGTCCATATAACTCCATGTCCATACCCGATGCATGACCATGAATATAAGAGCCACCAGCAACAAAGGCCATTAAACTATTTTTAACTGGATCTACCGAGCTAATATTGCGTTGTATATTCATACCGGCAAATTCTAATCGTTTAGTGCGTGGGCGAGGGGGCGCTACATCAACATCTGCATTGCTATTTATTTTGTTACTAAACCAAAGCAATTGAGTGGGTGTGTAATAAGGTGCCGCTTTATAAGAGCGTTTATGTAAATGACCTCGATCGTAAACGCCTTTTTTCAAACTAGATGATAAGTAATTGCCAAATTGCGAAATTTGTTCTTGGTTATTATTTAACTGGGCCAACAAAAATGACATTTCTAATGCTGAATATTCTATTTCATATTCTCTGTGACCATCGCCAATAAATGGGTATTCTTCATTAGGGTATTTTAAATTGTAATAAGACATAAAGGCAGCAGGAATATTTGGGTGTTTACTGCCCAGTTTTAAGCTTGAGTCGTATCTGTCTAACAAGGTCATTAAATAAATAGAGAATGAAGCCACATGGCGAGAATACCCCATCGATTCAGGCCAAATATCGCCTTCATTTTCAAAGCTCTCGGCTATTTTCTTTAAAGAGGCTTGATGTTTAGTATTTACATGCGTGTAGAAAGGCAGATTTTTTGTGATATCAGCAGCGCTGTCGAGCGCCAAAATATTATGTACTAAACTTGATGATTCAAGTACCGGCCAGTTTGAATCTAATAAGCCTTTATTCAGTGCTAACCAAATATACGTTTTAAACGTAGTTTGTGCATCGTCAAAATTAAATTGAGTCAGTTTAGCTGAGGCAAGATCGTAAACTTGGCCACCTGATTTAAGGTAGTTATAAACGAAATCATAAATGACAGGAAGTTGAGCGCCTATTACACGTGCTTCGTAAAGGTGATCGGTCGGAAACATCCAGCTCGAATTCATCGGCCCTTTGCGTTGAACTTCCATGCTTTTTAATGCATTAATAACGGTATAAAGTCTATCTGCGCCACAGGCTGCGTAGCGATTTTCTTGTGTTAAGTAATATAACACACCACAATCTACGCCATCTTGTAATGCTTTAACAACCTCTATTCTTTGTGCATTGGTGCCGCCACCTTTAACTCTAAATTTAGGGAGTGTCGGGGGTCGTGTTTTATCTTTAAACCAAATTAAGGGCAACGATTCAAGGTGAGTCCGACGTGTTTGTTGATCATCCACGGCTAAAGAATCGACTCTGTTTTTCATTTCATTAAATAATGATTGAGCCCAAGGTTCTGTTTTTATTTTGTCTAGTATTTGCTGACGTTCAGTATTTTTAACCCAAATAGAAGGGCGCTCAATTTCTGAAGCCTGAAGAGTGAAGGGGGCTAGTATAATAATAGATAACAATATCATGTGTTTGCGGAGCCAATTAGTTTTTTGTTTTGTCCGGCATGGCTTGTTAATTGGTTTATACATTTGAAACCTCTGACTGTATTTAAAGAACATAAAGCTAATGTGTTATCATTTTAGTTCAATATCGGTCAAAATGATAACAGTATTAATACAACAATTAGTAATAGCAACAATGACTGACCCACGTTTATCTATTACTAAAGCGGTTATGTTTAACTTGATTTCAGGTTAGGTTATAAAATCAACTTTGACCGCTATTCAGTTCAATTCAGTTTTACAGTTTTCAACCTACACTTAACGTAATAACAACTGTGCATTTGATTTTTTATGGCCTTATATAAATTGCTTTGTCGATGTCCTTGATGAGTAATAATTTGTTTAAAATATGTTAATATTGATATATAGTGATTTGTATTGATTGTTTATGCTTGTTCGGTGTGTGTTGCCGAGATTGAATGACAAATAAGGTTAATGAATAAATGATTTCAAGACGTAATTTTCTTTTAGGTTCAGCGGGTGTTGCGGCTTTAAGTGGTTGCTCGCAATTTGCTTGGCTCGATGCTTTAAAGCAAGAATACCCAAATGTACTCATGCTTATTGTTGATGATTTAAATGATTGGGTAGGGGCGATGAAAGGGCACCCTAATGCTAAAACGCCTAATATTGACCGTTTAGCGAGTAATGGCACGCTATTTATGAATGCCCATGCTTCTGCTCCTTTATGTGGCCCTTCACGTGCCAGTATTATGACAGGGTTAGCCCCTACTACCACCGGGATTTACGGCCATATAAAAGATAAAGATATTAGAGAGGCACACGAAAAAACAAAACATGTGACCTTTTTAAGTGAATATTTTAGAGAGCACGGTTATTACACATCGGCGGTTGGCAAAGTATTTCATCAACGTGTGGTTGATGGTAGCTTCGATGAATACGGCGGGCGTGTTAAAGGTTTTGGTCCTTACCCAGAAAAAAATATGGTTTGGGATGATCCTCGTACCAATACGGATTGGGGGGCTTTTCCTGAAAAAGATGAGCAAATGCCAGATTATGATTCAGCAGAGTGGGTAGTAGACCAGCTTTCGCGTGATCATGACAAACCTTTCTTTACGGTGTGTGGTTTTATTCGACCTCATGCTCCGTGGCATGTACCACAAAAGTGGTTTGATATGCACCCAACTGAAGACATCGTTTTACCGCCTTATTTACGAAATGATCTAGATGATGTGCCAGATATGGCTAAGCAAGTTGCTGATCACCCGATGATGCCTACCACCGAATGGGCAATCAAAAATGGTGAATATCGTAAAATTGTGCAAGGGTATTTAGCGAGTGTATCCTTTGTTGATTCGTGCATTGGTAAAGTCATGGATGCACTAGAAAATAGCCAATATGCAGATAATACGGCCGTTGTGTTGTGGGGCGACCATGGCTATTCAATTGGCGAAAAAGAAAAATTTGCAAAAATGTCGTTGTGGGAACGCGCAACCCGTACCCCACTAATTATCAAGCCACCCAAGTCAAAAGGTCAGCAGGTGAGTAATAGGCCCGTGACGCTGTTAGATTTATACCCAACATTACTAAAAATGTGCGGTTTACCGGCTAATCCAAATGTTGAAGGTAATGATCTAACCCCATTACTAAATGATCCTAATGCTGAGTGGGACAAAGTGGCTGTGACAACTTATGGTGCTGATAACCATGCGATTAAAACCGATCGTTATCGCTACATACACTATGAAGATGGTTCTGAAGAGTTATATGACCATAAGTTTGATCGAGATGAATGGCGTAATTTAGCGGCAGATCCGGCATATAACGATATTAAACAGAAGTTAAAAGCCCATGTGCCTAAAAATAATGCGCCTTGGTCTAAAAAAACGTATTACAACGGCAACCAATATTTTTTACAAAAAACGGAAGAAGCTGGCGCGAAAGGGCGGATGTAAATTGTTTTTTATTTGATAGTACAAAAATGCGAGATGGTATTAATCACATCTCGCATTCTTTTATACTTGCTCAACCCACTTAGGTTTACTTTAATTTTTTACAACGATTGACTAAATAAAATCAAGTAAAATTATTCTGCTTTAGTCGGTGCTTCAACAATAATCACTTGCACACCTTTGCTTTCAAACGATCGCAGTACTTCTCTGTCGGCATTTGAATCGGTTATTAATATATCAACCTCATTCAAAGGGCAGAATATAAAATTACTACGTTTGCCAATCTTGGTGCTATCAGCGAGTACCACTAATTTTTCAGATTGTTTTTTTAGTTTCTGTTCAGAACGAATCAACAACGGGTCATTTTCCATAACACCAAAATCACAGATACCCGGTGTGCCCATAAACATATATTCGCTGTGATAGTTTTCAATACCATCGTTGTCGTATGAACTTAAAATAATGCCTTGCTCACGATAGATTTCACCACCAGCTAAAGAGACTTGATTGTTAGTCGTCTCTGTAATTTGACCGGCTAAAACAAACGAGTTAGTTAAAATATTGAGTTGCTTGTCGGCTAAAAACTCACCCATCATAAACGTTGAGCTACCGCCATTAATAGCAATAAAAGAGCCATCTGAACATAATTCAACAGCACGTTGTGCAATTAAACGTTTTACATCTGCTCCCTTTTCTTTATCCGCAAAAAAGACCGAACTGGCTATGTGTTTTTTCTTAACGCCGCCATCAATGGCTTCTGCTCCGCCGCGTATCTTTATTATTTCACCACGTGTTGCCATTTTTCGTATGTCACGACGAATGGTGGCTTCAGACGAATTTAACTTTTCAGTTAAATAAGGCACGCTGGCATACCGTATTTGGTCAAGTATATCTATTATCAATTGCTGACGGTGTTTTTCTAACATAATTCAATATTTCCTTAGTGAGCGGGCATTACTAAATATAATTTTATAGTCATATTCTATCGATTTAATCATATATATACAATTAAGATTATTTTCATTCGTATTTGATTTTTATGTTAAGTTTAAGTTGTTGTATATAAAGGTTTTTATGGTATTTCAAATATAGTAAAACCAAATAGATATAGTCAGATTACCCTGCAATAAACCAATATAAATCATTTTGCTACGGTATGCTGTTTATTATTAAAGCTTAAAACCTATACTTAAACTGCAAGGTGAATGAAAAAAGATTTAAATCGAGCCGAATGTAATCAAGCTTGATTGCGCTTATATTAGCGCCTGTTCACCTTTCAAGTATAACTAAGCTGAAGGCCATTTGAGTTTATGGCAAGGCAGAAGAAGTAACGCCATTAGAGCGACTGACAGCAGCTAGAGTGATCGAAGCTCGAGAATAAATGGATATAGCCTTTCGGGAAAAACCTTAAAGCTCTCACTCAGCGTTGCTCGTCATTCATTTAAGCCATTTTTAACAGATTCCGTTCTTTTATAACCTTGTCGATTTTCAATAATACCAATTCATATAAATAAGTGATATCTCAGAATGCATCCAGCGGTTTTTGAACAAGGCGTCGGTGTACAGGAATGGTTGTTCCCTTTCAAATACCGATAACGCAGGTCAAAAGCCGCTGGGGCATTCCTTTCAGGCGAGTTTTAAATGCGCTTACTCTGTGTTGCTCGACCTCAAAAGAGCACCACTATTCTTTCATTCAAACGCCTTGATTATGCGCATTTAAACGCTCGCTGAGTGGGCACTTATTATTACGGATTGGTATAAATTGATCTTAACAACAGGGTGAGGTGCACAAGCTCACGGCTACTTACAAAGATTGAAAGTAGGTGAACTATCGCATTTTGAAGGACATGAATTTACAGACAAATTTATAGAATTTAAATCAAAAAATCCGTGTTAGTATTTTCAGTACCAACACGGATTTTTAAATGTTACTTGCGTATGTATTATTTATTTAGGACAAGATCAAACGGGCGTTAATTCTGGTTGAATACTTTCAGTTTTAGCCTGGCCAGCTAAACATATTTGCTCAAATGATTCGGCTTTAAGTGAGGCACTACCCACCAAAAAACCATCAATGTCTGGTTGAGCAATTAGCTCGTCTGCATTGCTTGCATTCACACTGCCACCGTACAAAATTTTAAGACCACTAAACGCAGCGGCATCTAAACCGTTTAAATAATTACGAATAATTAAATGAATTTCTTGTGCTTGTGCTGCGGTTGCTGTTTGTCCGGTACCGATAGCCCAGATAGGTTCGTAAGCGATAACTACCGATTTAAAATATTCTAAGCCAACAATATCAATAATGTATTTGATTTGGCTAAGTATGACGGCTTCAGTTTCGTTGTCTGCTCTTTGTGTTAATGTTTCACCAATACAAAATACTGGTGTTTGTTTAGCATTAACGATTTGTATGATTTTTTTCGCGATCTCTTTATCGTTTTCATTGTAAATGCTTCGGCGTTCAGAATGACCAACCAATACATACTGACAATCAAACTCAGCGAGCATATCAATGGATATTTCACCTGTATAGGCACCTGATATTGCTGAACATACATTTTGAGCGCCCAGCTTAATTTGACTGGTTTCAATAATATCTTGCACTTGAGATAAATAGACAGAAGGTGGACAAATAACAATATCAGTATTGTTAGAAATCTGTGTTGAACCCATCAATTTAGTCAATAAATTATAATTAGCGGTGATGTCACCGTTCATCTTCCAATTGGCAATAACTAATTTTTGTTGCATAACTAACCTAATATTAATGTGTGATAAATACATATATGACCATAGGTGGTTAAAATACGTCATATGTGGTCATGTGTCACTTTTTTGTTAAATATTCTGAAAATTAGTAATCCTGATATGCAATTTCATTTTACCTTTTTATGATGAATATTGTTCAATAACGAAGAGAAATAAACTGGGTCAGTAACTATGGTTTTGTCGGGTTCTTGGTGTATATCATTAAGGGGTTATAGTATGACTTGATTGTGACTTATAGTCTTCTCGCTCAGGTTTTAGGGACCAGTTTCTAGTGCCAGACGAAACCGAAGTACTTACACCCATGTCAGCAAAGCCTATATTAAAGCTAAAGGGTTAAGAAAAGTGTTGATGTTAAAGGCTTGCGTTCAAAACGTTTGTGTAAAAACAAACAAAATAATCAATACGCCGACTTTAATTGAAAGTGCAACATTTTTGAAAGAGAAAGCGATCAAAAATAAAAGCGATCAAGAATAGTGGCTGTAATATACCCAAGTTACTTCTCCGTGCGAATTCAGCATCTTGAAGTCACTTGAGTATATAGTGACTATTTATTTGCCTGATCAAACTTTTAGTCGATCATTCTATGTGTTTAATCTAAATGAAAAACATTAGCTAGATCTGTTACTACGGGTGAATTATCAGCATTAGTTTCCATAATATCGCCCATAAACGCCCACCACTTCTTCACTATTGGGTCTAATGGCAAGGTGTCCATACCATGATCAGTTGTGCGTTTTAACACGGCAAAAAGTTTATTTGAACTGCTTTCAAAAAAAATAGAATAATCAGACACGCCTGCTTGTTTTAATGCGGTTACAAGTTCTGGCCAAATTTCATCATGACGCTTTTTATATTCAACTTCATGACCAGGTAATAAGGTCATTACGAAGGCTATTTTTTCCATGGGGTTATCCTCAATATACAAGTTGCACCAGCCAAAAAGCTGAGCCAGTAAATAAATATTATTGATTTATTATGTACCTTGTTGATTGTTACTGCAATATAATACTGTCAGTATAAAAAATATGAGTCAGTTAGAACATCAATATGATTTATCCAATTCCTCTCCTTTTGCATTGATAAACATAAAAGCCTATTTTAAACACAAATCAAAGTTAGATCTTACATTCAAAGATATTTGTTGTTTTTCAGTTAGATAGAAAAATAATCATGTATAAAACAACGCGATATAATTGAAAAAACACTGACTAGCACTCAGTTAACTTACTTATCTGTACACTTTAAATGTTACAAAAATGAGTCATAAATAAATCCTTTATGTTTATTATTTATAATGATTTGACTTAATATGATTAATAATGCTTGAAAAATTAGTGTTTGCATGTACTATTAACTTATTGAAGTTTATATACCCCCTTAAATAGATTAAGTACGGAGCATAAAAGCAAATGCCGATCAAAAAAAATGAATTTCGCCATGTTGATTACAACTGGGATGATGCTGTTGCGGATACGTTATCGCCAATCGAAAGTTTAGTTTATCGTTCTAATGTTTTAGGTGCAGACCAACGCATTACGAATACGGGCGGCGGTAACACGTCAGCCAAGCTTATCGAGAAGGACCCATTAACGGGTGAAGACGTTGAAGTATTATGGGTAAAAGGCTCTGGCGGTGATTTACGCACATCAAAAGTCGAGAATTTCTCATCATTATATCAAGGTAAATTAAACGCCTTAGATGCGACTTACCAAGCGCGTGATGACAAAGGTTATAAGCAAGCAGGCGAAGATGCGATGATTGGCATGTATAAGCACTGTAACTTTTGCTTAAACCCACGTGCTTCGTCAATTGATACCCCATTACATTCAATGATTGCTGAAAAGCACGTTGACCATTTACACCCTAATGCGGTTATTGCAATCGCGTCATGTAAAGACCAAGAAGCCTTAACCGAAGTGGTTTGGGGCGGCAAGATGGCTTACGTACCGTGGATGCGTCCGGGTTGGGAAGCGGCTAAGGTGTGTGAAGACGCCTATGCAGCGAAGCCAGACAGTATTGGTATTTTATTAGGTCAGCACGGCCATACCAACTGGGAATCAGAAAGTAAAAGTTGTTACGAAACCTCGTTATGGGTGATTGAAACGGCAGCTCGCTATATTGAAGAGCACGACAAAGGCGATATGACCTTTGGTGGTGCAAAAGTTGAAAGTTTACCAGAAGACGCGCGTACTGAATTATTAGCTAAATTTTTACCGGTAGCCCGTGGTATTTTATCAAATAAAGTTAAATTTATTGGTACGGTGCAATCAGATGAAAATGCATTACGTTTTGTTAACAGCGTTGATGCACCGCGTTTAGCGAAGTTAGGCACGTCATGTCCTGACCATTTCTTACGCACTAAAATCCAACCGCTTTACATTGATTTCGACCCGAAAAACGACAGCTTTGACACCTTAGTTGAAAAGCTTAATGCGGGTATCGAGCAATATCGTGTTGAATATGCTGAATATTACAACAACTGTAAGCGTGATGATTCACCGGCTATGCGTGACCCAAGCCCAACGGTTATCTTAATCCCAGGTGTGGGTATTATTGGTTGGGGTAAAAACAAATCAGAATCACGTGTAACCACTGAATTTTATAACTGTGCGATAGAAGTGATGCGTGGTGCAGAAGCGATTAGCGAATACACGGCGTTACCACAGCAAGAAGCGTTTGATATTGAATATTGGGCGCTTGAAGAAGCTAAATTACAGCGTATGCCAAAAGAAGCGCCATTAGCGCGTGACGTGGTTGTGGTTGTCGGTGCAGGTGATGGTATCGGTAAAGAAACCGCATTCCGTGTTGCCAAAGAAGGCGCACATGTGGTTTGTGCTGATTTACGTTTTGAAGCGGCACAAGCAACGGCAGATGAATTAACGGCCATTTATGGTCAAGGTATCGGTGTTGCCGGTACGGGTATTTCGGGTTGTGGTCCAGCGATTGCGCAAGCGGTAAATATTACCGAGCGTGATAGCGTGCAAAAAATGTTTGAGCAAGTGACCTTAGCTTATGGTGGTATTGATAAAGTGATTGTCACGGCGGGTGTTTTCCTTGCGCCGGGTCAATCGGGTATGAGTGACGACCAGCAATTTGATGTGAGCTTTGCGGTTAATGTTAAAGGCGGTTATATCGTTGGCACCGAAGCTAACAAGATATGGCAAGCGCAAAACTTACCGGGTGCGTTAGTGTTAACAACGAGTGTTAATGCGGCGGTTTCTAAGAAAGGTTCATTGGCTTATGACACCAGTAAAGCGGCCGCTAACCACTTAGTGCGTGAATTAGCGGTTGAATTGTCACCGTTAGTGAACGTGAATGGTTTAGCACCCGCGACCGTTGTTAAAGGCAGCACCATGTTCCCACGTGACCGTGTGATAGCGTCATTAACTAAGTACAACGTTGAATTTACTGCGGATGATTCAGATGATGAATTACGCGATAAGTTAGCGATGTTCTATGCTCAACGTACATTAACCAAACAACCGATAACCCCGGCCGACCAAGCGGAAGCGGCTTACTTAATGGTTTCAGGTCAGTTAAGCAAAACGACAGGCCAAATCATTAGTGTAGACGGTGGTTTACACGAAGCGTTTTTACGCTAAGCCGTTTTTACCCGAGTGATGTTCACGGCACGCTAAAAAGCGAGCAGAGCCTGACTTGGGTAAACAAGACAACCGATATTAGGAAACATAAAAATGACTCAACGTATAGATAAAGGCCTAATTGCAGAAGAAAATGCAAAATTAGAAGGCTTCTTAAAAGAAGATTACGCGGCTTTAGGTGCAAAATTAGCGCGTGAAAACATCAATATTGACGACATCACGGCCAAAGCGGAAACGTTTCAAATTGCGGTACCGTCATGGGGCACTGGCACCGGCGGCACACGTTTTGCCCGTTTTCCAGGTGAAGGCGAGCCACGCAATATTTGGGAAAAACTAGAAGACAGCGCGGTTATTAATGATTTATCGCAATGTACCGAGCGCGTATCACCGCATTTTCCGTGGGATAAAGTGGATGACTTTAGCGAACTTAAGCAAACGTCAGATAACTTAAACCTAAAATGGGATTCGATTAACTCGAATACATTCCAAGACCAACCGGGTCAAGAGCATAGCTTTAAATACGGTAGTTTAAGTAACACCAGCCAAGCTTCACGTGATTTAGCGATACAACACAACTTAGATTGTATTGAATACGGTAAAGCATTGGATTCAAAAACGTTAACGGTTTGGGTTGGCGATGGTTCAAATCATCCGGGACAACAGCATTTCCAAGGCGCGTTTGAGCGTTACTTAGAAAGCATGAAAAAAATCTATGCGGGTTTACCGAGTGATTGGGAACTGCATATCGAACATAAAATGTTTGAGCCGGCGTTCTACTCAACGATTATTCAAGATTGGGGCAGCAACATCTTAGCGGCGATGGAATTAGGTCCACAAGCTAAATCATTAGTTGATTTAGGCCATCACGCGCCAAACGTGAACATTGAAATGATAGTGTCGCGTTTAATACAATTTAAGAAATTAGGTGGTTTCCACTTCAATGACTCTAAATATGGCGATGATGATTTAGACAGCGGTAGTTTACACCCGTATCAACAGTTCTTAATTTTTAATGAATTAGTGGATGCAGAATACCGTAACCAAGAAGGTTTTGGCCCGAACTACATGTTGGACCAATCACACAATGTGACAGACCCAATAGAAAGTTTAGTTAATTCAGCGGCGAGCGTACAACGTTCATACGTATCGGCTTTGATAGTAGACCGTGAGAAATTAACAGGTTACCAAACTGAAAACGATGCCTTGATGTGTAGCAATACATTGAAGCATGCGTTTACGACAGATGTATCGCCTATTTTAGCGATGGCGCGTTTACGCAAAGGTGGAGCGATAGACCCAATCGCGGTTTACCGTAAATCAGGTTACCGAGCGCAAGCGGGCGTTGAGCGTCCTAACAGTGGCGGCAACGGTTCGGGTATTGTTTAAGCTCGA